>NZ_JAQZAD010000013.1:824382-1114387 GCF_028640935.1 Pseudomonas sp. SHLD1
GCTCTTTCACGAACGGCGGTGGGTAAGGGAGCGCCGCTAACGAGGGCGGCGGATCGCGATAGGCGCTGATAGGTAATTGCCAGGCTGACTCTATAGGCTTGCCTCGACGTGTTCTTCTCGGTTCAAACGAGCGCCTCGCTGAGGCATGGCCTCCAGGCATAAAAGCCTATGTTCTTTAGGTTTATGTCAGGGTGGCCTGGCTATTCTCCACATTCATCATGATGTCCCTTTCCATCAGCCATATAGGGCTAACCCTTCTCCAAAAATCGTAGAGCAACAAGGTTGGGTTGGGTGATGCAATCGGCAACGTCGAAAACAATCGGTATGCTGTAAGTGTAGGCTGCCGACCAAGCTATCCGTTTTATATAAGGCGAAGCGGTTAATAGGCAATGACATTCCTTGCTGGAGATTGCCGCGCATGAGCGACTACCGAAGAGCGGCTTATGCGGGTTGATCGCCGCTTCGTTATTCCTTGCCCGGCTTTTCCTTGAGATCAAGTAAAAAGCGGAACGCACTTTGAACGGTGGTCTGCCGATCCTGTATTTCAGCGATGCACAGCGTCAGCATATCCCTGAGCGCTTCTGAGTCAGAAGTGCCATGGCATTCGTAGATTTGCCGCAATAGCTGATTGATTGCATCTTGTTCGGCGGCGTATCGCTCCAGCAGCAGAAGGCCATGTGTCCGGTCCTGTTCGTTCATTCGACGTTCTCCGGTACCTGTTGATAGGGCTACAGAAACAGTGTCGCGACGGTTAGAAAATAGCCTGAAGCCAAGGCGCCGGATGGATGGTCAGGGACAGCACGGAAAGCGGTATGTCAAAAAGATGAAACGTTTCAGTAGTTTTACCCCGGGGGCTCCATGAACAGGCTGAAAAAGGCGTTGGAAATGCTGGATCCACCGGTGAAGCATTTCATCGAATACCGGGGTGAAGATGTTTTGCTGACGCTCCTGGATCCTAGGGTGCCAGCAAAGGTATCTCGCCTGATTGTCAAACGCACGGTGTTGAATGTCGAAGCACTTAATATCATGGTGCTGTACGCCGTCAACGAACTTCGCCTTAAAGGCTCCCATTTACCGTTGCAAGCCGATACGGTGCTCATTGGCGGTAAGGCTCCGTAATCCTGGCCAAGCGGCGAATTGCTAATTGACCATTACCTTCCAATCGCTTCTTATCGATATCGCCGTGTGCGCATACTCGTCATGGCCGGCAGGTCTTTCATCCGTCCCTGGCGACAGCAAGGGTTGTCGGTCGTATTGATAATGTCGCCTTGGCTATCCTCTTCAGCAGCAGCTCTGGACGGCTCGCGTCTACCGGGGTCTATCTGGGCTACCGTCGCCCGCTGAATTCTGCGTCTGCCCAGCAGACAGCTGCAGATCCTGTCTACGGTCTTCAAGGCGATGGTAGCGGTACCACCTGCCAGACGGCCTCGGTCAATTGATCCAGGGTCCAGGGTTTATGGAGGAAGGGCACACCGGCGGGAATGTCACTTCTCAACCCGGCATAACCGGACATCAGCACGAAAGGCACCCCGGGCCAGCGTTCATTGACGATCTTCGCCAGCTGGATGCCATCGATCACGCCTGGCATCCGCACGTTGGACACCACCACGTTGACCTGTTGCCAGTGCAGTTCGAGAAACTGCAGGGCGGCATCGGCAGTGCCAAAGGTCTCCACATGGAAGCCTTCCTGTTTCAGGACCTCACGGACCAGCGCTTGCAGCAGCAACTCGTCTTCCGAAACGACCGCGAGCAGATTCGAGGTGTGAGGGGGGCGGGCGTTGGTATCCATGGGCGACCTTTCCTGAGTGGAGAATCTCTTCAGTCTAGTCAGGCCTGGGCCTTGCGCCTGGCCAATCGCCAGGATCCGCGGCCGCACCTGCTGCCAAGCTTGGCGAAGCCTGCCCTAGAACGGCACCGGCCGCTCTGGCGTGCACCAGTCAGTTGCCTGCCATCCGGCGACGTGCGGTAGGGACCTGGATGAAACATCTGGCGCTGCCGACCTACTAATCTCTGAGACCTACCGGCACAGGAGCCACGGCATGATCCTTTCTCTCTCTCCCGCGCCCGACACAACCTCGCCGCTGGCCCTCTGGCTGGGTGGCGATCAGGCACCGCTCAACGATTCCGACATGGCCGACGAGGAAATCGATACCGAGATCCCAGACGAAGTGGTCGAGAACCTGACCGAACCCGCCAAGCCGCCAGCACCGATCCCGGATCCCGGTCCGCTGTAGGCGCTGCAGGGAGCCGACTGGCGACATCAGCTGAGTGATTAGCCGGTGCCTGGCGCTGGCGTTGCCAGCCGGTCAGGCTGGCGCCAGGTCCGGCCGCTCACGCAGTGCGCGGCGGTAGAGCAGGGCGCTGAGGCCCAGGCCGGCCAGGGCCATGAGGCCGGCGAACAGGAAGATGGCACTGAAGCCGAAGCCATTGGCGATGGCCCCCGCCAGCGGCCCGGTGATACCGAGCGCCAGGTCCAGGCACAGCGAGTAGGCGCCCAGCGCGGCACTGCGATTGGTGGGCGGTACCTTGACGATGGCCTCCACGCCCAGGGCCGGATAGACCAGTGACAACCCGAAGCCGGCCATGGCCGCGCCGATCAGCGCCATTTGCGGGGTGACCGCCAGCCAGAGCAGCAGCAGACCCAGGGTCTCGACGGTGAAACAGGCCAGGGCGACCCGAAAGCCACCCAGCTTGTTGATGGTGCCGGCGAACAGCAGCCGCGCACAGATGAAGGCTGCGCCGAAGGCAGTGAGGCAGAAGGCGGCGTTGGGCCAGCCATTGCTCGCATAGTAGAGCGTGACGAAGGTGGCGATGGCGCCGAAACCGACGGAGCTCAGCAGCAGGCAGAGACCGAAAGGACTGATCCGCCAGAACACCTTGTGAAAGGGCAGTCGCTCACCGGGAATCACTGGCGCCGGTTCCTTGTTCCAGGCCAGTGCCAGGCCCAGGGCGCCCAGCAGCGCGATGGCCACGCCCAGGCTCCACAGGCCCAGGCCGGCGACCATGGCCACGCCCAGCGGCGCGCCGATCGCGAGGGCGCCGTAGGCGGCGATGCCATTCCAGGAGATCACCTTGCTCACATGCTGCATGCCGACGCTGCCCATGCCCCAGCTCAGGCAGCCGGTGCCGATCAGGGCCTGTGACATGCCGAGGATGACCCGGCCGACGATCAGCAGGCCCAGGCTGAGGCCAGGCACGCTCTGCAGCGAAGTGGCCAGCAGGGTCAGCACGCCACAGGCGACGCAGCCGAACAGGCCGTAGATCACCCCGCGCTTGGCGCCGATGCTGTCGGCCAGCTTGCCGGCCAGGGGGCGGGTGAACAGCGTGGCGAGGTACTGGATACTGATCGCCAGGCCCGCGATCACCGAGCCGTAGCCGAGATCGTCATGCACGTAGCCCGGCAGGATCGCCAGCGGCAGGCCGATCGCCAGGAACAGCAGGAAGCTGAAGACGACGATCGAGACGATGCGCAGCGTGATGGCGAGCGAGGTAGCGGGAGGGGCGGTCGTGGTCATGGCTGTTCTCGAGAGGACTCGTCGAATCGGCAGAGGAGGCGGACGCTGAGGGCCAGGCCGGCGAGCGCGGCCAGGGCGGCGCAGAGAAAGCTGGCGGCATAGCCGAAGTGGGTGGCCACGGCGCCGATCAGGGGGCCGGTCACTGCCAGCGAAAGGTCGATGAATACCGAATAGCCGGCCAGGGCGGCGCCCCGGTTGGAAGACGGAACCCGCTGCACCGCTTCCACGGCGAGCGCCGGGAACACCAGCGAGAAACCGATCCCGGTGAGGGCGGCGCCCACCAGGGCGGTGGTCACGCTGGGGGCTAGCCAGAGGACGGCCAGACCGACCGCTTCCACCGCCAGGCTGACGATGGCGACGCGAAAGCCGCCGTGGCGGTTGATGGCGTTGGCACAGACCAGGCGCACACCGATGAAGAAGCAACCGAACACGGTCAGGCACAGGGCCGCGCCGCTCCAGCCCTGACTGGCGTAATAGAGGGTGATGAAGGTCGCCAGGGTACCGAAGCCGATGCCGCCCAGCGCCAGGCCAAGGCCGAAGGGCAGGACCCGACCCAGCACGGTGGTGAAGGGCAGGCGTTCGCCGCGCACCGGAACGATCGGCGGACGGGGTTTGGCGATGCGATAACCCATGGCAGCCAGCCCGATGATGCTGACGCCCATGATCCACAGCCCCAGGGTATCCACCAGGGCCACGCCCAGCGGCGCGCCTATGGCCAGGGCGCCGTAGCTGGCGACGCCATTCCAGGAAATCACCTTGGCGGTATTGGTCGGGCCGACCCGGCCGATCGCCCATGAGATGGCACCGGTGCCTGACAGGCTTTCGGCGCAACCCAGCACCAGTCGGCCGAGCAGCAGGGCGGTGAGGCTGACCCAGGGCCAGGCTTGCAGAAGCACCGAGGCCAGCATCAGCACGCCACTGAGGCCGCAGCCGAGCATGCCGTAGAGCACCGACTGCTTGGCGCCCACGGTATCGATGATGCGTCCGGCGTGGGAGCGCGAAAACAGCGTCGCCAGGTACTGACTGCTGATCACCAGGCCGGCGATGATGGAGTTGAAGCCCAGCTGGTCATGCACGTAGCCCGGCAGCACGGCCAGGGGGATGCCGATGGTAAGGTAGGCGATAAAGGTAAAGAGCACCGTGCCCAGGGTAATGCGGGTGGCCAGAGCGGGTGAGGGTACGGGCGGTAGGCTGGCGGTCGACATCGGACTCGAGAGGTTGTCTGACAATGTGGGATAGATTGCTTTCGTCCGGTAAAGGTCACATGCGATGACATTTTTTGTCCATGCGCGCGAGGAAGCGAAACGAGCGCCAGATCCTACTTGGGTCGGTTTCCTGCTGTTGGTCGCCATGCCCTGCTGGGCAGCGGAACGGATCGACGTGCGGATCGGTGAGCAGCGCCTGGCCGTAGAGGTGGCGACCACACCTGCGCAGCGGGCTCAGGGACTCATGGGGCGACCGCCACTGGACGCCCGCGAAGGGATGCTGTTCGTCTTCGCCGGGGATGACGAACGTTGCCTGTGGATGCGCGATACCCCCAGCGCACTGGCCGCCGCCTTCATCGACAAGAGTGGCAGGATCCTCAATACCGTCGAGATGCAGCCACTCACCGATACCCATCATTGCTCAAAGGCCCCGGCGCGCTACGCGCTGGAAACCCAGGCCGGCTGGTTTTCAGGGCATGGGATCAAGCCAGGCGCACCTGTACAGGGGCTGGAAAAGGTCGCGCCTGCCTCCCGGTAGTCCTTCGATGTGGTATCAGGATTATTTTATATTTTTCATATAAATCAATAAGTTATGTTGACTTTATAACCTTAAGTAGAATCTGCTTTTAATATGTTACTTTAAGTTTTTTAGGCGTATGAGTTGCCTGGCGGCCTCTGTGCCTGCACTGGCGGCTGGCGCCATATGGGTGTGCTGCACCTCTTCCCGTTGCTGGCATGACGCCCTGCCCACTATTGAATCCAGGCCTCGACACGCCGGTTCTTCACTCGGCCGTTGGGCGACAGTCCCGCAACGGGTAGCTGGTCGCCGAGAGAAAGCACTTCGCCGGCAAAGGCCTGCTGGTGACGCAATGCCGTGGCGACCGCGGTGGCCCGCAGGCGCGCCAGCAGGGCTGCGCGTGCCGGATCTTCGGTGGCATCGTTGAAGCCCACCAGAATCAGCTGCCGACCGGTATTTTCCGGCTGGCGCATGAAGGCGGCCAGCCGCTCGACATCACGCAGCGCCTTGTTGTCCAGGCGCGCACTGCCGGCGGTGAAACGGAAGTTGACGGTGAGGCGCTGCGCCCGGCGCGCCAGTTCGCCGTAAGCCGTTGGCATGCCGCGGGTGTCGTCCATGGTCAGAGGCTCGATGCGCTGGGCGACGAAGCCGCTTTGTTGCACCACCGCCTGACCCGCCGGGGTCTGGCTGAATTCCAGCAGGCGCTGCGCCCAGTCCGAACGATGAGCCGGCGGCGCATAGAGGAAGAGCCGGCGGGCAAGCGGATAGTCCTCGGTGGCGATGCTGGCTTCGCTCGGCGCTATGGCGCGGCCTTCACCGTCGCGCAGGGCGAGCTTTGGCGACCCGGCAGCCGCCGCCAGGCTGGTGAAGCCTATGCCGGCAGGATCCTCGGCCACCCGCTGGGCCAATTCTTCGTTGGATTCGAAGCGCCTGGCGGCGGCGCTCAGGCGTTTGCCGGCGGGAGTCAACACCAGCTCGCGAAAGGTGTCGTAGGTGCCCGAGCGATCATCCCGCGCATAGAGCCGGATCGGGCCGGGCTTGCCGCCCAGTTGCTGCCAGTCGTCGATGGCGCCGGAGAAGATCTGCGCCAGCTGCTGCAGATCGAGTTCCCGCAGCGGATTGCCGGGATGCACGATGATCGCCAGGCCGTCCAGGCCGATGACGTACTCCCCCTCCTTGCTGCGCAGGTCACCCAGACCGGCCAGGGTGTTCGCCTCGCTATCGGTGACCGGGCGCGAGGCGGCAGCGAGATCGGTTGTGCCCGCGGCCAGGGCGGTGAAGCCGGTACTAGAACCATGGGCCGCGATCTGCACGGCCACGCTAGCGCCGTTCGGGGCGCGCGCCACCAGCTGCCATTCATCCATCACCGCGGTGGGCACTACCTGGGGATCGCGGTAGCCGCGCTCGGCGAGCAGGGCCGCGACCAGGCGCGGACCCAGGCGGGCGTTGATGGTATTGGAGCCCTGCAGACGCAGGAGGGTGGTTGGGCTGTCGCTGGCCAGCAGGGGGGAAGACAGCAGCGGAAGCAAAGTCGCGAGCATCGCTCGCCGCAGCAAGGCGCGACGGAATACCGAAGCAGAGCAGTTCATGGGTCGGCCTCGAGCCTAAGGCGAGGCCGACACCTTAGGAGCGTCGCATGACGCCGATATGACAGGACCTCACGTCAATTCCAGCCAGATCGGCGCGTGGTCGGAGGGTTTCTCCATGCCGCGGATGTCGTAGTCGACGCCGGCGGAGACGATACGCTCCTGCAGGATCCGCGAGGCCAGGATGGTGTCGATGCGCAGGCCGCGCTTGGGTTCGTCTTCGAAGCCGCGACTGCGATAGGGGAACCAGCTGAAGCGGTCGTCGACCTCAGGGTGCAGCTGGCGGTAGCTGTCGATCAGGCCCCAGCCGAGCAGGCGCTGCATCCATTCGCGCTCTTCCGGCTGGAAGCTGCAGGCGCCGGTACGCAGCCAGCGCTTGGCATTCGCGGCGCCGATGCCGATGTCGCGATCCTGGGCCGAGATATTGAAGTCGCCCATGAGCAGCAAGGGCGTGTCCGGAGAAAAACGCTCTTCAAGTAGATTCTGAAGATCCGCGTAGAACTTCCTCTTACCAGGAAATTTTGTCGGGTGGGCTATATTCTCGCCCTGAGGAAAATAGCCGTTCATGATCACCAGTGGCTGACCCTGGCGATCCGCGAAGACGCCATAGATGAATCTCTTCTGGGATTCTTCACCGTCGTCCGGAAAGCCCTTGTGCAACTCCAGGGGTGCCAGGCGTGACAACAAGGCCACGCCGTAGTGACTCTTCTGGCCGTGGTAGTGCACGTGATAACCCAGGGCCTCCACCTCTGCCAGGGGAAACTGGTCATCCGCGACCTTGGTTTCCTGAAGGCCGATCACATCCGGATCATAGCGTTCTATGATGGCAGAAAGTTGATGAGGTCTTGCGCGCAAGCCGTTGATATTGAAGCAAACTACCTTCATGTCGCCCTCCCGAAATATGGATGGCCCTAGCCTAGCAGAAAGCCTCTCGCCGAAACCGCCACCTGGCGAACCCTGGCCACTCCCGTTTGTCTCACAGCGCAACGCCCGTTAGCATCCCTGTATGAATAAGCCGAACGCTCTACGTCGCGCCCTGATTGGAATTTGTTGTCTGCACGGGGTGGCCTGGGCGGCACCGGCCGAAGTCAGCGTTCGCGTCCAGCCCGCCAATAACGCGTTGCGAGACAACATTCAGGCCTATATCGGCTCGGTCGAGGGACGGGATGCAGCCGGGCTGCAGCGCCTGCGTCCGGCGACGGAACGGCAGGCCGAACAGGCAGCCCAGGCCCTTGGCTACTACCACGCGCAGATCGAGACCCGGGTCGAGCCGGGGGAGACGCCACGGCTAGTGGTCGAGGTACGGCCGGGCGAGCCGGTCAGGCTGCGCAACGTCGATATCCGCATCGAAGGCCCGGCGCGCGAGTTGCGCGCCTTTCGCCAGCCGATACCGGCCGGACTCAAGGCGGGCCAGCCGCTGAACCAGGGCCTCTACGAAGACGCCAAGAGCCTGATCCAGAATCAGGCGCAGCGTTATGGCTTCTTTCGTGGCACCTTCACCGAGCATCAGCTGCGTATCGATCCCGCCACCGGCTTTGCCGATATCGCCCTGGTATTCGCCAGCGGGCCACGCTTTGTCCTCGGCAAGGTGTCCTTCGAAGGGGATGCGCCCTTCGATCCCGATCTGCTCCAGCGCATGGTGCCGTTTGCCCAGGGCACGCCCTACGATTCCGAGCTGATCGCCGATTTCCAGAGCAATCTGCTGGCCAGCGGCTTCTTCGATGGCGCACGGCTCGACACCTATCCCAAGCAGGAAGGCGCCGCCGAGGTGCCGGTGACGGTCACGCTACGGACCCGCAAGCCACGGACCTTCGGCTTCGGCCCCGGCTATTCCACCGATGTCGGACCAAGGCTGAGATTCACCTGGGAAAACCACTGGCTCAATCCCCAGGGCCACAGCCTGGGTGCGGAAGCGGAGTTGTCGGCGCCCCGCCAGAGCATTGCCACCTGGTACGACATTCCCGGGCAGGACCCGATCAATGACAAGTTCCGCTTCGCTGGCGGCTACCAGTACGAGCAGATCGCCAACGACGACTCCCTCAGCCAGTTGCTGACCGTGGGTCCCGAGTGGCATCGCAAGTTTCCCAACGGCTGGGAGCGGGTACTCTCGCTCAAATGGCGCAACGAAAGCTATCGGCTGGGTAATGACGAAGGCACCTCCAATCTGGTGATGCCCGGGGTGGATTTCTCCCTGTTGCGCAGCGACAACCGCATCGACCCCAATCGCGGCTACCGCCTGCAATTCGGCGTGTCGGCGGCGAAGGAAGGACTGTTCTCGGATGCCAACATGATCCATGCCACGGCGCTGGCCCGTGGGCTGATCACCGTGGGCGACGGGCACCGCTTCCTCGGGCGCCTGCAGCTGGGTGGCAACTTCACCAACGGCTATAACAAGGTGCCGCCGTCGCTGCGCTTCTTCGCCGGCGGCGATCAGAGCGTTCGCGGCTACGACTACCAGACCCTGTCGCCGGAAAACGATGAAGGTGACTATGTGGGAGGCCGGTATCTCGTCGCGGGCGGCGTCGAATACCAGTATCCCCTGCGGGACAAATGGCGCCTGGCGACCTTCATCGACCAGGGCAGCGCCTTCAACGACCTCAACAATTACGAACTCAAGACCAGCGTCGGCATAGGCGTACGCTGGGTCTCGCCGGTAGGGCCGATCCGTGTCGACCTGGCCCACGGCCTCGACGAACCCGGCGGCATCCGCCTGCACTTTTCCATAGGACCTGAGCTGTGAAGTCGGTAGGTGGTGTCATCCTTGGCGTGCTGGCGACCCTGCTCGGTGGGCTGATCCTGCTGCTGGCTCTGGTACTGGGCAACGACAGCGTCAGCCGTCTGCTGCTGGAACGGGTCCCGGGGCTAACCCTGGTTGATTTCAAGGGCCGCCTCGGTGGCCACTGGCAAGCCCGGCAGCTGGTCTGGGACGGTGGTGCTACCCGGGTGACGGTCGAGGCGCCCGAGTTCGCCTGGCGGCCCGGTTGCCTGCTCCGGTTGCAGCTGTGCATCGACACCCTAACCGCTTCGCGTATCGCCATCGACCAGGCGCCCAGTCCCGAGCCTGCGCCCGAGCAGAGTGGGCCCATCCAGTTGCCCAGCCTCGGCTTGCCGTTGGGGGTGCAGCTGGGCGAGGTGCGAATCGGCGAGATCCGCTACAACGGCGCCGAACAGGCTCGCGACCTGGCGCTCCAGGCGCGCTGGCAGGCTGATGGCATCGCCATCGAGCGGCTGGCCGGCGTGGCCCACGGCATCACCCTGGATACCCACGGCCGGCTGCAACCGAGTGGCGCCTGGCCACTGCAGTTGCAGGGCACCCTGGGTCTGCCCGCGCCGGAGGCCGCGCCCTGGTCGCTGGCGCTCAAGCTGGACGGTGAATTGCAGAAGACCTTGCAGCTGGAGGCCGACAGCAGCGGTTATCTGCCCGGACGCCTGAGCGGCACGGTGCAACCGCTGGTGGAAAACGTCCCGGCCGACCTGCAACTGGTGGCCGATGGCTTCAAGGCGGCCGCCAGCCTGCCCGATACCCTGCGACTGAACGATCTCAAGCTGACCGCACGGGGCGACCTGGCCGGGGGCTACGCCCTGGTCGGCCAGGCCCGGTTGCCGGGCGAGGGCGGTCCGGTGGAGCTGAATCTGGATGGCCGCGTCGATGCCCGGGGCGCGCGAATCGCCGCCCTGCGCCTGCAGGCCACGCCCGAACAACGGGTGGTGCTGGCCGGACAGGTCGACTGGCACGAGGGATTGGCCGCCGATGCCACGCTGGACTGGCGCGACTTCCCCTGGCGGCGGCTGTATCCCATGGCGGAGCCCCCGGTGAGCCTGCAGCGTCTGCAAGGCGAAGTGGCCTATCGGGATGGCGCCTACCTGGGCAATCTCAAGGCCGCCGCCACCGGCCCGGCCGGCGCCTTTACCCTGGCCGCCCCCTTCAGTGGCGACACCACCCAGCTCAATCTGCCGTCCCTGGATCTCCAGGCCGGCGAGGGGCGGGCGCAGGGCAAGGTCAATCTGGGCTTCACCGACGGCGTCAGCTGGCAGGTGGCGCTGGACCTGAGCCGCCTCGATCCGGCCTTCTGGGTGGCCCAGCTACCCGGCAGCCTGGGCGGTCCGCTGCGCAGTTCGGGCGCCTTCAAGGATGGTCGCCTGCAGCTGGATGCCGATCTGGACCTCAAGGGTCGACTGCGCAACCAGCCGGCCGTGCTGGCGGCCAAGGCCAGGGGCGCTGGCGAGCAATGGCAGGTATCCGAGCTCGACATCCGCCTGGGCGACAACCGGATTCGGGGGCAGGGCGCCCTCGACCAGCGTCTGCAAGGTCAGCTCCAGCTGGACCTGCGCCGCCTGGCCCAGCTCTGGCCCGATCTTTCCGGAAGCGCCCAGGGCCGCCTGGACGTGGCCGGGACCCTCAAGGCGCCTGCCGGCCAGTTGCGCCTCGACGGTCGCCAGCTGGCCTATGCCGACAACCACATCAGCAGCCTCGCGCTGGCCGCCACCCTGGATGATCGCCAACGCGGCACGCTGGATCTGACCGCCCAGGGGCTGCAGGCCGCCGGTCGCGATTTCGGGGTCCTGCGCCTGCAGGGGCAGGGGGATCGCCGTCAGCAGCAGGCGGATCTCTCGCTCAAGGGGTCGCAACTGAACCTGATGCTCGCAGCCGGTGGCACGCTGGCCGACAACGGGGACTGGAAGGGGCAGCTGTCTCGTGGATCGGTCGCGGCCAGCGGCCAGAACTGGACCCTGCAGACCCCGGCCCGCATCGAGCGTCTGAACAGTGGTCGTCTGGAGCTGGGTCGCCACTGCTGGCGCTCCGGCGCGGCCAGCATCTGTGGCGACGATCAGCAACTGCTGCCCGATACCCGTCTCGCCTGGCACCTGCGCGCCTTCCCGCTCGCCAGTCTGCAACCGCTGCTGCCGCCGGAGCTGGCCTGGCAGGGCACCCTCGACGGCGATGTCGATCTGCGCCTGCCCAAGGCCGGACCCGATGGCGAAATCCGGCTGCAGGCCGGGCGGGGCAGCCTCAGGCTGCGTGACGCTGCCGGTCAGTGGCAGACCTTCAGCTACGACAGCCTGGACGTTACCAGCGCCCTGAAACCGCAGCAGGTCGACACCCAGGTGCGTCTGACCAGTGCCGATCTTGGCCGGCTCGACGTCCAGGCCCGGCTGGATCCCCATGATCCGAGCCAGGCGCTGGCCGGTCGCTTCCAGTTGCAGGGCCTGAATCTGGCTCTGGGCAAGGCCTTTGTCGAAGGCATCGAGCACCTCGAAGGCAAGATCAATGGCGCGGGCGAGCTGGGAGGGACGCTGCTGCAACCGCGCGTTAATGGCCAGATCCAGCTCAGCGGCGGCGACATCGGCGGTGGCAGCGTACCGACGCGCCTGCAGGATCTCGGCCTGACCGCCCGCATCCAGGGCGATAGCGCCGTGCTCGACGGCGGCTGGCGCAGCGGGACCCAGGGGCGTGGCCAGATCCAGGGCAGCGTCGGCTGGGCCAATGGCCTGGACGTCAACGTGGCGGTCACCGGCGACAAGCTGCCGGTCAACGTCGAACCCTATGCCCAGCTGGAAGTGGCGCCCAATCTCAAGATCCTGATGAAGGACGGTCGTCTGGCCCTGGCCGGCGAGGTGCGGGTGCCGCGCGGGCGCATCCGGGTCCAGCAGCTGCCGCCGTCCACGGTCAAGGTGTCGGACGATGCCGTTATCGTCGGCCAGGAGGCGCCGGCCAGGCAGCAGCCGATGCAGATCGCCATGGACGTCGATGTGCTGGTCGGTTCCGACAAGCTCACCTTCGATGCCTTCGGCCTGTCCGCCGAAATCGTCGGCAAGGTGCATATCGGCGACAATCTCGACACCCGCGGCGAGCTGAATCTGCGCAACGGACGCTACAACGCCTATGGTCAGCGCCTGACCATGAGACGCGCCCGACTGTTCTTCCAGGGCCCCATCGCCCAGCCCTATATCGACGTGGAGGCCGTGCGGGTGGTGCAGGAGCAGAATGTCACCGCGGGCCTGCGGCTCTCGGGCTTTGCCCAGCAGCCGCGCATCGAGGTGTTTTCCGAGCCGAGCATGAGCCAGGAGCAGGCGCTGGCCTACCTGGTACTGGGTCGCCCGCTGTCCAGCGGCAGCGAAGGCGACAACAACGTGCTCGGCCAGGCGGCGCTGGCCCTGGGCCTGGCTGGCAGTTCCGGCACCGCGGGCGCCCTGGCGCAGCGGTTGGGCATTCAGAACTTCCAGCTGGATACGGCGGGTTCGGGGGACAAGACCAGTGTGGTGGCCTCGGGCAATCTCACCGACAGATTGTCGGTGCGCTATGGGGTCGGGGTATTCGCTTCGGCGAACACCGTGGCCCTGCGCTACCAGCTCACCCGCCGGCTCTATCTCGAGATCGCCAGCGGGCTGGCCAATTCCCTGGATTTCTTCTATCGCCGCGATTTTTGAAGCAGGGGTGCGTAACGCTTTGATCGCTTGCGGAAAACGTGTTTACTCCCTGTCCCGTCTCATGAGAAAGGAGCCGTTCATGGCAACCGTCAATTTGCGTGGCAACCCGGTCGAGGTGCAGGGCAACCTGCCGCAGCCTGGTCAGCAGGCCCCGGCGTTCAGCCTGGTCAATGGCGATCTGCAGGACATCACCCTGGCCAGCCTCGCCGGCAAGCGCAAGGTGCTCAACATTTTCCCCAGCGTCGATACCCCGACCTGCGCGGCCTCGGTACGCAAGTTCAACACCGAAGTCGACAAGCTGGATAACACCCTGGTGCTGTGCATCTCCGCCGACCTGCCGTTCGCCCAGAAGCGTTTCTGCGGTGCGGAAGGCCTGGAGAAGGTGATGAACCTCTCCACCCTGCGTGGTGCCGAATTCCTGCAGGACTATGGCGTCGCCCTGGCCAGCGGTCCGCTGCAAGGCCTGGCGGCCCGCGCCGTGGTCGTGCTGGACGAGCAGGACAAGGTGCTGCACAGCGAGCTGGTGCCCGAGATCGGCCAGGAGCCGGACTACGCGGCCGCACTCGCCGTCCTCGGCTGATCGCCGACAACCCACCGCCCAGCGCGGTGGGCGCTTCGAAGCGGGCAGGCGCCTTTTGTGTCTGCCCGTTTTGCTTTAGGTAAAATCGCAGTAAAGGCGCTGGTTAGCCGTCTCGCTACTGCTTATCTTCCGCCTTCCCCAGCGTGCACGTATTCTCCGATGGTCGACTCTTCGCTCCGCTCTTCCCCCCGTCGCCGACTCGTCTGGCTGCTCGTCCTCGTCTTGCTGGCGGCCGCTGGTGGCTGGTACTGGTATCACCAGCACGGACAGAAGAACGAGGCCGCCGCTGGCAAGGGCGTGCGCTCCCCCTTTGGCATGACCGGGCCGACCCCAGTGCGCGTGGTGGCGGTCGAACAGCGCAGCTTTCCCATCGTGCGCAGGTCGATCGGCACGGTGACCGCGCTCAATACGGTGAATGTCCGCACCCGGGTTGCCGGTGAGCTGGTACGCGTCGCCTTCGAGGAAGGCCAGAAGGTCAAGGCCGGCGAGTTGCTGGCCACCATAGATCCACGACCCTATCAGGTGGCGCTGCAGCAAGCCGAAGGCACCCTGCAGCAGAATCAGGCGCAGCTGCGCAACGCCGAGCTGGACCTCAAGCGCTACCAGGGTCTGTTCCGGGAAGACAGCATCGCCAAGCAGACGCTGGATACCCAGGAAGCCCTGGTCAACCAGTATCGCGGTACCCTCAAGAACAGTCAGGCGGCGGTGGCCGATGCCAAGCTGAATCTGGCCTTCACCCAGATCAAGGCGCCTATCGCCGGCCGCGTCGGCCTGCGTCAGCTCGACGGCGGCAACCTGCTGTCCGCCAACGACAGCACCGTGGTGGCCGTGATCACCCAGACCCAGCCGATCTCGGTGGTCTTCACCCTGCCGGAAAGCCAGCTCGGCGAACTGCTCAAGCGCGCCCGCGCCGGCCAGACCCTGGCGGTCGAAGCCTGGGATCGCGGTGGCTCGCGCAAGGTCGCCGATGGCACCCTGCAGAGCTTCGACAACCAGATCGACACCGCCACCGGCACCCTCAAGTTCCGCGCCCGCTTCGCCAACGGCGACGAGGCGCTGTTCCCCAATCAGTTCGTGACCGTCCGGGTGCGCGAGCAGGTGCTGGATCAGGCGCTGGTGGTGCCTTCGGCGGCCATCCAGTTCGGCTCCAATGGCACCTTCGCCTATGTGGTGGGGCCCGACAACAAGATTCAGGTCCGCAGCCTCAAGCTGGGTCCGGATGACGGCAGCCTGACCGTGGTCACCGAAGGCCTGGCCGCTGGCGACCGCGTGGTGACCGAAGGCACCGATCGGCTGCGCGAGGGCAACGAGGTGGAAGTGGTCACCGGGGCTTCGGCGGCGCCCAGCGAACCGGCCAAGCCGGCGGTACGCAAGCCCGGCAAGACTCAGGGCTGATCGGCCGCGATGGATATCTCGCGCCCCTTCATCCTGCGCCCGGTCGCCACCACCCTGTTGATGGTGGCCCTGCTCATCGCCGGCCTGCTGGCCTATCGGCTGCTGCCGGTCGCGGCCTTGCCGCAGGTGGACTATCCCACCATCCGCGTGCTCACCCTCTATCCCGGCGCCAGTCCCGATGTCATGACCAGCGCCGTCACCGCGCCGCTGGAGCGCCAGTTCGGCCAGATGCCGGGCCTGTCGCAGATGGCCTCGACCAGCTCCGGTGGTGCCTCGGTCATCACTCTCAGATTCAACCTGGAACTGGACCTTTCGGTCGCCGAGCAGGAAGTCCAGGCCGCGATCAACGCGGCCAACAACCTGCTGCCCAACGATCTGCCGGCGCCACCGGTGTACAACAAGGTCAATCCGGCCGATACGCCCATCGTCACCCTGGCGATCAGCTCCAGGACGCTGCCGCTGCCCACACTCTACGACCTGGTTGACACCCGCATGGCGCAGAAGCTCGCCCAGGTGACCGGGGTCGGGATGGTCAGCCTCGCCGGCGGCCAGCGCCCGGCGGTGCGCATCCAGGTCGATCCGGACAAGCTCGCGGCCCATAACCTGACCCTGGCCGACGTGCGCAGCCTGGTCACCAGCGAGAACACCAACCAGCCCAAGGGCAGCTTCGACGGCCCCACCCGGGTCGCCACCCTGGACGCCAACGACCAGCTGCGCGATCCCAAGGCCTATGGCGACCTGATCCTCAACTACGCCGACAACGGCGCCCTGCGTCTGGGGGATGTGGCCACCATCGCCCAGGGCGCGGAAAACGACCGCCTGGCCGCCTGGGCCAATCGCAGCGGTGCCATCCTGGTCAACGTCCAGCGCCAGCCTGGCGCCAATGTCATCCAGACCGTCGACCGCATCCAGGCGCTCTTGCCCAGCCTCAGGGAAAGCCTGCCGGCCGGTCTCGACATCGCCGTGCTCAGTGACCGTACCGAGACCATCCGCGCCGCCGTCACCGACGTCCAGCACGAGATGCTGCTGGCGGTAGGGCTGGTGGTGATGGTCACCTTCGTCTTCCTGCGCCGGTTCAGCGCCACCCTGATTCCCTCGGTCACGGTGCCGCTGTCGCTGATTGGCACCTTCGGCGCCATGTACCTGGCCGGTTTCTCGCTGAACAACCTGTCGCTGATGGCCCTGACCATCGCCACCGGCTTCGTCGTCGACGATGCCATCGTCATGCTGGAAAATATCTCGCGGCATCTGGAGGAGGGCGCCAGTCCGCTGGAGGCCGCGCTCAAGGGGGCCCGGCAGATCGGCTTCACCCTGGTGTCCCTGACCGTTTCGCTGATCGCGGTGCTCATCCCGCTGCTGTTCATGCAGGACGTGGTGGGCCGACTGTTCCGCGAATTCGCCATCACCCTGGCGGTGGCGATTCTCATCTCCCTGGTGATCTCGCTGACGCTCACACCGATGATGTGCGCGCGGCTGCTCAAGCGCGAGGAGGCCGGCGAGCACCGGCTGGTCTGGCTGGAGCGGCTGATCGCCGGCTATGGCCGGGCGCTGCGCTGGTCGCTGGCCAACCGGGCGCTGATGCTGCTGCTGGCGGTGGCGACCTTCGTGCTCACCGCCGTGCTCTACCTGCTGGTGCCCAAGGGCTTCTTTCCGGCCCAGGACACCGGCTCCATCCAGGGCATCACCGAGGCGCCCCAGTCGATCTCCTTCCGCGGCATGAGCGAGCGCCAGCAGGCGCTGGCCGAGGTGGTACTGCAAGACCCGGCGGTGGCCAGTCTGTCTTCCTATATCGGCGTCGACGGTGACAACGTCACCCTCAACAGCGGTCGCATGCAGATCAATCTCAAGCCGCAGGGCGAGCGCGACGTCACCGCCCAGGAGGTCATCGACCGGCTGCGGCCCGCGGTCGCCAAGGTGGTGGGCATCACCCTCTACATGCAGCCGGTGCAGGACCTCAGCGTCGAGGACCGGGTCAGCCGGACCCAGTACCAGCTGAGCCTGGACTCGCCCGATGCCAGCCTGCTCGACACCTGGGTGCCGCGCCTGATCGAGACATTGCACGAGCGCCCGGAACTCACCGATGTCACCAGCGACCTGCAGAACAAGGGGCTGCAGCTGTACCTGACCATCGATCGCGACGCCGCGGCCCGCCTCGGCGTGCAGGTCTCGGCCATTACCGACGCCCTCTATGACGCCCTCGGTCAGCGGCAGATCTCGACCATCTATACCCAGGCCAACCAGTACCGGGTGGTGCTGGCCAGCGCCGCCGCCGACAGCCTGGGACCGGATGCCCTCAGCCAGGTCTGGGTCAAGGCGGGCAGTGGCTCCTCGTCCAGCAGCGGCAGCAGTGGCACCGGCACCGCCAGCACCACCGAGACCACCACGGACACCAGTCGCGCCCCGGTGCGGCTGTCCAGCCTGGTGAAGATGGAGCAGCGGCCGACCCGGCTGGTGATCAACCACCTGAGCCAGTTCCCGGCGGTGACCCTGTCGTTCAACCTGGCCAATGGCGTTTCCCTAGGCGCCGCGGTGGCGGCCATCGACGCGGCCAAGCAGGAGATCGGCCTGCCGGTGGGCATCAATACCCACTACCAGGGCGCGGCAGCGGCCTTCCAGGCTTCGCTGTCCAGTACCCTGCTGCTGATCCTGGCGGCGGTGGTGGTGATGTATATCGTCCTGGGCGTGCTCTATGAGAGCTTCATCCACCCGCTGACCATCCTCTCGACGCTGCCCTCGGCGGCCATCGGCGCGCTGCTGGCGCTGCTGCTCACCGGCAATGACCTCGGCCTGATCGCGGTGATCGGCATCATCCTGCTGATAGGCATCGTCAAGAAGAACGCCATCATGATGATCGACTTCGCCCTCGATGCCGAACGCCACCAGGGACTGCAGCCGGAGGAGGCCATCTACCAGGCGGCGCTGCTGAGATTCCGGCCGATCCTCATGACCACCCTGGCGGCGCTGTTCGGCGCGGTGCCGCTGATGCTGGCCACCGGCGCCGGCGCCGAGTTGCGCCAGCCGCTGGGCCTGGTGATGGTCGGCGGCCTGCTGGTGAGCCAGGTGCTGACGCTGTTCACCACCCCGGTGATCTACCTGGCCTTCGACAGCCTGGGCGAGCGCCTGGGTCGACGCAGGGCGGTCTGAGGTGAATCTCTCGGCGCCCTTCATCGCCCGGCCGGTCGCGACCCTGCTGCTGAGCCTGGCGTTGCTGCTGCTGGGCGCCATCGCCTTCCGGCTGTTGCCGGTGGCGCCCCTGCCGCAGATGGACTTTCCGACCATCACGGTCTCGGCGACCCTGTCCGGCGCCAGTCCCCAGGTGATGGCCTCCAGCGTCGCCACGCCGCTGGAGCGTTCCCTGGGCACCATCGCCGGCATCAGCTCCATGACCAGTCGCAGCAGCCAGGGCTCGACGCAGATCATCATCCAGTTCGATCTGGACAAGAACGTCAACACCGCTGCCCGCGAGGTGCAGGCGGCCATCAACGCCTCGCGCAACCTGCTACCGAGCGGCATGCGCCAGATGCCGCGCTATCGCAAGGTCAATCCGTCCCAGGCACCCATCATGGTGTTTTCGCTGACCTCCAAGACCTTGAGCAAGGGCGAGCTCTACGACCTGGCGTCCACGGTGCTGGCCCAGAGCCTGTCCCAGGTCAGCGGCGTGGGCGAAGTGCAGATCGGTGGCAGCTCCCTGCCGGCGGTGCGCGTCGAGCTGGAACCGCGCCAGCTGGAGCATTACGGGCTGGCGCTGGACGACGTCCGCACCGCCATCAACAGCGCCAACCAGCGCCGCCCCAAGGGCGCGGTGGCCAATGACGAACACAACTGGCAGATCCAGGCCAACGACCAGTTGTTCAAGGCCGCCGACTATGCGCCCCTGATCATCCGTTACCAGGATGGCGCGACGTTGCGCCTGCGCGATGTCGCCAAGGTCAGCGATGCCGTGGAAGACCGCTACAACGCCGGTTTCTACAACGACCAGAGCGCCGTGCTGCTGGTGGTCAACCGGCAGGCCAACGCCAACATCATCGAGACCATCGCCGCGCTCAAGGCGCGCCTGCCGGCACTGGAAGCCATCGTGCCGGCCAGTGCCCGCCTGGAAGTGGCCATGGACCGGTCGGGGGTGATCAAGGCCACCCTCCACGAGGCGGAGCTGACCCTGGTGATCGCCGTCTTCCTGGTGATCGGCGTGGTCTGGCTGTTCCTCGGCCGGCTGCGCAGCGCGGTGATCCCGGCCCTGGCGGTACCGATCTCCCTGGTGGGCACCTTCGCCGTCATGTACCTGCTCGGCTTCTCGCTCAATACCCTCTCGCTGATGGCCTTGATCCTGGCGGCGGGGCTGGTGGTGGACGATGCCATCGTGGTGCTGGAAAACATCGCCCGGCACATCGACAACGGCATGGCGCCGCTCAAGGCCGCCTACCAGGGCACCCGCGAGGTGGGCTTCACCCTGCTGTCGATGAACGTCTCGCTGGTGGCCGTTTTCGTGGCCATCCTCTTCATCGGCGGTATCGTCGAGAAACTGTTCCGCGAATTCTCCCTGACCCTGGCCGCCGCCATCCTGGTCTCTCTGGTCGTGTCCCTGACGCTGACGCCCATGCTCTGCGCCCGCTGGCTAAGGCCCCATGATCCCGCCAACGAGAGCCGGTTGCAGCGCTTCAGCGAGCGTGCCCATCGCCGCCTGGTGGCCGGCTACGACCGGACCCTCGGCTGGGCATTGCGCCACCGCCGGCTGACGCTGCTGAGCCTGATCGCCACCATAGCGCTCAACGTGCTGCTCTATGTCGTGGTACCCAAGACCTTCATGCCCCAGCAGGATACCGGGCAGCTGATCGGTTTCATCCGTGGCGACAATGCCCTGTCGTTCCAGGTCATGCAGCCGAAGATCGAGATCCTGCGCAAGTCGTTGCTGGCCGATCCGGCGGTGGCCAGCGCCTCCGGCTTCGTCGGCAGCTCCGGCTCCGGTAGCGGGGTGAACAATGCGGTGATGCTGATTCGCCTCAAGCCCATTGCCGAGCGCAAGCTGGATGCGCAAAAGGTCATCGAGCGCATCCGCGCCAATGCTCCCAAGGTGCCGGGCGCCCAGCTGTTCCTCATGGCCGACCAGGACCTGAGATTCGGTGGGCGCCAGCAGAGCACCTCGTCCTATGAGTACAACCTGCTCTCGGGCGACGTCGGGCTGCTGGAAACCTGGCAACCCAAGGTGCTGGCCGCACTCAAGGCGCTGCCGGAGCTGACCGCGGTGGACGGACGCGAGGGCAGCACTCAGCAGATCACCCTGCAGATCGACCGCGAGAAGGCCAAGCGCCTCGGCGTTGACATGGAGACGGTCGCCGCGGTGCTCAACAACTCCTTCGCTCAGCGGCAGATCTCGACCATCTATGAGCCGCTCAACCAGTACAAGGTGGTGATGGAGATCAATCCGCGCTATGCCCAGGACCCGACCGTGCTCGAGCAGGTGCGCGTCATCACCGCCAGCGGCGCTCAGGTCCCGCTGTCGGCCTTCGCCTACTACACCAACAGCCTCGCCGAGGACCGGGTTACCCACGATGGCCAGTTCGCCTCGGAGAGCATCAACTTCGACCTGGCGCCGGACGTCAGCCTGGAACAGGCGACCCGGGCGGTGCAGCGCGCGGTGGCGGCCATCGGCTTGCCGACCGATGTCCAGGGTCGCCTGGGTGGATCCGCCAACATCTTCGCCAGCACGGTGTCAGGGCAACCGCTGATGATTCTCGGCGCCCTGGTGCTGGTCTATATCGTCCTGGGCGTGCTCTACGAGAGCTACGTGCATCCCCTGACCATCCTCTCGACGCTGCCGTCGGCCGGGGTAGGGGCCTTGCTGGCCATCCAGCTCACCGGTGGCCAGTTCAGCCTGATTTCCATGCTCGGCCTGTTCCTGCTGATCGGGGTGGTGAAGAAGAACGCCATCATGATGGTGGATCTGGCCCTGCAGCTGGAGCGCCAGCAGGGACTGACGCCCGAGGAGGGCATTCGCCAGGCCTGTCTACTGCGCCTGAGGCCCATCCTGATGACCACCATGGCCGCCATCCTTGGCGCCGTGCCGCTGCTGATCGGCAATACCGAAGGCGCGGAGATGCGCCAGCCACTGGGCCTGGTGATCGTCGGGGGCCTGGTCTTGAGCCAGATCCTCACGCTCTACACCACCCCGGTGGTCTATCTCTATTTCGAACGCCTGCGCCGCCGCGTCAATCGCTGGCGCGGCATCCGTACCGACGCTGCCCTGGATACGCCGCTATGACCCCAATCCTGCGCCTGCCGACGCTGACCCTGGCTCTGCTGCTGGCCGGCTGTACCCTGGGCCCGGATTACCAGCGGCCCGCCACCCCGGTGCCGGTCGCCTACCGCCACGCCGAAGGCTGGCAGGCGGCGGCGCCCAAGGATCTGGAGGTCCGTGACGACTGGTGGCGTCGCTATGATGATCCGACCCTGGATCGCCTGATGGTCCAGCTGAACCAGCGCAACCAGAGCCTGGCCCAGGCCGAGGCGACCTATCGGCAATCCCTGGCCCTGGTCAGCCAGGCGCGGGCCTCGTTGTTCCCGACCCTGTCCAGCAGCCTGGGCGCCACCCGCTCCGGGCGCGGCGGTGGTTCGGGTAGCAACACCGTCATCCGCAACTCCAATGGCACCAGCAGCACCTTCAGCAGCGGTGGCACAAGCACCATCAGCAATGCCTACGACGCTAGCCTGGGGGTGAGCTGGGAGCTGGATCTCTGGGGGCGCGTAAGGCGCCAGGTGGAGGCGGATCGGGCGTCCGCCCAGGCCAGCGCCGCGGAGCTGGCAGCCACCCGTCTCAGTCTGCAGACGCAACTGGCGACCAACTACCTGCAGGTGCGGGTGCTGGATGCCCAGCAGCGGCTGCTCGACGCCACCGTGGCCACCTACGAGCGTTCCCTGCGCCTGACCCAGAACCAGTACCGCGCCGGCATCGTCACGCCGGCGGACGTGGCCCAGGCGACCACCCAGCTGAAGAGCACCCAGGCCGACGCCATCGATCTCAGGTACCAGCGTGCCCAGCTGGAAAACGCCATAGCGGTGCTGGTCGGCGAAGTCCCGGCCAATTTCCAGCTGGCCGCGGTCAAGACGATTCCCGAGTTGCCGCCGCTGCCGAGCGCCGTGCCCTCGACGCTGCTCGAACGGCGTCCAGACATCGCCCAGGCCGAGCGCCAGGTCATGGCCGCCAATGCCGCCATCGGCGTCGCCGAAGCCGCCTATTATCCCGACCTGACCCTGAGTGCCAGCGGCGGCTACAGCGCCAGCCAGTGGGGCAATCTGATCAGCACGCCGAATCGCTTCTGGTCGATCGGGCCATCCTTTGCCCTGTCGCTGTTCGATGGTGGCCTGCGCCGGGCCCAGGTGGAGTCCGCCGAAGCCAGCTACGATGCCAGCGTCGCCGGCTATCGCCAGACCGTGCTCGCCGGCTTCCGCGAGGTGGAGGACTATCTGGTGCAGCTGCGCACCTACGGCGACGAAGCCGGCGTGCGCCAGGAGGCCCTGGATGCCGCGCGCCGCGCCCTGCAACTGGCCGAGAACCAGTACCAGGCCGGGCTGATCGGCTATCTCGACGTGGTCACCCTGCAGACCACCGCGCTCAGCAACGAGCGCACCAACCTGACCCTGCTGGGCAGCCGCCTCAGTGCCAGCGTCCAGCTGATCGCTGCGCTCGGCGGTGGCTGGGATGGCAATCTCACCCCGCCGGCGCCGCCGCGGCGGCCTTGATCCCGGGCACAAAAAAGCCGGGCGATTGCCCGGCTTTTTCACGACTGGCGCTTAGTTGGGGAAGAGTTCGCCCAGCTTCATGCTCAGCATCATGTTGCCTTCGACACGCAGCTTGCCCGACATGAAGGCCTGCATGCCGTCGGTTTCGCCGTTGACGATGCCGGCCAGGGTGTCCTGGTCCATGATCAGGGTGCAATCCGGGTCGGCGGCGTCGCCTTGCTGGACGTCGCAGGTGCCGTCCTTGACGACCACGTAGTAGTTGTCACCGCCCTCGACGTCGAATTGATAGGTGAGATCCAGGCCGGCCGCGGCGGAGGGGTCGAACTTGCTCTTCAGGGTGGCGATGGCTTCGGCTGCGCTCATGGCGAGGGTCCTTGTGGTCTTTTTCGATGAGGCCCACTCCAGCGGGAGGGGCAGGGCACTCGACCGAGGGTAGGGGGCGACAGGAGACCTGTCAACGGATATTCATACGCTTGTTTGAAAGCCTGGGGCGCGCGCACGGCCTGATCGCGGCCAATGGCTAGCCGGTGCCGGAAGACCGCCGGGAGTCGCCGAGTTTCTATCGGTCGGGCGACTCGGTATGCTGGGCAGGGCACTGCTGCCGCCATCCTAGGAGAGTCCGTGGAGTTTCTTGCCGACTATGCCAGTTTCCTGGCCAAAACCGTCACCGTGGTGGTTGCCATCATCGCCGTGCTGCTGTTCACCGCCGCCGTCCGCGGCCGCAACCGGCGCAGTTCCGCTGGCCAGTTGCAGGTGCAGAAGCTCAACGACTTCTATCGCGATCTGCGGCTGAGATTGCAGCAGAGCGTTCTGGGCAAGGAGGCCTTCAAGGCCCTGCGCAAGCGCGAGACCAAGGCCGAGAAGAGCAAGCGTAAGAGCGAGACCGGCAAGTCGCGGGTCTATGTGCTCGATTTCCATGGCGACATCAAGGCCACGGCCAACGAACACCTGCGCAACGAGATCACCGCTGTCCTGACCCTGGCGACGCCCAAGGACGAGGTGGTGGTGCGGCTGGAAAGCGGCGGTGGCCTGGTGCACAGCTATGGCCTGGCCGCCTCGCAGCTGGCGCGCATCCGCCAGGCGGGAATTCCTCTGACCATCTGCGTCGACAAGGTGGCCGCCAGTGGCGGCTACATGATGGCCTGCATCGGCGACCGTATCCTCTGCGCGCCCTTCGCCATCCTCGGCTCCATCGGTGTGGTTGCCCAGTTGCCCAACGTCCACCGCCTGCTGAAGAAGCATGACGTGGACTTCGAGGTCTTCACCGCCGGCCAGTACAAGCGCACCGTCACGGTGTTCGGCGAGAACGATGAGAAGGGCAAGGAAAAATTCCAGCACGATCTGGATACCACCCATGTGCTGTTCAAGAATTTCGTTGCCCACTACCGGCCGCAGCTCAATATCGACGAGGTCGCCACCGGCGAGGTCTGGCTCGGCCAGGCCGCGCTGGGCAAGCAGCTGGTGGACGAGCTGCGTACCAGCGACGAATACCTGGCCGAACGAGCCCAGGTGGTCGAAGTCTTTTCGCTGCGCTTCGTCGAGAAGAAATCGCTGCCCGAACGCCTGGGCATGGCCGCGAGCCTCGGCATCGATCGTCTGGTGAGCACCTGGTGGGAGCGCCTGGCCGAGTCGACCCGCTGGCGCTGAGGTCCAAAGGACTGGCGGCCGATAACAAGACTCCAACGGAGGTTCTGCGATGAGCAATTTTCAGGCGCTCTGGGTGACCGAAGGGGCCCATGGTGCTTTCCGGCAAGAGGTGGTGACGCGCAGCCTGGACGACCTGCCCGCGGGCGAGGTGCTGATTCGGGTGCGCTATTCCTCGCTCAACTACAAGGACGCCCTGTCGGCCATCGGCAACCGCGGCGTGACCCGACGCTATCCCCACACCCCGGGCATCGACGCGGCCGGCGTGGTGGAACACTCCAGTGCCGGCGAATTCGCCGTGGGCGATGAGGTCCTGGTCACGGGCTATGACCTGGGCATGAGCACGCCGGGCGGCTTCGGCCAGTACATCCGGGTGCCGGCCGCCTGGGTGATCCGTCGCCCGGACAATCTCGGCCTGCGTGAGGCCATGGTGCTGGGCACCGCGGGTCTCACCGCGGCGCTGTGCGTCGAGAAACTCGAACAGATGGGCCTGACCCCGGAGGCCGGCACCGTGCTGGTCACCGGGGCCAGTGGTGGCGTAGGCAGTCTGGCGGTCAAGCTGCTGGCACGCCTGGGCTACCACGTGGCCGCCTCCACCGCCAAGCTGGAGCGCGCGGAGTGGCTGCATCGCCTGGGTGCCCGGCAGATCCTCGACCGTGCCACCCTGGCCGATGGCGTCGGCAAGCCGCTGCTGGACCAGCAGTGGGCCGGGGCGGTGGATACCGTCGGTGGCGACATCCTCTTCAATGTCATCAAGTCGCTGGAATACGGCGGCAGCGTGGCCTGCTGCGGCATGACCGCCGGCACCACCTTCGCCGCCGGGGTCTTTCCCTTCATCCTGCGCGGGGTGAATCTGCTGGGCGTGGATTCCGTCGAGTTGCCATTGATGGCCAAGGCAGCGCTCTGGGACAAACTCTCGGTGCAGTGGAAGCTGGACGACCTGGACAGCCTGACCCGCGAGGTCGGCCTTGCCGAGCTGCCCGACACCATCAGCCAGATCCTGGCGGGCAAGATGGTGGGACGCGTGGTGGTCGATCTCGGTTGAGCGAAGGCCGGACAAAAGAAAACCCGCCGCGGCGGGTTTTCTTTTGCGTTCGCGGCGCTCAGGCCTGGCGACGGCGGAACAGCGGCTCCGCTTGGTCTACCGCGCCCTGGTAGGTCACGCTGAAATCGCGCAGACCGGCCATGGCCGCTTCCGGATCGCGGTCGGCGCGGACCACATAGGCATCGAAGCCGCAGCGCTTGAGAAAGAACAACTGATCCTGCAGCACATCGCCGATGGCGCGCAGCTCGCCGGTCCAGCCGAAGCGTTCGCGCAGCAGCCGGGCATAGGAGTAGCCGCGACCGTCCACGAAGGCCGGGAAGTTGATGGCGATCAGATCGAAATGCGCGAGGTCGCCGGCAATGCTCTCCGGCTCTTCGTCGCTGTCCAGCCAGATGCCCAGTTTGCCGTCGCGGCAGGTGAGGGCATGGCCGTGCTCCAGCCACAGGGCGGCCGGGATGATCACGTCGTCGCTGTTGGGGACGTCTACCAGGGCGACGTCCTTGGGCAGCAGGTGCCAGTTGTCGGTGACCAGCTGGTCGCCCTTAATGATTCTTTGCATAGACGCGCTCCTTGAAGGGGTCGATACCGATACGGCGGTAGGTGTCAATGAAGCGCTCGTCTTCGGTGCGTTGCTCGACGTAGACGTTGATCAGCTTGCCGATCACCTCGGGCATCTGGTCCTGGGCGAAGGAGGGGCCGAGGATCTTGGCCAGGGTGGCGTCGCGGCCGGCGTCGCCGCCTAGGGACACCTGGTAGAACTCCTCGCCCTTCTTGTCCACGCCGAGGATGCCGATGTGGCCGACGTGGTGGTGACCGCAGGCGTTCATGCAGCCGGAGATGTTGAGGTCCAGCTCGCCGATGTCGAACAGGTAGTCCAGGTCGTCGAAACGACGCTGGATGGCTTCGGCGATGGGGATCGACTTGGCGTTGGCCAGGGAGCAGAAATCACCGCCCGGGCAGCAGATCATGTCCGTCAGCAGGCCGATGTTGGGGGTGGCGAAGCCGTGTTCGCGCAACGCGTGCCAGAGTTCCAGCAACTGGTCCTGGCGGACGTCGGCGAAGATGACGTTCTGCTGGTGCGAGGTGCGCAGCTCGCCGAAGCTGTAGCGATCGGCCAGCTCGGCCATGGCGTCCAGCTGGCGATCGGTCACGTCCCCCGGCGCGACGCCGGTGGGCTTGAGCGACAGGGTCACGGCGACATAGCCCGGACGCTTGTGGCGGAAGGTGTTGCGCTGGCGCCAGCGGGCGAAACCGGGTTGCTCGGCGTCCAGGCGGGCGAGGGCGGCGTCCTGGTCCTGCAGCTCGGCATAGGGCGGATCTACGAAGAAGGCGGAGACCCGCGCGACCTCGGCGTCGGTCAGAGTGATGGGGCCGTCCTTGAGGTGGGCCCACTCGGCCTCGACCTTTTCGGCGAAGGCGTCGGCGCCCAGGGCCTTGACCAGGATCTTGATGCGCGCCTTGAACTTGTTGTCGCGGCGGCCGTAGCGGTTGTAGACCCGCAGGGTGGCTTCCAGGTAGCTGAGCAGGTGCTGCCAGGGCAGGAATTCACGGATGAATTCACCGGTGTGGGGAGTACGGCCCTGGCCGCCGCCGACCAGCACGCGGAAGCCCAGCTCGCCGGCCTCGTTGCGCACCGCCTCCAGGCCGATGTCGTGCACCTCGATGGCGGCGCGATCCAGGGCGGCGCCGTTGACGGCGATCTTGAACTTGCGCGGCAGGAAGGCGAATTCGGGGTGGAAGGTCGACCACTGGCGGATGATCTCGCACCAGGGGCGCGGATCGATCAGTTCGTCATGGGCGACGCCGGCGAACTGGTCGGTGGTGGTGTTGCGGATGCAGTTGCCGCTGGTCTGGATGGCGTGCATCTGCACGGTGGCCAGCTCGGCGAGGATCTCGGGGACGTCTTCCAGCTCCGGCCAGTTGAACTGGAAGTTCTGCCGGGTACTGATGTGGGCGTAGCCCTTGTCGTAGTCACGGGCGATCTGCGCCAGCTTGCGCACCTGGGTGGTGTTCAGCAAGCCATAGGGCACGGCGACGCGCAGCATGGGCGCATAGCGCTGGATGTAGAGACCGTTCTGCAGGCGCAGCGGGCGGTATTCTTCGCCACCCAGCTCTCCGGCCAGGAAGCGGCGGGTCTGGTCGCGAAACTGGGCGACACGCTCTTCGACGATCCGCTGATCGTACTGATCGTAAACGTACATGGTCATCCTGCTGTCAGGCGGCGCGCACGGCTGCGCGTGATCGAAGTCTTGGGCACCCAGGGGGCGCTCTGACGACTTTTCTAGGCCGTGCACGATAGCAGCAGGTCTATATGCTTAAAAGCGATGTTTCTTTATATATAAATCTATTCCGGCGATAAGCGGAAAGCGGGTGGGCGGCGCCGGATACCGCATTATGAATGCCGTGGTTGATCAAACGTCACGAGCGGTTGTCAGGCGGCTACGCGCGGCGCGCAGGAACCGGACCGGGTTCGCGCACGAGTGGACGATCGGTACATGAGGATTCCCGAGCACTGCACGCGCCCGCCTGGCGGACGCGCAGTGGTTTTGGCAGCCGCGGTTAGTTCAGGCCCAGCTTGCCGCGCAGGGTGGAGAGGTCTTCCGCCAGGGTGTTGACCGGACCGACCAGGGCCTTGCGATCACGCTCGCTGACCTTGTCGTAGGTCTCGAAGCCGCCGTCCTTGGTCTTGTACTTGGCCAGGATCTTGTCGACCGTGGCGAAGTTCTTGTCGACCTTGGCGACGAAGGCCTGGTCCTGCTTCGCGATCTGCGGGCGGAACAGGTCGACGATCTTCTTGGCGCCATCGACGTTGGCCTGGAAGTCATAGAGGTCGGTGTGGCTATAGCGCTCTTCCTCGCCCGACACCTTGGTCGCCGCCACTTCCTCCATCAGGGCCGCGGCGCCACCCACCACCTTCTCCGGCGGGAAGGTCAGGCCGTCGACGCGGGCCTGCAGGTCCTTGACGTCTGCCAGCAGCTTGTCGGCGACGGGGCCCTGGCCTTCGGTGGTGTTCTGGGTGAAGAGGGCGTGCTCCAGGCGATGGAAGCCGGTGAAGTCCTCGGATTTGACCCCTTGTTCGTGATCGTCTTCGCGGGAGTCGATGGCGGCGTCCAGGTCGCTGAAGAGTTCGGCGATGGGCTCGACCTGCTCGTAGGAGACCCGCGTCGGGGCATAGAGCTTGCGCGCGGTGGCCAGGTCGCCGCGCTTGACCGCCGCGGTGAAGGCCTGGGTCTGCTCGGTGAGCTTGGCCAGGTTGTCGGTGACATAGATCTTGTAGTCGGAGATGGGGCCGACCAGATCCAGCGGCGAGTTGGCAGCGAAGGCCGGCGTGGCGAGGGCCAGACCGAGGGCAACGGCGAGGAACGAGCGTTTCATTCGACTTCTCCTGTCGAGGTTTTAAAGCGATGCGGCGGCCAGCAGGCTGCGGCCGAGGTAGTCCTTGGCATCGGTGATCCCCGGCAGGACGAAGAAGTAACCGCCGCCGATGGGCTTGATGTATTCCTCCAGGGGTTCGCCATCCAGACGTTTCTGCACGGCGATGAAGCCCTGTTCCAGATTGGCTTGGTAGGCGATGAACAGCAGGCCCATGTCGAGTTGGCCGTTCTTGCGCACGCCGTTGGAGTAGTTGAAGGGGCGGCGCAGGATCAGGTTGCGCTGGCTCTCCGCGGTGCGGGGATTGGCCAGGCGGATATGGGCGTCTAGCGGCGTGACCTTGCCCTTGGGATCGCTGGCGTAATCCGGCACATCGGTCTCGTGACCGCCGGCCATGGGGGCGCCACTGGCCTTGCGCCGACCGAAGATGGCTTCCTGCTCCTGCAGCGGGGTGCGATCCCAGCGCTCGACGAAATTGCGGATGATGCGCACCGCCTGGTAGCTGCCCTGGGCGGCCCAGGGGGGCTCGCCGCTGCCGGGCTGGACCCAGACGATCCGGTCCATCGCCTGGGCGTCGGTGGAATCGGGGTTGGCCGAGCCGTCGCGAAAGCCGAGGAAGTTGCGCGCGCTTTCCGCCGGTTGTCCGGGTGGCGGATCCTGCACTGGCACGCTGCCTTCCTGCTTCCAGCGGATCGCCAGCAGGTCGGGCAGATTCTTCAGAATGTCGCGCAGGGCGTGGATGTTGGTGTCCGGTGTGTTGGCGCAGAACTGCAGGCAAAGATCGCCGTGGCAGCAGTCCGCTTCCAGGGCGTCATTGGGAAAGCCGGTCATGCGCTGCAGCTGGCGCGGCTTGACCGAGCTCAGGCCGAAACGGTCATCGAACAGCGACTCGCCCACCGAGACGGTAATGGTGAGGTTGTCCGGCGTCACCACCGGGCCGAGGATGCCGGAATCCAGTGGCGGCAATCTGGGGTCGACCTCCGGTACCGGGCCGCCCTGCATGAGAAAGCGGATGCGCTCGTCGAGGGTACGCAGCAGCCGTTCCAGGTCCTCACGATCACTGGCCAGCACATCGAAGGCCACGACCATCCCGGCCGCCGGCCGTGGGGTGACGATGCCGCTCTGGTGCCGGCCAAGGAACGCCTGGCGCTGGTGGGTATTGGCGCTGCCGGGGGCACGGGTCACCTCGGCGGTGCTGGCCGCCCTGGCGTGCATCGGGCAGAGCCCGGCACCGGCCAGGGCCACGCCGGCAGCGCCGAGGCCACCCAGCAGGCGGCGACGGTCGATATTGGGCTGATCGGGAGCGGACTTCTTCATGGCGTGGTCCTGGTCGCGGCCAGGCCGAGGGCCGGGGCGACCTGGTCGAGGGAGTCGGCCAGGGCCCGGGCCGCGGCGGCGATGCGCTGGCGGTCGTCAGGGGAAAGAGAAGCGTAGGGACGCTGGACATCGCCCAGGGCCGCGGCCAAGGCGTTGGCCTGGGTATCCAGGCGTTGCTGCAGCTCGGGATGACCCTTGCCGAGCAGCGGGCGCAGCAACTCGATCACCTTGCGGGTGCCATCCAGATTGGCGGCGAAACCGGGCAGGACGAGCTGGCTGTAGCGTTCTTCCTCGCCCGAGATCCGGGTGCTGGCCAGGTTGTGCAGCAGGCGTGCGGCGTTGCCGCTGAGTTGCTCGGGCGGCAGCGACTGGCCGAGCAGGGCATCGCGCAGGGCGGCGGCGTCCTGTTGCAGGCGGGTGGCCACCGGTTCCAGGTCCCGAGTGCTGTTGCCGGCGAAGAGGCCTTGTTCGAGGCGATGGAAGCCACCGAAGGCCGGATCCTGTTCGCGCTTTTCGTAGTAGTCGGCGCGGGCGTTGAGGCGATTGTCCAGTTCGGCGAAGCGCTGCGCGGTCGCCGCCAGGCGCTGGTAGGGCAGGCGGGCAGCCGCATAGGCGGCGCGCGCCTGCTCCAGGTCGCCCGCGGCCAGGGCCTGCTGCAGGGTGCCGATGCCCTGCAGCAACAGGCGACTCTGCTGATTCAGGTAGACGCGGTATTCCGACAGCGGGCCGACGAACTGGGTCAGGGTCGGGCCCGCCTTGCTGGCGGCTTCCGAAGCGGCCGTCGGGAGTACCTTCAGCGTGCCCCGCGGATTGCTCAGCAGACCGCAGGTGATGGCGTAGTCGCCGGGGGCCAGGGTGGCATTGATGACCTGGCTTAGCCCGGGGGCGATGTTCTCGCGCTCCTCGACCACCAGGACGCCATCGAGAATTTCCCACTCCACCGCCCGGTCCGAGCGGTTGACGATACGGAAGCGCGCCGGCCCGGCCGGCACTTCCAGGGCGTTGGGCTCGCAGCGATTGGCCAGGATGTCGACCTTGATTTCGCCGTCGGCCACGGTTGCGTGACGCTCGCCTGCAGAACGCGAGGCGTAATAGAAGGCGGCAGCCGCGACGATCAATAGCGTCGCGGAGCCGACCACCGCCAGGCGCATGGCCGTGGAGCCCTGCTTCGGCGAATGGGGGTTGGCGTTGTTCAAGACGGGCGCTCCAGCGAGGCAGGGGAGGTTATGGCAGGGCGCTGGGGCGGCGCCGGGGTGCGGAAGAACAGTGGCAGGGTGACCGCCAGGAACAGCAGATAGGCGCCGAGGGTGCTCACGGTCGGGGTGTCCTGGTAGCCGAACATGCCGGCCAGCACCGTGCCGACCGGGCCGTCGGCGGGCAGCACGTGGCTCCAGTCGAACAGCACCTGCTGCAGCGAATTCCACAGGCCGGCTTCATGCAGCGCCTTGACCGAGTTGGTGAACAGGCCGGCCGCGACGAAGAGGATGAACAGGCCGGTGAAGCGAAAGAACTTGCCCAGGTTCAGTCGCACGCCGCCGGTATAGAGGCCGTAGCCCACCGCGATGGCGATGATCAGGCCCAGCAGGGCCCCCAGGGGCGCACCGGGGCCGGCGCTCTGCTGGAAGATGGCGAGCAGGAAGAACACGGTTTCCAGGCCCTCGCGGGCCACCGCCAGGAAGACCATGCCGATCAGGGCATAGACCTGGTTGCGCGAGGCGGACAGGGTGTTTTCCAGGGAGTCGTGCAGTTCGGTCTTGATCGAGCGCGCTGCCTTGCGCATCCAGAACACCATGGAGGTGAGGATGGCCGTGGCCGCCAGGCCGACTACCGCTTCGAACAGTTCCTGCTGACGCTGCGGGAATTCGGCGCTGGCCAGTTGCAGCCCGGCGCCCACGAACAGGGACAGGGCGGCGGCCAGCATCACACCGATCCAGACGGCGGGCATCCAGTGGCCACGCCCGGTGCGCTGCAGATAGCTGGCGATGATGCCAACGATGAGCGCCGCTTCGATGCCTTCGCGGAGCATGATCAGAAAGGGAACGAGCATGAAAGCTATCACCGACGGAAGCTAAGGGCGCAGAGGCGCCCGGAGGTCGGTGATTTGTATCACAATGATTCGGATTGTTAAATGCGGATGATTCTCGTGCCTTGTGGATCCGCCGACTGGTTGGCAGCGGATCGGGGTGCAGGCGCGCGTCAGGCCTGGAAGACCACGGCGGTATCCGGTGCCTTGCCGGTGGCGAAGCGACGGATCTCCCGCCAGTTGCGCAGATCGACCACCGCCAGCTGGTTGTCTTCCAGCGCCGCGAACAGCCGCTCGCCGCGGGGATCGAGGTTGAGTCCGGGCACCGCGCTGCCCATGGGCATATAGGCTACCTCGGCAAGGGTGTCAGGCCGCAGCAGCGAAAGACTCTTGTCCGCCAGATTGGATACCAGCAGGCGGCCATCGGGCAGGGGGGCTACCCGTACCGCTTCGCCACGCAGCTTGATCTGGCGGATCGGCGCCAGGTCGCGTGCATCCAGCGCATGGAGGATGCCGGCGAAACGGTCGAGTACATAGAAGGTACGCTCGTCCGGACTCAGGCAGCAGCCCTCCGGCGCCTGGCCGAGATATTTCTTCACCGGCAGCACGGCGGGATTGTGCGCGTCCACCAGGATCACCAGGCCGCTCAAGGTGTCCGCGACATAGGCACGGTGGCCGTCACGGGTCAGTACGAAGTAGTGGCTGCGGGTCCCGCCGACCGGGACGATCTGGCTGGGCGATTCGGCGGTGGCGGGGCGATCGAAGCGGATGAGCAGCGAGTCGGTCTCGCTGAGCACATAGAGGCGACCCTGGTCGTCCAGGCGCATGCCGTGCAGGCGGTGATAGGGCGACAGGTCGATGGACCTCACCAGGCGGCGCTCGGCGAGATCTATCACGCTGACCTGGTGGCCGCCCTCGCCAGGCGCCTGCCAGCTCTTGACGCCATACTGGCCGACATAGGCATAGCGACCCTGGCGGTCGGCGACGATCTCATGGGGTTGCTCGGGCAATTCCAGGCTGCCGACGCGCTTGCCATCGGCCAGGCGATAGAAGCCGATGCCGGGAGCTTCCTTCTCGACCAGGGCGAGGTATTCATCGCCCGCTGCGAAGGCGTGGAGCGGATAGCCGCCCAGCAGGGGCAGGGCGGCACTGGCAGCCAGCAGGCCGAGTGTCTGACGGCGATTCAGGTGGGGCATGGACGGTCTCCCAAGGGGCAAGCCTCCCTGCCAGGGTCGAGCGAATCCGTGCTACTCGAATAGACCCTTGAACCAGGTCCAAACTCCGAAGGAGTAGTCGGGAAAGATGTCGATGCCCAGCGCGGACTTGAGCAGATAGAGCAGCAGCAGACCCACGAGGCCGCAGGCCAGCAGGATCACCGCCAGCACCGTGGCCTTGCCGAGCAGGGACAATTCCTGCTCCAGGCGCGAGAGTTGACGGTAGTTGCGACCGGCGAGGAAGACGAAGTAGTAACGGCGGTGCCAGAACTTGACGGTGCCGCGCAGATCGACGCTGTGCTTGCCCCAGCTGCGGGTGCCGAAAGCCAGTTTGAGGGCTTCCAGCTGCTCGTCGGTAAAGGATTCACGCAGCTCTTCGGGCAGGCGTTCCTTCAGACCGGCGATGAAGGGGTCGTGGCGTTTGATGCGATCCTGCATGGAAAAGCTTCCCTCTGAATGGTGCGAGTGCACTCTGAGGGGGCGCCCGGCCTGGCGTTCAGCCGCAACTGATGGGCGGGGCCACGCGCAGGATGATCGGTCAGGCGCCGACGCGTACGGGGCGCAGCACCTCCGCCCGGGCGCGCAACTGGCCACAACCGCCATCGACATCCTGGCCTGCGGAATTGCGCACCTTGGTCAGCAGGCCGCGGCTGTGCAGGTAGCGGACGATCTGTACGATGCGCTCGCCGTCGGGGCGCTGGTAGTCGTCCACTTCCAGGCTGTTGTAGGGAATGAGGTTGAGCACGCCGTACTTGCCCTTCATCAGTCGCAGCAATTCGTCCATCTCGTCCTGGCTGTCGTTGATGCCGGCGAGCAGCGTCCACTGGTACTGGATCGGATAGCCGATCAGTCGGGCATAGGCTTCACCCTGTTCGATCAGCTCGCCCGGTTCGTAGCGAGGCGCCTTGGGCAGCAGACGGGCCCGACGCTCGGTATTGGTGCTGTGCAACGACAGCGCCAGGGCCGGCCTGACCGTCTGTTGGGGCAGTCGTTCGAACACCCGCGGATCGCCGACGGTGGAAAACACCAGGTTGCGATGACCGATACCGCCGGCGGTGCCCAGCAGGTCGATGGCCTCCAGCACGTTGTCCAGGTTGTGTGCCGGCTCGCCCATGCCCATGAAGACCACCTTCTTGACCGCCCTGATGCGTCGCGCCAGGGCGACCTGGGCGACGATCTCGGCGCTGCCCACCTGGCGCAGGAGGCCGCTCTTGCCGGTCATGCAGAAGACGCAGCCTACCGCGCAGCCCACCTGGGACGACACGCAGAGTCCGTCGCGCGGCAGCAGCACGCTTTCCACCGCCTGGCCATCGCCCAGGGTCACCAGCATCCGCGCCGAACCGTCGGCACCGGGATGTGCCGAGGTGACCCGCGCCAGCCCCTCCAGGCGCTCGGTCAGCGCCGGGATGGCGTTGCGTACGTCCAGCGGCAGAAAGTTCTCCGCCTGCTGCCGCCGGGTGCCGGTGTCCAGGGGCAGCCCCTGGCACCAGGCACGCAGGATCCGGGCACTGTGCTTGGGCTTGGCGCCGGCATCGGCGAGCAACTGGACGACATCGGAAATACGCATGGGAAAAGGGCCGGTCGAGGGCGGGCGGCGATAATAGGACAGGGCAGGGATGCTATCCTAGTCCTTTGCAAGACGAGGACCCGTCATGAAGTTCATCCACCAGCGCGAGCATCTCAACGAGGGCGACCTGGTCGTCATCCAGAGTTCGGGGGTGTGCAACATCCGCCTGATGAACGATGCCAATTTCCGCAGCTTCAAGAACGGTGGCCGCCACTCCTACCACGGCGGTGCCTTCGATACCTTTCCGGCGCGAATCACGGTACCCAGTACCGGCTTCTGGAACATCACCCTGGACACCGTCACCAAGCGGCCGATCAGCGTGACCCGCAAGCCCGAGATCAAGCATTCGATCAAGATCGTCCGTCGCTCGCCTTCCGAGCTGCGTTGAGACCGCGGTCACCCGTCCCTGGGTGATCCTGGTGGCTATTTCGGCTGCAACTCCAGCAGCCGTGCCTTGGCACCGTCTTCCAGGATCCAGAGACTGCCGTTGGGGCCTTCCTCGACGTCGCGGATGCGCGTGCCCATGGCATAGCGCTCCACTTCGCGAGCCTCTTCGCCCTTGAGTTCGATCCGCACCAGCGCCTTGGACGACAGCCCGCCGATGAAGGCGTTGCCCTTCCAGGCGGGGAAGCGGCTGCCCTCGTAGATCATCAATCCGGCCGGTGAGATCACTGGCGTCCAGGTAATCTTTGGCGGAACGAATTCCGGGCGAGTGGAATGATCCGGGATCGGCTTGCCGCCGTAGTGGTCGCCGTTGGAGACCTCGGGATAGCCGTAGTTGCCGCCGCGCTGGATCAGGTTCAGCTCGTCACCGCCCTGGGGACCCATTTCCTGTTCCCACAGCCGGCCCTGGGCATCGAAGGCGATGCCCAGCGGGTTACGGTGGCCGAGCGACCAGACCTGTGCCGCCACGCCGCCCTGCTGGGCGAAGGGATTGTCCGCAGGCGTGCTGCCATCGTCGTTGAGGCGGATGAGCTTGCCCAGGTTGCCGCTCATGTCCTGGGCCGGGGTGAATTTCTGCCGCTCACCCGAGGTGATCCACAGCTTGCCGTCCGGGCCGAACCTCATGCGATGGCCATAGTGCCCGTTGCCAGTGACCTTGGGCGTCTGCCGCCAGATCACCCTGAGCTCGCCGAGCGAACCACTGCCGTCTTCTTTCAAGGTCAGCTTGGCCCGCGCCACGGCAGCACCCTGGGTGCCGTCCTCACTCGCTTCGGCATAGCTCAGGTAGATCAGCCCGTTGCTGGCGTATTGGGGATGCAGGATGACATCGCCCAGCCCGCCCTGGCCGGCGGCGACCACCTTGGGCACACCGCTGATGTCCTGGGCCTTGCCGGTCTGTACGTTCAGGTGCTTGAGGACGCCGCCTTTCTCGGTGACTAGCGCGGTGCCGTCGGGCAGGAAGGCGAGGGCCCAGGGCGCATCCAGGGTGGCCCGTGGCGTGGCGGTGAAGGGCCATTGAGCTTCACTCAGGACCTGGGGCGCGGCACTGGCATTCAGGGTGGCGAGACCGAGCAGGAGACTGCCGGCGGCTAGGGTAAGGCCTTTCATGGGCACGCGGTCCTCGTCGATGGAAGTCCCTACACCCTAGTAGGGACGCCCGCGAAAAGGGCCGCGTTTTTGTTACCTGAGGCGTCTGCCAGGCTAGTTGTCGTACCCCAGATTCGGCGCCAGCCACCGCTCCGTCACCGCCAGCTCCTGGCCCTTGCGCTCGGTGTAGCTGCCCACCTGATCCCTGTCGATCTTGCCCACGGCGAAGTACTGGGCCTCGGGATGGGCGAAGTACCAGCCGCTCACGGCGGCGGCGGGGAACATGGCGTAGTGCTCTGTGAGGAAGACGCCGCTGCGACCGGCCTCGTTGAAGCTGGCCCCGGGATCCAGCAGCTTGAACAGGGTGGCCTTCTCGGTGTGATCGGGGCAGGCCGGGTAGCCGGGAGCAGGGCGGATGCCCTTGTACTGCTCGCGGATCAAGGCCTCGTTGTCCAGGGTCTCGTCCGCGGCATAGCCCCAGTGCTCCTTGCGCACCTGCTCGTGCAGCCATTCGGCGCAGGCCTCGGCAAGGCGGTCGGCCAGGGCCTTCACCATGATCGAGTTGTAGTCGTCGCCCTTGCGCTCGTAATCCTTGGCCAGCTCTTCGGCGCCGATGCCCGCGGTGACGATGAAGCCACCCATGTAGTCGGTGACGCCGCTCTCCCTGGGCGCGACGAAGTCGGCCAGGGACAGGTTGGGCTTGCCCTCGGGCTTGATGGTCTGCTGGCGCAGGTGGTGCAGGGTGGCCAGCGGCCGGCCGTCCTCGCCATAGACTTCCAGGTCGTCGTCGCGCACCTGATTGGCCGGCCAGAAGCCGAACACGGCACGGGCCTTGATCAGCCTCTCGTCGATCAGCTTGCTGAGCATGGCCTGGGCGTCGTGGAACAGCGCGGTGGCCGCTTCGCCCACCACCTCGTCGGTGAGGATGCGCGGATACTTGCCGGCCAGGTCCCAGGAGATGAAGAAGGGGGTCCAGTCGATGTATTCGGCCAGTACCGCCAGGTCGATGTCTTCCAGCACCCGGGCACCGGTAAAGGTCGGTTTGGGTGCCTTGTAGCCGAGCCAGTTGAAGGCCGGCTTGTTGGCCACGGCCTTTTCGTAGGAGAGGCGTTCGGTGCGGGCGCTGCGGTTGGCGGTGCGCTCGCGGACCTCGACGTAGTCGGCGCGGGTACGCTCGACGAAGCCGGCCTTGAGTTCCTTGGACAGCAGCTGGGTAGCCACGCCCACGGCGCGGGAAGCGTCAGTGACATACACCACGGCATCGTTCCTGTACTGCGGCTCGATCTTGACCGCGGTATGGGCCTTGGAGGTCGTGGCGCCACCGATCATCAGCGGCAGGCTGAAGCCCTGGCGCTGCATTTCCTTGGCGACGTGGACCATCTCGTCCAGCGAGGGGGTGATCAGGCCGGACAGGCCGATGATGTCGCACTTCTCGGCGATGGCGGTCTGCAGGATCCTTTCCGCCGGGACCATGACGCCCAGGTCGACGATGTCATAGCCGTTGCAACCCAGCACCACGCCGACGATGTTCTTGCCGATGTCGTGGACGTCGCCCTTGACCGTGGCCATGAGGATCTTGCCCTTGGCCTCGGGCTTGTCGCCTTTCTCCGCCTCGATGAAGGGGATCAGGTGGGCCACCGCCTGCTTCATCACCCGGGCGGACTTGACCACCTGGGGCAGGAACATCTTGCCCGAGCCGAACAGGTCGCCGACCACGTTCATGCCGCTCATCAGCGGACCTTCGATGACCTCGATGGGGCGCGCGCACTGCTGGCGGCACTCCTCGGTGTCCTCGACGATATAGGTGGTGATGCCCTTGACCAGCGCATGCTCCAGCCGCTTGCCCACAGGCAGGCCGCGCCACTCCTCGGTTTCGGCTTCCTTGACGGCACCGCCGCCCTTGTAGTCGTCGGCGATGGCCAGCAGGGCATCGGTGCCGGCCGGGGTGCGGTTGAGCACCACGTCCTCGACCCGCTCGCGCAGCGCGGCCGGGATCTCGTCGTAGATCTCCAGCTGGCCGGCATTGACGATGCCCATGGTCAGGCCGTTCTGGATGGCGTGGTAGAGAAAGACCGAGTGGATGGCCTCGCGCACCGGGTTGTTGCCGCGGAAGGAGAAGGAGACGTTGGACACGCCGCCCGAGGTCAGGGCGTAGGGCAGGTTGTCGCGGATATAGGCGCAGGCGTTGATGAAGTCGACCGCGTAGTTGTTGTGCTCCTCGATCCCGGTCGCCACGGCGAAGATGTTGGGGTCGAAGATGATGTCTTCCGGCGGGAAGCCGACCTGGTTGACCAGGATGTCGTAGGAGCGCGCGCAGATCTCGTTCTTGCGCGCCTCGGTGTCGGCCTGGCCGTCTTCATCGAAGGCCATGACCACCACCGCCGCGCCGTATCTCTTGCACAGCCTGGCGTGATGGATGAAGGACTCGACGCCTTCCTTCATGGAGATGGAATTGACGATGCCCTTGCCCTGGATGCACTTGAGCCCGGCCTCGATCACCTCCCACTTGGAGGAGTCGATCATGATCGGCACCCGGGAGATGTCCGGCTCGGAGGCGATCAGGTTGAGGAAGGTGACCATGGCCGCCTTCGAATCCAGCATGCCCTCGTCCATGTTGATGTCGATGACCTGGGCGCCGGCTTCCACCTGTTGCTGGGCCACTTCCAGGGCCTCGGCGTAATTCTCTTCGCGGATCAGGCGGGCGAACTTGGCCGAGCCGGTGATGTTGGTGCGCTCGCCGACGTTGACGAACAGCGACTCGCGGCTGATGGTGAAGGGTTCCAGGCCGGAGAGGCGGCAGGCCTTGGGAATTTCCGGCAACGGGCGCGGCGCATGCTTGCCGACCGCCTCGGCGATGGCCTGAATATGCGCCGGCGTCGTGCCGCAGCAGCCGCCGACGATGTTGAGCAGGCCGCTGGCGGCGAATTCCTCGACCACCGCCGCCATCTGCTCGGGGCTTTCGTCGTATTCGCCGAAGGCATTGGGCAGGCCGGCATTGGGGTGGGCGGAGACGAAGGTGTCGGCCTTGGTCGCCAGTTCCTCGACGTAGGGCCGCAGTTCCTTGGCCCCCAGGGCGCAGTTGAGGCCCACGGAAAGCGGCTGGGCGTGGCGCACCGAGTTCCAGAAGGCTTCGGTGGTCTGGCCCGACAGGGTACGGCCGGAGGCGTCGGTGATGGTGCCGGAGATCATGATCGGCAGCTCGATGCCGACCTCCTCGAATACGCCCTGGACGGCGAAGATCGCCGCCTTGGCGTTGAGGGTGTCGAAGATGGTCTCGATCAGGATGAGGTCGGCGCCGCCTTCGATCAGGCCACGGGTGGCCTCGGTGTAGTTCTCCACCAGCACATCGAAGGTGACGTTGCGGTAGCCGGGATTGTTGACGTCCGGAGAGATGGAGCAGGTCCGACTGGTCGGGCCGAGCACCCCGGCGACGAAGCGTGGCCGATCCGGGGTCTCCAGGGTCTTGGCATCGGCCACTTCACGGGCGACCCGGGCGCCGGCCAGGTTCAGTTCGTAGGTGATCTCCTCCATGCCGTAGTCGGCCTGAGAGACGCGGGTGGCATTAAAGGTGTTGGTCTCGAGGATGTCGGCGCCGGCGTCCAGGTAGGCCTTTTCGATCTCGGCGATGATCCGCGGCTGGGTCAGCAGCAAGAGGTCGTTGTTGCCCTTGACGTCACTTGGCCAGTCGGCGAAGCGCTCGCCGCGGTAGTCCGCTTCCTCCAGCCGATAGCTCTGGATCATGGTGCCCATGCCGCCGTCGAGGATGAGGATGCGCTGCGCGAGGGCGTGGCGGAGGGCGGCGAGGCGAGAGCTGCGATCGGTCATGGGCATTCCACAGAGATGAAGAGACGCTGGACAAAGGGTGGCAGCATAGCAAAAGCCGGCAGCTGCTCCGGCATTGGCGGCGGGCCATGATGAACAGCGCTCATGCAGGGTCGGCGAGTCTTTCATGGCGTAAACGTCTGACGTTCTAGAGCGGCCGATGGGCAAGCCCTCGAAGTGCTGCTTTACTGACAGATGACCGACGTTTACTGTGCGTCAAAACTGCGTCATGGAAGGTGGCCGTGATTCCTCTGGTGATATGCGACGACTCGAACATGGCGCGCAAGCAGCTGGTTCGCTCCCTGCCTGAAGGCTGGGCGGTATCCATCACCCAGGCCACCAACGGCGAGGAAGCCCTCACGGCGCTGCGCCAGGGTCTGGGCCAGGTGATGCTGCTGGACCTGACCATGCCGATCCTGGATGGCTATGGCACCCTGGCGGCCATCCGCAACGAAGGCCTGGCGGTCAAGGTGATCGTCGTCTCCGGCGACGTCCAGGAGCAGGCGGTGGCCCGGGTGCGTGAACTGGGCGCGCTGGACTTCCTGCGCAAGCCCGCCGATCCCGCCGAACTGGCCGCGGTGCTCGCGCGCCACGGCCTCTACAGCCCCAATCCGGCAGTGCCGGCGGAGCCCGTCCCGCGCCCCGAGCTTGAGGTCAGTTTCCGCGATGCCTTCCGCGAGGTGGTCAACGTTTCCATGGGCCGTGCCGGGGCGCTGCTGGCCAAGGCGCTGAATGTCTTCGTCCAGCTGCCGATTCCCAACGTCAATATCCTTGAAGTCAGCGAACTGCACATGACGCTGGTGGACGCCCAGCGCGAGGATCGCCTCAGTGCGGTCTGCCAGGGCTACATCGGCGAGGGCATCGCCGGCGAGGCGTTGCTGATCTTCCATGATTCCGAATTCGACGACATGGCCCAGCTGGTGCGCTGGCGCGAGGCGGGGGAGTCCGGCGACATCGAGATGCTGCTGGACCTGTCGAGCATTATCATCGGCGCCTGCCTGGCCGGCATCGCCGAACAGTTCGACATCCGCTTTTCCCAGGGCCACCCGACCATCCTCGGTCATCATGCGTCCATCGACGAACTTATCGTCGTCAACAGGACGCGCTGGAAGAAGACCCTGGCGGTCGAACTCAGCTACAGCCTGGAAGGCCATAACGTCCACTTCGATCTGCTGCTGCTGTTCACCGAGGATTCGGTGAAACGCATCACCCGCAAGATCGGCTACCTGATGAGTTGAGCATGGCCGCACAGATCGATATCAACGAACTCCACTGGTTGCTGGACATCGTGCAGAACATCGATGTCGGCGTGGTGGTGCTGGATCTCGACTACCGCATCGAGGTCTGGAACAGCTTCATGGAAAACCATTCCGGGCGGATCCTGAGCGAGGTCAGCCAGCAGTCGCTGTTCGCCGTCTTCGCCGAGATCGACGAAGCCTGGTTTCGCGCCAAGGCCGAGAGCGTGGTGCTGCTGGGCACCCGGGCCTTTTCCATCTGGGAACAGCGACCCTACCTGGTCCACTTCAAGAGCTACCAGCCGATCACCGGCGTGGAAGCCTTCATGTACCAGAACGTGACCCTGCTGCCGCTGCGCGATTCCACCGGGGCCATCGCCCATATCTGCGTGGTGATCTACGACGTCACCGATGTCGCCATCAACAAGCGGCAACTGGAGCTTTCCAACGACAAGCTGCAGGAGCTGTCGCGTACCGATCGCCTCACCGGGCTGGCCAATCGCGGCTACTGGGAAGAGCGCCTCACCGAGGAATTCGCCCGGCACCAGCGCTATGGCGGCCGCCTGGCGCTGATGATGCTCGACATCGATCACTTCAAGCGCATCAACGATACCCACGGCCACGCCGTCGGCGACCAGGCGATCAAGGCGTTGGCCGCGGTGATCAAGACCCATGTGCGCAATGCCGACATCGCCGGGCGCTACGGTGGCGAGGAATTCGGCGTGGTGCTGCTCGACACCGGCGTGGAAGGCGCGCGGCTGCTTGCCGAGCGCCTGCGCGAGGCCGTGGAGGCGATGCGTCTCGATGTGCTGGGAACGCCCATCGCCTTCACCATTAGTATCGGCCTCACCGATCTGTCGGTGCCCCTGGGCAATCACGAGCAGATGATCCAGCAGGCGGACAAGGCGCTCTACGAGTCCAAGCACGCCGGGCGCAACCGGGTGACCAGTTTCGTGCAGCGGCTCGACTGAGACGATTATCCGACTGTTTCACTAGGGCTTTCGTCGCGGGGTGGGGTGGCGTAAACTTGGAACACCTGTTGAGGAGTGACCATGAGCGCCATCACGATTACCGACGCGGCTCAGGATTACCTGGCCGACCTGTTGGAAAAGCAGAACACCCCCGGGATCGGTATCCGCATCTTCATTACCCAGCCCGGCACCCAGTACGCCGAGACCTGCATCGCCTATTGCAAGCCCGGCGAAGAGAAGCCCGATGACCAGCCCGTAGGGTTGAAGAGCTTTACCGCCTACCTCGATGCCATCAGCCAGCCCTTCCTCGAAGACGCCCTGGTGGACTACGCCACCGACCGTATGGGTGGCCAGCTGACCATCAAGGCGCCCAACGCCAAGGTGCCGATGGTCAACGAGGACAGCCCGCTCAACGAGCGCGTCGACTACTACCTGCAGACCGAGATCAATCCGGGGCTCGCCAGCCACGGTGGCATGGTCAGCCTGGTGGACATCGTCGACGACAACGTGGCCGTGCTGCGTTTCGGTGGCGGCTGCCAGGGCTGTGGTCAGGTCGATCTGACCCTCAAGGATGGCGTCGAGCGCACCCTGCTGGAGCGGATCCCCGAGCTCACCGCCGTGCGCGACGTCACCGACCACACCAACCGCGAAAACGCCTACTACTAGAGTAGAGCGTTTTGCGGTTACGAAGGGCTATCGACCGGTTCGATAGCCCTTCGGCGTTTCAGTGGCGCGCGGCGTCAGCCGGCAGGGCCATCAGGCGCTGTTCCTGCGCCCAGTCGAAGACTTCGTCGCGGGACTCCGCGTCGTGACGACGCTCGTCCAGTCGCTGATAGAGCGCCAGCTCTTCGTCCGGCATGAAGTGCAGGCAATCGCCGCCAAAGAACCACAGTAGGTCGCGCGGTACCCGGTGGGCGATCTGCGGATAGCGGCTGAAGATCTGGCTGAGCAGGTCCTGGCCGAGATAGGCGTATTCTTCGGGCGCCTGCGGCAGGCCAGCGACCAGCTCGTCGAAGCGGTCGAGGAACAGCGCGTGATTTTCCGACGGCACCTGCTCGGCCGTGCCGACGTCGGCCAGGAGCGCACGCAACTGGGCGAGGAGGGCAACGTGGTGGTCGAGATAGGAAGTGGCCATGGATGTCTCCTGAAAAAGCGGCTGCGCAGTATAGGGGCACTGTCCGACGTTGTCTGGTTCGACTAGGATCGAACCTTTGCCCTTCGCCGGGGTTATAGGAAGTAGCACTTTTCTTTGCGAATCAGTTCTTGCCGGGAGGCACATGAGTCTAGCTCTCTCCATTCGCGGTCTGACCAAGACCTACAACAACGGCTTCACCGCCCTCAAGGGCATCGACCTCGATGTGGTCGAAGGTGATTTCTTCGCGCTGCTCGGTCCGAACGGAGCGGGCAAGTCGACCACCATCGGAATCCTCTCGACCCTGGTCAACAAGTCGGGCGGTGAGGTGTCGGTGTTCGGCAACGACCTGGACAAGGATCCGGCAGGCCTCAAGCGCTGCCTCGGCGTGGTGCCCCAGGAATTCAATTTCAACCAGTTCGAGAAAGCCTTCGACATCGTGGTGACCCAGGCGGGCTACTACGGCATCCCGGCACGCATCGCCGGTGAACGCGCCGAGGAGTACCTGACCCAGCTCGGGCTGTGGGACAAGCGCGATACGCCGTCGCGCATGCTCTCCGGCGGCATGAAGCGCCGTCTGATGATCGCCCGCGCCCTGATCCACAAGCCGCGCCTGCTGATCCTCGACGAACCCACCGCCGGGGTCGACATCGAACTGCGCCGCTCCATGTGGGGTTTCCTCACCGAGCTGAACAAGCAGGGGACCAGCATCATCCTCACCACCCACTACCTGGAAGAGGCGGAGCACCTCTGTCGCAACATCGCCATCATCGACCATGGCGAGCTGGTGGAGCACACCAGCATGCGCAAGCTGCTGCAGAAGCTCAATGTCGAGACCTTCATCGTCGACGTGGTCCAGCCGTTGACGGTAGCGCCGCAGCTGGACGGCTATCCGGCCAAGCTGCTGGGCGATCACTCCTTCGAGGTGCAGATCGACAAGGCCAGCGGGGTCAACGCCCTGTTCCGCCAGCTGGACGCCGCCGGCATCCAGGTGCAGAGCCTGAGAAACAAAGCCAATCGCCTGGAAGAGCTGTTCGTCTCCCTGGTGGAAAAGAATCTAGCCAAGGTCGCCCGATGAGTACCGAATTCCAAGCCAACATGGTGGCGCTGCGGACCATCGTCCATCGCGAAGTGCGCCGATTCACCCGCATCTGGGCGCAGACGCTGCTGCCCCCGGCGATCACCATGGTCCTGTACTTCGTGATCTTCGGTAATCTGATCGGCAATCGCATCGGTGGTATGGGTGGCTTCACCTACATGCAGTACATCGTGCCGGGCCTGATCATGATGTCGGTGATCACCAACGCCTACAGCAACGTGGTCTCCAGCTTCTTCAGCAGCAAATTCCAGCGCTCGGTGGAAGAATTGCTGGTCTCGCCGGTATCGCCGCACGTCATCCTCATCGGCTATGCCATGGGCGGCATCCTGCGCGGCCTGGCCGTGGCCGCCATCGTCAGCGTGCTGTCGCTGTTCTTCACCCACATGCAGGTGCACCACCTGGGCATCATGCTGCTGGTGATCATCCTTACTGCAGCGATCTTCGCCCTGGGCGGTTTCATCAACGCCGTCTACGCGCGCAACTTCGACGACATCTCCATCGTGCCGACCTTCGTGCTGACGCCGCTGACCTACCTGGGCGGGGTCTTCTACTCCATCGACCTGCTGCCGGCCTTCTGGCAGAAGGTGTCCCTGATCAATCCGATCCTGCACATGGTCAACGCCTTCCGCTACGGCATCCTCGGGGTATCCGACATCCGCATCGGGGTGGCGATCGCCTTCATGCTGTTCGCCGTGGTCGTGCTTTATCTGGTCAGCATCCGCCTGCTCGTGAGCGGGCGCGGCATGCGTCATTGAGTGTCAGAGCGTCATGCATAGCGTAGAACAATCGCCCCTGGGCAAAAGCACCGAATACGTCAGCCAGTACGCTCCGTCGCTGCTGTATCCGATCCCGCGCGCGCCCAAGTGGGCGGAACTGGGCCTGGACGGGCAGGACCTGCCGTTTCGCGGCGTGGACGTCTGGACCTGCTATGAGCTGTCCTGGCTGCTGCCGTCTGGCAAGCCGGTGGTGGCCATTGGCGAGTTCGCCATCCCGGCCGATTCGCCGAACATCATCGAGTCCAAGTCCTTCAAGCTGTACCTCAACTCCCTGAACCAGTCGGTGTTCGCCAGCCTGGCCGAACTCGAAGCCGTACTGGTCAGGGACCTGAGCGCCGCAGCCGGCGGTACCGTCGGTGTCAGCCTGGTGTCCCTGGATGACTGGACGGCACGGGGTGTGCAACGCCCCGCTGGCCAGTGCGTCGATGATCTGGATATCAGCGTGGATCGCTACGCCCACCCGCAGGCGGAACTGCTGAGCGTGGGTGAAGCGCGGGATGGTCAGAGATTTTACAGCCACCTGCTCAAGTCGAACTGCCCGGTCACCGGCCAGCCGGACTGGGGTACCGTGGTGATCGACTATGAAGAGGGATTGACGCTGGAACCGGCCAGTCTGCTGTGCTACCTGGTCGCCTTCCGCCAGCATGCGGATTTCCACGAGCAGTGTGTCGAGCGCATCTATCTGGATCTGTGGCGGCTGCTCAAGCCGGCGAAGCTGACCGTGTTCGCCCGCTATGTGCGGCGTGGCGGACTGGACATCAATCCCTACCGAAGCAGTGACGCCATCCAGCCCGCCGCGGAGCGTTACGTCCGGCAGTGATCAGATGCCCATGCTGCTCAGGCTGTTCATGATCGAGCGGAGCGTGCCGGCCATGGTCGGGTGACTGACCTCGAAGCGCTCCACCGCCAGATTGACGCCTTCCACCAGGCTGCCATCCCGGGTATGGGTGGCGTCTTCGTTGGCCAGCTGGAATTCGATGTCCCGGATCAGCAGTTCCAGCTCTTCCCGGTCCTCGGGCGAGGCGGGCGGATCCTGGTCCAACTGGTGGCGGAGGTGGTCGAGTTGTTCCTGCAGATGAGAGGTGGTCATGGCGTTTCTCCTGTGTCCGGACTCTTTGACCGCAACGTTGGGTCAAAGATCGAGTGACTGCGCCTGGCCCTAAGCCAAACTGGCAAAGCTATGACTATAATCGGCGCCTTTCAGGCGTCTGAGTGCAACGAGGAGAGAAGCGATGACGGTCGAGCGACGTGGTTCCAGGGTCTGGGGAGCGCTCCTTGCAACGGCCCTGACGTTTGCCGGTCAGGCGATGGCGGCCGAAGCCGAGAATCCCGATCCCTGGGAAGGCTTCAACCGCAAGATCTTCGTGTTCAACGATACCCTGGACACCTATGCCCTCAAGCCGGTCGCCCAGGGCTATCAGCGCTTCACGCCCGGTTTCGTGCAGACCGGCGTGAGCAACTTCTTCAACAATCTGGGTGACGTGCGCAACCTGGCCAACGACCTGCTGCAAGGCAAGGTCGAGCACGCCGGGGTTGATACCGCGCGCCTGCTGATGAACACCACCCTGGGTGGTCTCGGCCTGGTCGACGTGGCCACCAAGGCCGGTCTGCAGCGCAACGACGAGGACTTCGGCCAGACCCTGGGCAAGTGGGGCGCGAACAGCGGTCCCTACCTGGTCCTGCCGTTCTTCGGCCCCAGCAGCGTGCGTGACGGCCTCGGCCGCATCCCGGACAGCTACACCAGCGCCTATCCCTATGTGGACGACGTCGCCGTGCGCAACAGCGCCTTCGCGCTCAGCACCGTCGACACCCGTGCCGGTCTGCTGCAGGCCGAGCGCCTGATCACCGGCGACAAGTACGTGTTCATCCGCAATGCCTACCTGCAGACCCGCGAATTCAAGGTCAAGGATGGCCAGGTGGTCGACGACTTCTAGTCCCGGCCCAATAAAAAAGGCAGCCCGCGGGCTGCCTTTTTTATTGGGGATCGGCGCGTCTAGCGCATTTCCAACACCGACAGGCCGAGCAGCTGCTTGCCGGCGTCCGTGGCCTGGACGCGCAGGACTTCGGTATCGGCTTCCAGCCCGGGGAGTTCGGCATGGCTGGAGGGGATGAGCACGGTCACCTTGTCGCCGACCTGCAGGCTGGTGGCGGCCTCGATCTGGAAGCCGGTGCTGGACAGATCGACGCAGCGCGCCTCGAAGGAGGCGTCGCCGACCTTCAATACGGCCTTGGAGTCGACGTGCATGCGAATGAAGTCGCGCTTTTCACTGTAAGAACGGTCGATGGTACTCATGGCAATCCTACTGCTGGGGAGGATGGATGGCGGGTTGCTGGAGGTATAAACTCCATAACGGCACCCTGTAAAGAAATTCCATCCGGTTGGCAAGCTTGAACGCCCCGGTGGATGGGAGTAGTGTCTCCGCCGTGTCGTAATCACCGTGGCCCGTGTCGGATAGTGTCCGCCGGTTTGCCGTTCGGGTGCATGCCTGGATCCTCTATGTCTAATTCGCCTGCCACGCTCTTGATCATTGACGATGACGAGGTGGTTCGCCTCAGTCTCGCCGACTATCTCGAAGACAGTGGCTTCAACGTCCTGCAGGCCAGCAATGGCCAGCAGGGCCTGGAAATATTCGAGCGCGAACAGCCTGACCTCATCATCTGCGACCTGCGCATGCCGCAGGTCGACGGGCTGACGCTGCTGCGTCGCATCAGCGAGCTGTCCATCGATACGCCCGTGCTGGTGCTGTCCGGTGCCGGCGTCATGAGCGACGTCGTGGAAGCCCTGCGCCTGGGCGCCGCCGATTACCTGATCAAGCCGCTGGAAGACCTGATGGTGCTCGAGCACTCGGTCAACCGTGCCCTGGATCGCGCCCGCCTGCGCCTGGAAAACGATCGCTACCGGGTCAAGCTGGAAAACACCAATCGCGAGCTGCAGGCCAGCCTGAGCCTGCTGCAGGAAGACCAGAACGCCGGACGCCACGTGCAGATGAACATGCTGCCGGTGACGCCCTGGGAAACCGAAGGGCTGAACTTCGCCCACGAGATCATCCCGTCGCTGTATCTGTCCGGCGACTTCGTCGACTACTTTCGCATCGACGAACACCGCGTTGCCTTCTACCTGGCCGACGTCTCCGGCCATGGCGCGTCCTCGGCCTTCGTGACCGTGCTGCTCAAGTTCATGACCACGCGCCTGCTCTACGAATCCAAGCGCAACGGCACCCTGCCCGAATTCAAGCCCTCGGATGTGCTCGGCCACATCAACAGGGGTCTACTGGATTGCAAATTGGGCAAGCACGTGACCATGCTGGGTGGCGTCATCGACGAAACCACAGGTACCCTGGCGTACAGCATCGGTGGCCATCTGCCGCTGCCGGTCCTGCATACCCCGGAAGAAACGCGATTCCTGGTCGGCAAGGGGCTGCCGGTCGGCCTGTTCCAGGAGGCGACCTACAATGACCACCAGATGGATCTGCCCGAGCGTTTCAGCCTGACCCTCTTTTCGGATGGCATCTTCGACCTGCTGCCGGGAGACAATTTGAAAGAGAAAGAACACAGCTTGCCCGACTACGTCCGCCGCGCCGGCGGTACACTGGCAGGCCTGAGCGAAGCCCTGGATCTGGCATCCGTCACCGAGATGCCTGACGATATCGCTTTGCTGGTGTTGAGCAGGAACCTGGCATGAGCACTGGAAAAATCCAATTTGCCGAGCAGGATGGCACCTTCGTCCTGAAGTTTACCGGCGAGGTGCGTCTGACCCTCTGCTCGGCGCTGGACGCGACCATCGAGCACATCTTCTCGTCGTTGAATTTCTCGTCCATCGTCATCGACCTGACCGAGACGCAGAGCATCGACAGCACCACCCTGGGCCTCCTGGCCAAACTGTCGATCCTGTCGCGGCAGCGCATCGGGCTGCTGCCCATGCTGACCACCAACAACCCGGACATCCTGCGCCTGCTGGATTCCATGGGTTTCGACCAGGTGTTCAACATCGTCGAGACCGTACTGCCTTGCCCGGATTGCCTGACCGACCTGCCACCGCAGGACCAGTCCGAAGCCGAGGTGCGCAGTCGTGTGCTTGAAGCCCATCGGGTGTTGATGGGCCTCAATGAATCCAATCGCAACGCCTTTCGCGATCTGGTCAGTGCCCTCGAAAGGCACTGACCGCGTCGGCTCTCAGCGCTTGCCGGGCAGCAGCACTTCCAGCTTTTCCTGATCGCGCGCGAACTGGCGAATGCCTTCGGCCAGCTTTTCGGTCGCCATGGCGTCTTCGTTATGCGCCCAGCGGAAGGCCGCCTCGTTCAGTTGCTGCTTGGGCTCGCCACCGGTGCTGTCGGCGTTCAGTACGCGCGGCAGGTCGCCCTGGGCTTCCGACAGCTGCTGCAGCAATTCGGGGCTGATGGTCAGGCGATCGCAGCCGGCCAGCTGCTCGATCTGGTTCAGGTTGCGGAAGCTGGCGCCCATCACCACGGTGTCGTAGCCATTGGCCTTGTAGTACTGGTAGATGCGGGTCACGGACTTCACGCCTGGATCTTCCGCGCCTTCGTAGTCACGGCCTTCGGCCTTCTTGTACCAGTCGTAGATGCGACCGACGAAGGGCGAGATCAGGAACACGCCGGCTTCGGCGCAGGCGGCGGCCTGGGCGAAGGAGAACAGCAGGGTCAGGTTGGTCTGGATGCCTTCCTTCTCCAGTTGCTCGGCGGCGCGGATGCCTTCCCAGGTGGAGGCGATCTTGATCAGCACGCGGTCCTTGCCGATGCCGGCCTTCTCGTACAGCTCGATCAGGCGGTGGGCGCGATCCAGGGTAGCGCTGGTGTCGAAGGACAGGCGTGCATCGACTTCGGTGGAGATGCGACCGGGGATCAGCTTGAGGATCTCGCCACCGACGGCCACGGCGAAGCGATCGCAGGCCAGGCCGATGTCACCGCCTGCACCGCTGAAGGCGGCCTGCAGGTGTTCTTCGTAGCGGGGCAGGGCAGCGGCCTTGAGCAGCAGCGAGGGGTTGGTGGTGGCGTCGTAGGGCTTGAGGCGGGCGATGGCGTCCAGATCGCCGGTATCGGCGACGACCGTGGTGTATTGCTTGAGTTGTTCCAGCTTGCTCATGGCAGGTCTTTCCTTCGGTTAACGAATGGACATCGTGGAGACGTGACTCAGTGGCCCCTGAGAAGTTCAGTGGCCTCGTCATACAGGCGCAGCGGTTCAGGGCTGCGATGCAGATCGGTGGACAGCAGTTGACGGAAGCGCCGCGCGCCGGGAAAGCCCTGCGCCAGGCCCAGGATATGGCGGGTGACGTGGTGGATGAGCCCACCCTGTTGCAGATGCGCCTCGACATAGGGTCTCAGCTGCAGCATGACGTCATGGCGGGTCAGTTGCGGACGGTCACAGCCGTAGAGCGCCGCGTCCACCTCAGCCAGCAGGTAGGGATTCTGATAGGCCTCGCGACCCAGCATCACCCCGTCGAAGACCTCCAGCTGCTCGCGGCAGGTGTCCAGGGTCTTGATCCCGCCATTCAGGATGAATTCGAGATCCGGGAAATCCTGCACCAGCTGCGCGGCCACGTCGTAGCGCAGCGGCGGGATCTCGCGATTCTGCTTGGGCGACAGCCCTTCAAGGATGGCGATGCGCGCGTGCACGGTGAAGCTATGGCAACCGGCCTCCGCGACCTGACCGACGAAGTCCCGCAGGGCGTCGTAGCTGTCGCGCCCAGAGATGCCGATGCGGTGCTTGACCGTCACCGGAATGGCCACCGCATCGCGCATCGCCTTGACGCCGTCGGCCACCCGCTCAGGATAGGCCATCAGGCAGGCGCCGATCATGTTGTTCTGCACCCGGTCGCTGGGGCAGCCGACGTTCAGGTTGATCTCGTCATACCCCGCCTGCTCACCCAGCCGCGCCGCGGCGGCCAGCTCGGCCGGCACGCTGCCGCCCAGCTGCAGGGCCAGGGGATGCTCGGTCTCGTCATGGCGCAGGAACCGCTGGGCATCGCCATGCAGCAAGGCACCGGTGGTGACCATTTCGGTATAGAGCAGGGCGTGCCGGGACAGCAGGCGGTGGAAATAACGGCAGTGACGGTCCGTCCAGTCCATCATGGGCGCCACGGAAAATCGGCGGGACGGCTCAGGGCGCGTGGTTGCTGGGTTTGAGGCGGTTTCGGCAAGCATCTGGGTACGTCTGTTCTAGGCTCTTGTTGCTACATTTCAGCCGGTTTTGGCAGGCGCATTGCTACAACGTAGCAAGCGCGAAAGATCATGTAGCTAGACGAAGCGGGGACGATAATGTCAAGCCGCTGGAAGTACAGGGCGCTGCCTTTACGGCCCAACTCCGCATAGTGCGGGATGAAGGTCGAGTCTATCAGGAAAGCCAGGCATCCGACCGGAAGCGGACCCTTCAGGCATTGATGAAAAAGTGAGATATGGAGCGTATTCAACGCACCACGCGGCCGTCTTCGGCTCCAGCTGTGGAGCTCTATGCCGACTTGTCGAATCGGGTGATGCGTACCCTCCAGGGGATGGTGCCGGACCTGGAGGTGTATTCGATCGACGAATGCTAGGCGGACCTCATCGGTTCGCGCATCTTCAGCGACCGGGTGTACCGCCTGGAGGCGCTACGCGAAGCCATGGCTACCTACGCGACCGGGGCGGCCGAGAAGCTGCGTGAACAGAGGTCGCTGTGCTCCACGCTGCTGGTGAGCGTGCAGACCGGCCAGCACGAACCCGAGGAGCGCGGCTACTACCGCAGCCTGGGCATCCAGCTGGCGCATCCGACCGACGACACCCGCATCCTGGTGCAGGCCGCCTTGCCGGGCTGGACCCGATCTATCGCGAGGGTTACGCCTACTCGAAGGGCGCTGTGGTGCTGGGCAACATCGTGCAGACGCCCGCTGATCCGGGGTGGCAGATGCGGCGGGAGCTGTTGCCGCAGGCGGGGTAAACTATAAATATTTTTTGCCAATAAGTTATTATTGACCTTCCATGATAAAAAATTATTTGGGCGGTTGCATGAGCTCAATAGTGATTCCGTCAGGGCTGCTTATATAGGCAACAACTGTCCCTGCACGCGGGCCGCTCGGGATCGCTTGTGAAGAGCCTTTTATTTCCCAGCCGTGCAATCTGATCTTTTCGACAGTCACATTTATATTCTCCACACTTACAGCGATATGTGCTGCGCCGATCGCGCCAGCGCTGCCAGGCGCCTTACCTAAAGTGCTAGCGGTCGAATACTCCAGAAGCTCTATAGGGAATCCTGAAGGTGATACAACAAGTGCCATACGGCACCGTGGATCATCGACACCCGTTACTTCTCGCAGGAAGTCACCGCCCATTTCGCCCTTACGTACAACTTCGAAACCCATAGCCTCCGTCCAGAATTTGATTGCATCTTCGAGCGAAGAGACTGAGAATCCAATGTGATCTATCACTACAGTGCCATTAATCATATCCAAGCTCCATTATTTCTTCACTTCGATTAATAATTTAAAATTTGTGCATTCGATCTATAATTTTGTATCTTTTACAGGAAGTTATTTTTGTCACCAGACTTTTTGAAAAGGTTTATTCTGACATTTCTCTATTTGGTCGCCCGAGCGACATCTCTCTTTGGCCTTGACAGTCAGATGGAACGCTCCTGCTTCTTCTTCCACTCCTGCTCCACCGCCCGCTTCGCCGTCGCCTTCATCGCGTACAGATGCCACAGCCGCCGCGGCTTCTTCTGGTCGCTGGCGGTGAGGGTGTGTTCCTTGCCGGTCTTGGGATCACGGTAGTAGGCGATGATGCCGGTGTAGTCGCCTTGGATCTCGTCGAGCAGGTCCTCCGGCAGCTTGGCTTCCAGCGCCAGGCGGGTGATGTAGACGCCGTCCGCCGTGAGGCTGTGCTGCACGTTCCCCTCATACCAGATGATGGCGTCAATCTTGGCCTTCACGCCCTGCAGGGTGTAGGTGAGCTCCGGGCGGCCCAGGGCGAGCTGGTAGGTGAGGGGACGGTACCGCACTGCGGGCGGTTCCACGGCTTAGGGCGGCGCGTAGCGCGGAGAGCGGGTCGGCATAGGTGTGGCGCAGGTCCTTCACGTTCTCGCCGCCGCCGGCGATGGCTTCCTGCTTCTTGGCGCTGTTGACGTCGTAGCGCTTGCGGTCGGCCTACAAGTAGCTGTTCCGGTCGCTGTCCCCGCAGATCAGGCTAGCGTCTTCTGTTCTTTCGAAGATCCTGACAGGGCCAGGTAGGCCACACCTGCCATGATCGTCACGTCTGCGAGGTTGAAGACGCCCGTATGGAGTGAACCCAGGTTCAGGACCAGGTAGTCGACAACGTGGCCATCGCGGAAGAATCTATCGATCAGATTCGAACCGCCTCCAAGAGCGATCAGATACAAAGCCGCCGAGCGACCTGGGGACTGCTTCCAACGCGAGAGTGCCCAGTAGATAACGGCTGCCACAGCTGCCAGCGCGCCAAGGAAAATCACTGATTTCACTGTCGGCGGCAGATCCTTACCGATGCTGAGGAAGGCGCCAGGATTCAGACTCAGGACCACATCCATCCATAGGCTAGAGGTGCCAAGTCGATAGGAGATTGCTGCAAGCTGAGCCAGCGCAGCGAGCTTAATCAACTGGTCTACCGCTACAAAAGCCAGTCCCGCCCTGCGATGGCCCACAGGGTCCAAGTGCTCCGCTTTATCTAAATCCCCGTCTATGTACGTTAAGCGGCGCCATGATCGCATCAAAGCTGCCTTTTAGCTTCGCAGATGGTATTTCGTCGAGAATTCAAAACCTGCGGGATCTAGGCGCGTTTCGCGTAGCTGACTCGCCAGAATGCGGTCTGATATAGCTCGCGACGGAAGAGTCAACGGCCATGCGGGTCGATACCAAATAAAAGCGGACACCCCTCACAGGTGTCCGCGTTGTCCATGCCCCTTACTTCGGCATCAGCACGGTATCGACCACGTGGATCACACCGTTGGACTGCATCACGTTGGCGATGGTGACGGCGGCCTTGCCGCCCTTGGCGTCGACCAGCCAGAGTTTGCCGTCATGCAGCTTCACGGTGAGGTCTTCGCCCTGGACGGTTTTCAGCCTGGTCATGCCGCCATGCATCTTCGCCTCGGCCATCAACTGCTTGGCGGTGTGGGTGCCGGGCACCACGTGGTAGGTCAGGATCTTGGTCAGGTCCGCCTTATGCTCGGGCTTTACCAGGGTATCGACGGTGCCGGCCGGCAGCTTGGCGAAGGCTTCGTTGGTCGGGGCGAAGACGGTGAATGGACCGCTGCCGTTGAGGGTGTCGACCAGGCCCGCCGCCTTGACGGCCGCCACCAGCGTGGTGTGGTCCTTGGAATTGACCGCGTTCTCGACGATGGTCTTGGATGGGTACATGGGCGCACCGCCGACCATGACGGTATCGGCGGCGAAGCTGAGTGGGGCGGTGGCACCTAGGATCGCGAGACTGGCTACGATGGCGATGCGCTTGAGCAAGGTGTGCATGGTGCGTCTCCTGAGTTCTTCGGCCCTCCGGATGAGGGTGATGAATGTACGGAGCGGCCCGGCAAACGGATGCATCAGAGCGCGATTATTTTTCCCTTGGCGATGATCGGTCCCGTGGGCGCGCCGGTCGGCGAACCGGTTCGCGGTTCGAGGGAGACCGCCAGTACCGCGCCTGGCGTCAGTGCCGGTGCGAGTCCGGCGGGTACGGTCAGGGTCACGGCCGTAGCGTCCTGGAGCAGGCCTAGCGCATGTGCTTTGCCATCCGCCGTGATGATCCAGGCCTCGGCGCTCCTGTCTGGCCAATCCGGCTTGCCGGCGGGCACGAACAGCAGTTGCCGGCCGTTCCCCTGCAGGGTGACGCTGAATGCCAGGCTGCCATTGCTCTGTTCCAGGCGGGCGAGCAGGGCGGGCGTCGCGACCTGCACCGGGCGCATCAGCATGAGCACCGCCAGCACCAGGGCAGCAACGAGCGCCAGTCCGGTCGCCCAGCGCCACAGGCGCGGGTCGTTCCAGCGGCGGATCGGCTCGGGTGCCGGTTGCTCCGTCGGGAAGAGCCGTTGCTGGATACCTTGCCAGACGTGAGCCGGCGGTTCGACGACCGGAAACTCGTCGAGCCACTCGGCGAAGTGCCGCTGCCAGGCCGCCAGTTGCGCCTGGTGTGCAGGCTCCCGCCGAACGAGTTCTTCCACCTGCAGGCGCTCTTCGGCGGACAGTACGCCCAGGGCGTATTCCGCGATGAGCAGCGCGTGTCGGTCGGTAGAGGGGATGTCGTCGTTCATAAGCCCAGGCACGCTCGCAGTTGCAGAAGGCCACGCCGAATCCAGCTTTTCATCGTGCCGAGCGCGATACGGTGGCGGGCGGCCAGTTCGGCATAGGAATAGCCCTCGAAGAAGGCGACCCGGATATAGGTCTGCTGGTCCTCGCCCAGGGTTTTCAGACAATGATCAATCTGGCGACGCTGGCGATGGGCCTCGAAGTCTTCGGCGACGGACGGGGTTGCCGGCCATTCGGCCAGGCTGTCGAGCGGCTCGTGGCGATGCTGGGCGCGGCGTCGATCGATGGCCTTGTGGCGCGCCAGGGTCGCCATCCAGGTCAGGGCGCTGGAAAGTGTGGCGTCGAAGGTACCGGCCTTGAGCCAGATAGCGGTATAGGCCTCCTGCAGGACCTCTTCCGCCTCCGCACGATCTGCCACGTATTGCAGGCATACGCCGAACAGCCGGCTCGAGGTCACCCGGTAGAGCGTTTCGAAGGCCAGGCGATTGCCCTGGCCGCAGGCCTGCAACAGGACATTGAGCGCGACGGGCTCCGGGTTCGTTTCAGCGCTGGCCGATACGGCTGATCTGCTCGTCAAGGATAGCGTTCCGGTAGGAGACACGGCAGTTTTTGTTTTTGCCCGGTAAGGCCTAGGCTTCGAGACGCTCTGGAGTGCTGGTCCTGACGGCTTCACTCCGCCAGCCCTCTGGAAGAGCCTTGGGCGATGGGTCCGATTTACCATCGAACGGACGGCTTCGCAATCGCGATCACCGTCCTGCGCGAACGGCCTCTCGCTGGCGGGGGGCTGCGGCCTGGCCGGCTCTGTTACCTGCGTATCCACCCCTTGACCACCTTTACACAAGGCTACATGCCAGGCCGTAGCTGCCTCGCGGGCTGAGCGGCTAGCATGCACGTCCAGATCGTCCGACTGTTCAGGTAGCCCCGATGTCGCTGTCTTCCGAATCCCCACGCTGGACCTCGCGCATCCTGCTGGTGGATGACGATCCGTCGATCCGCGAGTTGATCTGTGGCTATCTGGCGCGCTTCAGCATCAATGCCCGCGGGGTGGGTGACGGCCTGGAGATGCGCCGGGCGCTGGCGGAGGAGGCCTTCGATCTGGTGGTGCTGGATCTGATGCTGCCGGGGGAGGATGGGCTTTCCCTCTGTCGTTCGCTGCGGCGCGACAGCGGCATTCCCATCCTGATGCTGACCGCCCAGTGCGAGCCGGCGGATCGCATCATTGGCCTGGAGCTGGGCGCCGACGACTATATGGCCAAGCCCTTCGAGCCCCGGGAACTGGTGGCGCGGATCCAGTCGGTGCTGCGGCGGACCCAGGATGGCCGCGTGCCCCAGCGCAAGGCGCCGCGGACCAGTGTCAGCTTCGATGGCTGGAAGCTCGATGGCGTCCTGCATCAGCTGCACTCGCCGGCCGGGGTGATGGTGCCCCTATCCAATGCCGAGGTGCGGCTGCTGTGGGTCTTCATCGAGCAGCCGCGCCAGGTACTGAGCCGCGAGCAATTGCTCGATGCCACCCGCGGGCGGGCGATCGAGGCCTTCGACCGCAGCATCGATCTGCAGGTGTCGCGATTGCGCAGCAAGCTGGGCGACGATCCCCGGGCGCCCCAGTTGATCAAGACCGTGCGTGGCGAGGGCTATCTGTTCGACGCCCGGCAGATAGGGCACTAGCCGTGCGCCGCCTGGATACGCTGTTCGCCCGGTTGTTCGCGGTCTTTCTGCTGGCCATCCTGCTGGGCCATCTGCTGGCCTTCTTCTGGTTTCGGCATGGACTCGGCGAGCGACCGCCGCCGCCACCGCCGCCCATGGAGGGTGAAGCCGCCTTCGATAGGCCACCGCCGCCCGGACCTTTCCCGCACCGGGAGCCCGGCGTCTGGCGGCGCATCGAGTGGTTCCTCGGCGGTCCGCTGATCTTCCAGCTGGGCTCGCTGGTGATCGCCGCCTGGCTCGGAGCGCGATTGCTGACGCGGCCGCTGCGCCAGCTGACCGAGACTGCCGAACACCTGAGCCATAACCTCGACGGTTCGCCCATCCCGGTCACCGGGCCCTGGGAGACCCGGGAGGCCGCGCGGGCGCTCAATCGCATGCACCAGCATCTGCTCGAACAGCTCCAGCAGCGTGGGCGCATGCTCACGGCCATCTCCCATGACCTGCGCACGCCCCTGGCGCGGGTGAAGCTGCGTATCGAGGACATCGACGATCCGCGCCTGCATGCCCGGGTCAGCCAGGACGTGGACGACATGATCGAGTTGCTCGACGGCACCCTGAGGTACCTCCGCGAACAGCACCGCCAGGAGCGCCCCATCCTCTGCGACGTTCAGGCGCTGGTCGAGGCCATGGCCGAGGATGCGGCCGAGGAGGGCGCCCAGGTCGCTGTCGAGGGGAGCTGCCAGCCGCTGAAGGTGGCGCCCATGGCGTTGCGCTCCTGCCTGGGCAATCTGCTGCAGAATGCCCTGCGCTACGCTGGCCAGGCCGAGATCCGCCTGAGCGAACAGCCGGAGCGGCTGGTGATCTGCATTCTCGACCGCGGGCCGGGGATACCGGCCCAGTATCGGGAAGCGGTGTTCGAACCCTTCTATCGCCTGGAAAGGTCGCGCAATCGATCCTCCGGTGGGACCGGACTGGGCTTGGCCATCGCCCGGGAAGCGGCGGCGCACATGGGCGGCGAGCTGACCCTCGGGGAAACGCCCGGCGGCGGCCTGACCTGCCAGGTGGTGTTGCCACGCCCCTGATGTATCGCCGGGCATACAAAGTGACCAAATGGCTGACATCTACCGGGCGGATACTGGGAGGTGCGGAACACTGATGTCCGCATTTCCCGGGAGAGACATCCATGATCAGCGGAATAGGCAGTGGCTACTCCAGCTACTACTGCAGTGCCAGCGCGATCAAAGGCACAGGCACGGCAGCGTCCGGCAATAGCGTCAGCGCCAGCGAAGACGGCAATCCGTTGAAGAAGCTGTTCGGCAAGCTCGATGCCGATGGCGACGGCTCCATCAGCAAGAGCGAACTCACTACCGCCGCCAGCGCGGCGAGCGATACCCAGGCGGATACCGACGAGAGCGGGGCTATCGACGTCGACAAGCTGCTCGGCATGCTCGACCAGGATGGCGATGGCAGCGTCGGCGAAAGCGAATTCGCTTCGGCCTTCGCACCGCCGCCGGGCGGCCCCCAAGGGCAGAGGGGCACCGAGGAATCCGGCGATTCCAGCGTCGCCGGACCGGGCGGTTCAGCGCGTCCGCGCATGCCGCCGCCACCGCCGCAGGGGGCGAGCGTGCAAGGCGACAGCGAGGCCGATTCCAGCGCTCAGGCGTCGTCGAGCCCCTACACGCAACTGGTCCAGGCGGTATTGCGCCAGTACCAGAGCATTGGCAGCAACGGCGGCAGCACTGCCACGGGTAGCACCTTGAACGTGGCCGCCTGAGCGGAGATCGGCAACACAGGGCAGGGCGGCAAGCGGCCGTCCGGTCTGCGCAATCACGTTGCACTCGATTCTCTTCTCGCCGCCACCTCCTTTGAGGAGCGAGTACCTCGGCCTACGGCCAATCGGACTGGACCTCATCGCCTGCCGCCGCTCCGTCACAAATTCTCCAGCTGTTTCAGGATGTTGCCATCGCGGGTATGTCTTGGTGTGTTGCGAAAACGTTATGATATAACGTGCGCCTTCATTGGTTTGGCCGATGCTCGGTTGTCAGCTGCGGGTATCGGCGCTTTCGCTCTGCTAAGGACTGTCATGCCTGTATCCCGTACCCTTCGTTCGGCGCTGACCGCTTCGGCGTTGGCGACCCTGGTCGCCTTCGTGCCAACGCTTTCCAGCGCTGAGGAACGCGTCTTCGACGTGGTCGGCCCCTTCGAGATCGGTGGACTGGACCCGTCGATTTCCGGCTTCGTCTTCCAGCGCATGCAGATCACCGAGACGCTGCTCGAAGCCGATGCCCAGGGTCGGCCGATCTCTGGCCTGGCAGTGCGCTGGACCGAATCGGCGGATGGCCTCACCTGGCGGCTCGCCCTGCGCCAGGGGGTGAAGTTCCATGACGGCAGCGAACTCACGGCCGAGGCTGCGGCCGCTGCCCTCGATGCGGCGCGGGGCAGGCCGGGGGTGCTCAAGCAGGCGGGCATGGCGTCGGTCACGGCCGAAGGCAACGAGGTGGTGATCCGGTTGGCGAAACCCTTCAAGCCCTTGCTGGCGCTGCTGGCGCATTCCTCCACCAATATCCTGGCGCCGGCCGCCTACGACGCCGAAGGCAAGGTACAGCAGATCATTGGCACCGGGCCGTACCAGCTGACCCTGCTGGAACCTCCGCAACGCCTGGCTGCCGAGCGCTTCGCGGGCTACTGGGGCGCCAAGCCGGAGATCGCCAGGACCTCCTACCTGGCCGCCGGCCGTGGTGAGACCCGCACCCTGATGGCCGAGAGCGGTGATGCCGAGCTGGTATTCCAGCTCGATCCGCCCAGCATTGCCCGACTCAGGCGCTCCAGCACTCTCAAGGTGCTGATCGAGCCAGTCCCGCGGGTGGTGCTGCTGACCCCCAACTCCGGTGCCGGCGCCACCGCGCCGGTGGAAGTACGGCAGGCGCTCAGCCTGGCCATCCAGCGCGAAGGCGTCGCTGCTGCCGTGTTGCGCGCGCCGGGTACCGGGGCGACTCAGTTGTTTGCCAGGAATGTGCCCGCCTGGCACGACCCCGAGCTGGCGCCGCTCGCCTACGATCCGGCGGCATCGCGCACGCTGCTGGCCGGACAGGGCTGGACACCGGGATCCGATGGCATCCTGCAAAAGGACGGCACGCCGCTCAGGCTCAAGCTGCTGACCTATTCCGACAGACCCGAGCTGCCGCTGATCGCCACCGCGCTGCAGGCGCAGTTGCGCGAGGTGGGGGTGGACGTGGAGGTCGCGGTGCAGAACTCCAGCGCCATCCCGGCCGCGCACAACGATGGCTCCCTGCAACTGGCGCTCTATGGCCGCAACTTCGCCCTGGTACCGGATCCCCTGGTTACCCTGCTCAATGACTTCGGCCACGGCGGCGCGGAGTGGGGCCCGCTGGGCTGGAAGAACCCGGTCTTCGACCAGGCCCTGGCCGCGCTGCTGGCCAGCGAAGATCCAGCCGAGCAACAGCGTCAGCGCTACGCCGCCATGGCCCAGGTGCAAAAGGACCTGCCGGTGATCCCGGTGGCCTGGTATCGCCAGACCATGGCCGTGTCCAATGTCGTCGAAGGCGCCGCCATCGATCCCTTCGAGCGCACCTTCGGCCTGAGCAAGATGCGGTGGACCCCATGACCCGCCTGCTTGCCTTTCGCCTGCTGCAGGCGGGCCTGGTCGCCCTGCTGGTCGGGGGGCTCACCTTCCTGTTCATGAACCTGCTGCCGGGCGACGCCGCCTACCGCATCGCCGCCGGACGCTATGGCTATGACCTGGTGGATACCGCGGCGGCCGAGGCCGTGCGGGCCGAGCTCAATCTGGATCAGCCGCTGCTATGGCGCTTCTTCGCCTGGATCGGCGATCTGCTGACCCTGGATCTCGGCCATTCGCTGGTCTCCGGCAAGCCGGTGCTGGACGTCGTCGCCCACGAACTGGGCAGCTCCATCCGCCTGGCCATTGGCGCCGTCTGCCTGTCGCTGCTGCTGGGGCCGCCGCTGGGCGTGGTGGCCGGTCTGCGTCCGGGCAGCCTGCTGGACCGCGGCCTGCTGCTGCTGACCACCGCAATCCGCGCGCTGCCGCAATTCGTCCTGGGCGTGATCTTCGTACTGTTGTTCGCGATCTCCTGGCAGCTGTTCCCAGCGGCGGGGCACGGCACCTTCTGGCACAGCGTGCTGCCCACGCTGACCCTGGCCCTGGGACTGGCGGCCGTGTCGTCCCGGGTCGCCCGGGATGCCACCGTGGAGGTCGCGGCCTCCGCCTATTACAGCTTCGGCCGCCTCAAGGGCCTGAGAGGCGCCGGGGTCTTCCTGCGCCACGGCCTGCGCAATATCGGCGTGCCGGTGGTGACCTACCTGGGCGTGCAGCTGGTGTATCTCATCGAAGGCGTGGTGGTGGTGGAGACGCTGTTCGCCTGGCCGGGCATCGGCCACGGCCTGGTCCACGCCATCGTCCAACGCGACGTGCCCATGGTGCAGGGCACCGCCCTGGCGATGGGACTGCTGTTCGTCATCCTCAATACCCTGGTCGATCTCGCCAATCACCTGATCGACCCGCGTGGGAGAAACGCATGAATCTCGACGCTACCGCTGCCCTGGCGGCGCCTCCAGTGAAGTCTTCCGCGCGCGGACTGGGCCTGGGTCTGCTGGCCGTCTTGATCGCCTTCGCCGTGCTCACCCCGCTGCTCTGGCAGGGCGACATCGCCCGCCAGGACTATGAGGCGATCCTCGCGGGGCCCAGCAGCGCCTACCCCCTGGGCACCGATCACCTGGGTCGCGACATGCTGGCGCGGCTGTCGGTGGCCATCCGCTTCTCGCTGGGACTGGCCTTCATCAGCGTCTGCACCGCCGCCATTCCCGGCGTGCTGCTGGGTATCCTGGCCGCCTGGAAGGGCGGGCTGGTCGACAAGCTGCTGGGCGGGCTGGCCGAGTTGTTCCTGGCCCTGCCAGGCCTGCTGCTGGTCCTGCTGATCGTCGCGGTGTTTCCCGGTTCCTTCGTCGCCCTCTACAGCGCCGTGGCCCTGGTGCTCTGGGTGGAGTACTTCCGCATGACCCGGGCGCTGGCGCGCACCGTGCTGGCCTCGCCGGCGGTGGCCGCCAGCGGGCTGCTGGGCTTCGGGCCGGTCTACATCGTGCGCTGCCATCTCTGGCCGCAACTGGCGCCGGTACTCCTGACCATCGCTGCCTTTGGCGCCGCGTCGACCATCATGGCCATCGCCGCCCTGGGTTTCGTCAGCATCGGCGTGCGCCCGCCCACCGCCGAGCTGGGCCTGATGATCACCGAATTGCTGCCTTATTACGCCGAAGCGCCGCTGGTCATAGGCCTGCCAATCCTGGCGATCTTCCTGACCGTGCTGTCGCTGCTGCTCATCACCGGAGGACGCAAGCCATGACCGCCTTGCTCACTACCACGGCGCTGGAGATCCGAACTCCCGAGGCCCAACTGGTGGAACCGCTGTCCATCCGCCTGGCGCCGGGGCAGGTGTTGTCGATCATCGGCGAAACCGGCTCGGGCAAGAGCCTGTTCGCCCAGGGCGTCGTCGGCAACCTGCCAGCGGGGCTGCAAGCCCACGGACAGATAGGCCTGGCGGACGGCTTCAGCGAAGAAGGCCGCGAGGCCGGTCGCCGTAAGCACTGGGGCAGGGGGCTGGCGGTGCTGCCCCAGGAACCCTGGCTGAGCCTGGACCCGACCATGAAGGCCCTGTCCCAGGTCGCCGAGACCTATACCCAGGTGGTCGGCCTCGGCCGTGCCGAAGCCCGCGACAGGGCCAGCGCGGATCTGGCGCGCCTGGGCCTGTCCGGCGCCGAGCGCAAGTATCCCTTCCAGCTGTCCGGGGGCATGGCCCAGCGCCTGGCCTTTGCCGCCACCCATGCCGGCGGCTCGCCAGTGCTGATCGCCGACGAGCCCACCAAGGGCCTGGATCGCGATCGCATCGACGAGGTGATCGACCTGCTCAAGGCCATGTTGGCGGAGGGGGGCAGCCTGCTGATCATCACCCACGACCTGGAAGTCGCGCGCCGGCTGGGTGGCGAGGTGATGATCATGCTCAAGGGGCGGGTGATCGAATCGGGCACGGTTGAGCAGGTACTGGGCCAGCCGCAGCATGCCTATACCCGCCAGTTGCTGGCTGCCGATCCCGCGCAATGGTCGAAACGCGCCGCGCGCCCGCTCGCTGATGACGCCGTGGTCGCGGTAGAAGGCCTGTCTGCCCAGCGCGGCGGCAAGCAGCTGTTCGAAGAGCTGTCCTTTACCGTCCGGCCTGGCGAGATCCTCGGCGTGACCGGGCCGTCTGGCTGCGGCAAGTCGACTCTGGGCGACATCCTGCTCGGCTTGGCCGCGTCCAGTAGCGGGGCGATTCGGCGCCAGCCTGGTCTGAGTCGCTGCGCTTTCCAGAAGCTGCACCAGGACCCGGTAGCCGCTTTCGCGCCCTCGGTGACCCTGCGCCAATTGCTGGCGGATCTGGTGCGGTTGCATCGCCTGGAAGCGGCACGGATTGGCCGGCTGATGCAGCGCCTGCGGCTCGATGAGCGGCTGCTGGATCGCTTGCCCGGCAATATCTCCGGCGGCGAATTGCAGCGTTTTTCCCTGCTGCGCGTGCTCTTGCTCGATCCAGCGCTGATCTTTGCCGACGAACCCAGCTCGCGGCTGGATCTCATCACCCAGCAGGAGATGATCGAGCTGCTGGTCGAGACGGCTGAGGAATCCGGGACCGCCATCCTCTTGGTCAGCCATGACGAGGACCTGGTGGATGCCGTCGCCGATCGGCGCATCCACCTGGGCACCCACACCAGACCCCTGCAGGACCAAGCGCCGGCACGGGAGCAGGGCAGCCGCCTGGCTGAATCCCTGACCTGAGATCAGGGCCCGCACGGGGTGCGGGCCTGCCAACAGACGTCGCCAAAGCCGTGGTGGGATGCCACTGCCTTCGTGCGCGCGTCTTTCCAACAACTAGATCACCCACATTCCGCAGAGGACTTCATGGAACGCCTGCGCTATCAGAAAGGATTACCCCGAGCCAGTCGCTGGTTGCACGGCAGGCACCTGGCCGCGCCGCTGGCGCTGGGCGTATTGGGCGGCTGTATGGGGCTGCTGACGGGCGAGAAGGCCAAGGCCGACGGCTTCGTGGACGACAGCAAGCTCACCCTGACCCTGCGCAACTATTATTTCGGCAGTGATCGCCGCAACCGCCGGGCCGACCAGAAGGATTGGACACAGGGCTTTCTGCTCGACTACCAGTCCGGCTTCACCCAGGGCACGGTCGGGTTGGGCGTCGACGCGTTCGGCTACCTGGGCCTGAAGCTCGATGGCGGTCCCGGGCGCCGAGGAACCGGCAATCTACCCGTCCACGCCGGCAACCAACCGGCGGACGAGTATTCCCGCGCCGGCGCGGCGGCCAAGCTGCGTCTGGGACAGACGGTGGTGCGCTACGGTCAGCAACTGCCCACGGCACCGGTCTTCGCCATCAGCACCAGCCGCCTGCTGCCCCAGAGTGCCACCGGCTGGAGCATCCTCAGCACGGACCTCTCCGGCCTGACGCTGGAAGCCGGACATTTCACCTCGGGTACCGATCAGGTCAGCACCAACCGGGACGGTGACCTCTGGGCCGGTTATGCCCGGCGCCGCGCGGATCACGTCGACTTCGCCGGGGGCAAGTACGCCCTGGCCAAGGGTGTCAGCCTGTCGCTCTACGCGGCCCAGCTCGACGACATCTGGAATCAGTACTACGGCAACTTCAACCTGGTGCAGCCATTGTCGGCGAGCCAGTCGCTGACCTTCGATGCCAACCTGTACCGGACCCTCGATACCGGTGCCGCCAACGCCGGTCCCATCGACAACACAGCCTACAGTTTCGCGGCGGCCTACAGCCTCGGTCCTCAGACCTTTACCCTGGGCTGGCAGCGGATCGATGGGGATACGCCCTTCGACTACATCGGCATGGGCGACAACGGGCGCACCGGCGGCGGGCTGTTCCTTGGCAATGCCTCGATGTTCTCCGACTTCAACGCACCCGGCGAGCGCTCCTGGCAAGCGCGCTACGACCTCAACTTCAAGACCCTGGGCGTGCCCGGTCTCAGCCTCATGACCCGCTACATCAAGGGCAGTGACATCGATGGCAGCAACCTGCCCGTCACCAGCGCCTATCGCGGGCTGTACGGCGCCGACGACCGGGAGCGGGAGCTGAATCTGGAAGGGCGCTATGTCGTGCAATCCGGCTCGGCCAAGGGTCTGTCCATCCGGGTGCGCCAGGCCTGGCACCGTGGCTCGCTGTCCACCGGCGGCTCGGTCGATCAGCTGCGGGTGATCGTCGACTATCCGCTGCGCCTGCTCTAGCGCCGGCAATCGTTACCGCGAGGGGCGACGCCACGACCGCTGGCAGTCGGTTCGTGGCCGTCCGTCGTCCCCAGCTTAAGGGGGCTCCGCTACGCCGATATCCCTAATAGTCATTTTATTAGGGATAGCCATTCATGAGCCTTCGCAGCCTCAACGTCGCGCCCCGCGCCGTGCTGTTCTTTTCCGTGATCGTGTTGATCGTCTTCGCCCTCGGCGGCGTCGCCGTGGTGCAGATGGGCAAGCTTTTCGAGGCGGAGCAGGAAGTGGAGACCAACTGGCTGCCGGGCAACCAGCTGGCGGCGAAGATGAGTGGCGGATTGCTGCGGCTGCGCCTGGAAAGTCTCAGGGCTACCACCACACCGGACCCGCAGCTGCGCGCCCAGACCGTCGCGGCCTTTCCCGGCTATCGCGATGCTTTCTTCACCGCGGTCAAGGACTACGAAAAGACCTTGGCCAACGCTGAAGATCGCCAGTTGTACGCCGCCGTGGTCAAGGGCGCCGAAAGCTACCGGACCCTGCTGGATGTCTTCGAGTCCAAGCTGCGCGCGGGCGACAACGAAGGCGCCATCGTCCTGATCAACACCTCGATCCGTCCGCTCACCAACGCGCTGGAAAAGACCATTGCCGAACTGAGCGCCTTCAACGAGCGCGGTGCCCAGGCGGCGGGGCAGGCGGCGGGCGCCACCTATGCCAACGGCCTGTTCTGGGTCTATGGGCTGATCGGCCTGACCATAGCGGCCACCGTCGTGCTTGCGGCTCTGCTGATCCGCAGCATCACCCTGCCGGTGGGCGAAGCCCTGCGCATCGCCCAGCGGATCGCCCGCAAGGATCTCACCGAGCGGATCACCGTGGTCGGTCGCGACGAGGCGGCAGGCATGCTGCAGGCCCTGGTCCAGATGCAGGGCAATCTGCGTGACACCGTTTCCCATATCGCCGACAGCTCGACTCAGTTGGCCTCTGCCGCGGAAGAGATGACCGCGGTGATCGACGAAGGCAGCCGCGGTTATGTGCGGCAGAACGACGAGGTCAACCAGGCTGCCAGTGCCGTCACCGAGATGAGTTCGGCGGTGGAGGAGGTCGCGCGCAACGCCGCCGATGCGGCCAGCACCTCGCTGCATACCCAGATCCTGACCAGCGAAGGGCTGGACAAGGTTACCCGCACGGTCCAGTCGATCGAGGCGCTGGCGCAGAACGTGGCCAGTACCAGTGAGCAGATCCAGGCCCTGTCGTCCCGCGCCCAGGACATCAACGCCGTGGTCGAGGTCATTCGCGCCATCGCCGAGCAGACCAACCTGCTGGCGCTGAATGCCGCCATCGAGGCAGCGCGGGCGGGTGAGCAGGGCCGCGGCTTCGCCGTGGTCGCCGATGAGGTACGGGCATTGGCCCATCGCACCCAGCAGTCGACTCGCGAGATCGAGCAGATGATCGGCGCCATCCAGAATGATTCATCCCAGGCCGTCAGGGCCATGGCCGAGAGTCAGCAACTGGCCGGTGAATCCACCTCGGTCGCCCAACTGGCCAATGTGTCCCTGGAGCAGATCGCCGAATCCATCTCCCAGATCAACGACCGCAATGCGGTCATCGCCACCGCCGCCGAAGAGCAGGCGCAGGTGGCGCGAGAGATCGATCGCAACATCACCAGCATCCGTGACCTGGCCACCCAGAGCGCGACCGGCGCCACCCAGACCGCCAGCGCCAGCGCCGAAGTTTCCAGGCTGGCCAACGGATTGAATCGCGTGGTTCGCGAATTCGCCGTCTAGAACGAGGACGGCGACGCCTTCTCGCCCCGCGGAGGCGGGAAGGCGTCCTTGCGTCCGGCTTCAGGTTCGTTGCGGCAATAGAAAGACTAACAGCGGCTCCGGGGCATCCGCCCGTGCGACTGCGCTGCGCTGGCACGCCTGCTCGCCGCTGGAATGCCCGCCAGACAATCTTTAGTATTCCGTTACATCGCGTCTGGCATCGGGTAGAGAACGAATCGGCGCTTGGCCTGCCTAAACAGTGTCCAATCAACCCGGAGTCCTACCATGAACGCGAAGAAAATCTCTGCCTTGATGTTTGCTGGTCTGATCGCTGCCAGTGGCGCTGCTTTCGCCACCGAAGGCGCAGGCAATCCGCCGAAGGCCAATAGCGCTGGTATGGGCACCCCGGCTGGTCAGAAGACCGGTGAAGGTGCAGGCGCCGCGACCGGTGCCGGCAAGACCACGCTCAACGAACAAGGCCAGAAGCAACAGCAGTAATGTCCAGGGGGTCGCCGGCACGTCCGGCGCCCCCTAAATCTGCGTCTAGCATGGAACTTTGCAGGCCCCGTGTGTCAAAGGGAGCCGAGCGTGTGGGTACAGGGGTCAGATGGTGAGTGCGGAACAGAGCAAGGTTGTCCTGGTCGTCGAGGATGAGCCGCAGATTTTGATGATTCTGGCGGATTATCTTTCCGAACTGGGTTACACGGTCTTGCAGGCACCCTCGTCACTCGAAGCTTTTCGCATCCTGGCCGGCCGACCACGTCTCGATCTGCTGATCACCGACTTCCGCCTTCCCGACGACGTCTCGGGCGTGATGATCGCCGAACCGGCTCTCAAGTTGCGCCCCGACCTCAAAGTCCTCTTCATCAGTGGCTATCCCGCCGAGATCATCGATACCGGTTCGCCGCTGCTCGGCAAGGTCCCCTTGCTGACCAAGCCGTTCTCCCTCGAGCGTCTCCACCTGCAGGTTCAGAAGCTGCTCGGCGCCTGATCCGCATCCTCTGCACAGATCGTTTTTCCGCCATGACAGTCTATTGATCAGGTGCGACCAGTCCGGTCGCTTCAGGTTGGAGATATCGGCATCCATGGCTATCAAGCATTTCGATCATCACGAAGCGATCTCGTCCGCCGTTCCGGCCGAGCAGGGATTCGAAGCGGTCATCGCCGTCAAGGCGCGTCGCGAGGATGCCCATCCGACCTTTCACAAGGTTGCTACCGAGCGCCATTTCGATCTGGCTTCCGAGGCGGAAGAGGCGGCGGATGCCGCGCTCAATCGCGTGACGGAAATCGGCGATGACGATGAACTCCTCTGGGACGAGCGAGCCATCTGATGAAGAGCGACCAGGAGCAGCGCGAAGAACCTCGACAGAGCCAGGAGTCCACTCCGGAAGATCCGGAGCTGAGTCGCGAAGAAGAGGAGGACGTCGGCGAAAGCCAGCTGCCGCGTGCCGTGGTACTGCACGAGATCATCCGCACCCAGGGTGATCACGAGTTGGAGCGCACCGTCGCCGCACTGTTCTGGTCGGCTCTGGCGGCAGGTCTGACCATGGGCCTGTCGCTCATGGCCATGGGCCTGCTCAATGCCAACTTGCCAGAGGGTGGCTTCAGCAAGGTCATTGCCAGCTTCGGCTATTCGGCCGGCTTCCTGGCCGTGATCCTGGCGCGGCAGCAGCTGTTCACCGAGAACACCCTGACGGCCGTATTGCCGGTGATGAGCGAACCTACCTTGCACAACCTCGGCCGCCTGGCCCGGCTGTGGAGCATCGTGCTGGTCGGTAACCTGATCGGCACCATCCTGGTCGCCTATGTGGTCTTGCACCTGCCACTGTTCGACGCCAAGACGGATGCCAAATTTCTCGAGATCGGCACCCACGTCATGGAGAACGACGCCTCGGCGATGTTCGCCAAGGGCATAGTGTCGGGCTGGATGATCGCTACCATGGTCTGGATGCTGCCCGCGGCGGAAAACGCCAGGATCTGGATCATCGTGCTCATCACCTACCTCATGGCCTTGGGCGACTTCACGCACATCGTGGTGGGCAGTGTGGAGGTGGCCTATCTGGTCTTCGCCGGCGAGGCGAGCTGGGGCGACTTTCTGCTGACCTTCGCCGGGCCGACCCTGGCGGGCAACATCGTCGGGGGCAGTCTGATCTTCGCGCTGATCAGTCATGCTCAGGTACGCAGTGACACCTGAAAGCGGAAGGGCCGGCAAATTGCCGGCCCTTCGCGGTGATCAGGCAGTTGCTTCGATCACTCGTCGTCGTTGAGCTGACCCATGGCGGTGGTGTTGAAACCACCGTCGACATAGAGGATCTCGCCGCTGATGCCCGACGCCAGGTCGGAGCAGAGGAAGGCACCGGCGTTGCCGACTTCGTCGATGGTCACATTGCGGCGCAGCGGCGTCTGGCGCTCGTTGGCGGCCAGCATCTTGCGGAAGCTCTTGATGCCCGAGGCGGCGAGGGTGCGAATGGGGCCGGCGGACACGGCGTTGACGCGGGTGCCTTCCGGGCCGAGGCTGCCGGCCAGGTAACGGACGCCGGCTTCGAGGCTGGCCTTGGCCATGCCCATGACGTTGTAGTTCGGCATGGTACGCTCGGCGCCCAGGTAGGACAGGGTCAGCAGGCTGCCATTGCGGCCGCGCATCATCTCGCGACCGGCCTTGGCCAGGGCAACGAAGCTGTAGGCACTGATGTCGTGGGCGATCTTGAAGCCGTCGCGGGTGGTCACGGCGGTGAAGTCGCCGTCCAGCTGGTCGCCAGGGGCGAAGCCGACCGAGTGGACGATGCAGTCCAGGCCATCCCACTTCTTCGCCAGCGCGGCGAACACGGCTTCGATCTGGGCGTCATCGGCGACGTCGCAGGGGAAGCACAGCTCGGGATTGGAACCCCAGCCGGCGGCGAATTCTTCGACGCGACCCTTGAGCTTCTCGTTCTGGTAGGTGAAGGCCAGCTCGGCGCCTTCGCGGTGCATGGCCGCGGCGATGCCGGAGGCGATGGACAGCTTGCTGGCGACGCCGACGATGAGAACGCGCTTACCGGCGAGAAATCCCATGGTTTTTTCCTCTTCTGTGTTGAATCCCGGGCAGCAGCCAGGGGCTGAGGTCCGGGTTGGGCAGGGCTCTGCGCAGGTCAGAGCGAGATCTTGGCCTGGCTCCACTAGGGGTCAGGCACGGGTGGGGCGGTAAGGTAGCAGGTCGATACCCGGGACAAAAGCGCTGGTTGACCGCTGCGGTGCGCGGTCGCGCTTCAGTTGAGGAACAGCGTCAGGGTCTGACCAGGGGTCAGGGCGGAAGCGATGCGCGGATTCCAGTCCTGCAGCGCCTGCACGCCGATGTTGTAGCGCTTGGCGATCTGATAGAGGGAATCGCCAGCCTTGACCCGATAGTAGGTGGGGGCGGCCTTGGCCGTCTTGGCCGTCTTCACCGCCGACTTGGTGGTCTTGACGGTATAGGAGGCCGGCAGCGCCACGGCCGTGGCGGCGCTGCTGCCCGTGCCGTGCAGCTTCAGCGTCTCGCCGACCTTGAGGCCGCGCTTGCCGAGATCGTTCCAGCGCTTGAGGTCGCCCAGTTCCACCTCGTTGGCCCGGGCGATGGACCAGAGGCTGTCGCCGGTCCGCACCCTGTAGGTCCGCACCACGGGTTCTTCGGCCACGGCGATGGTCTCGAGGGGTGTCGTGGTCTTGCCGGTCTCGCGACGCGGGATCATCAATTCCCGGCCCGCGGCCAGGCGGCTGCTGCTGCTGAGCTTGTTGAGCGTGGCGAGTTGCTCGACGCTCACGCGATTGCGCTTGGCCACGCTGCGCATGGTATCGCCGCGGCGCACCTGGTATTCCTGCCACTGCACCACGGCATCGGAGGCAATGTTGGGCAGGGTCGCGACTAGGCGCTTGGCCTTTTCCGCCGGTACCAGCAGATGCTTAGGGCCGTCCATGGTCACACGCTGCGTGTAGGCGGGATTCAGGCGATAGAGCTCGTCGGCGTCCAGGTCCGCCAGTTCGGCCACCCGGGCCAGGTCCAGGTGCTGCTTGATGTCCACGACTTCGAAATAGGGCTCGTCCGGGATGGACTCCAGGGCCAGGCCGTAGGCGTCCGGATTGCGCACGATCTGGGAGACGGCGAGCAGCTTGGGGACGTAGTCCTGGGTTTCCGGCGGTAGCGACGACAGATTCCAGTAGTCGGTGGGCAGGCCGAGCGACTGGTTGCGCTCGATGGCGCGGCTGACCGTGCCTTCGCCGGCATTGTAGGCAGCCAGGGCCAGCAGCCAGTCGCCACCGAACATGTCATGCAGCTTGCTCAGGTAGTCCAGGGCGGCGTTGGTCGAGGCGGTGATGTCGCGGCGACCGTCATAGAAGCGGGTCTGGCGCAGATTGAAATACTTGCCGGTGGTGGGGATGAACTGCCACAGACCGGAGGCGGCGCTGCGCGAGAGGGCGTTGGGGTTGAAGGAGCTTTCCACGACCGGCAGCAGGGCCAGTTCCAGCGGCATGTTGCGCTCTTCCAGGCGCTCGACGATGTAGTGCAGATAGGGCGCGCCGCGACTGCAGGACTGCGCGAGGGCGGCTTCGTGGCTGGCGTACCAGAGACGCTGACGATCGATGCGCGGATTGGTGCCGTTGTCGCCGGCGCCCTGGAGCTGATAGCCGTCCCGTACCCGGTCCCAGATGTCGCCGCTGGTAGCCGCCGCGGTCGGTGCCTTGCGCAGCCATTCCGGCGGACGCTGCATCTTGCTTTGCGTCATGTGCAGATCGGCCTGATAGGCACGATTGTCTGGCTGCTGGTTGCTCTGACAGCCGGCGAGGAAGACGGCGAGGCAGAGCGCCGAGACTTTGAAGGAGGTGGCCAGCACGTCTGGTTCGCGGGTTTTCGGCGTCGCTGGCGGCATCGGTCTGGGCTTTCCGGGAGCTGGAGGATGGGCGATTCTAGGAACCGCATCCCGGGGGGTCAAGGAACAACCCCTTAGCCTGTGACCTGTACGACGACCGCGAACCCTGGCTTACAGCGTGCTGGCGGGGTCTGGGCAATAGGTGTCAGAACGTGTCCTTCCAGCCTCTCAAGGCCGCGAAATAGGTATCCTCCGGCGCATCTGCCGCGACCCCGCGTTCCTCCTGCAGACGCAGACGCACGCTGTTTTCGGCGGTACGCAGGAAGGGATTGATGCGACGTTCGCGGCCCAGGGTGGAGGGCAGGGTGGGGCGCTGGGCTTCCCGCAGCTGCTGAGTCTCGGCCAGGGCCTGCTGCACCGCGGGGTTTTCCGGTTCCACCGCCTGGGCGAAACGCAGGTTGCTGAGGGTGTACTCGTGGCCGCAGTAGATTTCGGTGGCGTCCGGCAGGCGGGCCAGGCGCTGCAGGGAGGTCAGCATCTGGCTGGGCGTACCCTCGAAGAGTCGGCCGCAGCCGGCCGAGAAGAGGGTATCGCCGCTGAACAGCAGGGGTCGCTCACCCGCGGCATGGAAGGCGATGTGGCCAGCGGTATGGCCGGGCACTCGCAGGACCTCGAAGGGAACGCCCAGCACCTCCAGGCGCTGGCCGTCCGCCAGGGGGAGGTCGACCGCGGCGATGCGTTCGTCAGCCGGCGCACTGACCCGGGCGCCGCTGCGTTGCTTGAGCGCAGTGATGCCACCGGTGTGGTCGTTATGGTGGTGGGTGATCAGGATATCGGTCAGGCGCCAGGCCGGATTGGCATCGAGCCAGGCCAGGACGGGGGCGGCATCGCCCGGATCGACCACGACCGCCTGTCTTGTCGCGGCGTCCTTGATCAGCCAGATGTAGTTATCGTTGAAAGCGGGCAGCGGAAGAATGTCGAACATGGATGAGCTCTCTGGTCGGACTGCAGGCCCCTAGGGTAGCAGTGGGTGGTAGGGCTAAGGCTTCAATATGAGAGGACCAGACGATGCACGATGAATTCTCCGCCCAGGTGGATCCGCGCTGGCTGAAGCTGATGAGCTCGGCGCGGGACTGGCTGGCCGGCCCACTGGGCCAACTGCTGCTGGAGCAGGAGCGCGTGCTGATCGACGAGGAGCTCAAGCGCCACTTCGGCAGTTATCTGATCCATTACGGTCCGCACCCCGAGGCACCGGCCAATTGTGGTCAGCTCCGCCATGCGGTGCGTATAGGGCCGCCGCTGGGTGATGTGGACATCGTCTGCGAAGAGGGTGCCTGGCCCCTGGGGGAGCACGCGGCCGACGTGGTCCTGTTGCAGCACGGTCTGGACTTCTCCCTGGCGCCGCATCGGCTGTTGCGTGAAGCGGCACTGAGCGTGCGCCCGGGTGGGCACCTGGTGGTGGTGGGCATCAATCCCTGGAGTCTCTGGGGCGTGCGCCATTACCTAGCCCGGGATGCCCTGCGCAAGGCCCGTTGTTTCGGCCCCGGCCGGGTCGGCGACTGGCTGTCGGTGCTGGGCTTCGCGCTGGAGAAACGGCGCTTCGGGTGTTATCGTCCGCCGCTTTCATCCCCCAAGTGGCAGCAGCGGCTGGCCTGGATGGAGCAGGGTGAAGCCGAACCCAACTGCGAGCAGGCAGCGGGCGCGGGCTTCTATCTGCTGTCGGCGCGCAAGCTGATGTTCGGCCTGCGCCCCGTGCCCCAGGCGCGCAAGGAACCGCGCGGCAAGCTGGTGCCCATGCCGGTGGCCAAGATCAGCCGCCGCGAATCGAGTGAATCCAATGAGTGACGACATCGTCGAGGTCTTTACCGACGGCGCCTGCAAGGGCAATCCCGGCCCCGGTGGCTGGGGCGCCTTGCTGAAGTTCAAGGGTGCGGAGCGCGAGCTCTGGGGCGGCGAAGCCAACACCACTAACAATCGCATGGAGTTGATGGCGGCCATCCAGGCCCTGGCGGCGCTCAAGCGCCCCTGCCAGATCCGCCTGACCACCGACTCCGAGTACTTGATGAAGGGCATCACCCAGTGGCTGGTGAACTGGAAGAAGCGTGGCTGGCAGACCGCCGCGCGCCAGCCGGTGAAGAATGCCGAGTTGTGGCAGGCGCTGGATGAGCAGGTCCAGCGCCACCAGGTCGAGTGGCGCTGGGTGCGCGGCCACACCGGCCACCCCGAGAACGAGCGAGCCGACCAGTTGGCCAACCGCGGTGTCGACGACGTCCGGCAGGCCAAGCAGGCCGCCAGGGCGTAACCAGCCAAGAGGTTAGCGATGAGATACGTAGTTCTGGATACCGAAACCACCGGCATGCCGGTGACCGATGGCCATCGGGTCATCGAGATCGGCGGGGTCGAGGTCATCGGCCGGCGCCTGACCGGGCGGCATTTCCATGTCTACCTCAACCCGGATCGGCAGATCGACGAGGGCGCCATCGCGGTCCACGGCATCACCGATGAATACGTCGCCGACAAGCCGCGCTTCGCCGAGATCGCCGACAGCTTCTTCGAGTTCATCGAAGGCGCTGAGCTGGTCATCCACAACGCGCCTTTCGACGTGGGCTTCATCAACATGGAGTTCGCCCGGCTGGGTGTCCATCCCGAGCGCGCCGACATCTCCCAGCACTGCTCGGTGCTCGACACCCTGGTCATGGCTCGCGGCCGGCATCCCGGCCAGCGCAACAGCCTGGATGCCCTCTGCAAGCGCTACGGCGTAGACAATTCCAACCGCGAGCTGCATGGCGCCCTGCTGGACGCCGAGATCCTCGCGGACGTCTACCTGGCCATGACCGGTGGCCAGACCAGCCTGTCGCTGGCTGCCCACGGCCAGGAAGGCAATGGTGACGGCAATTACGTCATGCCGATCAGGCGGTTGCCGGCCGATCGCCCGCGGACCCGAGTGATCAGCGCGACCAGCACCGATCTCGATGCCCATGCGGCGCGCATGGCGGCCATCGAAAAGAGCTGCGGCCGGACCCCCCTTTGGCTGGCCGGCGCCGACGCCGAATAGCGCCTTTCAACGCTCGCCAGGCGCCCGCGCGGTCCATGAGCGGGCGTTCGCGTTCGTCTGAATAAGCTGAAAGACCTCACAATTTTCAGCTATTGTTCAACTAAGATGCTGCAGGCTGGTCATTTGAGCCCGCATGAAGCCTCGAATTTCGAATTGCGCGGAACTTTATTTGTTCCTCAAAATCATATGACGATTCGGAATTATCGCTTCGCTGTTGTGGATTTACAGGTCTAGCGTTCCAGAGCAAGGTTCTTTGGCGTGGCGAGTAGTCTCGTACCCGTCCGCCGGGAATGATTAGTGTGACCCGGTCAGGAAGACGCAGGTACCTAGGCTCCAGTTGGAATAGCAAGCCTTTTTTCCCGTTTTAAAATGGCGTTGGCGAGGTTGTAATGGCGCAGGAGGCGTAAGGCACCATGGTGACCGGAGCAAGAGCTTTGAGCTTGGTCCGCGAACAGCTGTTCGCGACCATCGAGGAAGCTGAATCCCATCTCGAGCGATTCATCGTCGAGCGGCACTGCAGCAGCCTGTTGCAGCGCGCGGTCGAGAGCATCGGCCAGATTCGTGGCGCCCTGACGCTGATAGAGCTGACCGGCGCCCAGTTGCTCGCCCATCAGACGTTGCAGATCGCCAACGACATTCCTGCCGGCGCCGGTGCCGAGCACGACGAGCACCTCATGGCGATCTGTCGTGGACTGCATGTGCTGCGCCGCTATCTCGAACAGCTGCGTAGCGGTCAGGACGAGATGCCCGAGCTGCTGCTGCCGGCGATCAATGCCCTGCGGCTCGCTGGCGGCGAACCCGAACTCCCGGAAAGCTATTTCTTCAGTGTCCGCCTCGATCAGCGTCCCCTGATCAGCGAGACCACCAGTCTTGGCGTGCGTGAGCGTCAGGCCCAGGCTCGCCGGATGCGCCAGATGTACCAGGCCGGCCTGCTGGGCTTCCTGCGCGACATCAATGGCGTGGCCAGCCTCAGACTCATGGCCAGGGCGCTGGAGCGCTCCGCGGCGCTGCTGCATGATCATGTCGGCGGCTACCTGCCCTGGGTCGCCGCGGCCACGGTCGAGGGCTTCGCCCAGGGCCGCCTGACGCCCACCCGTGAACGCAAGCAGTTGTTCGCCCGGGTCGATCGCGAGTTGCGCCAGATGCTGGGTAACGAGCTGCACGAGCCGGCCCGCAGCACCCTCAAGGAGCTGCTCTACCTGTTGGCGCTGGCCGGTGTCGAAGGCGCCCATCCGCAAGAGGTCATGAACGCCTACGGTTTCGAGCGACTCGGCTTTACCGATGCCCAGCTCGAAGCCGGCAAGAAGCGGCTCGCCGGTCCCGGTCATGCGGTGATGCATTCGCTGTCCGCGGCGATTCGCGAAGAGGTGGAGACGGTCAAGGACCTGATCGACCTCATCGAGGCCGAGCTGCGCGCTGGCGCCGAGCAGAATCGTCTGCCTCGCTCCGATAATTTCTCCCGGCTGTATGTCCAGGTCGGCCTGCTGGGCAAGACCCTGGAGATGGTCGGGCAGGAGAACGCCGGTCAGGTACTGCAGCAGTGCCTGCCCAACATCTCCCAGTTCCGCGACCGGACGGTCGTGCTGGAGGATCTCGCCCCCCTGGCCGATGCCCTGTTGCTGGTTGAAAGCCTGCTGGGCCAGCCCGAGGGGCAGGGCTCGCTGATCGACGTGCCGCTGGAAGCTGAGGGTGTCCAGGTCAGCGTCGCCAACTATCAGCTGGGCGAGGCCCAGGCGCTGCTGCATCGGGAGGCCTACAAGGGCCTGACCGACGCCAAGCGCGCCATTGGCGCCTTCCTCGATTCCCGTGGCGATACCCTGCACCTGGCCACCGTGCCGGCGCTGCTGGATACCGTCCGCGGTGCGCTGTTCTTTCTGGGTAACCCCCGTGCGGCCGAGCTGGTGCGGGCCTGTACCGGTTATATCCAGCGCTGCCTGATCGAAGGCGGCCAGGCCTGCGAGTCGGCGACCCTGGAAGTGCTGGCGGATGCCCTCAGCAGCATCGAGTTCTTTGTCGAAAGCGGTGGCACCGAGAGCCAGGACGGTACGCCGGAGATTCTCGATATCGCGGCGCAAAGCATTCGCGCCCTGGGCTGGACCTCGGCTGCGGCATGAGTGCCTGGCAGCCTGGCTGGTTCCAGACCGCCCAGCCCTCCGGTGGCTGGCTGGTCATCCACAGCGGCCAGGCGTTTCTGACCTCGGGCACCGACGTGCTCTTCGCCGTGGATGATCCGCGTGTCCAGGGCTTCGCGGGGGAGCGCCATGGGTTGGGGCTGTGGCAGGCACAGCCGGTCATGCTGCTCGAACTGGATGCGCCCGGGGATATCGACGGCTGCGTCTGGCAGCCCTTGCGGCCGCTGATGCTGCAATCGCCCCATGCGCTGTTCAAGTTGCTGGGCTACGCCAACCAGATCGGGACCTGGGCGCGGCAGCATCGCTTCTGCGGGCAGTGCGGTACCCGTACCTTCGCGCTCGACGGCCAGCGCGGCCTCAAGTGCCCGAATTGCCAGCTCACCCAGTATCCACGGCTGTCGCCGAGCATGATCGCCCTGGTCACGCGCGGCGATGAGGTGTTGCTCGCGCGATCGCCCCGTTTTGCCCCCGGGGTCTTCAGCACCCTGGCCGGCTTCGTCGAGCCGGGCGAGTCGGCCGAGGGCTGCGTGCACCGGGAGATCATGGAAGAGGTTGGCGTCTCGGTGACCAACCTGCGCTACCAGGGCAGCCAGAACTGGCCTTATCCGCATTCCCTGATGCTGGGTTACCACGTCGACTATCTGAGTGGCGACATCCGTTGCCAGCCGGACGAAATCGAAGACGCCCGCTGGTTCCATCTGCGCGAATTGCCGACGCTGCCGCCGGCCTTTTCCATCTCGCGCTTTCTGATCGATCGCTATCGCGTCGAGCGGCTAGGCGGCGCTGAACCAGTGCTGCCAGATTAGCTTGACGGTCAGCGCCAGCACGACGCAGATGAACACCGGGCGGATGAACTTGGCGCCGCCGGCGATGGCGCTGCGCGCGCCCAGATAGGCACCCAGGGTCAGCGACAGGCCCATGGTCAGCCCCAGGACCCAGAGCACCTGCCCCAGGGCGATGAACATCACCAGGGCGACGCCATTGCTGACGAAATTCATGGTGCGGGCCACGCCACTGGCCTTGAGCAGGTCCAGGGGATAGAGCAGCAGGCTGCTGACGGTCCAGAAGGCGCCCGTGCCCGGTCCGAACAGGCCGTCGTAGGCACCCAGCGCCAGGCCCTGGGGCCATTGGCGCCGCTGCGGCACGGGCGCGTCGCTGAGCACCGGCGCCTTGGGCGTACCGCCGAACAGCAGATAGAGGGCGCAGCTGAACACCACGACCGGCAGCAGCTGGTTGAGGAAGTCCGCGGAGAGATGGTGGGCGACCAGGGCGCCGATCCCCGCACCGATGGCGGTCGCCACCAGGGCATGCCGCCACTGACGGGGATGGAACAGCTTGCGTCGATAGAAGGTGTAGGCGGCGGTGGCGCTGCCAAAGGTGGAGCTGAGCTTGTTGGTGCCGATCGCCAGATGAGGCGGCACACCGGCCATCAGCAGGGCCGGCACCGTGAGCAGACCACCACCGCCGGCGATGGCGTCGATGTAACCGGCCAGAAAGGCGACCCCCGCCAGTAGTGTCAGGGTCATGGGGTCCAGGGCGAATTCGAGCATGGGGTAGGGCGCCAGATGGAACGGGGGCGCCATCATGCATCAGACGCGCAGCCGTCACCACCTGTCGCCGCCCTCGGTCAGTCCAGCGCGGGGAAGGGCAGCCCGACGTAGTTTTCCGCGATGGTCGTGCGGCCCGCTCTGGAATCGAGCAGCGCCTGGAGTTCGGCGTCCTGCACCCGCTGAGTGAAGGCGTCGGTATCCGGAAAGCGGTGCAGGGCGGTGGTCATCCACCAGGAAAAGCGCACCGCCGCCCAGATGCGTTTCAGGCAAAGCGTCGAATAGCGTTCGAGGCAGGCGGCATCGCCGGTGCGATAGGCCTGCTCCAGCAGCAGGTGCAGATTGCGCACGTCGCCCAGGGCAAGGTTCAGCCCCTTGGCGCCAGTGGGCGGCACGATATGGGCGGCATCGCCGACCAGGAACAGGCGGCCGTACTGCATGGGCTCGACCACATAGCTGCGCAGCGGGGCGATGCTCTTTTCCAGGGAGGGGCCGGTCACCAGCTGGGCTGCTGTCTCGGCCGGCAACCGTGCCTTGAGCTCTGCCCAGAAGCGCTCGTCCGACCAGTTCTCCACCGAGTCCCCGGCTTCCACCTGCAGGTAATAGCGGCTGCGGGTCGCGGACCTCATGCTGCACAGGGCGAAGCCGCGGGGGTGGTTGACGTAGATGAGTTCGTCGGCGGCGGGCGGGGTATCGCTCAGCAGTCCCAGCCAGCCGAAGGGATAGACCCGCTCGTATTCGGTGAGCACACCATCAGGGATGCTGCGGCGCGAGACGCCATGGAAGCCGTCGCAGCCGGCGATGTAGTCGCAGTCGATGCGCAGGATCTCCCCGGCGATCTGGCAGGTGACATGGGGGCGCTCGCCCTTGAGTTCGTGGGGCTGGACGTCGCTGGCCTGGTAGAGGGTAGGGGCGCCGCTGGCTTCGCGGGCCGCCATCAGGTCGCGGGTCACCTCGGTCTGGCCATAGACGGTAACGCAGCGTCCGCCCAGCAGATCGTTCAGGTCCAGTCGCTCGCGCTGGCCATGGATGGCGAATTCGACACCCTCGTGTACCTGGCCTTCCTGTTCCAGCCGCTCGGCGACGCCGGCCTGGCGCAGCAGATCGACCGTGCCCTGTTCGAGCACGCCGGCGCGGATACGGCTGAGCACGTGATCGGCGCTCTGGCGCTCGACAATGACGTTGTCGATGCCCGACCGGGTGAGCAGTTGACCCAGCAGCAGCCCGGAAGGGCCCGCGCCGATAATGACGACTTGGGTACGCATGGAGTCTGTCCTCTTGTCTGGCGTGAGCGCCGTCTTGTTATAGGGCTCCGGTATTTTTGGACGATTTCCGCAGGTATCGGCAGGGACCTTTCCAACACTTTCTGGTACTTTTCGATGATTCGTGCGGCTATCGCCCAGGGACTGACGATGACCAAGGCCTTTCCACCCATCTTCAAGCTGTATGGCGAGGCCCAGGCCTGGCCGGCGCCGGATCTGCTGCATTGCGAGACCATCGAGAGTCGCAGTCGTCTGCATGCCTGGCATATAGATACCCATCGCCACGCGGATCTCGCGCAACTGCTCTATGTGCGGACCGGTGGGGTACGTCTGCATTTGGAAGACTGGCAGGGAGAAAGGCGCGGACCGCTGCTGGTGGTGCTGCCGGTGCTGTGCGTCCATGCCTTCGAATTCGATCCGGCGGTCGAAGGCTTCGTCATTACCCTGCCGGTACCCCAGGTGGAGCGGCTGAAGCAGCGCTGCCAGAGAGCCGGGCAGGGGTTGTTCCTTGGTGCCGAGTGCCTGCACCTGGCCGGGCCGGATGCCCTCTGGATCGATCAGTTGATCGGCCAACTGGTCGCTGAATACGAGGGGCACAAGCCGGGTCGCGAGACAGTGCTCGAGGCCCTGCTCGACAGCCTGGCGATCTGGCTGTTGCGGCAACACCGCCATGAGCAGGGCGTGGTCTTGCCGCGGCGTGCCGAACAGCACCTGGGTCGTTTCCTGGCGCTGGTCGAGCAGCATTATCGCGAGCACTGGAGTCTGGGTCGCTACGCGACGGCGCTCGGTATTTCAGGGGTACACCTGAACGGTCTGTGTCGGCAGCTGGCCGGGGCCTCGGCGCTGGCCATCGTGCACCAGCGCCTGCTGCTGGAGGCGCGCCGCACCCTGAGCTACACCCAGGCGTCGGTGGGCGAGATCGCCGATGCCCTGGGCTTCGCCGATCCGGCCTACTTCGCGCGTTTCTTTCGCCGCGGCACCGGGCAGAGCCCGCTCAATTATCGGCGTCTGGCGGGCCAGCAACGGCAGGGCTGACGGCTGCCAGGGTTTCGCCGACCCGCGCAGCCAGGGCGTCGAGGTTGAAGGGCTTGGTGATCAGCGTCATGCCGGGGTCGAGATAGCCGTCCAGATGCGCCCCCTCGGCATAGCCGGTGGCGAACAGTACCTTGAGGCCAGGCCGGCGCTGCCGCGCGATCTCGGCCAGCTGGCGACCGTTCATGCCCGGTAGGCCGACGTCGGACAGCAGCAGATCGATGGGCCGTCCGCTTTCGAGCAATGGCAGGGCGCCACGGGCGTCTTCGGCCTGCAGGGTGGCGTAGCCCAGCTCCCGCAGCAGATCCACCACCATTTGCCGGACCACGGGATCGTCCTCCACCACCAGCACGGTCTTGCCCGCGCCCTGGGGCGTGACGGTGGGCGCCGTCAGCCGGGGCGGCTCGACATCGGCGCCTAGGTAGCGGGGCAGATAGAGGCCGACGGTCGTACCCTTGCCGGGCAGGGAGTCGAGTCGGACATGGCCCTTGGACTGCTTGGCGTAGCCGTAGATCATCGACAGCCCCAGGCCGGTCCCCTGACCGATGGGCTTGGTGGTGAAGAAGGGATCGAAGGCGCGGGCCATGACCTCGGGCGGCATCCCGGTACCATCGTCCGCCACCAGCAGCGCCACATAGTCGCCGGCACTCACGGCGTCCAGGCCGTTGCCGCTGTCGGTCAGATAGACATTGCGGGTCTCGATGCGGATGGTGCCACCGTGGGGCAGGGCATCGCGGGCATTGATGACCAGGTTGAGCAGGGCGCTTTCCAGCTGGTGCGCATCGGTCAGTGCCTGCCAGACATCCTCGTCCAGGTCGAGGACCAGGGCGATGTCGCCGCGCAGACTGCGCAGCAGCAGCTCCTCCATGGAGCGCACACTGTCATTGACATGGATGGGCTGCAGATCCAGCGCCTGGCGCCGGGAAAAGGCCAGCAGGCGCTGGGTAAGGGCGGCCGCGCGCTGGGCCGAGGTCAGCGCCGAATGCAGATACTGGTCGAACTTGTCCTGCCGGCCGGCCTTCTGGTGCCGCTGCAGCATGTCGAGGCTGCCCATGATGCCGGTCAGCAGGTTGTTGAAGTCATGGGCGATACCCCCGGTCAGCTGGCCCACGGCTTCCATCTTCTGCGCCTGGCGCAGCTGTTCCTGCAGCTCCTGCTGCTCGGTGACGTCACGCCCTACCGCGTAGATCAGATCGTCCTCGGCACTGGCGGTCCAGTCGAGGATGCGATAGCTGCCATCACGACCGCGCAGGCGGGCCCGGAGATTGGCCGAGCCCTGCTGGCGGCCCAGGCAGCGCAGGGTATCGAAGACCTGGCGCTGATCGTCCGGATGGATCAGTTCGGTGAGCTGGACGGTCGCCAGGTCGGTTTCGCGTCGTCCCAGCAGGCGGGTGGCGGCGCTGTTCACCGTCTTCACCTCGCCATCGGCGCGGCAGATCACCATGAGGTCATGGCTGATACGCCACATCCGGTCACGTTCGCGGGTGCGCAGCTCGATCTGCTGTTCCAGCTCCTGGCGCGAGCGGGTTAAGACCTCTCGCGCATCGACGATGCTCTGGATGTCGGTGCAGGTGCCGAACCACTGCTCGATACGCCCCTTGGCGTCGCGCACCGGCTGGGCTCGACCGAGCACCCAGCGGTAACGGCCCGAGCGGTGCCGCAGGCGGTATTCGATATGGTAGGGCTCGCCGGTGCTGAGGCTATGGTGCCAGACCTTCCAGGTGCGCTCCTGGTCGTCGGGATGGAAGACGTTGGCCCAGCCTTCTCCCTCCGTGGAGCCTTCCGGCACCCCGGTGAATTCGTACCAGCGATTGTTGAAATAGAAGTGGTGGCCATCGGGGCGGGTGGCCCAGACCATCTGGTCGATGGAGTTGATGATGGCGCGCAGTTGCGCCTCGTTGCGGGCCAGCTCCTGGGCCTGGCGGCGGTGACCACTGATGTCGATGAAGAGGACCGCGAAACGGTCGCCCGGCAGCTTGTGGGCGCGCACCTCGTACCAGTGTTCGTGCTGCAGGTGCAGCAGGATATCGAACTGGGTGAATTCGGCATCGCCGTTCATGAAGTCGACATAGGCGGGCAGCAGATCGGCTTCCAGCTGCGGCAGGGATTCGCGCAGCGTCCGCCCCAGGACCTGATCCAGGGGAATGCCGGTGAGGGTGGCGAAGACCGGATTGACCTCTAGGAAACGGAAGTCCTCCATCCGGCCAGCGGCATCGCGAATCGCCTGGGCCATGTAGAAGCCCTCGCGCATGCCGTGATACAGCTCCTGCAGCCAGAGATCGCGCTCGGTGATGGCGGCTTCGTTGAGCTTGCGCTCGGTGATGTCGTAGCACACGCCCAGGTAGCGGTCGCTGCCCTGGCTGGTCATCAGTTGGCCGCGTCGACCGAGCCAGCGCTCCTCGCCGGTGTCGGCCCGGCGGATGCGGTATTCAAGGTAGTCGAGGGCGTCGTCGTCCGGCGCGGCGGTCAGGGTTCGCAGGCTGCCGACATCGTCGGGATGCAGCTGGCGGACCAGCTCGTCCAGAGAATAGCTGCGCCTTACCGGTAATCCCCATAGCTCGCAGAACCCCGAGGACACCAGCAGTCGGGCCTCTCCGGGCAGCAATTCGAAGGTGCCGACGCGACCGACGTCCTGGGCCAGGCGTACCCGCTCCTCGGCCATCAGCTGTTCGGTGCGGTCCTGCAGCACATGCACGAAGCCGAGCACGGCATCGGCGTCCTTCAGCGCCGTGGTGGCGATCTCCACCCAGCGCGGCGTACCGCCCTGGACCGTGATCCAGCCGGCGCCCTGGCCATGCTCGGCGACCAGCGCCTGATGCTGGGCGGTGGTTAGGAAAGCGACATCCCGATCGGCCGCCAGCAGATTGGCGAAGCGCTGGCCCCGGGCTTCGCTGGCCGGCCAGCCACACAGCAGTTCGGCACCCCGATTCCAGCGCTCGATGCACCCGTGGTGGTCGGTGATGACCAGGGCGTGGGACGTCAACTGCAAAAGCGCCTGCTGTTCGAGCAGAGAGATCGACATGCGGAGATTCCATTCAGCGAGCGGGCGTGTGGCTAGCGTTTCCTAGGCTTCGATACCCTCGCTCAGCTGGACGTTCAAACTGCGCAGGGCATTCCAGTACTCAGGATAGGTCTTGCCGACGCATTCGGGGTCCAGAATACGGATGCCTGTCACTTTCAGGCCCGCCAGGGCGAAGCACATGGCGATCCGGTGGTCGGCGTGGGTCTCGATCACGGCGTCGGTCCGGGTACCGGCCAGAGCAGGGTCCGCGGCTACTAGCAGGTCGTCACCCTCGACGCTGGCAAGGCCGGCGCGAATGGCATTGAGGCCGTCGTGCAGCGCCGCGACCCGGTCGCATTCCTTGACCCGCAGGTTGGCCAGGCCGACGAAGCGCACCGGTGTCTCGTTGAAGGCCGCCAGAACGGCGAGGGTAGGGATGGCATCCTGCATCTGCGAGCCGTCGATGACCGCCGCCAGCCGGGGAAAGGCGGCGATATGGTCGAGGGCCTTGGCATCGGGCTGGGTGAAGGCGTCGTCGGCCACGCCCAGATCGATGGCGCCGCCGGTCAGGGCCTGGGCCGCCCAGAGATAGGTGGCGGCGGAGGCATCCGGCTCGATGAAGTAGTCCCGGGCGACATAGCCGGTCGGGGCGACTCGCCAGGTGGCGGCGTCCAGCTGCTCGACCTGGGCACCGAAGGCGCGCATCGCCGCGACGGTCAGGTCGACATAACCACGGGCGCCGATGTCGCTGCCGCGCAGGGCGACGTCCACCGGTTCGCTACCCAGTGCGGCCAGTATCAGCAGGGCGGAGACGTACTGGCTGGAGAGACCGGCATCCACCTCGAAGCGGCGAGCGGTGAGGCGGCCCTGGCCGGTGACGGTCACCGGCGGGCAGCCGCTGGGAGCGTCCACCTGGATGCCATTGGCCGTCAGGGTTTCCAGCAGGGGACCGATTGGGCGCTTTTGCATATAGGCGTCTCCGGTTAGGGTCACGGCGCCCTCGACGGTCGCCACCGCAGCGGTCAGGAAGCGTACCGCCGTACCAGCGTTGCCGAGGAACAGCGGCTGGGCCGGCTGCCGCAGGCGACCGGAGCTAGTCACCACGAAGGTGGTGGCATCGGGCTCGTCGACGGTGACACCCATCTGCCGCAGCGCCTCGGACATGTGCCGGGTGTCATCGCTCTTGAGGGCGCCGGTCAGGCGACTGGTGCCCTTGGCCAGCGCGGCCAGGAGCAGCGCCCGATTGGTGATGGACTTGGAACCGGGCGGGGCGATCCTTCCGTGCAGCGCGACGTTGGGCGGGGTGACGGTGATAAAGGGTCTGGCGGACATGGAGGCTCCAAGCAACTTCGCGACGGCCGTGACGGCGGTTCGTAACAGGGGCGCCATGATGCCATTTCAGGACGCCAGGCCAAAGTGCTGTTAGTTAATACCACCCCTATAGGGCGTGGGGGATCCACCTGGTACTCCTCTTGTCATCAACAGGTCATCAAGGCGGGGTAGTGCTAGCGGTTTTCCAGCAGAGGCCTATGCCATGTCCCTTCCTTGTCCTGATCGTCGTCGTGTCCTGCAAGGCCTGGGTGCTTCGCTCCTGTTACCGGCCCTCGGTCGAAGAGCCTGGGCCGCGCCGGCTGGACGTCCAGGAGTACCCGACGGTATCCAGGCCGGGGATGTCACCGACGGCCGCGCACTGATCTGGAGTCGCACGGACCGGCCGGCCCGGTTGCTGGTGGAGTGGGATACCCAGGAGAGCTTTCGCTCACCACGCAAGGTAGCTGGTGCCGTCACCACGGCCGCGCAGGACTACACGGCGCGTATCGACCTTGCCGGATTGCCCGCCGATCAGCACATCTTCTACCGCGTCCGCTTCGAGGATCTGGACAGTGGTGCGCTCAGCGAAGCGGTTGCCGGTCACCTGCGCTCGGCGCCGAGCCAGCGCGGCGATATCCGTTTCGTCTGGGGCGGCGACACCGTGGGGCAGGGCTTTGGCATCAATCCCGATATCGGCGGCATGCGCATCTACAACGCCATGCGCGAGCGGCGACCGGACTTCTTCCTGCACAGTGGCGACACCATCTATGCGGACGGACCGGTGCCGGCGCAGATGACCGTGGAGGAAGGGCGCATCTGGCGCAATATCACCACCGAGGCCAAGAGCAAGGTGGCGGAAACCCTGGATGAATTCCGCGGCAACTATCGCTACAACCTGATGGATGACCATCTGAAGCGATTCAATGCCGAAGTCCCACAGGTGTGGCAATGGGACGACCACGAGACCACCAACAACTGGTCGCCGAGCAAGACGCTGGACGAGCGCTACCAGGTCAAGGACATCAATGTCCTGAGTGGTCGGGCTCGCCAGGCGTTCCTGGAATACGCGCCCATGCGCGGAGTCTCGGCTGACGGGGCAGGGCGCATCTACCGCCGAATCGCCTACGGGCCCCTGCTGGACGTCTTCGTGCTGGACATGCGCAGCTATCGAGCCGGCAACGACAGCAACCTGGGTGTCGAGGAGGACGGTCAGGGCGCCTTCCTCGGTCAGGAGCAACTCGACTGGCTGAAGAAGGCGCTACAAACGTCCACGGCGACCTGGAAGGTCATCGCGGCCGATATGCCCATCGGGCTACAGGTCCCGGATGGCAAGGATGCGCAGGGGCAGGCACGCTGGGAGGCCATCGCCAATGGCGATCCGGGCGCCCCCAAGGGGCGAGAGCTGGAAACGGCGGACCTGTTGAGATTCATCGCGAGGCAGGGGATCCACAATACCGTCTGGCTCACCGCTGACGTGCACTACTGCGCCGCGCATCACTATCACCCGGACAGGGCAGCGTTCCAGGATTTCGAACCCTTCTGGGAATTCGTGGCAGGCCCGCTCAATGCAGGCAGCTTCGGGCCCAATCCACTGGACGCCACCTTCGGTCCCGAAGTGGTGTTCCAGAAGGCACCGCCCCAGGCCAACACCTCGCCTTTGAGTAACTTCCAATTCTTCGGCGAGGTCGAGATCGACGGGAAGACCGCCGAGCTACAGGTCACCTTGAGAGATCAGGACGGCCGACCGCAATTCACCCAGAAATTGCAATCCATCTAGATTAATACCACCCCTATAGTAAGATCATTACCGAGTCAACCCTCTGCAAAGTAATCAACAAGGAGGGTGAAGTTCGTGCAAATGCTACAATCTGGTAGATATCAGGCTGGAGTTGGCTATGCACGAAGACATCAAGAGCGCGTTCGAGGACCTCAAGCGGAGCATCGCAACCTTCAATGAGCGCTGGCCCAGCAAGGTGATAGCCGCCCGGGTCTGGCGGCTGCCATTGCTGGCGCAACAGCGGGTACCTGACCACATCGCGGCGGAGTCCTTCGAGGGTACCGCCGCGGTGGAGCTTACCCGTGATGCCTTGCTGGCCTTCCACCTGCAACCTGGCCAGGCACCGGGTACCGTCAGTCGACTGCCAGGCTATATCGCCCTCGCCGAACCCCTGATGGAGGAGATCCTGGCCATCAACACCTGCAAGGCGGACTTCAGCGCGGCGATCGAACAGACGCGCCTGGAGCTGGAGCTGGCACCCGAGGCGCGGCCGCGTATCATGCGCAAGGCGTTGGGCGGTGCCTTCAATACCAAGCAGCTGATCCGCAAGGTGCATGGCTTTCCCGATCCGGTCCGGCAGCTGACCTTTACCTGGGCCGGCCATACCGCCGGAGGAGAGCGGGTCAAGGTGTCCAAGGTACGCGAGCAACTCAAGACCCTCGCCATGGCCCGCGCCGATCGGGAGCGGATCGTCCTGGATCGCACGCCGGAATGGCAGGAGCACCAGGCACTCAATCGCATGGCGGATGACGACATCCTGGTCCGGCACAAGAAGATCGCCCCGCATCCAAGGGCGATGCTCTGGTTCGGCGAGGAGAGTCGCTATGACGCCATGATCCACGCCAACCTGCCGGTCTTCGTGGTACCGGCCCAGGACGGCATGCAGGTCGTCGACCTGCGCGATTTCGACCGTACCCAGCGCGGGGCGCTGAGACCCGACATCAAGCCGCGTCGCGAGGTGCTGGCCACGCGACTGCTGTACCTGCCCACCGACAACCCGGAACGACCTGTCGCCCAGCGTAACAACGAGGCGACGCTCAAGCGTTCGACCTACAGCCGCTGAGCGCCGCTGACGTTACCGAGCGGGTGGATGTCGTAACCAGATCCTTCACTGCCGAGTGAAAAGGTAACGAAATCCTCCGCAACAGGTGTCCCCATGCCAGGCTCGAATCAATCAAACCTAGCCATTTCAATGACTTATGAATGTTGGCACGGCGAGTGCTTTATTACTGGCACAAGAACAACAAGATGCGCCGCTAACCGCCCACAACAAGAACAAGACGGCCAAGGCTCGCGAACCGATCATTTTGGAACGCTCCAGAGCAACCAAAGTAATCTGTTCACTTCCCACCTCCTTGGTGGGGCGTACTAAAGATCGATGACGTTGATGTCCGACAACAAAAACAAGAGGACAGCAGACGTACTTGAACAGGGGAGCCTCCGGGCTCCCTTTTTTCATGCCTGCAAGAAAGTCGCTAGAGGGCAGGAGGGGCTCCCTGACAGCACGCTTTACCGTCCGGCTTTGGCGCATCTCGCGTCCTTGATCTATCGTGTGCGCAGCCCATCCGCCACGGATAACCGTCATGACCCTTGCGAAGACCCTGCCTGCCCGCTGGCTGAACGAGCCGAAGCGCTGGTCCGACACGGATGGCCTGCTGCACATCAGCACGGATCGCGACACCGACTTCTGGCAGAAGACCCAATACGGCTTCGAGCGTGATAGCGGACATTTCCGCGGTTACACGGCCGGAGCGGACTTCACCGCCCAGGTGCGGATCACCGGGACCTTTGCCGAACTCTATGACCAGGCCGGCCTGATGGTGAGGCAGGGCCGCGAGCAGTGGTGCAAGACCGGGCTCGAGATCAACGATGGCATCGCCCATCTGGGCAGTGTCCTCACCCTGGGGCATTCCGACTGGGCCCTCGGCCCCATGCCAGATGCCTTGCGCGGCTTCTGGCTGCGCATGACACTGCACGACGAGGTACTGCGCCTCCAGTATTCCCTGGATGGCGTGACCTGGCCGCTGTTGCGGCTGTGCCGGTTCGCGAGCGAAGAGGGCGCGGACTTGCAGGTCGGCCCCTATTGCTGCTCGCCGCAGCGCGAGGGCCTGGAGGTCAGCTTTGCCGACCTGAAGATCGGGCCGGCGATCATCAAGGAGCTGCATGACCTGAGCTGACCGCGCGGCGATCAGCTCATCCAGTTGCCGCCGTCGACGTTGTAGGTCTGGGCGACCACGAAATCGCTCTCGCTGGACGCCAGGAACAGCGCCATGCCGACCAGGTCCTCCGCGGTTCCCATGCGGCCGTAGGGTACGGCTTCGCCTACCAGGCGCTTCTTCTCGCCCAGCGGCCGTTGCTCGTAATGGGCGAAGAGGGCGTCCACACCTTGCCAATGCTCGCCGTCGACCACGCCGGGGGCGATGGCATTGACGTTGATGCGGTGCTTGATGAGGTCGAGGCCGGCCGACTGGGTCAGGCTGATGACCGCGGCCTTGGTCGCGCAATAGACGGCAACCAGGGCTTCGCCGCGACGCCCGGCCTGGCTGGCCATGTTGATGATCTTGCCGCCATGACCCTGGGCGATCATCTGCCGGGCAGCGGCCTGCAGGGTGAACAGGGGCCCGGCCAGGTTGATGGCGAACAGCCGGTCATAGCTTTCCCGGGAGATCTCGACGATGGGTGCCAGATCGAACAGGGCGGCATTGTTGACCAGGATGTCAAGCTTGCCGGCGGTAGCGACCACCTGGGCGATGGCCGTGTCGATGGACGCCTGGTCGGTGACGTCCATGGCCAGGGCGTAGGCGTGCTCGCCCAGTTCCTCGGCCGTTTCGCGGGCTCTTTCGATATTGATGTCGGCGATGGCCACCGTTGCGCCTTCCCTGAGGTAGGCCTGGGCGAAGGCCTTGCCGATACCGCGCGCGGCGCCGGTGATCAGGGCGCTTTTTCCTTCCAGTCTGTTCATGGTCTTGGCTCCAATCGAGAGACTGACCGCGCGGTGCAGCGCGCGGTCATGCCTTGGGTAAAGGGACGTTACTTGAGATAGCCCGCGCGTTTCATTTCGCGGGTCGTCGAGGTCTGGGCCGCGTTGAGGGCCTGCTCGACGCTCATCTGGCCGGTGAGGGCGGCGGAGAACAGCTTGCCGACCGAGGTGCCGATGGCCTGGAACTCGGGAATGGTCACGTACTGGATGCCGACATAGGGCACCGGCTTGGCCGAGGGATGGGCAGGGTCCGCGTGCTGCATCATCTCCAGGGTGATCTTGGCGAAGGGCGCGGCACTCAGGTAGGCCTGGCTGTAGGTGGACTGGCGGGTGCCCGGCGGGACGTTGGCGATGCCGTCCCGGTCGGCCACCAGCTGGATGTATTCCCTGGAGGTCGCCCAGGTGATGAAGGTCTTGGCAGCCTCCTTGTGCTTGGCGCTCGCCGGAATCGCCAGCGACCAGGCATACAGCCAGGACGAGCCCTTGTCGGTGACCTCATGGGGCGAGGCGGCGAAGCCGACCTCATCGGCCACCTTGCTCTGGCTCTTGTCGGTGGTGAAGGAGCCGGCGACGCTGGCATCTACCCAGAGCGCGCATTTGCCGCTGTTGAACAGGGCCAGGTTTTCGTTGAAGCCGTTGCTGGAAGCCCCGGGCGAGCCGTACTTCTTCATGTTGTCGACGTAGAAATTGGCCGCTGCCGTCCACTCGGGACTGGTCAGTTCGGGCTGCCATTGCTCATCGAACCAGCGCGCGCCAAAGGCGTTGCCCATCAGGCTGAGCAACGCGACGTTTTCACCCCAGCCGGCCTTGCCTCTCAGGCAGAGACCATATTGCTCCTTGTCCGGCTGGTTGAGCTGGCTGGCGAATTCGGCGAGTTGCGACCAGGTCGGCTTGTCGGGCATCTGCAGGCCGGCGGCCTTGAACAGGTCCTTGCGGTAGTAGGTGACGGTGCTTTCACCGTAGAACGGCAGGGCATAGAGATGGTTGTTGACCGACAGCCCCTGGCGGACCGCCGGGAAGATGTCTTCGACGTCATAGCTGGCAGGCAGATTGTCGAGCGGCTCCAGCCAGTTCTTGGCACCCCAGAGCGGTGTTTCGTAGGTGCCGATGGTCAGGACATCGAATTGGCCACCACCGGTGGTGATGTCGGTGGTCAGCCGCTGCCGCAGCACGTTTTCTTCGAGCACCACCCAGTTGAGCTTGATATCGGGGTGCTGTTTTTCGAAGACCTGGGACAGGCGCTGCATGCGCACCATGTCGCTGTTGTTGACGGTGGCAACGGTGACCGATTCGACGGCCTGGGCAACACCGGTCAGTCCGAGACCGGCCAACAGCAGCAACGCGATAGGGCGCTTCATCTTCTTCTCTCCATGACTGCCACGGCGGGCAGCTTGTTGTTGTTATGAATGGCTGGCGGCCGATATAAATCTGATCTCGACAGAGCAGCTGGAGAGGATTACAACAGCAGGGCCAAGCCGCTGGCTAACCTGGCATTGACCAGTTGCCGATACATTTTTGACCTGGATCGCTCAGCGCGCCGAAGTCAAAAAAGCATCGATAGCTAGGCTGATGGGTGCGGTCTCACCAGAACGAGCAGAGGTACACCATGAAGGCGACCGCCTTCCTCGAGGCGCGGCCAGCAGAGCTGGAAGTGATCCTCGCCGCGCCCGATCAGAGCTTTCGCTGGTACGAGCACGACTATCCCTACGCCTTGGCGCGCTGGAATCATCACCCCGAATACGAGATCCACCTGATCCGCCAGGGCAGCGGACGACTGCTGGCCGGCGACTATGTCGGGCCCTTTGCGGCAGGTCACGTGGCCATGATCGGGCCGGATCTGCCGCACGACTGGATCGGTGATCTGCCGCCCGGCGAGGTGCTCGCCGGCCGCGATGTGGTCATCCAGTTCAATGGTGACTTGCTGCGCTCGCTGAGCGCTGTGGCACCGGAGCTGGGCGATTATCTGCCGCTGCTGGAACAGGCCCGACGCGGTCTGGAATTCAAGGGCGATACGGCCCTGCAGGCGGCTGCATTAATCGAGGCGATGGGCCAGGCCCAGGGCGCCGGGCGCCTGCTCACGCTGTTCGCCTTGCTGGGCTTGCTGTCCCGGGCGCCGGGAAGCGAAAGGATTGTCCTGGCCAGTGCCTGTTATGCGCCGGCGCTGGATGCCCGCAGTGCCGCACGGGTGCATCAGGCCTTCGACTATCTGCTGAGCGAACTCACCGAGGATATCCGGCTGCCGGTGATCGCCAATCGCGTCGGCATGAGCGAGGCGGGTTTTTCACGCTTCTTCAAGAAGGTCACCGGCCACGGCTTCATCGAATTGGCGCGCAAGCTGCGCATCCAGCGGGCCTGTCGTCTGCTGCGGCAGGCGGAGCTGTCCATTGCCACCATCTGTTTCGAGGTGGGCTATTCCAATCTGTCCAATTTCAACCGGCATTTTCGTAACGAGACCGGACAGACACCCAGCCAGTATCGCCAGGAGCAGATCGGGACGCGGCGTCAGCAGTCGCCTGGGTAAGGGCGGGTGAGGGTGGTTATGCCCTGCCAGGACCTTATGGAGGTAGGCGCACCTGACGCTGGCGCGCCAGATACGCCAAGCGGAGCCTTATTCCGCGCTGGACGGCTTGGCCCAGAGGTTGATGTCGCCTTCGGCCGCATGGGTATCGATCTCGGCCAGTTCCTCCGCGGTAAAGGTCAGGTTGTCCAGGGCTGCCACGTTTTCCACGATCTGCTCGGGCCGACTGGCGCCGATCAGGGCGCTGGTGATGCGCGGATCGCGCAGGGTCCAGGCCAGGGCCAGCTGCGCCAGGCTCTGGCCGCGGCGCTTGGCGATGGCATCCAGGGCGCGTACTCGCGCCAGGTTCTCGTCGGACAGATGACCTTGCTGCAGCGACTGGCCACCGGGCTGATTGACCCGGGCTTCGGCTGGAACGCCATTGAGGTACTTGTCGGTCAGCAACCCCTGGGCCAGGGGCGTAAAGGCGATCACGCCACTGCCGATTTCCTCGGTCGCGTCTAGCAGATCCTTTTCGATCCAGCGATTGAGCAGGTTGTAGGCCGGCTGATGGATCAATAGCGGGATCTTCCAGTCGGCCAGCAATTTGGCCATTTCCCGGGTCTTGGTCCCCGAATAGGAGCTGATGCCGATATAGAGCGCCTTGCCTTGCTGGACCGCCGTGGCCAGGGCACTGGCGGTTTCTTCCAGCGGCGTATGTTCGTCGAAACGATGCGAATAGAAGATATCGACGTAATCCAGGCCCAGACGCTTGAGACTCTGATCCAGGCTGGCCAGGACGTATTTGCGCGAGCCGCCACCTTGGCCATAGGGGCCGGGCCACATGTCCCAGCCGGCCTTGCTGGAGATGATGAGTTCGTCGCGGTAGGCCGCGAAGTCTTCGCGCAGCAGCCGACCGAAATTGATCTCGGCGCTGCCATAGGGCGGCCCGTAATTGTTGGCCAGGTCGAAGTGATTGATGCCCAGATCGAAGGCGGTGCGCAGCAAGGCGCGCTGACGATCCAGCGGCGTGGTATCGCCGAAGTTGTGCCAGAGGCCCAGCGACAGCGCCGGCAGCACGAGACCGCTGCGACCCACGCGGCGGTAAGGAATACGGTCATAGCGATCGGAAGCGGCTTGATAAGCCATTCAAAACTCCTCGGGATGGAATACTTGTTGGAAACCCAGGACATTCGCGCGTGGTGCCACAGTCAAAGGCGCGACAACCGGAAAGAACTCCGGGAACGGACGCCATCCGATTAAAGCTGTCGATGGCGTCTTGTACAAACGGGCGCTGCGGAATTTGCGGTACAGGTGTGCGGTAAGCGGCGATCTGAATCCCTGGAGCCGTAATGTCAGGCAAACTGACAAGGTCGTAGCGAATTGGAGAAAGCCGCCAATTGGAGAAAGCCGCCAGCGTGAAAAGGCAGACGCCCGGTGCTGCACTCCATAACCATGACTTCGCATAATGTATATTATGTTAAATTAGATATGGACTTAGGCTGATCTCCGCCCTTTGCCATCCCATCCTGCCTTTAGCGTTCTCTCCAATCCCGTCACCAGATTCGACTCTCACGTCCCTACCCTGTGGCTGTCGATCAACCTCGTAACGGCGTCGATCAGAAATTTCGTTGCTGCAGGCGTCTTGGCCTTTCTCCACCGTTTGCTGGGTGACGATCCTGAAGACGCGTCGGTTACGAACGACGTCTCCAGGATCTCTCAGCGGATCATTCACATGCCAACGAGTCCCTAGCTCGCCAACAGCTGCTCCAATCGCTGCAGGCGTTCCCGGTACACACGTCGTGCGGCCAGCGCGTCTTCCAGGGTTACCGCCACGAACCGGGCTTTCTGATTCGGCTGCAGCTGGCCGATCAGATCCAGGTCGCTGCTGATGACCGTGCCGATCATGGCGTAACCGCCGCCAGACACCGCGTCTCGGTGCAGGACGATGGGTTCGAGGCCCGCCGGTACCTGGATCGAGCCGATGGGATAACAGCTGTCGACGATATTGGACGGATCCGAGCCGGCGCCAAAGGGTTGTTCGCGCGGCGTGAAGGCCAGCGGCCGGCCGCCCTTGAATCTATAGCCGATGCGATCGGCTTCGGAGCCCACCGTCCAGGTATCGGCGAAAAAGGCTTCGGCGGCCTCCGCGGTCAGGCGGTGATGGTAGAGACCCGGCACGACACGCAGGACCACCTCGCCACCGCAAGCCGGCACCAGATCGCCTGGCAACCGGACTCCAGGCCTGGCGCCTGTCGCCGGGGTTCCAACAGTCAGTTCGTCACCCGCGGCCAGCCTTCGACCCTGGAAACCACCCAGGCTGCCCAGGGTGTACGTCGAGCGACTGCCCAGTACCTCGGGCACGGCGAAGCCGCCAGCCACGGCCAGATAGCCACGGGCACCGGCCTTGAGGTAATCGAACTTGAGCACCTGGCCGGCGCGTACGCTGAAGGCTTCGTCCAGAGGCATCTCGGCGCCGTCCAGGCGTGGCGTCATGCGCGCGCCGCTCAGGGCGACCAAGGCGTCTTCGGCAAAGTGCAGCTCCGGGCCGAGCAAGGTGCATTCCAGGGCGGCGGCGCCGGGTGCATTGCCCACCAGCAGATTGCCCGCGCGCAAGGCATAGCTGTCCATGGCACCCGACGGCGGAATGCCCAGGTGGTAGTAGCCTTCGCGACCGAGATCCTGGATCGAGGTGGCCAGGCCGGGTTTGAGTACCTTGATCATGCCGGCTCCTCCATCAGGGTGCGCGGATAGCCACGGGGATCGTCGAGGAAGGCGTCCAGGGAAAAGTCCACCGGCCGGATATTCAGGGTGAAGCTACCCTCCTCTACCTCTGCCAGCATCCGGTCGTACTCGGCGCGGTCGATGGCGCGGAAGCGGACGATATCTCCAGGACGGAAGAACACCATGTGCTCCTGCAGGTAGTCGAGGCGCTGCGCCGGATCGTAGATGGGCGCCGGCGTCACGCCGAACATCTGGTAGCCGCCGGCGCCCCGTACCGAATAGATGCAGCCGAAGCAGCCGCCGTGGCCGAGGGTCTGCCTGGGTGTGTCGGTGCGGGGTCGCAGGTACTTGGGGACCTGCAGCTGCCGCTCGGACTCCACCATCTGGAACATGAACGGCAATCCGGCGACGAAACCCACCATGGAAACGAACCAGGGCGCGCCGCTGTGGGCGGCGATGAAGGCCTCGACGTCGGCCAGGCCGTTGATGCGCGCGGCGTATTCCAGATCGGTGGCGGTCGGATCCTGGTGGCGATCGCGAAAGCGCATCAGCGTCTCGTGGGTCCAGGGATCGTTGTAGAGCACCGGGATTTCGATCATCCGCGTGGCCAGCTGGCGCTCGGCCACCGCCTGGTCTTCCACGCCCTGGACCGCGGCCAGGAGCCGGTCGGGCGGCAGGACGTCCGGATCGAAACGGATCTGGAAGGAGGCATTGGCCAGGCAGATGTCGTGGATGCCGGGCAACTGCAGCGCCTGCACCGCGCAGGTCATGGCCAGGCCACGGAAAAACGCCTCCAGGGACATGCTTTCGGACAGTTCGACGAACAGGTGCTCGTCGCCGCCGAAGCTATAGCGGATCGCGGTCGTCATGCGGAAATCTCCTCGGCCAACCAGTGTTCCAGGGTACCGGTGTCGAAGCGCGCTTCGATCACCCAGGGCTCGTCCAGCAGGCGGCGATGCAGACTGGCGGTGGTGGCCATGCCGCTCAGACGCAATTCGTCCAGCGCCTGGCGGGCACGGGCCAGGGCCTCGCCGCGATCGGCGCCATGGGCGATGAGCTTGGCCAGCAGCGAGTCGTAGTAAGGGGGCACCCGATAGCCCGCGTAGAGATGACTGTCGACGCGGATGCCCGGGCCCTGCGGCCAGGCGAGCTGCTCGACCGTCCCCGGGCTGGGAAAGAAGTTGCGCGCCGGATCTTCGGCGTTGAGTCTCAGCTCGATGGCGGCGCCCTGCAGAGGGATGTCTTCCTGGCGCAGCCCCAGGGGTTCACCCCCGGCGATGCGCAGCATGGCCTGGACCAGATCGATACCGGTGACCATCTCGGAGACCGGGTGCTCGACCTGGATGCGGGTGTTCATCTCGATGAAGAAGAATTCGCCGCGGGCTTCATCGAAGAGGTACTCCAGGGTCCCCGCGCCGCGATAGCCGAGGCTTTCGGCCAGGCGTACCGCGCTGGCGCAGAGCGTCTCGCGCTGGGCAGCGCTCAGCACCGGCGATGGCGCTTCTTCCAGGAGCTTCTGGCGGCGCCGCTGCAACGAGCATTCGCGCTCGAACAGATGCACGGCGCGCTGGCCATCGCCAAGGATCTGCACCTCTATATGACGAGCGCGCTCGATGAAGCGCTCCAGATAGAGGGCGCCGCTGCCAAAGGCGGTCTGGGCTTCACGCTGGGCGATGGGAAATTCCCGCGCCAGCTCGGCGGCGTCGCGCGCCAGGCGGATGCCCCGGCCGCCTCCCCCGGCCGATGCCTTGATCAGCAGCGGATAGCCCACCGTCTCGGCTGCCGCTATGGCTGCCTCTATATCGACCGGTTCGCTGGCAGAGCCCGGTACCACCGGGACGCCAGCCGCCAGCGCGGTACGTCGGGCCTCGGCCTTGTCGCCCATGCGGCGGATGATGTCACCCGAAGGGCCGACGAAGACGGCACCCGCCTCCTCCACTGCATCGGCAAAGGCAGCGTTCTCGGCCAGAAAGCCATAGCCGGGATGCACCGCATCGGCGCCGCTGTCTCGCAAGGCCTTGAGCAGCGCTTCTATATTGAGGTAGCTGCGATCCGCGCGCGCCGGGCCGATCACCACCACGGCATCGGCCTGGCGCGCCGCCAGCGAATCCTGGTCGGCCTCGCTGCAGGCCAGCACCGTCTGGATGTCCAGCGCCTTGGCGGCGCGCAGGATACGGACGGCGATCTCGCCACGGTTGGCCACCAGCAGACGGCGGATACCGCCCCCTGCCGTATTCACGAGGCGGCTCCGCTCAGGGTGGCCAGCAACTGACCCGGCTCGACCGGATCGCCGTCCTCCACCGCGAAGGCCGTCAGGGTCCCGTCCACCTCGGCATGGACCTCGGAGAATTGCTTCATTACCTCGACCAGGCCGATCACCGTGCCGGCGGTGACGGTTTCCCCGATATCCACATAGGGCGCCGCATCGGGCGTGGGCTTGCGATAGAACGTTCCGGGCAAGGGCGAGAGCACCGAATGTTCGGCCATGACGATTCCTCTTCTAGGCAATGTTGTCGGAAAGGCAGGCGTAGCTAGGGGCTGAAGGACCCGGCGTCTTGGCGCCGGTGTCCGCATGAAAACTTAGCGGGTGCCAGGGGCGCGGATGGCAATGCCGGCGGCGTCCAGGCGCTGGCGGATGGCCTGGGCCAGGCCCAATGCACCAGGGGTGTCGCTGTGCAGGCAGATGGATTCGAAAGCCACCTCGACCTCGCCCCCCTCCACCGTGGCGACTCGTCCCTGCTGGCAGGCTCTGAGCACCCGGTCGGCCACGGCCTGGGAATCCAACGCGCCCATGCGCCGGACCAGGACGATGGACCCGCTGGCGTCATAGTCCCGGTCGGCATAGAACTCGCGCACCAGGGGCTGACCCAGCTCGCGACCGATTCGCCAGGTGGCCGAGTCCGGCAGGCAATAGAGCAGCAGCCCGGGTTCGAGCCGTTGCAGCGTCTCCATCAGCAGCCGGGCAGCCGTCTCGTCCCGCGCCAGGTGCATGAACAGCGCGCCATGGGGTTTGAGGTGCTGCAGCCGCAGGCCATGCAACCGGGCGAATTCACGCAGGGCGCCGAGCTGGTAGACGATATCGGCCACCAGTTCTTCGGCGGGCATCTGCAGGGGCCGGCGGCCGAAACCCACCAGATCGCGATAGCCTGGATGGGCGCCGATGGCCACGTTGCGCGCCTTGGCCTGCAGCACGGTGCGCTGCATGAGGCCGGGATCGCCGGCATGGAAGCCGGTGGCGATATTGGCCGAACTGACCAGGTCGAGCAGCTGGTCGTCCACGCCATCGCCCAGCGTCCAGGCGCCAAAGCCCTCGCCCATGTCGGAATTGAAGTCCACCTCGATCATTGCGGTATTCCCTGGCAGTGGTGCGGTGTCCTCGACCTTAGGACTGCCCTGCCCCCTTGGGAAGATTTATTATCCAAGGTCCGGCGTTCGGAAAAATCGATACCTCAGGACAGTCGTGATGGCCCTTACCTTGCGTCAGCTACGCTACTTCACCGCGACCGCCGAACTGGGGCAGATCTCCCAGGCGGCCATCCACCTGAACATTTCCCAGTCGGCGGTGACCAGTGCCATCCAGGAGCTGGAGAGTCTGCTGGGCGCCAGCCTGTTCGTCCGCTCGGCGCAGGGGATGGCGCTGACCGATGCCGGCCGGCATTTCCTCAACCATGCCTACGGCATCCTGCGCGGGGTCGACGATGCCCTGAGCAGCGCCCTGCCCGACCATCGCGCCAGCGGCGAACTGCGCATCGCCGCCAGCTATACGGTGATCGGCTACTTCCTGCCGCACCATCTGCAACGCCTGGCGCAGCTCTATCCCGAGGTGACGGTGGCGGTGCACGAGCAGGAGCGCCAGGCCATCGAGGAAGCGCTGCTGGACAGGCGCATCGACATGGCGGTGGTACTGACCGCCAACCTGACCCACGAGGACATCGTCTCCGAGACGCTCTTCAATTCCGAACGCCGTCTCTGGCTGCCCAGTGGCCATCCCCTGCGTGATCGACCCAATGTCAGCCTGGCCGATGTCGCTCGCGAGCCCTATGTGCTGCTGACCGTCGACGAGGCCGAACAGAGCGCCATGCGCTACTGGCGCCAGTCAGGCCTTGAACCCCGGGTACGCTTGCGCACCAGCTCGGTGGAGGCCGTGCGCAGCATGGTGGCCAACGGCAGCGGCGTGGCCATCCTCTCCGACCTGGTCTATCGCCCCTGGTCGCTGGAGGGCAAGCGCCTGGAGACGCGTACCCTGGTAGAGCCCATCACGCCCATGAGCGTGGGGCTGGCCTGGCATCGCGAACACCCACTGACGCCGGCCATGCAGGCCTTTCGCAGCTACTTCCACAGCGCCTTTTTGGCACCCCAGCAGCTAGGGGCGCGACGCTAGTAGAAAATGAAAATCCTCATGGTCGAAAGGATTTTGCATTATCAGCGTCATTACCAAATAAAATCCTCACGACCTTGAGGATTGCGCTGCGTTTCCCTTTGGCGTTAGCCTGATCCCCACGCTCGTGAGGATAGATCATGCAGGTGATACTCAAGAATGCCGCCGACCTGGGCGCCCTCGTCCGCCAGGCGCGCAAGGCCCAGTCGCTGCGCCAGGACGATGCCGCCGGCAGTCTCGGCGTCAGTGAGAACTTTCTCGGCAAGGTCGAGCGCGGCGGCGAAACCGTCCAATGGGGCAAGCTGTTCCAGGTACTGGAAGGCCTGGGGGTGCGCCTGATCGTGGACCTGCCCGCTGAAGTGGACGCCCAGCCGGATACTCGGACGCCATGAGGCGTGAACTCCTGGCCTGGATCGACGACCAGCTGGTGGGTCGGCTGGCCGACGAGAACGGTATCTGGTCGTTCCGGTACGAGTCCGGTTGGCAGGCCTTCGGGCTCTGTCCGCAATTGCCCTTGCAGCGCGAGCCGCTGATCGATGGCAGTTCGCAGCGCCCGGTGCAGTGGTACTTCGACAACCTGCTGCCCGAGGAAGGCCAGCGGCAAATGCTCGCCCAGGATGCGCGCCTGGATGCCGCCGATGCCTTCGCCCTGCTGAGCTGGTACGGCGCCGAATCCGCCGGCTCCCTTACCCTGCTCGCCGAAGGTCAGCGCCTGCCGCCGGGGGATCGTCGCCCCCTGAGCGATGCCGATCTCTCCCGGCGGATCCAGGCCATGCCGCAGCTGCCGCTGACCCACGAGGCGCACAAGCGCATGTCGCTGGCCGGCGCCCAGCACAAGCTGGCGGTGATCCTCGATGACCAGGGGCTGCAGGAACCCGTGGGCGCCCTGCCCTCCACCCATATCCTCAAGCCGGACCACCCCCACGAAGCCTTCGCCCATTCGGTGATCAACGAGTGGTTCACCATGGGCCTGGCGGGTATGGCCGGGCTGATGGTTCCCGCCGTCGAGCGCCGCTACGTGCCCGAGCCGGTCTATCTGATCGAGCGCTTCGACCGCGTCCGTACCCCGGGCGGCTGGCAACGACGCCATGGCATCGACGCCTGCCAGGTGCTGGGGCTGGACCGTCATTTCAAGTACCAGGCGGGTAGCGTGGAGCGCCTGGCCGAACTGGCCCGGCTGTGCGAGGCGCCCGCGGTGACCCGGACGCGGCTGTTCAACTGGCTGGCCTTCAACGTGTTGGTGGGCAATACCGATGCCCATCTGAAGAATCTGGGCTTTCTGGTCTCACCCCGCGGGCTGGCCCTCGCGCCCTGCTATGACCTGCTCTGCACGGCCGTATACGAGAGCCGCGCCTTCTATCAGCAGCGCTGGCCGGACGCAACCACCCTCGCCTGGCCGATCCTGGGTGAAAACCGGCTGGTGGCCATCGACCGCGAGCGATTGCTGGATGTAGCCGAAGCGCTGGGTATCAAACGCTCACCCGCCGCTGCCCAGTTGCAACGCCTGCGCCAGCGCCTGCCCCTGCAGGCTCAGCAGTTGCTGGAACAGACCGAGCGGGAAAATCAGACCCTGGCCGGCGCGCGACCGGAGCTGCGGGCGGTCTTCGCCGGCGAGTTGCGCTGCCTGCGCGCGATCAGGATGTTGATCGCCGAACAGGTCGAGCGGCTGGCCTGACGGCCACGCTCAAAGCGGCAATACCGCCAGCAGGCGTTCGCGTCTGAGCTGCTGCAGGCGGGCGATCAGCGCGCGCGTGGGCGTGCCGCTCGTGAACTGTTGCAGTCGTTGACCGGCGACCGATCCCAGCCATTCCAGCTGGTTCGAACCCGCCGGCTCGACCGCCAGCAGCAGGCAGTCACCGCCCAGCCGGGACAACAGCCGTACGATCCGGCTCTGCGGACCCTGGGTGAGCCACTCCTCGTGCAGCCCGCCGACGTCCTCCAGCTGCAGCACCGGGAGGTCGCTGCAGCCGGGCAAGCCGGAGCGCAATTCCATCGCCACCGCGGGGTCGAGATCGCCATGCAGGATCACCAGCGCCACGGCCGGTCGGAGGTCGTCTACCGCTGTCCAGAATGGGCTCGTCATGCGCGACCTCCTGGTGATCGGTCGTGGCCTGGGTTCAGGCGAAGGCGTTGTGGTAGGCGTTGAGCGCCGGAGCGCCCCCGAGGTGAACATAGAGCACCCGGCTGCCCTTGGCGATCTCGCCACTGCGCGCCATGGCGATCAGCCCGGCCATGGATTTGCCCTCGTAGACCGGGTCGGTGAGCATCCCCTCCATCTGCGCGGTGTAGCGGATGGCCTCGACGGTGGGACCATCCGGCAGGCCGTAGTCCGGTCCGCAGAAGCGTGGCTCGATGATGACATCCTCGTCGCGGATCTCCTGCTTCAGGCCGATCATCTCGGCGGTATTGCGCGCGATCTTGGTCACCGCGGCGCGGGTCATCTCGGCGTCCGCCGCCGTGTCGATGCCGATCAGGCGACGTTCGCGCTCCTGGGCGCGAAAGCCCACCACCATGCCGCCCTGGGTAGAACCGGTACAGGTGGCCGTCACCACGGTATCGAAGAAGAGGCCCTGCTCGCGCTCCTGGCCGGCCAGTTCATCGGCGAAATGGGCATAGCCGAGACCACCCAGCGGATGGTCCGAGGCGCCGGCGGGAATGGCGTAGGGCTTGCCGCCTTCACGCCGCACCTCATCCAGCGCGCGCTCCCAGGTCGCCTTCACCGCGGTGGAATAACCCTCGCCTTCCAGCAGCGTCTGGGCGCCCATCAGTCGCGACAGCAGGATGTTGCCGACCTTGTCGTAGACCGGGTCTTCCCACTTGGTCCACTCCTCCTGGACCAGCCGGCACTTCATGCCCAGCACCGCGGCGACGGCTGCGACCTGGCGCGTGTGGTTGGACTGGATGTTGCCGATGGACACCAGGGTGTCGCAGCCCTGCGCCAGGGCATCGGCGGCCAGCCATTCCAGCTTGCGCACCTTGTTGCCGCCATAGGCGAGACCGGAAGAGACGTCGTCACGCTTGGCCCAGAGTTCGATACCGAGGTCCTTCGACATGCGCTCCAGCTTGTGCAGGGGCGATGGGAAATAACCGAGCTTGACGCGGGGAAAACGCTTTTCGAGATCCAGGGACATAGCAGCGACTCCAGTGGTGAGAGAACGCCTTCAATGCTAGGGAAAACCCTGAAAAAGGTGCTTTCGAATGAGCGGTATGAAATCTGCTTTCCTTTTGACCGAATCCCAGAATCCGCATGGATGTTCCTCCAACAATCGCTTTACAAGGAGAATCTTTCGATGAGCGAAGCTGCGGAACTTACCCCGGTAGAACGCAAGATCCTGCGCGCCCTGCAGCAGGACGGCCGGCTGAGCAATGCCGAGCTGGCGCGCCAGGTTGCCCTGAGCCCGAGCGCCTGCTGGAACCACACGCGCAAGCTGTTCGAGAGCGGCGTCATCACCAGCGTCAGGGCCCATGTGGACCCCAAGGCGGTGCAACGGGAAACCGCGGTACTGGTGGGCGTGGTGCTGGACAGATCGACCCCGGATTCCTTTCAGGCCTTCGAAGCGGCCGCCCGCGCCCTGCCCCCGGTGCTGGAGTGTTACCTGGTGGCCGGCGACGTCGACTATTTCATCAAGCTCAGGGTCAAGGACATCGCCGCCTTCAATCGCCTGCACAGCGAACGGCTGATCGCCCTGCCCGGCGTGCGCCAGGTGCGCACCTTTTTCGTGCTGAACGAAGTCAAGACCGAGGGGCTGTTGCCTATCTGAACGGGCGGCTGGCGCCTGGGGAGGGACGGGTGCCGAACAGCGCTTGTCCAGGAGGTGAGGCACTGCGCGAGTCCAAGCCGCTGCAACTGCCGCGCCTGATCGACGACCAATGAGGGGTTTACAAAGGGCGGCGTCCTGATTTGACGCCGCCTCAGGTCATTACACGACCACGTTCAACAGCAACACCACAATCAAACCGACCACGGCGACGATCGATTGCACCACCGAAATAGTCTTGGTGGCTTCGCCCATCGTCATGCCGAAGGATTCCTTCACCATCCAGAAACCTGCATGGTTGGCGTAGTTGAAGAACAGCGAGCCGCAGCCAATGGACAAGGCCAGCAGCGGCAGGTTGAGGCTGGGATCAGCGCCGGCAAGCGGCGCCAGCAAGCCGGCAGCCCCCACGATACCTACCGTGGCGGAACCGGTAGAGACCGACAGCAACATGGCGATCAACCAACCGAGGACCAGCGGAGGGAACGCCGACTGTTGGGTCAGGTGCACGATCGCATCGCCCACCTTGGCGCTGGTCAGCAATTGCTGAAATGCACCGCCGCCGGCGATGATCATGATGATCGAGGCGATTGGCTTGAGGCTCTTGCCCAGCGATTCGCGCAATTGCTCCGCATCGCCGCCGCGCGCGAGTACCAGGCTCGCCCCGGCGAACAGCACGCCCAGCAGCATCGCTATCAGCGGATTGCCGAGGAAACCGGCCATTTTGAGTAGCGCATTGTCCTTGGCCAATACCATCTCGGCGACGGCATGGATCAGCATCAGGATCGCCGGCAGCAAGGCTGCCAGCACGCCAAGGTATACGCTGGGGCCTGGTTTATCGTCGGCTTTTTCAGCCAGGGTGAACTGATCCAGCAAGACCTGATCGGGCCGAGTGCTCATGCGCGGGGAAATGAATGCACCATACAGGGGGCCGCCTAGAATCATGGCCGGGATAGCCGCCAGGAACCCATAGAGCATGGTCGGCCCGACCGAGGTTTTCAGCGCGGCGATGGCCGTCAGCGGGCCAGGGTGCGGCGGGACCATACCGTGCATCGCGGCCAGTGCGGCAATCACCGGAACGCCCACATAGACATAGGCTGAACCCTTGAAGCGCGCCTGACTTTCCAGCTTGCGCGCCACGCTGAAGATCAGCGGCAGCATGATCACCAGGCCGACCTCGAAAAACATCGGAATGCCAATCACAAACGCGACCATCATCATCGCCCAGGGAATCATCCGGTCCGATGTGCGCTTGAGGATGACCGCAGCAATCTGCTCGGTGACGCCGGCGTCCGCAAGTATCTTGCCGAGCATCGCCCCCAGCGCGATGACCACCCCCACGGCCCCCAGTGTCTTGCCGGCGCCGGTAACCAGCTGGGAGACGATGCGATCTGGCTCCATACCGGTTGCAAAGCCTACGCCGACGGAAACTACCAGCAAAGCCAGCAGTGGGTGCATTTTGAGGCGCGAGACGATCAGCACTACCAGCACCACGACGCTGATCAATGCAGTCAGTAACAGATCTATATCTAAGGGAGTCATGAAAGGTTCTCGGTTGGGCGGGTGCCTAAACTCTTGTAGGTGGATGAGACGAAGGGCATCTGCAACGGCTAAGTTGCAGGGCTCGCCTTTCTAAAAGCCAAATAACCTGCGAGGCGCTTGCGCCAGCAGCAAGGCGCTGGCTTGCGCCGAAAGCTCCAGGGCTTGCAACTGGTCGACGACGGAGGCGAAATCGATGTCTTGCTCATGCTGCGTATGCGGCCAGTCGCTGCCCCATACCAACCGATGCAGGCCAACGCTTTTTTCCAGCAGCGGTAATGCCCGTCGAGCGAAATCAATGTTCTGTTGTGGCGTACCTCCCAAGCGATAGATTCCCGATACCTTGATCCAGATCGAACCTTTCAATCCGGCCTCGAGCAACTCGCCAAACCCGGGCTGATCGAGACCCGCATTCGCGTCCGGCCGCCCAAGGTGATCGATCACCAACTTCACGCCGAACGGCGTCAATTGCTGGATCAAGCCCGGCAGATCCTTGACTTCCCGGTGCAATTCGACATGCCAGTCGAGATCGGCGATATCACTGAAAAACCCTTGCCAGGCCCTGTCACGAAAATCAGGTAACGCCTTGCCGATCAGATTCAGGCGCACGCCGACCACGCCCAGTTGAGCCATGTCATTCAAGGTGGAACGACTGATGCCTGGCTCCAGCACGACCACGCCGCGCAACTGCCGAGGGGCTTGCCTCAACGCCGCCAACAGGTAGCTATTGTCGGTGCCAAGGAAACTTGGTTGCACCAATACACCGTGACTCAGGCCATGCGCTTGCAAATGCTCAAGGTACTGGTCGAGCGTGGCGTCGTACTCGGGGCTGTAGCGCCGAGCACCGATCAGCTGCAGATCACGACTGAACACATGGGCATGGGAGTCGATGCCGGTGATCGACTTGGGGCGGGGAGCTGACATGGGTTTTATCTACTGGAAGTTGGGATCATCACGCCCGGGCGCGTCGATTGCCGTTGATATTGGCCGGAACGGAGGTGGCATTGGCTTCAAGGTCCCTGCCCCGGGTCTCAGGCAGGCAAAGTGCGGCAAGCACCCCCACGCCGTAGGCGATCCCGGCATCGATGCCTATCGCCGAACCCAGCGACATGGAATCACTCATATGCCCGACCAGGAATGGAAATACGGCGGACAGCACCCGGCCGAAGTTGTAGCAGAAGCCAACGCCGGCGCCGCGTACATCGGCAGGGTAAAGTTCGTTGAAGAACGCTCCCAGGCTGGCCGGAATACCGGCGGCGAAGAACCCCAACGGGAACCCCAGGAACAGCATCTGCGTATTGGTCAGCGGCAAAAATACGTAGCACTGCACCGTAACCACGCAGCTCAGGGCAAACAGCACAATGTTTTTACGACGGCCAATGCGATCGATCAAATAGCCGCTGGCCACACAACCACACCAGAAGGCGAAGATGATCACCGCCAGATAGCCGCCCGAGTTCAGCACAGACAGATTGCGCTCGGTCTTGAGGAAGGTCGGTAACCAGGTCATTACCGCATGATAGCCACCGTGTGCGCCCAGTCCCAGCAGCCCGCCAAACAGGGTCACGCGAATCAGTTCCGGGCGAAAGATGCCTGCGAGTGACGCGAAGAAACTTTGCGGGATGGCGTTGTCTTTTTGCAGACGCTGGAAGCTGTCCGGCTCCTCAACGCTACGACGCACCCAGATGATCAGGAACGACGGCAGCAACCCGACAAGGAACATCACACGCCAGGCCATGTCCTGCGGCACAGAGGAATAGATCAGCGCGAACACCCCGACCGCCAGGCCCCAACCCACCGCCCAGGCACTTTGTACAGTGCCCATGACCTTGCCGCGATAGTGCGGATTGATCGTCTCGGCCATCAGCACCGCGCCGGCCGCCCACTCCCCGCCAAGCCCGAACCCCTGCAGCGCCTTGACCACCAGCAGCTGGTTGAAGCCCGTGACGAAAGCCGAGAGAAAGGTGAAAAACGAGAACCACAAAATCATCAACTGCAACGTGCGCACACGGCCATAGCGGTCAGATAACGTCCCCCCCACCCAGCCACCCAGCGCCGAGGTGACGAGGGTAAAGCCGCTGATCAATCCGGCATCGCCCTTGGTTAGCGCGAAAGCGGCGATCAGCGCCGGAATCGCCAGACCGAACATCTGTACTTCCAAGGCGTCGAGCGACCATCCGCCGAAGCAGGCCCAGAATGTTTTGCGCTCCCGAGGAGTGATTTGGCGATACCAGCTGAACATGATTCTTATCCTTATAGGTGTTACGCCAGGCAGCCGACTGCCAACCCCGCCGCGACAGGGTCAACGTTGGCAAACAAACAGCAATCGGGCGGCGATCTAGCCGCCGCAGAACGCTTCGCTACGCAGACAGGCGTCAGCGAATATCCACGCGGTAGCGGAAATGCTCCGCGTGGCCGCGCGAGCGACGCCACTCCAGCGGGCTACCCGCGTAGTCGCGGGCCAAGCGCTCGATCACGATCACCGGGCTGTTGACCGCTACCTGGAGCAGGCGGGCATGCACGTCATTCACCGATTCGGCGGTCAGCGTTTCTTCGGCCGATGCAACGACCTGTCCGCACACTTCTTCGTAGATCGGATACAGCAGCGGCCCTTCGCGACCGAGGTCGATCTCCAGCAACGCCTGAAACCGCTGGCGGGGCAACCAGATTTCTTCGGCGAGCACCGGCTTAACATCGAGCAGACGCACCCGGACAATACGAATGACCAGCGCATCGGCGGGCAACCCTAGCGCTTGCGCTACGGCCGAAGGTGCCACAACGGGCTCGATCGAGAGGATGCGACTCTCCGGGACCTGGCGCTCGCCGGAAACAGTCTGGAATCGGAAGAAACGGAACAAGGAGGATTGAAACTGTGCCCGTCGAATGAACGTCCCGCGCCCTTGCTGACGTTCCAGAATGCCCTCGCTGACCAAGGCATCAATCGCTTTGCGCACCGTACCGGTGGACAGTTGATATTCCGCAGACAGCGCCGCTTCAGTAGGGATCGCCTCCCCCGGACGCCAGCGATTATTGGCGATCTGCTCGGCCAATTGGTCACGCAGGCGTTGGTACAGCGGCAGTCGGGCATCACTGGACAAAGAATTCATCGACCTTATTCACCTTGTTATCTAGTCATCTATATGAATCTTGTGGCGAGTATTTGCCCGGATAACCTGGCTGTCAAGGAAGGGCCTGTCGTCCTGCTGACGAATGGCTGCCCTACCGCCCTGCTCATGGAGAGGCGGGGCTTCGCCGGCGATGTCAGCTTCAAGCCGATTGTGGCCCTCGTTGGCCAGGCGTCGCACCTGGTTCGGAAACCGGCAAGAGGATCAGGCCCTTACGGCCAGGGCCAGGATGGTCGCCACCAGCGCCTGGGTGCGTGGAACCAGGGTATCGAGCACCAGAAATTCGGCGTCGGTGTGTACCTTGCCGCCCACGGGGCCCAGGCCACAGAGGGTGGGCACGCCCAGGCTGGCGGTGAACCCGGAGTCGGCGCAACCGCCGGTGAATTCGCCCTCGACGCTGAAGCCGAGGTCCTGGGCCTCGCGCTGGTAGAGCGCCAGCAGGTCGTGGCTCAGGTGCGCTTCCATCGGTAGGAACACGCAGGTGGGCTCGACGCGGGCGGTAGTCCCCGGTACCTCCACCTCGGCGACGATGGCCTCGATGCGCGCCTGCAGCGCGGGCCAGTCGGCCAGGGCAACGAAGCGCACGTCCAGGCGCGCGGTGGCGCTGGGCGCGACGGTATTGCTGAAGGTGCCGCCCTCGATGAGGCCGATGTTGGTGGTGATGCCGCGCTCGTAGTCGGTCAGGGCGTGCAGCTTCACCACCTTGAGCGCCAGGGCCTGGATGGCACTGGCGCCCTCGGCGTGACTGACGCCGGCATGGGCGGCACAACCGCTCACGCTGATGGCCAGGGTGGCGCCGCCCTTGCGCGCCTTGACCACGTTGCCACTGACCCGTCCGGGCTCGCAGTTGAGCACGGCTCGGGCGCCGCGCGCCGCCGCCTCCAGGTGCGGGCGAGCCGTGCCTGAACCGATCTCTTCGTCACCGGTGTAGAGCACCCGTACCGGAAACGGCAACTCGCCGGCGCGCTTGAGCGCACGCAGCGCGAAGCAACTCGCCACCAGTCCACCCTTCATGTCCGCGACGCCGGGACCATAGGCCTGGCTGGCATCGCGGGTGAAGCCGCGGCTGGCCACGGTGCCCGGCGGAAAGACGGTGTCGCGGTGGCCCAGCAGCAACACCGCAGCGCCGGTGGCGGGCCCCACCTGGGCGGCAAGGATGTCCCCGAAGTTGGCGACCGGCGTCCGGGCGACCTCGATGCCGTCTTCGGCCAGCGCCGCGGTGAGCACGGCGCCGACGGCATCGACGCCGGCCTTGTCGTAGCTGTTGGAATCGGTATCGACCAGGCGCTGCAGGAGACTGGTCATCGGCTCGCGCTGGGTGGCGAGCCACTCCAGGGCGGTGGTCTTGACAAGGGGCATCAGCGGCGGCTCCAGCGATCGCCCAGGTCCCAGAACAACCCGGCCATGAGTTGCAGCCCCTGCCGCGCGACCGGGGCCAGGAGATGCTCGTTGGGCGCGTGCTGGGAGCAGGCGGGATAGGAATGGGGTACCCAGAGGGTGGGCAGGTCGAGGATGTCGGCAAAGATGTCATTGGGCAAGCCACCGCCGAAATTGGGCAGCAAGGCCGGCTTTTCGCCCAGGGTGCGGGTCAGGGACGTCAGGGCCCAATCCACCCAGGGATTCTCCGGGTCCAGCCGCGAGGCGTGCAGGATCTCGTCCTTGGCACGGGTGACGCGCACCGCGGCGAAACCCCGTTCGGCCAAGTGCGCCTCGATCAGTGGGATGAAGGTCGTGCAATCGCAGCCGGCGACGAAGCGGATCTGGCAGTGGGCCCGGGCGCTGCCGGGAATGGCATTCACCGGTGCCTCGGGATTGCCGGTGGTGAAGGCCAGCAGTTCGAAGGTGTTCCAGCCGTAGACACGTTCGGCCGGGGTCAGTCCGGGCTCGCCCCAGAGGGGATCGATGGCCGGATCGCCCGGCGCGCCGCCCACCTCGATGTCGGCCAGCGCACGGCGCACCGGTGCGGGCAGCTCGGTGGGCTTGAGCCCCGGGACCTGGATCTGGCCCCGGGCATCCACCAGACTGGCCAGGGCATGGGCGAGGATGATCCCGGGATTGGCCAGCAACCCGCCCCAGTTGCCGGAGTGATGGCCGCCTTCGCGCAGCTCCAGGTGCAGATCGAAATTGAAGGTGCCGCGGGCGCCCAGGAACAGCGTCGGCCGGGATGCCGAGACCCGCGGCCCATCGGAGGCGATGAACAGATCGGCGGCCAGGGCCTGGCGCTGCTCCTGGCAGAAGGCGCGCAGGCCGACCGAGCCGATCTCCTCGCCCATCTCCAGCAGCAGCTTGACGTTGTAGCCCAGGCGTCCGCCGCGGGCGGCGATCACCTGTTCCAGCGCCGCCAGGTTGAGCAGGTGCTGGCCCTTGTTGTCGGCGGTGCCACGGCCGTACCAGCGCTCGCCCTGCTCCACCAGGGTCCAGGGCGCGAGGCCTTCGCGCCAGCGGCTGGCATCGCCGCGCACCACGTCACCGTGGCCATAGCTGAGCAGGGTCGGCAACGCCGGATCCTCGATCCGCTCGGCGATCAGCAGGGGCCCCTTGCCGGCGACCGGATTGTCCAGCTGCCGGCTGGTGAAGCCGAGACTGGCCACATAGGGGGCGATGAACTCGTCCAGGTAGCGCTGCAGCTCCGCCTGGCGTTCGGGCGCCTGGCTTTCGGTAGGATGGGCCACCGCGGTGGCGAGCCGCGCACGGAAGGCGCCGCTGTCGAAGTGCGCGGCGGCAAGCTCAAGGGCATGGGTACGACTGGTCATGGCGGACTCCGGGGTCAGGCGGGTTCGGGCAGGTGGCAGCGCTTGCTGCCGCCGGGGATGGTTTCGCGTTCCGGATAGCGCTCGGCGCAAGGGCCGAAGCAGCGCGGGCAACGGGGATGGAAGGCGCAGCCGCTGGGCGGCGAGATGGGATTGGGAAAGCTGCCGCCCAGGCCCAGCGCCGGCAGACCCAGGCTGGGATCAGGGGTCAGCACCGCATCCAGCAGCGCCCGGGTATAGGGATGCGCCGACTGGGCGAACAGCGCCGCCCGCTCGCGCTCCTCGACGATCTTGCCGAGGTACATCACCGCCACCCGGTCGGCCAGGTGCTCCACCACCGCCAGGTTGTGGCTGATGAGCAGATAGGTCAGCCCGAATTCCCGCTTGAGCTCCAGCAGCAGGTTGAGGATCTGCGCCTGCACCGAGACGTCCAGTGCCGAGGTGGGCTCGTCGCAGATCAGCACGTCCGGGCGCATCACCAGGGCGCGGGCGATGGCCACCCGCTGGCGCTGGCCGCCGCTGAGCTGGCCGGGATGGCTGTCGGCGGCGCGCCGCGGCAAGCCGACCACGTCGAGCATCTCGGCAACCCGCCGTTGCTGCTCGGCCGCCGAGCCGAGGCCATGCACCTTGAGCGGCAGCGCCACGATCTCGCGCACCGTCTTGCGTGGATTGAGCGACGAATAGGGGTCCTGGAAGATCGGCTGGATGTGCCGGGCCATGCGCTTGCGATCCACCCCGCGCAGGTGCTCACCGCCTACCAGGATGTCGCCGCTGGTGGGCGCCAGCAGCCCCAGCAGCAGCTTGGCCAGGGTGCTCTTGCCGCAGCCCGATTCCCCCACCAGACCCAGGGTCTCGCCGCGATAGAGTCGCAGGGAGATGCCATCCACCGCCTTGAGGGTGGCCGGCGGGCGGAACAGGCCGCGACCGAGGGTGAATTCGCGGCGGATGTCGCACAATTCCAAGGCGATCTCGCGGCTCATCGCACACCTCCGACCCGGCGCAGGGGTTCGCTGGGCAGGGCGAAGTGGCAACGCGCCAGGTGCGCGCCCTCCTCCAGCAACGGCACGCTGTCGGCGCAGGCCGCCACCGCCTGCGGGCATCTGTTGCGAAAGGCGCAGCCGTGCTGCTCGCCGACCAGGCTGGGGACCAGCCCGGGAATGGCGCCCAGCGGCTGCCCGGGACGTGTCCGACCAGGCACCGGAATGCTCGCCAGCAGCCCACGGGTATAGGGGTGCCGCGGCGCGGCGAACAGCTCGGCGGCCGGTGCCTGCTCGACGATCTGGCCGGCATACATGACCGCTACCCGGTCGGCGATGCGCGCCACCAGCCCCAGGTCGTGGGTGATGAACACGATGGCCGTGTCGAATTCCCGCTGCAGATCGCGCAACAGGTGCAGGATCTGCGCCTGGATGGTGACGTCCAGCGCCGTGGTGGGTTCGTCGGCGATGATGAGGTCCGGCTCGCAGAGCAGCGCCATGGCGATGACCACCCGCTGGCGCAACCCGCCACTGAGCTGGTGCGGATACTGGCGCAGGCGCTCGCCGGCGTTGCTGATGCCGACCCTTTCCAGCATGGCCTCCGCGCTTGCCCAGGCGGCCTTGCGATTCAGCCTGCGGTGACGCCGCAGCACTTCGGCGAGCTGGTCGCCGATGCTGTAGGCCGGATTGAGGGCGGTCATGGGTTCCTGGAAGATCATCGCCAGGCGATTGCCGCGCAGGTCGCGCATGCCCCTTTCACCCAGGGTCAGCAGGTCGTGCTCGCCCAGCGTCAGGCGCGCCGCCTGGCGCCGGGCCTGACGCGGCAGCAGATCCATCAGCGCCAGGGAGGTGAGCGACTTGCCGCAGCCGGACTCGCCCACCAGGCAGAGCATTTCGCCCCGCTCCACCTGCAGGTCCAGGCCGCGCACGGCGTGCAGGGTGTCATCACCCAGGGGGATGTCGATCCGCAGGTCTCTTACGTCGAGCAGTGCCATGGTCAGTCCTCCGCTTAGTTGCGCCCACTGGGCGCGGCCAGGTCCCGGATACCGTCACCCACCAGGTTGATGGCCAGTACCAGCAGCATCAGGGCGATGCCGGGAATGGCGATCACCCAGGGCGAAAAGAACATGTAGGGCTTGCCTTCGGCGATCATCAGGCCCCAGGAGGGCAACGGCGGCTGCACGCCCACGCCGAGAAAGGACAGGGTCGCCTCCAGCAGGATGGCGTGGGCCATCTCCAGGGTGATCACCACGATCAGCGCCCCCAGCACGTTGGGCAGGATCTCGCCGACGATCACCCGCCAGGGTGAACAGCCCAGCGCCTGGGCAGCGGCGACGTATTCGGCGTCGCGGATCTGCTGCACGGCGGCGCGCACCACCACGGCGAAGCGATCCCACAGCAGGCAGCCGAGCAGGATCACCACCACCTGCAGCGAGCCACCCACCAGGGAGGCGGCGGCCAGGGCCACCATCACCACCGGCAAGGCCAGGCGGGTGGTCACCAGGTAACTCACCAGGGCGTCGACCTTGCCGCCGTAGTAGCCGGCGAGCATCCCGAGCAGGGTGCCGATGGCGCCGGAGATGAGCGCCGCGGCGAGCCCGATGAACAGCGAGATGCGCGCGCCATAGAGCAGACGGGAGAGATAGTCGCGGCCGAGCTTGTCGGTGCCCAGCGGATGGGCCCAGGTCCCCTTGGTCATCCATACCGGTGGTTTCATCCGCTGCATCACGTCCTGGGCATAGGGATCGTGGGGCGCCAGCCAGGGCGCGGCCAGGGCGGCGAACACGATGACGACGAGCAGCACGGCGCCAAGGGCGAAGCCGAGGTGGCCGAACCAGCGACGCAGCTGGCGGCCCAGGGTCGGGCGCGGGGGCAGATAGTCGTCGAGCACGAAGGGATTGGCGACGGTCATGGAGCCTCCTAGCGCACGCGAATGCGCGGGTCGAGCAAGGCGTTGAGCAGATCGGCCACCAGCGTCAGCACGATGTAGATCAACGCGATCAAGAGGACGATGGCCTGCACCACCGGGAAGTCGTTACGGGCGATGGCATCCCAGGCCAGCTGGCCGATGCCCTGTAGCGAGAACACCGCCTCGATCACCACCGAGCCGCCCAGCATGAAGCCGAACTCCACCGCGGCCAGGGCCACCACCGGGATCAGCGCATTGCGCAGTGCGTGCTTGAACAGTACCCGGGCCGGACTCAGGCCCTTGGCCCGGGCGGTGCGGATGTAGTCGGCGCCCAGTACATCGAGCATCCCGGCCCGGGTCAGGCGCATCAGCGAGGGGGTGGCGTAGTAGCCCAGGGCGATCGCCGGCAGGATGAAGTGCTGCCAGCTGGTATTGCCCGACACCGGTAGCCATTTCAGGGTGACGGCGAAGACGACGATCAGCACCAGGGCGAACCAGAAGCTGGGCATCGCCTGGCCGAAGGTCGCCAGGGTCAGCGCCAGGCGGTCGATCCAGGTGTCGCGCCGGACCGCGGCCAGCACCCCAAGCGGGATGGCGATGAGCAGCGCCACCAGCAGCGCGATGGCGCCCAGGGTCAGGGTGATGGGCAGGCGGCTGGCGATGAGATCCCGCACCGATTCCTGGAAGAAGAACGATTGCCCCAGGTCCAGGCGCAGCAACTGCCCGATCCACTCGACGTACTGCGTCGCCAGGGGTTTATCGAGCCCGTGTTGATGACGCACCACCTCGATCTGCTCGGCGGTCGCCTCGGGTCCGGCGATGGCGGTGGCCAGGTCGCCGGACAGGTGCAGCAGGAAGAAACTGATGAGGGAAACGGTAAAGGCCACGGCCAGGGCGATACCCAGGCGGCGCAGGAGGTATGCGGACATGCTCGGCTCCTCGGCGAGAGACGCCCCCGTGCGGGGCGCCGGGACGGATCAGTTCCAGTGGGCCAGGGCGAAGCGCGGCAATTCGTCCGGATAGGGCTGGAAGGCCAGGTCCGAGGTGAAGGCGTAGTTGATGGAATAGTTGAACACCGGTGCCCAGTAGGCCTGCTCGGCGATCCGCTGCAGCGCCTTGCGGTAGTTGTCCTTGCGCACGGCCGGGTCCATGGCGGTGTCGGCCACCTTGAGCCAGTCGATCACCTGGGGATCCTTGGCCACGTCGTCGGCATTGCCCTTGAAATACACGCCGGTGGCCGCCGAGGCGTCGGCGATGGAGAAGGAACCCCAGGCGAGGAAGGCCATGGGCACCTTGCCGGCGCGCTGCTGGTCCCGCAGAGCGGCGTATTTCAGATAGCGCAGCTTGGCGTCGATACCCACCGCGCGCAGGTCCCCGATCAGCGCTTCCACCACGTCGCGATCGCGGTAGGCGAAGATCTCGGTGCTGAAGCCGTTGGGATAGCCGGCGGCCTTGAGCAGTGCCTTCGCCTTGGCCGGATCGTAGGCGTAACCCGGCACAGCCTTGGCGTCGCAACCGAATTGCTCCGGATAGCAGGCCACCTGCAGCGGCTGGCTACCGCCCCCCATGAGCTGGCTGGCGATGGCCTGGCGATTGATGGCGTAGTTGACCGCCTGGCGCACCTCGGCCTTGGCAAAGGGCGAATCCGGGCTTGAGGCGCCCTGGGCGTCCATGCTGAGGAAGCCGATCCTCATGCTGGCGCCGCTTTCCACGGTGAGGTTGGGCGCGGCCTTGAGTTGCTCGGCCTGGTCCGGCGCCACGCGCCAGGCCCAGTCGATGCCGCCGGTCATGAGTTCGGCGAGCCGGGTCTCGGCGTCGGGGATGACGCGGAACTGGATATGGCCGATGCGCGGCTGCCCCTGGGGGCTGTCCTTGAAGTAGTCCGGATTGCGCTCCAGCGTGACCCCCTGGCCGCTGGTGACCGCGACGATGCGATAGGGCCCGGTACCCACCGGCTTCTGCGCGAAGCCCGCCAGGCCCACCTTCTGGAAGTACTTGCCGGGATAGATGGGCAAGGGATTGGCCAGGTATTCCAGCGCGGCTGGAAACGGCTGCTTGAGGTGCAGGCGGACCTTGTAGTCGCCCAGCTTCTCGGCGCTCTTGATCCAGTTGACGTTCTGCTGGGTGACCACCTTGCCCTCGGGCGAGGCCACGTAGTTGAAGGTGAAGACCACGTCATCGGCGGTGAAGGGATCGCCGTTGTGGAAGGTCACGCCCTGGCGCAGATCGAAGTCGAGGGTCAGCGGATCGACCTGCTGCCAGCCGGTGGCCAGCATCGGCCGGTATTCACCGGTCTGGGGATCGCGGTAGATCAGGGTATCCCAGGCCAGATGGGCAAGGATGACGCCTTCACGGGCATCGTTGTGATAGGGGCTGACGTTTTCGGGTTCGGTGTCGGAGGCGTAGACCAGGGTGTCGTTGGCCTTGCCGGCGAAGGCCTGGCCCTGGGCCAGGAAGAGGGAAAACGCGATGCCACAAGCGAAACCTTTGAGTCCCATGCCGTCTGTCTCCGGGGCGGTGGTTGGTCAAAGGCAGGTCCGCGAAACGCGGGGAAGGAAGTCTTGCTGAAGGCTGTTATTGATCTCTTGACCCGACTCTAGGTCTTGCCGTCCCATGCCACAAGCAGAATATTTAGATGCGAGCCATGCCTTTTCGGCAAAGGAGGCCTTATGCAGCCCTACGGCATTCAGTCCACCGCCCTGCGCTATTTCCTCGAGGTGGTGCGTTGCGGCTCCATCAGCGAAGCCTCCCAGCGGCTCAATGTCGCGGCCAGTGCGGTGAGTCGCCAGATCGCCAAGCTGGAGCGCGAACTGGAGACGCCGCTGCTCGAACGCCGCGCCCGAGGCGTGGTGCCCAGCGCCGCCGGCGAGCGTCTGGCGGTGCATGCGCGCAAGGCGCAGCTGGCCAGCGAGCAGGTCGCGGCCGAGTTGCGCGGCCTGGCCGACCTGCGCCGCGGCCAGGTACGCCTGGCCACCACCGAAGGCTTTTCACTGGACTTCCTGCCCGAGGTCATCGTGGCCTTTCGCCAGGGCTATGCCGGCATCCACTTTTCCCTGGAGGTCTGCGCGCCGGCGGCGGTCACCCGCCGGGTCCAGGAGGGTGACGCCGACCTGGGCCTCACCTTCAGCCTCAGGCCTGAGCCGGACATCAGCGTCGACGCCACCCTGAGTGGCGCCATCGAGGCGGTGGTGGCGCCCGAGCATCCCCTTGCCGGCCGTACCGGGCTGGCTCTGGCCGATCTGCAGCCCTTTCCGCTGGCGCTGCCGATGCCCGATACCACGGTGCGTCAGCTGTTCGATATCTGCTGTGGCGTCCAGGGACTCTCCTTCGAACCGGTGCTGGTGAGCAACAACATGCAGGCGCTCTATCGCTTCGCCGCCTTGGGCGGTGGCGTGGCGCTCTCAAGCGAACTGAGCCTGCGTAGCCGACTGCGCGAAGGCCAACTGGTGGCCCTGCCCCTGCTGGACGAGGGCCTGGCCGCGCGGCGGATCGAATTGCAGAGCATGGCGGGTCGCGAATTGCCGCCGGCGGTGAATGCCTTTCGCCACGCGCTGATCGCGGCGCTGGGGCGCTGAGTCAAAGCAGTGCACCGTGCCGCTCCAAACGCACTGCAACGGGGCGGCGCACCGAATGCAGCCTCAACGTCCTGGCGATAAATCAGCATGGCACGGGGCCTGGTGGCAACTGGCACGCATCTGGCAAAGGCCATGGTGTGCAGGAGCACCGGCCAGCCGGTTTGATGCACCACAATCTGCAATGGATGACTAGGGTTCCGACTCGCTCGTGCGGGTGTCTGGTCCGAGAGTCGTCGACCTCTGATGGGGTTACACGGCGGGACAAAAGCCCGGGAGACACAGCGCCAGTCGCGTGCTCCTGTCCCGTCGTCCATCCTATTGGAGGTCCCATGCGCCATCCCCTGCTCGCCTCGCTCGTTCTCGGTTGTTCCCTGCTGCTTGGTGCCACCGCTCAGGCGGCGCCGCGCGACGACTTCAAGGTGTGCTGGACGATCTATGCCGGCTGGATGCCCTGGGGCGAAGCCCAGGCCCAGGGCATCATCGACAAGTGGGCCAGGAAATACGGCATCCACGTCGAGGTCGTGCAGCTCAACGACTACGTCGAATCCATCAATCAATACACCACCGGCCAGTTCGACGGCTGCGCCATGACCAACATGGACGCCCTGACCATTCCGGCCGCCGGCGGCGTGGACAGCACGGCGCTGATCGTCAGCGACTACTCCAACGGCAACGACGGCGTGGTGATGAAGGGCAAGGGCAAGGCTCTGGCCGACCTCAAGGGTCAGCAGGTCAACCTGGTGCAGTTCTCCGTCTCCCACTATTTGCTGGCGCGAGCGCTGCAGAGCGTGGGGCTGACTGAGCGGGACCTGACCACCGTCAACACCTCCGACGCCGACATGGTGGCCGCCTTCCAGACCGCCGACGTGCGCAACGTGGTGACCTGGAATCCGCTGCTGGCCGAGATCAAGGCCCAGCCCGACACCACCGAGGTGTTCGACTCCAGCAAGATTCCCGGCGAGATTCTCGACATGCTGGTGGTGAACACCGCCACGCTCAATGACAACCCGGCGCTGGGCAAGGCACTGACCGGTGCCTGGTTCGAGATGCTGGCGCTGATGCAGTCCGGCGATGCCAAGGGCAAGGCGGCCCTGGAGGCCATGGCCAAGGCCTCGGGTACCGATCTCGCCGGCTTCCAGGCGCAACTGGACAAGACCCGGCTGTTCGCCACGCCTGCCGAGGCCCTGGCCTTCGTCAAGGACCCCGCGCTGCCGACCACCATGCAGCGAATCGCCCACTTCTCCTTCGAACACGGCCTGCTGGGCCAGGGCGCGCCCAGCGCCGAGGCCATCGGCATCGCCTATCCGGGCGGCAAGACCAGCGGGGACGCCGGCAATCTCAAGCTGCGCTTCGATCCGACCTTCGTACAGCTGGCCGCCGACGGCAAGCTCTGAGCCCCGCCGCGAGGACGACGCCCATGCGCTTCATCAATCGGCATCCCGACCGGGGCGGCCGGCTCCTGCTGGTCCTGCTGCCCTTCGCCCTGCTCGCCCTGCTCTATCTGGTGGGCTCGGCCACCCGGCTGGCGGAAAACCCCAACGACAAGCTGCTGCCCAGTGTGGCGCAGATGGCCGATGCGGTGCAGCGCCTGGCCTTTACCGCCGACGTGCGCACCGGCGGCTATCCGTTCTGGCAGGACACCCTGGCCAGCCTGCAACGCCTGGGGCTGGGCCTGGGGATCGCCGCGCTGATCGCCCTGGTGGTGGGCATCGCCGCGGGCAGCCTGCCCCTGGTCGGGGCGCCGCTGTCGCCACTGGTCACGGTGCTCTCGATGATCCCGCCCTTGGCGATCCTGCCGATCCTCTTCATCGTCTTCGGCCTGGGCGAACTGGCCAAGGTGATGCTGATCGTGGTGGGCGTCACCCCGGTACTGATCCGCGAGCTGGACCAGCGCGCTCGGGAGTTGCCCCGCGAGCTGCTGATCAAGGCCCAGACCCTGGGCGCCAACAGCTGGACGGTGATCCTGCGCCTGGTGCTGCCGCAACTGCTGCCGCGCCTGCTCATCGCCCTGCGGCTGCAGCTGGGTGCCGCCTGGCTGTTTCTCATCGCCGCCGAGGCCATCGCCGCCACCGATGGCCTGGGCTATCGCATCTTCCTGGTGCGGCGCTATCTGGCCATGGACGTGATCCTGCCCTATGTCGCCTGGATCACCCTGCTGGCCTGGCTGCTGGACGCCGGTCTGCGCCTGCTGACGCGGCGCGCCTTTCCCTGGTACGGGGAGGGTCGCTGATGATCGAGGTCCGCAATCTCTGGCAACGCTACGGCGAGCAGGTGGTGCTCGAAGGCCTCAATCTGCAGGTGCGCGAAGGCGAATTCTGCGCCCTGGTCGGTGCCTCCGGCTGCGGCAAGTCCACCTTCCTGCGGCTGCTGCTCGGCCAGGAGCGCCCCAGCCGCGGCGAGATCCGCATCGATGGTCAGCCGCTCTCGGCGGAACCGGATCCCGAGCGGGGCGTGGTCTTTCAGCGCTATTCGGTCTTTCCCCACCTGAGCGTGCTCGACAACGTCGCCTTGGGCCTGGAATTGCCCAGGTCCCCGCTGCTCGGCCGGCTGCTGGGCACCGCCAAGCGCCAGGCCCGGGAACAGGCCGCCGCCCTGCTCGAGCGCGTCGGCCTGGGCCAGGCGCTGGACAAGTACCCGGGGCAGCTGTCCGGCGGCATGCAGCAGCGCCTCGCCATCGCCCAGGCACTGATCGTGCGGCCGCGCATCCTGCTCCTGGACGAGCCTTTCGGCGCCCTCGATCCCGGCATCCGCAAGGACATGCATGCCCTGCTGCTGGAGCTCTGGCACGAGCGCCCGCTCACGGTGTTCATGGTCACCCATGACCTGCACGAGGGCTTCAGCCTGGCCACCCGGGTGCTGGTGTTCGACAAGGTCCGCCAGGACCCGCAAGCCCCCGGTGCCTATGGCGCCCGCATCACCTACGACCTGCCCCTGACCGCCAAGACCCGGCCCGTGCATGCGGCCGGGGCGCGGCCGGCCCTTACCTGACGAGGTTGCCCATGACTGACGAACTGCTCTACCAGGAACGTGTCCCCGGCGGCGGTACCGCCTCCTTCATCCTGCGCCGCGGCCAGACCCTGCGCCTGACCGACGTGGAAGGCGGCGCCAATGTCAGCCTGCTCCTGTTCAATGCCGATGACCGCAGCGAGCGGCTGAACCTGCCCGATACCCTCAAGGGCCAGCACACCGCGCGTCTCACCGCCGGACATTGCCTCTATTCCGACATGGGTCGGGTGCTGGCGGCCGTGGTGCGCGACACCTGCGGCTGGCACGACAGCTTTGGCGGCGTGGCCAATGCCGCCGAGGTGGCGGAGAAATACGGCGCGGGTCGCTATCAGGAACTGCGCAACGGCTTCCACCGCAATGGCACCGACAATCTGCTGGTGGAACTGGCCAAGTGGGGGCTGGGGCTGGAAGACCTGCTGATGACCCTCAACCTGTTCAGTCGGGTGGACGTGGATGCCGAGGGCGCCTTTGCCTTCGTGCCCGGCAACTCCCGCGCCGGCGATCTGGTCGAGCTCCATGCACCCATGAACACCCTGGTGGTGCTGACCGCCCTGCAGCATCCGCTGGACCCGGATCCGGTCTATGCGCCCCGCCCGGTCGATCTCGCCCAGTTGCGCGCCGCGCCCGAGGTGGCCGAGCTGTGCCGCACCTCGCGCCCGGAAAACGAGCGCGCCTTCCAGAACACCGCCCGCTACTTCCTCTGAGGCCCCGCCATGACCCTGATCGCCAGCACCAAACGCCCGGAAGAGGCCAGCTACCGCGCCCTCCTGCCGGCCGGAGCGCCCTACCTCAAGGAGGTCAAGGCCGGCCAGACCCTGCGCATCCATGACCTGGAAGGCAACCAGGCGGTGGACACCCTCTTCTACGCCGCCGCCAACCCCCAGGAACGCTACGATCCCCAGCGCACCCTGAGACGCCAGGGGCGGGTCTATCTGTCGACCGGCAGCGTGCTCTATTCCAACCTGGGCAATCCCCTGTTGACCATCGTCGCCGACACCTGCGGTCGCCACGACACCCTGGGCGGCGCCTGCTCCCAGGAGAGCAACACGGTGCGCTACGCCCTGGATCGCCGGCAGATGCACAGCTGCCGCGACAACTTCCTCTGCGCCGGTGGCCATGACGGGCGCCTGGGCAAGCGCGACATCGGCGCCAACATCAACTTCTTCATGAACGTGCCGGTGACCGCGGACGGCGGCCTGACTTTCGCCGATGGCATCTCCGGTGCCGGCAAGTACGTGGAGTTGCGCGCCGAGACCGACGTCATCCTGCTGATCTCCAATTGCCCGCAACTCAACAACCCCTGCAACGGCTGGAACCCCACGCCGGCGGAGGTGCTGCTATGGGACTGACCCGCGCACGCCAGCTCTGGCAGTGGCTGCGACCGCGTCTCTATCGCCTCTGCGAAATCCGCGCCGGACGCTATGGCTACCGCGGCAAGCGCTAGCCGCTGACTGACCTACCGCCCTCGCGCGGCCTCTTGGGGACGACCCCGGGAGCTTTTATCTGGCGGGACGGCCCGCCGCCTTCGAGGACGCCTCGAATGTTCACCACCCTGCTCATCGCCAACCGTGGCGCCATCAGCTGCCGCATCCAGCGCACCCTGCGCGACCTGGGCGTCGCCGCGGTCGCCGTCTACAGCGAAGCCGATCGCGCCAGCCGCCATGTCAGCGAAGCCGACCAGGCCTTCAGCCTGGGCGAAGGCGCCGCCGGGGCCACCTACCTGGACACCGCCAAGCTGCTCGAGGTCGCGCGCCAGAGCGGCGCCCAGGCCATCCACCCCGGTTATGGCTTCCTTTCCGAGAACGCCGCCTTCGCCGAAGCCTGCGAAGCCGCCGGCATCGCCTTCGTCGGTCCTACCCCCGAGCAACTGCGCACCTTTGGACTCAAGCACACGGCGCGGGCCCTAGCGCGCGCCCAGGGTGTGCCGCTGCTGGAGGGCACCGAGCTGCTGGAGACCCTGGAGGCGGCCCTGGCGGCCGCGCGTGAGATCGGTTATCCGGTGATGCTCAAGAGCACCGCCGGCGGGGGTGGCATCGGCATGCGCGTGTGCCGCACGGACACTGAACTCGCCGAGGCCTTCGACGCCGTGCGCCGGCTGGGCCAGAACAACTTCAGCGACGCCGGCGTCTTCCTGGAGAAATACATCGAGCGGGCGCGGCACCTGGAGGTGCAGGTGTTCGGCGATGGCCAGGGCGAGGTCCTGGCGCTGGGCGTGCGTGATTGCTCCGTGCAGCGCCGCAACCAGAAGGTGCTGGAGGAAACCCCGGCGCCCAACCTGCCGGCCGGCATGGCCGAGGCACTCTGCGCCGCCGCGCTGGAGCTGGCGCGCGCGGTACGCTATCGCAGCGCCGGTACCGTGGAGTTCGTCTACGACAGCGCCGCCGATCGCTTCTACTTCCTCGAAGTGAACACCCGACTGCAAGTCGAGCACGGCGTCACCGAGCAGGTCTGGGGCGTGGATCTGGTGCGCTGGATGATCGAACTGGCCGCCGGCGAACTGCCGCCGCTGGCCGTGCTCGCCGCGGGGCTGCAGCCCCAGGGCCATGCCATCCAGGCGCGACTCTATGCCGAAGACCCGGGTCGCGACTTCCAGCCCAGCCCGGGCCTGCTGACCCAGGTCGACTTCCCACCGGCGGATGGCCGGACGCTGCGCCTGGACACCTGGATCGAAGCCGGCTGCGAAATCCCGCCCTATTTCGATCCGCTGGTAGCCAAGGTCATCGCCTGGGCCCCCGACCGCGACGCCGCCCGGCAACGCCTCGACCAGGCCCTGGCGGCGACCCGGCTCTATGGCGTGGAAACCAATGGCGACTACCTGCGGCAGATCCTCGCCGCCGCGCCCTTCGCCTCGGGCCAGCCCTGGACGCGTTGCCTGGAGGGGCTGACCTACCAGGCCACCACCCTGGAGGTGCTCGGCGCCGGCACCCAGACCACGGTGCAGGACGTCCCCGGGCGCCTCGGGTACTGGTCGGTGGGCATTCCCCCTTCCGGCCCCATGGACGACCGCGCCCTGCGCCTGGGCAATCGCCTGCTCGGCAACGACGGCCGCGCGGCCGCCCTGGAAATCACCCTGGCCGGCCCCACCCTGAGATTCAACACCGAGGCCGTGGTGGCGGTCACCGGCGCGGCGCTGCCGATCCTGCTGGATGACCAGCCCCAGGCCATGGACAGCGTCTTTCGCGTACCCGCGGGTGCCATCCTGCAGTTGGGCGCCATCACCGGCGCCGGCGCCCGCAGCTATCTCTGCTTGAGAGGCGGCCTGGACCTGCCCGACTACCTGGGCAGTCGCAGCACCTTCACCCTCGGCCAGTTCGGCGGTCACGGCGGCCGCGCCCTGCGCGCCGGCGACGTGCTGCACCTGCACCCGCTGACCGACGCACGCGCAGAGGCCCGGCTACCCGCCGCCCTGACCACCCGACTGCCCGAGACCCGCACCTTTCGTGTCATCTATGGGCCGCACGGCGCGCCGGACTATTTCAGCCCGGCCTATCTGGACCTCTTTCTCGCCACCGACTGGGAGGTGCACTTCAATTCCAGTCGCACCGGCGTGCGCCTGATCGGCCCCAAGCCGGAATGGACCCGCGAAGACGGCGGCGAAGCCGGTCTGCACCCCTCCAACATCCATGACAATCCCTATGCGGTCGGCGCCGTGGACTTCACCGGCGACATGCCGGTCATCCTCGGCCCCGACGGCCCCAGCCTGGGCGGCTTCGTCTGCCCGGTCACGGTGATCGAAGCCGACCTCTGGCAACTCGGCCAGCTCAAGGCCGGTGACCGGCTGCGCTTTCTGCCGGTGGACCTGGCGACCGCGCGCCGCCTGCAGCAGGCACGGCTGGCCGAGGAAAGCAGTCTGCAGCCGCAGGCGGCGATCGCCATCACGCCCAGGCGCGGCGATCCCGTGGTACTGGACCTGGGCCAGGGCGCCGAGCGCCTGGTGGCGCGGCTCTCCGGGGATACCCATCTGCTGCTGGAGATCGGCCCACCGGAGCTGGACCTAGCCCTGCGCTTTCGCGGCCATGGGCTGATGCAGGCGCTGGCCGCCCTGGCGCTGCCCGGGCTGTGCGAGCTCACCCCCGGCATCCGCTCGCTGCAGGTGCACTACCAGCCCGAGACACTGCCCCTGGCAGAGCTGCTGGCGGCGGTCAGTCGCTGCTGGCAGGCGCTGGGCGATGCCCAGGATCTGCGGGTGCCCTCGCGCATTGTCCATCTGCCGCTGTCCTGGGACGATCCGGCCTGCCGCCTGGCCATCGAGAAATACACCACCACGGTGCGCAAGGATGCGCCCTGGTGCCCGAGCAACCTGGAGTTCATCCGCCGGGTGAATGACCTGGAGTCCCTAGCGGCGGTCAAGCGCATTGTCTTCGACGCGAGCTACCTGGTGATGGGCCTCGGCGATGTCTATCTGGGTGCCCCGGTGGCCACCCCCCTCGATCCGCGCCACCGGCTGGTGACCACCAAGTACAACCCGGCGCGCACCTGGACCGCGGAAAACTCGGTGGGCATCGGTGGCGCCTATCTGTGCGTCTATGGCATGGAAGGCCCCGGCGGCTACCAGTTCGTCGGTCGCACCCTGCAGATGTGGAATCGCTACCGTGACGTGGAAGCCTTCCACGGCCAGCCCTATTTGCTGCGCTTCTTCGATCAGATCCGCTTCCATGAGGTGTCGGCGGACGAGCTGCTGCGCATCCGCGCCGACTTCCCCCTGGGTTGCGTGCCGCTGCGCATCGAAGAGAGCGAACTGTCCCTGGCCGACTACCAGGCCTTCCTGGCCCGCGAAGCCGAGGACATCGCCACCTTCCGTGGGCGGCAGCAGAGCGCCTTCGCCGCCGAACGGCAACGCTGGATCGACTCCGGCCAGGCGCATTTCGACAGCCAGGAAGCCGCCGTCGAAGCCACCGAGGATGCTCCCCTCGCCAGTCACCAGCTGGCGCTGGAAAGCCCGGTGGCCGGCAATCTCTGGCAGGCCCAGGTGCAGCCGGGCGACCAGGTGGAAGCCGGGCAGCCGCTGCTAATCCTGGAGTCCATGAAGATGGAAATCCCGTTGCTCGCGCCCTGCAGCGGCCGGATCCACGACCTGCAGGTCCAGCCCGGCTCGCCGATCCGCGCTGGCCAGCGCCTGCTGGTCATCGACAAGACGTGAAGGAAGCCACCATGACATTCGATCTGCGCCTCGACACCCTGAGCGCCGCCTATGCCGCCGGGACCCGGACCCCGCGTGCGCTCATCGCCGAACTGCGGGAACAGGCCGCCGCCCTCAACCCCGAGTACCGGCTGTTTATCCACCTGCTGACCCCGGCCGAGCTGGAGCCCTATCTCGCCGCCCTGGACGACCGCGATCCCGGCGAGCTGCCGCTGTATGGCATCCCCTTCGCCATCAAGGACAACATCGACCTCGCCGGCATCCCCACCACGGCGGCCTGCCCGGCCTATGCCTATGTGCCCGAGCGCTCGGCGACCCTGGTGGAACAGCTGGTCGCCCTGGGCGCCGTGCCGCTGGGCAAGTGCAATCTCGACCAGTTCGCCACCGGCCTCAACGGCACCCGTTCGCCCTATGGCGCCTGCCGCAACAGTGTCCACCCGGACTATCCTTCCGGCGGCTCCAGCGCCGGTTCGGCCCTGGCCGTGGCCCTGGGTGTCGCCAGCTTCGCCCTGGGCACCGATACCGCCGGTTCCGGTCGCGTGCCCGCGGGGCTGAACAACCTGGTGGGTCTCAAGGGCAGCAAGGGACTGCTGTCCACCGCCGGCGTGGTGCCCGCCTGCCAGACCCTGGACTGCGTCACCTTCTTTACCGCCACCGCCGCCGAAGCCAGCACGCTGCTGGCCCTCACCTCCCGCCTCGATCCGCGCGATCCCTACAGCCGCGCCAATCCACAGTGGAACGACGCCAGCGCCTTCGGCCGCCCGCGGCCCTTCCGCTTCGGCGTCCCGACCCAGCTGGAATTCCTCGGCTGCCCGGAAAGCCCGGCGCTGTTCGCGGCGGCCAAGGCCCGCCTGGAAGCCCTGGGTGGCGAAGCCGTGCCGCTGGACCTCACGCCCTTCCTGGACGCTGCACTCCTGCTCTACGAAGGCCCCTGGGTCGCCGAGCGCTACAGCGTGGCCGGCGCCCTGATTGAGGCCGAGCCGGACGCGGTACTGCCGGTGATCCGCGCCGTGCTGGAAAAGGCCCCCGGCACCACGGCGGTGGACGCCTTTCGCGCCGGCTACCGGCTGCAGGCGCTGAAAGCCCAGTGCGACGCCCTGCTGGCCGAACTGGATTGCGTGCTCACTCCCACCTATCCGCGCCCGGTGACCCTGGCGGAACTGGCCGCCGAACCGGTCGCCCGCAACGCCGACCTGGGTCACTACACCAACTTCATGAACCTGCTGGACTACGCCGCCGTGGCCGTGCCGGCCGGCGTCATGGCCAACGGCTTGCCCTGGGGCGTGACGCTGTTCGGCCGGGTCTTCACCGACCAGTACCTGTTGAGCCTGGCCGCGGCCCTGCAGGAAGCCCAAGGCCTGGCGCTGGTCGGCGGCGCCCTGCCGCACGCCAGCCTGCCGGCGCGCCCCGCCCGGCATGACCGTGCCCGCCTGGTGGTCTGCGGCGCCCACCTGCAGGGGCTGCCCCTCAACGGCCAATTGCTCGCCCGTGGTGCCCGACGCCTGGCCCTGACCCGGAGTGCGCCGCACTATCGCCTCCACGCCCTGGCCGGCGGCCCGCCGCTCCGGCCCGGCATGGTCCGAGTCGCCGAAGACGGCACCGCCATCGAAGTGGAGGTCTGGGAGCTGCCCAGCAGCGAAGTGGGCGGCTTTCTCACCGGCATCCCCGCCCCGCTCGGCCTGGGCAAGGTGGAATTGGCCGATGGCAGTTGGGAAACCGGCTTCATCTGCGAGCCCTACGGCCTGGCCGGCGCCGAGGACATTACCGACCATGGTGGGTGGCGGGCGTGGTTGGCAAGTCGCAGCGCCCACTAGCGCAGCCCCAGGCTCGGGAACCCGGATCGGGTCCCGAGCCCGGTGGGAAGCCCTCAGCCGGCGTCTACCTCACGCACCACCAGACGCTCCCCCTCCTGGATCGCCAGCAACCGGACGGCCAGCGGCTGCGCCAGCAGACAGTCTGCCACTGCCGGCTCCAATAGCCGGCGCAGCCGCCGGACCAGATCGCGCGCGCCGAAGCGGACATCGTGACCACGCGTCAGGAAGGCCCTGGCGCTGTCGTGCAACTCCAGGCTTTTTCCCCGGCGGCCCAGACGCTGATTGAGCTTGTCCAGCTCGATGGCGAGCAGCCCGGGTAGCCAATCCTGGTCGATGTGCTCGAAGGCCAGGATCCGCTCGATACGATTGAGAAATTCCGGATCGAAGTGCCCATGCAGCGCCTCTTCCAGGATCGCGCCGGGATCCGCCGACCGCCTGAGCCAACGACGCCAGCCGCGCGCGAAGCGGGCATGCTGCTGCTGGACGGCGCGGGCGCCCAGGTTGCTGGTCATGAAGATGAGGCTGTTGCGAAAGTCCAGGCGCTTGCTGCCGGCGCTGAGCACCAGTTGGCCGCTGTCGAGCACGTTCAGCAGGGTACGGATGACCTGGCGATCGGCCTTTTCCAGCTCGTCGAACAGCACGATGCCAGGGCGGCCGTAGCTGCCGGCGATAGCCTCGGCATCGAACAGCGTGGTGCCTTCCTTGCTGCCCACGTAGCCGGGCGGCGCGCCAGCCAGGGCCGCAGCATAGTGCTCCTGGGCCAGGGTGTTCATGTCGATGCGGCAGAGGGCGTCCGCGCGGCCGTGGATGGCCTGGGCCAGCAGGCGCACGATCTCGGTCTTGCCGACGCCGGTGGGGCCAAGGAACAGACTGACACCCAGGGGCCTTTCCGGATCGCCGATGTCGGCCTTGACCACCTTGAGCAGGGCTTCCACCTCATCGAGCACTCTGGCCTGGCCCAGGATGCGCGCTCGCAGCAGGGCCATGACCGCTGCCGGCTCGAACAGGAAGCGCGAGGGCAAAGGCCCCTGTCCCTCGCGGGCGAGCTGGCCACGGTTATGCTCGATCAGGTCATTGACGAAAGGCATGGCTCGCTCCTCGCGCCGCCAGCGCTAACCCAGCTGACGTTCCTGACCGGGATGCGGCAGCTCGCCCACCGGGCAGTCCGCCACCCCGATGGTGGAGCGAGTCATCCGCTCGACGTCGGCCTGGGCCTTCTGCGCATCCAGGACCCAGGTGCGATAGAAGTCGAAGGGACAGTCGGCCACGCCCTTGTCGCCATCGCCGGAGTTGTAGATCCCGGTGTAGCCGCGATGCAGCAACTTGAACAGGTGGTTCTGCGACTGGTCGTTCGCGCGCGCATCGCGGATCTGCGACACCGAAAGCTGGGCGTACTGGATGCCCATCTCCTCCTCCCCGCATTCGCCCAGGGTGCGGCCATCGAAGCCGATCAGCGCCGAATGGCCGAAGTAGCTGTACACCCCGTCGAAGCCGGTGGCGTTGGCCACCGCCACGTAGCAGTTGTTGGCCCAGGCCATGGTCTTGGCCATCAGCACCTGCTGCTCCTTGGCCGGGTACATGTAGCCCTGGCAGCGCACGATCAGCTCGGCGCCCTTCATCGCACAGTCGCGCCAGATTTCCGGGTAGTTGCCGTCATCGCAGATGATCAGGCTGATCTTCAGGCCCTTGGGACCTTCGCTGACATAGGTGCGGTCACCGGGATACCAGCCTTCGATGGGGCACCAGGGAATGCACTTGCGATACTTCTGCACGATCTCGCCCTGGTCGTCGATCAGCACCAGGGTGTTGTAGGGGGCCTTGTGCGGATGCTCTTCGTGGCGTTCGCCGGTGAGGGAAAAGATGCCCCAGGTCCTGGCCTCGCGGCAGGCAGCGGCGAAGATCGCCGTTTCCTCGCCGGGAATGGTCGCGGCGGTGGCCATCATCTCGTCGCGGTCGTACATGATCCCCATGGTGCTGTACTCGGGGAACACTACCAGGTCCATGCCCGGCAGGCCGAGCTTCATGCCCTTGATCATCGCGGCGATCTGCCGGGCGTTGGCCAGCACCTCAGCCTTGCTGTGTAGGCGGGGCATCCGGTAGTTGACGACAGCCACGCCGACGGTGTCGGGGCTGCTGGAAATATCGCCATGGCGCATTGGTTTGCTCCTCGAAGGGATGACGCGGAGATCAGTGACTGATCATCCAGGGCCGATTGGACGGACTGGTCTTCAGCCCATGGGGATTGGCCTTGCTACGCGCCACCGGCTTGCTCGGCGCGCAGCAGCTGCAACCGGCGCCATGGCTGCGCTTGGCCTTGTACTCCTCGAGGGATTGGGGCGCGTGGCGTGAGCGCTCGTTGGCCTCATGGGCGCGGCGCTGGCCACCGCCCAGGGTCGCCAGGCCCGGCGCGCTGAGGATCACCCGCGGGCTCGGCGTCGCGCAGGCGGGGCAACTGCAGGGGTCGTCGCGCTGGGCCATGGGCCGTAGCAGGGTGAAGTCCCCGCACTGCGGGCAGTCGTATTCGTAGATCGGCATGGCGGGCTCCTGGCGGGCGGGCACGGCGGAGGGCCGCGCCCGGGCGGCTCACTTGTCGTAGGCGATGGGCATGTCGATGCTGCCGTCCAGGTAGCGGGTCGGTCCGGCGGCAGTGGGATTGATGTCGAATTCGAAGATGTCCGTCGGCAGCCAGAGGGTGGCGCAGGCGTTGGGAATGTCGACCACCCCGCTGATATGGCCCTGCACCGGCGCCGAGCCCAGCAGCGAATAGCCCTGGGCGCCGCTGTAGCCGAATTTCTTCAGGTACTCGATGGCATTCAGGCAGGCCTGCTGGTACGCCAGGTTGACGTCCAGGTAGTGCTGCTTGCCGGCGTCATCCACCGAGATGCCTTCGAAGATCAGGAAGTTGTTGTAGGTGGGCACGATGGGGCTGGGCTTGAAGATGGGATTCTTGATGCCGTAGTTGGCCATGCCGCCCTTGATCAGCTCGACCTTCATGTGCACCCAGCCGGCCATCTCGATGGCGCCGCAGAAGGTGATCTCGCCGTCGCCCTGGCTGAAGTGCAGGTCGCCCACCGAGAGGCCGGCCCCTTCCACGTACACGGGGAAGAAGATCTTCGAGCCGCGCGACAGGTCCTTGATATCACAGTTGCCGCCATGCTCGCGGGGCGGCACGGTGCGCGCGCCGGTAGCGGCTGCGGCGTCGCGGGCCGCGCCGGTGAGCTTGCCCATGTGGGCGGTCGCGGCGAACGGCGGATTGGCCAGGGGCGGTACCCGGGTCGGGTTGCTGTCGATCAGTTCCTGCTCGCGGGCATTCCAGTTGGCCAGCAACTTGGGGTCCGGCAGGCAGCCGATCAGGCCGGGATGGATGAGCCCGGCGAAACGCACCCCCGGGATGTGCCGACTCCTGGTGAACATGCCCTCGAAGTCCCAGATGGATTTCTGCGCCGAGGGAAAGTAATCGGTGAGAAAGCCGCCGCCGTTCTGCTTGGAGAAGAAGCCGTTGAAGCCCCACTGAGACTCGGCCTTGGCGCCGATGTCGAGCAGATCGACCACCAGCAGGTCGCCCGGCTCGGCGCCCTTCACGCCCACCGGTCCGGACAGGTAGTGCACGGTGGAGAGGTCAACATCGCGCACGTCACTGGCATCGTCGTCGTTCTTGATCGCGCCGCCGGTCCAGTCGTAGGTTTCCAGGATGAAGTCGTCCCCCGGCTTGACCCAGCAGGCCATGGGGATGTCCGGATGCCAGCGGTTGTGGACGTTTTCGTTGTCGGTGGCGGCCTGGTTGAGGTCGACCTTGATCAGGGTGTCGGTCATCGCGCAGCTCCTGGCTGTTGGCGGTAGCGGGAGGGTTCCAGTTCAGTCTCGGGGCTGGGGTCGGGGCTGCAAATACGTTGGATGACGTAGGGGCAAGCCCAGGGGGGACAGGGGGCTGCTGACGTTTCGCGGGCATGCGCGAAGCGGCCGCCGTGCTGCTGCAGGGCGGCCGCGCAGAGCGCCGGGGTCAGACCGACAGATAGCGGCTGATGGTCGCCTCGTCGACCTTGTCGCGGGTTTCCTCGACCACGAAGCGGCCCTTCTCGATCACCAGGAAACGGTCGGCGATGTCGAGGGTGAAGGACAGCACCTGCTCGGAGACCATGATGGTCAGGTCACGCATGCTGCGGATCTCCTTCAGGGTGCGGGCGATGTCCTTGATGATCGAGGGCTGGATGCCCTCGGTCGGCTCATCCAGCAGCAGCACCTTGGGATTGGTGGCCAGGGCGCGGGCGATGGCCAGTTGTTGCTGCTGGCCACCGGAGAGGTTGCCACCCTTGCGCTGGCGCATCTCGTGCAGCACGGGGAAGAGCGCATAGAGGTCATCCGGTACCCGGCCCCGGGCCGAGGCCGGCAGGCCGGTCTGGATGTTTTCCAGAACCGTCATGTGGGAAAAGATCATCCGCCCTTGCGGCACATAGGCGATGCCGCGCTCGACGCGCTGGTGGGTCTCCAGCCGCGAGACGTCCTGGCCGTCCACCGTCACGTGGCCGCTCCAGGCCGGCAGGATGCCCATCAGGCTGCGGAACAGGGTGCTCTTGCCCATGCCGTTGCGGCCCATGACGGCGACGATTTCCTTGTGCGCCACGTCCAGGCTGAGGTCGTGGAGGATGCGGCTCTGACCGTAGCCGGAGACGAGGTTCTGGATCGTGAACATGGCCGGGATCTCCCGTGATCGACTGCAGGAAAAGGACTGGAGGTGAAAACTCAGTGCCCCAGGTACACCTCGATGACCTTGGGATTGCCCTGCACCGCCTCCATGCTGCCTTCGGCCAGCACCTTGCCCTGGTGCAGCACCGTGACCTTGTGGGCGATGCTCTTGACGAACTCCATGTCGTGCTCGATGACCAGCACCGAGCGCCCCTGGCTGATGCGGTTGAGCAACTCGGCGGTCTGGGCCCGTTCGGAGACGCTCATGCCCGCCACCGGCTCGTCGAGCATTAAGAGTTCAGGGTCCTGCATCAGCAGCATGCCGATCTCCAGCCATTGTTTCTGGCCGTGGGAGAGCAGATCGGCCTGCTGGTGCAGCAGGTCGGCGAGAAAGATCTCCGCGGCCACTGCCTGCACCCGCGCGACCACCGCCGCACTGCGCTTGAAGAACAGCGCGCCGAACACCTTGCGGCCTTCGGGATAGGACATTTCCAGGTTCTCGAACACCGTGAGATTCTCGTAGATCGAGGGGTTCTGGAATTTGCGGCCGACGCCCGCCCGGACGATGTCGAATTCCCTCATCCGGGTCAGCTCGCGGCCGTTGAATTCGATGCTGCCGGCGGTGGCGCGGGTCTTGCCGCAGATCAGGTCGAGTACCGTGGTCTTGCCGGCGCCGTTGGGGCCGATCACCACGTGCACCTCGTTGCGGTCGACATAGAGATTGAGGTCGTTCACCGCCTTGAAGCCGTCGAAGGAGACGGTCAGGCCTTCGATGGCCAGTACCGGCTTGGCCAGCTGGAAACCGACGGGACTGGTATTCATGGCGTGGTCTCCAGCTGGGTGGCTTCGGTCGCGGTGTGCGGCGCTGACGAGGGTACGGGCGCGCCTGCCGGCTGGCGTCTCAGGCGTGCCACCAGGCGCTGGCCATGGCTCTTCCACAGACCGGCCAGACCGTTGGGGAAATAGAGGACGACCACGATGAACAGCCCGCCCATCAGGTACAGCCAGAGCTCGGGGAAGGATTCGGAGAAGTAGGTCTTGCCGAAGTTCACCAGCAGCGCGCCGTACACCGCGCCGAGCAGCGACAACCGCCCGCCGACCGCGGCGAAGATGACCATTTCGATGGAGGGTACGATGCCGACGAAGGACGGCGACATGAAACCTACCTGCAGGGCGAACATCGCGCCACCCACTGCGGAAAAGGCCGCGGCCAGGCAGAACACGAAGATCTTGAAGCTGGCCACGTCGTAGCCTGAGAAGCGCACCCGCTCCTCCTTGTCGCGCATGGCCACCAGCAGTCGGCCTAGCTTGGAGGCCAGCACGAAGCGGGCGAGCAGGATGCAGGCGAACAGCAGCGCCGCGTTGACGAAGTAGAGCACCACCTTGGCGCTGTCCGAACGGATGTCCCAGCCCAGCAGCGTCTTCAGGTCGGTGATGCCGTTGACCCCACCGGTGAGACCCTGCTGACCGATGATGAGAATGGTCAGGATGGCGGCGATGGCCTGGGTGACGATGGAAAAGTACACGTCCCCTACCCGCCGCTTGAACATCGCCAGGCCGATGATGAAGGCCAGCAACACCGGGACCGCGATCACCGCCACCAGGGTGAAGCCGAAGCTGTGGAACGGCTGCCAGAGCCAGGGCAGCTCGGTCAGCTGGTTCCAGTCCATGAAGTCGGGGATGCCGGGCGTGGACTGGATCCGCGTGCTTTCCGGGTCCGAGGCCTCCAGTTTGAGGAACATCGCCATGCAATAGCCGCCCAGGCCGAAGAAGATGCCCTGCCCTAGGCTGAGGATGCCGCCATAGCCCCAGCAGAGCACCAGGCCGACCGCGACGAAGGCATAGGTCAGGTATTTGCCGACCATGGTCAGGCGGAAGATATCCAGGGTCAGCGGAAACACCAGCAGGATCAGCGCGGCCAGTACCAGCAGGCCGAAGGCACCCTGTCGGCCACCGAGCAGGTTGTCGATTGCCTTGTTCATCGTGGACTCCCTACTTGCGGACTTTTGCCGAGAACAGCCCCTGGGGCCGCAGCATCAGGATGAGGATCACCGCCGACAGGGTCAGCACCTTGGCCATGGAACCGGAGAGGAAGAATTCCAGCAGCGACTGCGCCTGGGCGATGCCGAAGGCCGAGGCGATGGTGCCGAGCAGGCTGGCCGCGCCACCAAAGACCACCACCAGGAAGGTGTCGACGATGTACAGCGAGCCCGAGGTCGGACCGATGGAGCCGATGGTGGTAAAGGCCGCCCCGGCCACGCCGGCCACACCGCAGCCCAGGGCGAAGGTCATGCGATCCACGCGGCGGGTGTTGATGCCCACGGCGCGGGCCATCACCCGGTTCTGCATGGTGGCGCGCACCTGCAGTCCCCAGCGCGAGCGGTACAGCATGAAGAACAGGGTCAGGGTCAGCAGCGCGGTCACGAGCATGACGAACAGGCCGTTCTTGGGGATGTCGATGCTGGCGGTCGGACTCCAGGAGCCCATGATCCATTCCGGCAGTTCGGCACTGACCTCGCGGGCGCCGAATACCGAGCGAAACACCTGCTGCAGGATCAGCGACAGGCCCCAGGTGGCCAGCAGGGTGTCCAGCGGGCGCTGGTAGAGCCGGCTGATCATCGCCCACTCCACTAACCAGCCGATGGCGCCGGCGACGAAGAACGCCAGGATCAGGGCGAAAAAGAAGTAGTAGGGTTGAAAGGCTGGAAACAGGTGCAGGGTCACCGAGGACATCACGTAGGTGGTGTAGGCCCCCACGGTGAGAAATTCGCCGTGGGCCATGTTGATCACGCCCATCTGCCCGAAGATGATCGCCAGTCCCAGCGCCATCAGCAGCAACACGCAGAATACCGAAAGGCCGTTGAAGCCCTGCATCACGGCGATCGCGCCGAAGTCGGATAAGCTTTCCATGGAGGTCTCCCCGCGAAGGTATACGGAGGCGCCGATCAGGCGACGCCTCCGGTCAGGCAAGGCTTAGGGCGGCTGACAAACCGTAGCGAGCGGTTGTCAGGCGGGTGCGGGCGGCGCGCAGGAACCGGAGTGTACGGGCGGTACATGAGGATTCCGAGCACTGCACGCGCCCGCCTGGCGGACGCGCAGTAGGTTTGCTAGTCGCTCTACTGGTAGCCTTTGGGGAAGGGGTTTGGCTCGATCAGATCGGCGGATTCGTGGACTACCTTGAAGGTGCCGTCCGGCTGGATCTGGGCGATACGCGAGCGACTCCAGAGGTGATGGTTCTCGTGGACCTTCACATAGCCTTCCGGCGCGGTCTTCAGCTCCAGGCCCGGAGACGCCGCAACCACCTTGTCGACATCGAAGCTGCCGGCCTTCTCCACCGCCATCTTCCACAGCCAGGGACCGAGATAGGCCGCCTGGGTAACGTCGCCCACCACCGCATCCTTGCCGTACTTGGCCTTGAAGGCCTCGACGAAGGCCTTGTTGTTGGGATTGTCCAGGGTCTGGAAGTACTTCATCGAGGAGTAGAAGCCGGCCATGTTCTCGCCGCCGATGCCGAGCATTTCATCCTCGGTCACCGAGAGGGTCAGCAGAGTCTGCTTGGCCGAGGTGATCCCCGCCGCCTTGAGTTGCTTGTAGAAGGCCACGTTGGAGCCCCCGACGACCGCGGCGAAAACCACATCAGGCTTCTTCAGCTTGATCTTGTTGGTCAGGGAACCGAACTGGGTGCCGCCCAGGGGGTAGTACTCCTCCCCTACCACCTCGCCATGCAGCACGTTCTCGATGTGCTTGCGGGCGATCTTCATCGAGGTCCGTGGCCAGATGTAGTCCGAGCCCACCAGGTAGAAGGTCTTGGCGCCTTTCTCCTTGGCCAACCAGTCCAGCGCCGAGAGGATCTGCTGGGTGGCTTCCTGGCCGGTGTAGAAGACATTCTTGGACTGCTCGAGGCCCTCGTAGAAGGTCGGGTAGTAGAGCAGGCCGTTGTCCTTTTCGAAGATCGGCAGCACCGCCTTGCGCGAGGCCGAGGTCCAGCAACCGAACACCGCCGCGACCTTGTCGGCCTCCAGCAGCTTCTTGGCCTTTTCGGCGAAAGTCGGCCAGTCGGACGCGCCGTCTTCCTGGATGATCTTGACCTGCCGCCCGAGGACCCCGCCCTGGGCATTGATCTGGTCGATGGCCAGCCGCTCGGCCTGGATCGCGCCGGTCTCGGAGATGGCCATGGTGCCGGTGGCGGAATGCAACTGGCCGACGGTGACGGTGGTGTCAGTCACGGCCAGGCCGGTGGTATTGGCGGCGTCCGCCATCACGCCCTGGCTGAACACGCTGGCTGCCAACAGGGACAAAGCCGCGGCGCCCAGTGCCAGGCGTCGCGGAAGACTGGATTTCACGCCCGCTGATCTGTGCATCTTGTCGCTCCTCTAGATGATGTGCCGGTCGCCCCTGGGGACCGGGACTGCGGCTTGCGCTGCGGAGCAAGGATGGGCTGGGACAGCCGGCGCGGAACATACGCAGGATGACGTAACCGCCTACGTCATCTGACGTACAGCCCGCTGCAACGCCCTGAGGCATGCTCTGTCTGTCGCGCGCCCGCGCGGGGCACGCCCGACCCACCAGACCGTGCGGGAGAGCGGCCAGGTGCCACCATGGGCCAAGGCATGGAACTTGCCTTACCCCCGCCACGCAGACCCCAGGAGCCCTGCCGTGCAGCAGACCGGGACGCAACGCATCGCCAAGATCCGCCGGGACTACAACAGCTGGGTGGCCGACGAGACGCTGGAAGACTATGCCCTGCGCTACACGCCCAGGTCGTTTCGCAAGTGGTCGGAATTCCGCATCGCTAACACCGCCCTGGCCGCCGTGTCCTTTCTGGCCCTGGAAGCCATCGGTGGCGCCCTGGCGATCAGCTATGGCTTCACCAATACTCTCTGGGCGGTGCTGGCGGCGAGCCTGGTGATCTTCCTCACCGCCCTGCCGATCAGCTACTACGCGGCGCGCTACGGGGTGGACATGGACCTGCTGACCCGGGGCGCCGGCTTCGGCTACATCGGCTCGACCATCACCTCGCTGATCTACGCCAGCTTCACCTTCCTGTTCTTCGCCCTGGAGGCGGCGATCATGGCGCTGGCCCTGGAGCTGTACTTCCGCATTCCGCTGGCCCTGGCCTATGTCATCTGCTCGATCATCGTCATCCCCCTGGTCACCTACGGCATCACCCTGATCAATCGCCTGCAGCTCTGGAGCCAGCCGCTCTGGCTGGTCCTGCTGCTGTTGCCCTATGCCTTCGTCATTGCCAAGAATCCCGGGGCCCTGGCGGACTGGACCACCTTCGCCGGCCGCGAGGGCGAGGCCGGGGCCTTCAACCTGCTGTCCTTCAGCGCCGCCTGTACTGTGGCCCTCGCCCTGGTGACCCAGGTGGGCGAGCAGGTCGACTACCTGCGCTTTCTTCCGGAAAAGACCGCGCAGAACCGACGACGCTGGTGGGCGGCGCTGCTGATGGCCGGTCCCGGTTGGATAGTGCCCGGCGCCCTGAAGATGCTGGCCGGCGCCTTCCTGGCGTTTCTCGCCCTGCAGCACGAGATTCCCCTGGAGCGCGCCGCCGAACCCACCCAGATGTACCTGGTTGCCTTCGGCTACGTGTTCGCCTCGCCCGGCTGGGCCATGGGGGCCATGGTGCTGTTCGTCATCGTCAGCCAGGTCAAGATCAACCTGACCAATGCCTATGCCGGCTCCCTGGCCTGGTCCAACTTTTTCGCCCGGGTCACCCATAGCCATCCGGGACGAGTGGTCTGGCTGGTGTTCAATGTGCTGATCGCCCTGATGCTGATGGAGCTGGGGGTGTTCGAGGCCATCCAGGAGGTGCTCGGGCTCTATGCCAACATTGCCATCGCCTGGATCGGCGCCGTGGTCGCCGACCTGGTCATAAACAAGCCGCTGGGGCTGTCACCCCGGCACATAGAGTTCAAGCGGGCGCATCTCTACGACATCAACCCGGTCGGCGTCGGCGCCATGCTGCTCGCCTCGTTGCTGTCCGGTCTGGCCCACGCGGGGCTGTTCGGCGCCCTGGCCCAGGCCGCCTCGCCCTTGGTATCCCTGGTCTCCGCCCTGATCTGCGCGCCGCTGCTGGCCTGGCTCACCCAGGGTCGCTACTACATCGCCCGGACCAGCGTGCTGAAGTTGCTGCATCCCGCGCAGGTCCATCTGGAATGCGTACTCTGCACCAATGCCTTCGAGCGCGAGGACATCGCCTTCTGTCCTGCCTACGGCGCGCCCATCTGCTCGCTCTGCTGCGCCCTGGATGCGCGCTGTGGCGATCTCTGCAAGCCCGGGGGGCGCCTGGCCGAGCAGGTCGACACCCTGCTGCGCTGGCTGCTGCCGAACACCTCGGTGCCGCGCCTGCATACCCGCCTGGCACACTATCTGGGCGTGCTGCTGGTCATGGTCGGTCTGATGTTCTGCGCCCTGGCACTGATCTACAGCCAGGTCTCCCAGGGGCTGCAGGTCGATGAACGCCACCTGTTGTATCAGGGATTCTTCAAGGCCTTCATGGTGCTCACGCTGTTTGCCGGCGCCCTGGCCTGGTGGGTGGTGCTGACCCGCGAGAGCCGCCACGTGGCGCTGGAGGAGTCGACCCGGCAGACCGCGCTGCTGATGCAGGAGATCGAGGCGCACCGCAAGACCGACGAAGCGCTGCAGCGGGCCAAGGAGGCGTCCGAAGCCGCCAACGCGGCCAAGAGCCGCTACGTCACGGGCTTGTCCCACGAGTTGCGCACGCCGCTGAACAGCATCCTCGGCTATACCCAGATCCTGCAGCGCGATCCGGCCAGCAGCGGCCATCAGCTGGATGCCCTGGCCACCATCTATCGCAATGGCTCGCATCTGCTCTCGCTGATCGATGGCCTGCTCGACGTGGCCCGGATCGAAGCGGGCAAGCTGCAGCTGGAACCCTCGGAAATTCCCTTTCCGGAATTTCTCGAACAGCTGCAGCAGATGTTCACGCCCCAGGCGCAGGACAAGGGCCTGAGCTTTGCCCTCGAGGTCGAGGGACGCCTGCCCGCCGTGGTGCGCGGCGATGACAAGCGGGTGCGGCAGATCCTCATCAATCTGCTCGGCAACGCCGTGCGCTACACCGACCAGGGTGGCGTGATCCTGGCGGTCACCTACGCGCGGGAAACCGCCACCTTCGAGGTCATCGACAGCGGTCTGGGCATCGCCGCAGAGCAGCTGGAACGACTGTTCCAACCCTTCGAGCGGGGTGATCCGCTACGCCAGGACAACGGCCTGGGACTGGGCCTGACCATCACCCGCATGCTGGTGACGCTGATGGGCGGCGCCCTGGACGTGACCAGCACGCCCGGCCAGGGCACCCGCTTCGTGGTGCGCCTGTTCTTGTCCGAGGTGCGAGTGCCCCAGGCGCTGGTTCACGTCGAGCACAGCATCAGCGGCTATCAGGGACCGCGGCGCCGGGTGCTGCTGGTGGACGACCACCTGGATCACCGCCGGGTGCTGGCCGGCATGCTCGAACCGCTGGGCTTCGAACTGGCGGAGGCCGCCAATGGCCAGGACGCCATCCGCCAGGTCGCCCTCTGGCAACCGGACCTCATCCTCATGGATCTGTCCATGCCGCTGCTCGACGGGCTGGAGACCAGCGCGCTGATCCGCCGTAATGGCCTTTCCAGGGCACCGATCATCGTCATTTCCGCCAATGCCTTCGCCGTCGATCGCGAACGCAGCACAGCGGCCGCCTGCGACGATTACCTGGCCAAGCCGGTCCATACGCCGCAGCTGCTGGAGAAGATCAGGACACACCTGGATCTGACCTGGCTGGAGCGGACCGCCGAACCGCCTGGCCTGCAACCCATTTCGCTCCAGCCACCGAGCGCTGCCAGTCTGGAAGCGTTACAGGAGCTGGGCGCGCTGGGCTATGTGAAAGGCATCCATGCCTGCCTGGACCGCATCGAGCGCGAGGAGCCGGCCAGCGCTGCCTATGTCGATACCCTGCGCGCACTGGTGAAACGCTTTCAGCTCAACGACTTCAACCGCCGTCTCAAAGAAGCACTGCAACCGGCCAACCTGCCCCTGGAGGGAGAGAATCCATGACCGCCGCCCTACCGCCCAGCGTGGTGCTGATCGTCGATGACACGCCGGACAACCTCGCCCTGCTCTCCGACGCCCTGGACGCCAGCGGCTACATGGTGCTGGTGGCCCTGGACGGCGCCAGTGCCCTGGAGCGCATGCAGCGGCGGCGCCCGGACGTGGTGCTGCTGGACGCCATGATGCCCGGCCTGGATGGCTTTGAGACCTGCCGGCGGATCAAGGCACAGGCCGAACTGGCTGACATCCCGGTGCTGTTCATGACCGCCCTGACCGAGAGTGAACACGTGGTGGAGGCCTTCGCCGCAGGCGGCATCGACTACGTGACCAAGCCACTCAAGACCGATGAGGTCTTGGCACGGGTCGCGGCCCACCTGCGCACCGCGCGTAAGCTCCAGGCGGCGCGCAGCCTGCCGATGAACCGCCCGCAAGCCAGGACCGCACTGGACCTGGCGCCGCTCAGCAGCCGCTACCAGCTGACCGGTCGCGAGGTCGAGGTCCTGCATTGGGTCGCCTGCGGCAAGACCAACCGCGATATCGGCGATATCCTCGGTCTCTCGCCCCGCACGGTGAACAAGCACCTGGAACACGTCTACGTGAAACTCGGCGTGGAGACCCGTACGGCGGCGGCGACCCTGGCCATTGCGGTGTGTCGGTGATCTCTCCCTTGCCTTTCATCAGCAGGGGCTGTCGCACCGGTCAGAAGCCATCAATGAAGGCATTTCAAGCCATCATGAGCAGCAGGCGCTAGCCTTGCCCGCAGTCGCCTGCTATCTAGGGTTGCTCAAAGCCGCTGACCGTCGCGGGGCAGTGGTGCTTCCCTGCAAGATCCAAGCACACTCATGTTCTGCACCGACCGCTACGACCTCCCCCTGTCCACCTCCTCTGCCCTTGCCGCCGAGTGCTACCAAGCCGGCGTCGATCTCCTGCTGTCGCTCTGGCCCGGGGCGGCCGAGGCGCTGGACGAGGCCATCGCGGCCGATCCTGGCTTCGCCCTGGCCCATGCAGCGCGGGCACGGCTGCAGCTGATCGACAACCAGGCCGGCGGTGCCCGGGAGACCATCGCCCAGGCGCAGCGGCTGGTGGAGCGGCATGGCACGGAGCGCGAGCGCAGCCATGTCGAGGTCGTGCGGCGGCTGATCGCCGGTGAGGCCACCCAGGCCCTGCAGGGCGCGCTGGAACATGCCGAGCGCTGGCCGCGCGACATCCTGATCCTCGGCCTGCCGCTGGGGGCCTTCGGCTTGCTGGCGTTTTCCGGCCGTGCCGATCACGACCAGGCGCGGGTCGACCTCTGCGAGCGCCATGCCCGCCATTTCGCCGCGGATGACTGGTGGTTCCTCACCTACCGCGGCTGGTCCCACGGCGAGAACGGCGACGTGGTCCGCGGTCGGGCACTTGCCGAGCGAGCGCTCGAGCTGCGCCGCCACAACGTCAACGCGGCCCATGCCCTGACCCATGTCCTGCACGAATCCGGCGACAGCCAGGCCGCGCAGGCCTTGATCGCCGGCTGGCTGCCCGAGTACCCCCGCCACGGCACCCTGCATGGCCATATCGCCTGGCACGGCGCCCTGGTGGCCCTGGAACAGGGTGACAGCCAGGACGCACTGGCCCTCTATCAGCGCTTCGTGGCGCCGGCCGCGTCCACCGCCGGCCCGCTCAATCGGGTCAGCGACAACGCCTCCTTTCTCTGGCGCCTTGGACTCTATGGCCATGAGGTGCCCGCCGACCTCTGGCAGGCCACCGCCGCCAGCGCGGATGGGCTGTTCCAGCAACCGGGGCTGGCCTTTGCCGACGTCCATATGGCGCTGATCGCCGCGGCGACCGGGGATCGCCTGGCGGTGGAAGACCGGGTCGCCGGATTGGACAGTCGTCTGCGCGACGGCTTCCTGCCTGCCGGGCCGGTCGTCCCCCTGCTCTGCCGTGCGCTCCTCGCCTTCGCCGACGCCGATTACCTGGGTTGTGCCCGCCTGCTGGAGCCGTTGCGCGCTGACATCGCGCGCATCGGCGGCAGCGGCGCCCAGCGCGAGGTCTTCGAGGACACCCTGCTGGTTGCGCTCATGCGCGCCGGGGAGCACGCCAAGGCGCTCGCCCTGCTGGACGAGCGTCTGCATCGACGGCCCTCGCGGCGGGATGAGCAATGGCGGACGGCATTGGAGATTCGCAAGCGCGACCGCTAGAGAAGACGAGATCGACGGATCTTTATCTGAAGACACAATATTGATATATTTAAATCTGCAGACTGAGGAGCACTGTCATGCTACAGGCGGCCATCGCGACAGCTGAATTTTCGAAGAGCCAAGGTACCGTTGGCCTCAGGGCAGCGCTCAACATCCTCGACAGGTGGCAGGCCTCCAGCGAACAAAGCTGCCGCATTCTGCGTATCTCACGCAGCACCTATGCGCGCGCACTGCAGAAGGATCCGGCGTGGTCGGTCAGCCTGGATACCGATCAATTGCAACGTATCAGCCTGGTCCTGAACATTCATTCCGCCTTGCGCGTGGTCTTCGACAATCCGGAAAACGTCTATGGCTTCGTCGCCATGGACAACCACAACGACTTCTTCAATGGCCGGTCGCCCCTGGAGATCATGGCCCAGGGCGATATGATCGCCCTGTACGAAACCTTCCGGCGTATCGACGTGCTGCGAGGTGCAGGGTGGTAAAGCTGGAGGATCTGCCGCTGCTCAAGGGCGCGCCTCTGCAGGGACACCGGCTGGTCAACGCCAAGTTTCCACCCATCGATCTGTTCGATGACGTAGCCGATGCCGAAGATTTCGAAACGCTCTACCAGCTCCAGGCGCTGACCAACCCGCGCCTGCAGAACGAGCTGGGACGTCTGGAGCTGATCCCGCGTGACCAGATTCCCTTCGGCATTCCTGGCTGTTCCTATGCAACGGCCCCCTTCACCCACGTCAACCCTGCAGGTTCGCGCTTCAGCGATGGCAGCTTCGGCATTCTTTATCTCGCCGATCACGCCGATACGGCGCTGGCCGAGGTTCGCCATCACCAGGAAGCCTATTGGTCGAAGGTGCCGACGCTGAAGTACGAGCGCTTCGTCTTCCGCAATCTGACGGTGAGCTTTTCCGACCGGGGACTGCGCGACGCCCTGGTGCTGGACGCCGCCGATCCCCTCTATGAGCCCAACGACTATGGTGCGGCGCGCAGCCTGGGCGCCGCCGCCAAACGCACTGGCTGCCCAGGGCTGCGCTATCGCTCGGTACGCCGTGCCGCGGGTCATTGCTGGGCGCTACTGACTCCCCGGCTGGTCACCGCTGTCATCCAGGCGGCGCCGGTCGAGATGATCTGGAACGGCGGCATCATCGCCATCAACCGCATCACCGCCGTGCCGGGCGAGGCTGGCTGACTGCCCTCACGCGTGGGTCAGATACCAGCGCCAGTCCTGTTCCCCCACCTCGGCCATGAATTGCCGGTATTCCGCGCGCTTGATCGCCAGATAGACCTCGACGAAACGTTCGCCCAGCGCCTCCCGGATCCAGCTGGAGCGCTCCAGCGCCTGTAGCGCGGTGAGCCAGTCGGTGGGCAGGACGTCGGTGGCCTGCTCGTAACCGTTGCCGACGATGGCCGGCCCCGGGTCGCGTTCGTCACGGATGCCTTCGTGGATGGCGGCGAGGATGGCCGCGGCGGCCAGATAGGGATTGGCATCGGCGCCGCAGATGCGGTGCTCGATGTGGCGACTGCTGGCCGGACCGCCGGGCACGCGCAAGGACACGCTGCGGTTGTTGACCCCCCAGCTCTTGGCCAGCGGCGCATAGCTGTTGGCCTGGAAACGCCGGTAGGAGTTGGCGTTGGGACAGAAGATCGCCAGGGCATCCAGCATCCGGTGCTGCATGCCGCCGATGGAATGGCGCAGCAACGGCGTGCCCTGCGGGTCCTCGCTGGCATAGAGGTTGTGGCCCTCGGCATCGGCCAGGCTGACGTGCAGGTGCAGGCCACTGCCCGCCTGGTCGCCGAACGGCTTGGCCATGAAGCAGGCCTGCAGGCCGTGGCGGTTGGCCACGCCCTTGACCAGGCGCTTGTAGCGAATGCCTTCGTCGATGGCCTGGAGGGCGTCGAAGCGATGCAGCAGGGTCAGTTCGAGCTGGCCGGGGGCGTATTCGGAGATGGCCGTGCGCACCGGCAGGCCCTGTACCTCGCAGGCAGCGTAGAGGTCGTCGAGAAAGGGCTGCAGCTGCTCCAGCTCGTAGACGCCGTAGACCTGCGGCGAGCCGGGTCGCACGCCATTCATCTGCAGCGCCGGTTGCGGCCGGCCCTGGGCGTCGCGGGTGCGGTCGAGCAGATAGAACTCCAGCTCCACCGCCATCACCGGCTGGAAGCCGTCGGCCTGCAGCCGCTCGATCACCCGCACCAGGGCATGTCGGGGATCGGCGGGCGTGGCCGGCAGGCCCTGGGTCGGGTGCATGCTCACCTGCACCTGACCGGTCGGGGTGCTGCGCCAGGGTTGCAGGGTCAGACTGCCGGGCAGCGGATAGGTCCAGCAGTCGACATCGGCGACCTCCCAGACCAGGCCGGTGGCTTCGACGTCTTCCCCCTGCAGCGTCAGCGCCAGGATGGAGCTGGGCAGCGGCCGGCCTTCCTCGTAGATGGCCAGCAACTCGTCACGGTGCAGCAGCTTGCCGCGCGGCACGCCATTGGCATCGATCAGCATGAGTTCGATGCTGCGCACCTCGGGGTGGGCGGCGAGGAAGTCGCGGGCTTCCTGGGCTTCGGCGAAGTTCATGGCTGACACTCCCGGGCGCATGGCAGCGCCAGGAGTTCGGCGAGGCCCTGGTCGAGGGTGGCCAGCAGGCGGTCGACGTCCGCCGCCTGGAGATCCGGGCAGCACAGGGTCATGTTGTGGAAGGGGGTGATGAGGATGCCCCGGTTGATCAGGTAGAGGTGCAACGCCTGCTGCAGGCTGTCATGGAAGGCGGCTTCCGCCTCGGCGCCCGTAGTGGGCGGCGTGTGGCAGAACTGGAATTCGCAGCGGGCGCCCAGCTCCGTCACCGACCAGGCCAGGCCATGGCGGGCGATCACCTCGCGCAGGCCGGCGGCCAGTCGCGCTGCCATCGGCAGCATCCGTTCATAGGCGGCCGGCGTCGCCACCTCCTCCAGGTTGACTCTCAGGCAGCGCATGGCCAGGGCATTGGCCGACAGCGTGGTGCCCATGCCGCTGTGCCCATGGCCGTGGCTGGTCTCGCTGGCGTGCTGCTGCGCCAGGCGCATGGCCTGGGCCATCTCGTGGCTGCAGCCATAGGCCGAACAGGGCACGCCACCGGCGATGGGTTTGCCGAAGGTGATGAAGTCCGGCTGCAGATTCCAGGCGCGGGTACAGCCGCCGGGGCCGGTGGACAGCGTATGGGTCTCGTCGATGATCAGCAGGGTGCCGTATTGCCGAGTCAGGGCGCGGACCTGTTCCATGAAGCCCGGGGCGGGCAGCACCATGCCGATGTTGGTCATGGCCGGCTCGCAGATCAGCGCAGCGACGTCGCCCTTCGCCAGCGCCTCCTCCAGCGCCGCCAGGTCGTTGAAGGGCACGGCCCGGCTGGTCTCGGCCAGGTTGTGCGCCTGGCCGATCAGGCCGCCGCGGTGCACGGTGCGACCGTCCTGATGGCGCACCATGACGTCGTCGACGGTACCGTGGTAGCAGCCGTCGAACACCAGCAGCATCTTGCGATTGGTGATGGCGCGTGCCCAGCGGATGACATAGCGGTTGGCATCGGTGGCGGTGGTCGCCACCTGCCAGAACGGCAGGCCGAAGCGCTCGGCGAGCAATTCCCCGGCGACCACGGCATCCTCGCCGGGCAGCATGGTGGTGAGCCCGCGGGCGCCCTGCTCGGCCAGGGCCCGGGCGATGGGCGCCGGCGAATGGCCGAACATGCTGCCGGTGTCGCCCAGGCAGAAGTCGATGTACTCATGGCCGTCGACATCATGGAAGCGTGAGCCCTGGGCATGGCTGACGAACAGCGCACTGGGCATCGACCAGTCGTTCATCCAGTGCATGGGTACACCGCCGAACAGCGAGTGCCGGGCCCGCTCGGCCAGGGCGAGGGAGGTGGGATTGCGCGTCATGAAGCGCTCGCGTTCGGCCGCGACAAAGGTCTGGACGGCGGCTTCGCTGATACCACTGGTGATCATGTCGGATTCCTCTTGGAGTGGAAGGCGCATCGGTCCGGGCTCAGTGCCCGGCCGAGACGCCGCAATCGATGGCCAGGTCCGCGCCGGTGATGGAGCGGGCGGCGGGTTGGCACAGGAAAAAGGCCAACCCGGCGACCTCCTCGGGCTGGATGAAGCGCGCCTGCTCGCCTTGCGGATACTTCTCCAGCAATTCCCGCAGGTAAGCGGCGGGATCGCCATTGCCATAGCGCTCTGCCTGAAAGCTCAGCATGGGCGTCGCCACATCGCCGGGCGAGATGCTATTGCAACGCACCCCGCTGGGCGCCAGATCCAGCGCCAGGGCCTTGGTCATCAGGGTCACCGCGCCCTTGCTGGCGCAATAGGCGGCGGCATTGCGATTGCCCTGGCGACCGGCATCGCTGCTCAGGTTGACGATGGCGCCGCGGGTTTCGCGCAGCGCGGGAATGGCCGCGGCGCAGAGAAAGAAGCTGGCCTTGAGATTGACGTCCAGCACCAGGTCGAAGTCTTCCTCGCTGAAGGTCTCGGCCGGGCCTTCGCGCCAGACACCGGCGCAATTGACCAGGGCGTCGAGCCGACCGAGGCGGTCCAAGACGCGGGCGACCACCTCCCGGCTCGCGCTGGCCTGGCGCAGGTCGGCGGCGTGCTGGCCGGCAAGGCGCCCAGCGGCCTCGAGCGCCGCCAGGGCTGCGCCGTCGAGATCGGTGCCAAAGACCCGCCAGCCCGCCTGCAGGAAATGCTCGTGCACCGCCTGGCCGATGCCCCCCAGTACCCCGCTGACCAGTACGACCGGCTGCATGTCAGGCCCCCTTGTTTTCGATGCGGCTGTTGCCGCCGTCCACCACCAGGTATTCGCCGGTGATGTAGCTCGCCTCGGGCGAGGCCAGGAAGGCCACCGCCGCGGCGACCTCGGCGGGGCGGCCGGCGCGACCCACGGGGACCCGCGTCGCCGCCTGCAATTCTTCCGGCAGGCTGGAGGCGGTCTCGATCCAGCCAGGGGCCACGGCGTTGACCGTGATGCCCTGCCCGGCCACCTCCAGCGCCAGACTCATGTTCATGCCGACCATGGCCGCCTTGGCCGCGCTGTAGGCCGCCGCCTCCGGAATGCCCGCCCGGGTGCCGGTGGCGGAGCTGACGTGGACGATGCGGCCATAGCCGCGCGCCTGCATGCCGGGCAATACGGCGCGGGTCAGCAGGAAGGCCGTGGTCAGGTTGCGCGCCAGGGTCAGGTTCCAGTCGGCCAGGGTCATCCGCGCCACCTCCACCAGGGGCTCGGGACTGCCCTGCATGGTCATGCCGGCGTTGTTGACCAGGACGTCGATGCGGCCCCAACGCGCTTCGGCCCACTGGCAGAAATCGCCAACGGCGGCCTCCTCGGTGAGATCCAGCGCTCGGCCTTCGGCGGTGAAGCCGGCGGCGCGCAAATCCGCCACCCGCTCAGTGATCCGGGCACTGCTGGCGGTGACGATCAACCGCGCTCCCGCCGCGCCCAGGCGCCGGGCGATCGCCATGCCGATGCCGGCTTCGCTGCCGGCACCGCTGATCAGGGCCACCTGGCCCGCCATCGACTCGCTCATGTCGCTGTCTCCGTGGTTGTCTGACTGGACTCTAAGCCTGCTTGGCTGATACAAAAAGACGATCGTTATCAGCGAAATTGACAACCATGGCCTTTACCAGCGAAACGCTTCGGGTCTTCCTCGCCGTGATCGACGAAGGCTCGTTTTCCGCGGCCGCCCGCGTGCTGGGGCGGGTGCCGTCAGCGGTCAACATGGCGATCTCCCAGCTGGAGGCCGAGCTGGACCTGGTGCTGTTCGATCGCGCCACCCGCAAGGCCTTGCCGACCCCGGCCGCGCGCGCCCTCGAACCCCAGGCGCGGCAGGTGGCCAGCCAGCTCAATCTGCTCGACGCCCACGCCCTGCAACTGCACGCGGGGCTGGAACGGCGCTTCGTGCTGGTGATGGCGCCGGAATTGCAGACCGGCGCCTGGAGTCGGCCGCTGGTGACCCTGGCTGAGGAATTTCCGGCGCTGGAAATCGAGATCCGCTCGGCGGCCCGCGCCGAGGCGATCCGCCTGCTGCACGACGGCAGCGTCGACATGGCGCTGATCTTCGAGCGTCCGGGGATCAACGAGCAGGAAGGTTTCGCCGAGGCCGGCAGCCAGTTGCTCACGGCGGTGGCCGCCCCTGGCTACCCCTCGACCCGCACCGGTCGACCACTGGGCGAAACGCTGATGGCCGATACCCGCCAGATCGTGGTGGCCGGCGGCGACCGCAACGCCTCGGACCCGCAGATCGTGCTGTCGCAGCGGGTCTGGCTCACCGACAGCTATCTGGCGACGCTGGACCTGGTGCAGGCCGGGCTGGGTTGGGCCTATCTGCCTCACCCGCTGGTGCGCCCACTGATCGCCGCCGGCCTGCTCGAGCAGGTGCGCTTCGACAACATGGCCAGCCAGATCCGTCGCTGGATCGACGTCATCTGGATCAAGAACCGCCCCCAGGGCCTGGGCGCGCGGCGCTATCTGCAACTGCTGCGTGAACAGATCGGCACCAAGCCGGAATAGCGGCCTCAGCGCCCTTCGGCGAGCCGCTGCAGCAGTTGCGCACGCCGCGCCTGGTCCGCGGCCTCCTTGGCCTGGGCACTGGGCAGCAAGGCGGCGGCCCGCGCGGGCGACAGGACGAACAGGCCATCTTCGTCTCCCAGGGCGAGGTCACCGGGGCAGACGAGCGTATCGCCGAGCTGGAGTTCGACGTTCAGTTCGCCCAGCGCCTCGCCGCCCTGGGTGGTGACGGCGCTGATCCCGCGATGGAAGACCGGCAGGCCGAGTCGGCGAAGCGCCTGGACGTCGGTGATGGCGCCGCCCACCACCACGCCGGCCAGGCCCTTGACCAGGGCCGCCAGGGTGCGCAATTCGCCCCAGCAGGCGCAGTGGGGATCGCCGAAGGCCTCGATCACCAGGACGTCGCCCGGGCGACTGGCGATCAGGGCCTCGCGCAACAGGGCGCCGTGGGGCAAGGGAATGCGCGCCGTCACCACCCGGCCCAGCAGGCGCGCACCGGCTACCGCCGGCTTGAGCTCGGGCAGGTAACCCGTACGTCCGAGATGGCCCAGGGTCGAGGTGGAAATCTCCGCGTAGCCGGCGATCAGCCCAGCCGGCAGCTCGCTCAGGTGGCTGGGCATACGGCCTCCCGGGGGCGGATCAGCGGGCAGTTGGAGCAGTATTCGGCGGGTGCCGTGGCCTGGTAGTAGAAGCAGCAGGTCCGTCGGAAACGAACGGGGCGTCCCACGGTATTGGCCGTTGCAGGCCGGCGGAACTGCGCCAGCGGATTGGTCTCCAGGCCCAGCTCCGCCGGCGTGGCCGCCAGCAGCCAGGCGAAGTCCTCGGCGCAGCGGGCACGAATGGCCGGATCGTCCAATTCGGCGAGACGCCGGTCGTACAGCGAATAGAGCCGCACCGCCGCGTTCTCCCAGAGGATGCGGGGCGAGACGCGGCCGACCCGCGCCAGGGTCTCCCAAAGCGGCCGCAGCAGCTCGCCGAACAGGGTGCGGGCCAGCAGCGCCCGGGCGGTGGCGTGATCCTCCACGGCAGGCAGCGGCCGGGTATCGCTCAACGGCAGGGCCGATCGCCAGCGCCCCTGGTCGTGGCCAGCCTCGATCCAGACATTGCCAGGCGTCAGGTCCAGGCGCCGGTCATAGGCCGACAGGGCCTGGAAGGCCACCCCGGTGGTGAGAAAGCCCAGCCGCTTGGTCAGCAGCGACGCCGCGACCCGCCGCGTGGGGGCTTGCATGCGCGCCGCCAGGTCGTCGAGCAACTCGGCGCAGCGCGCGGCGTCCAGCCAGGCGGCGACCGGCTGGCTGTGCAGCGCGTCGCGCTCACCGGCTTCGCGCAGGCCGAAGGTGGCGCGCAGCGCGTCCCGTTGGGCACTGTCGAGGGTGGGCCTCAGGCACATGGCGGTACCTCGCGCCCGAAGGGAATGCACAGCGGCGTGCCGAAATAGGGATCGGCGATGATCCGGCATTCCAGGGCGAACACCTCGCGTACCAGGGCTTGCGTCAACACCGCCGCGGGAGCGCCCTGCGCAAGGGCGCGGCGCTGGTGGACGGCGACCAGGTGATCGGCGTAGCGGCAGGCGAGATTGAGGTCGTGCAGCACCATGACGATGGTCTTGCCCTCTTCCCGGTTCAGCTGGCGCAGCAGATCCAGCACCTCGATCTGGTGCGCCAGGTCCAGGTAGGTGGTGGGTTCGTCCAGCAGCAGGCAGTCGGTGTCCTGGGCCAGGGTCAGGGCGATCCAGGCGCGCTGGCGCTGCCCGCCGGAGAGGTCGTCCACCGGCCGTTCCGCCAGCGCCAGCAGGTCGGTGAGGCGCAGCGCCTTGTCCACCGCCGCGGCATCGTCTGGCGACCATTGGCGCATCCAGTTCTGGTAGGGATAGCGGCCCAGGCTGACCAGTTGCCGCACGCTGATGCCCTCGGGCGCCACCGGGGTCTGTGGCAGGACCGCCAATCGCCGGGCCAGGGCGGCGGTGGACTGCCGGTGGATGTCCTGGCCGTCGAGCAGCACCTGGCCCTGGCGTGGTTCCAGCAGCCGGGCGCAGGCCTTGAGCAGGGTGCTCTTGCCGGAGCCGTTGCTGCCGATGAGGACCGAGACGCGACCCGGCGGTAGGTCGAGGTCGAGGGCCTCGATGATGGTCTGGGTGCCGTAGCCGAGGGTCAGGCCGCGGCTGGCCAGGGTTGCCATGAAGCCTCCTTCAGGGGCGCTGCCGGATCAGCAGGTAGAGGAAAAAGGGCGCCCCCAGGGCGGCGACGAAGATGCCGGCCGGCAGATCCAGGGGCAGGAACAGGGTACGACCCAGGAGGTCGGCGAGCATCACCAGCAGCGCGCCCACCAGGGCGGCCATCAGCGCCTGACCGGCGAAACCGCTGGGCAGCAGGCGGCGGGCGATATGGGGCGCGATGAGGCCGACGAAGGCGATGGCGCCTCCCCAGGCGATGGCCACCCCGGCCAGGGCCACGGCCAGCGCCAGCAAGGCCGCGCGGTGCCGCTGCAGGCGCACGCCGAGGCCGCGGGCCAGGTCGTCGTCGAGTTGCGCCAGCACGGCGTGTCGCGCCAGGACCGCCAGCGGCAGCGACAGGCCCAGCCACCACAGCCCCAGGGCGCGCACCTCCGGCCAGCTGGCGCCATAGACGCTGCCGGTCAGCCAGACATAGGCGGACAGCGTGGTGGTCAGCGGGCTGAACACCAGCAGGAAGGTGGTGGCCGCGGCGAGCATGGCCGATACCCCTACCCCTACCAGCACCAGGCGCAACGGCGAGGCGCCGTGATTCCAGGCCAGGCCATAGACCAGCAGCGCCGCCAGGCCCGCGCCGAGCATAGCGGCCAGCGGCAGGCCATGCGGCCCCAGGCTCCCGGCCAGGACCGCCAGATAGCAGACCGCCCCGGCGCTGGCGCCACTGGTGATGCCCAGCAGGTCCGGCGAGGCCAGGGGATTGCGCACCTGGCCCTGCAGCAGCAGGCCGGACACCGCCAGGGCGCTGCCGACCAGCGCCGCCAGCAATGCCCGTGGCAGGCGCAGCTGGGTGACGATGAAACCCAGGCCGCCGCCCTGCCGTTCCACCAGCGCGGCGAACACCTGGGTGGGCGTCAACCAGACCTTGCCCAGGCAGAGGCACAGCAGCAAGGCCGCCAGGGCCACCAGCGCGGCGACGGCCAGCCGCACTAGGGTGGCCGGGGCCAGGCGCCGGGAGAAACGGCCGAGCCGCCAGACGATCTCAGCGGCCATGGCGGCCTCCCCGGCGCGCGAGATGGATGAAGAACGGCCCGCCGAACAGGGCGGTCATGATGCCCACGGGCACCTCCTGGGGCAGGATCACCACTCGCGCCAGGCTGTCGGCCAGCACCAGCAGCAGGGCCCCGCCCAGGGCGCAACCGGGGATCAGCCAGCGATGCTCGTTTCGCGCGCGGGCCAACAGCCCGCGCACCAGGTGCGGCACCATCAGGCCGATGAAGCCGATGTTGCCGGCCAGGGCCACGGCGCTGCCGGCCAGGCAGATTACCAGCACCCCGGCCAGCAGCCGGATCAGTCCGATGTTCTGGCCCAGGCCACGGGCCAGGTCGTCACCGGCGACCAGCACATCCAGCTGCCCGGCCAGGACCATGGCGGCGGCCAGGGCCAGCAGGCTGAACACCAGCAGGGGCGCAGCGGTGGCCAGGTTGCGCTCAGCCACCGAACCGGCCAGCCAAAACAGCACGCTGTCCAGGCCTTCCTGGTTGATCACCAGCAGCGCCTGGCTGAAGGCGGTGAACAGCGCCGCCAGGGCGGCACCCGCCAGCACGATGCGCAGCGGCGTCAGGCGCGCCTGGCCCCGGTTGCCCAGGATCCACACCAGGGTGCCGGCCACCGCCGCGCCCAGCAGCGCGCAGAGCACCCAGCCTTCCGTGCTGGACAGCCCCAGCAGGGTGATGCCCAGCACCAGGGCGAAGGTAGCCCCGGCGTTGATGCCGAACAGCCCCGGCGAAGCCAGGGGATTACGGGTCATGGCCTGCATCAGGGCACCGGCCACCGCCAGGTTGGCACCCACCACCAGCGCGACCAGCAGCCGCGTCAGGCGCGTGGTGTTGACCAGGGTCGCCTCCAGCGCCAGCGAAGGATCCTGCACCAGCGCCGCCACCACGCTGGTAGGCGCGATCCAGCGCGCACCGACCGAGAGGCTCAGCACGGCGGTCAGCGCCAGGGCCAGCGCGAGCAGCAGTAATCTGAAGGGTGCGCTCATGCGGCCCCCTGGGTGGCCAGAACGCGCTCGATGTCGTCCAGCAGCCGATTGGCCGCGAGAATGCCGCCGCCCAGGCTCCAGGCCACCCCGTCGACCCGCCAGACCTGCCCGCGCCGGGGGGCGCCCAGGCGTTGCCAGAGCGGGTGTTCGAGCAGACTGGCGTAGTTGCGCTGCACCGCGGCCTGGTCGGCGCGCAGGAAGACGAAGAAGACCTCGGCGTCCACCACCGGCAGGCTTTCCCGCGAGGTCAGCTTGATCGAGGGCGCGGCGCTGCCCTGGCTGGCCGCCGGCCAGGCGAAGCCCAGTTCGCTGAGTACCCGCCCGGCGAAGCTGTCGGGCAGGTAGCTGCGCAGGTGATCGGCGCGCACGTCCAGTACGGCCACCGTCGGCGGCCACTGGGCCCCGTAATGCCGTTGCAGCGCCTCGCGCAGACGGGCGATGCGCGCCTGCCAGGCCTGCAGCAGGGCCGTGGCGTCCGCTTCACGTCCCGCGGCGGTGCCCAGGGCCAGCAGGGTCTGCTTGAATTCGAAGACCTCCTCCAGCATCACCACCGGGCACAGCTGCTGCAGCACCGGTGCGATCCGGCCATGGCGAAAGCGCGAAGCGACGATCAGCTCCGGCGCCAGCAGCGCCAGGTCCTCCAGGCTCGGCTGGGTTTCCAGACCCAGCGAGGGCACCCCCGCCAGCGCCGGGCGCAGGTAGCGATAGACGGGTTTCTCGCTCCAGGACTCGACCACCCCGCAAGGCCTGAGCCCCAGGGCCACGGCGCTGTCGGTGGCGCCCTGGAACAGCGTGGCCACCCGCGTGGACTGCGCCCGGGCGACGCCCGGCGGCAGCGCCAGGCCGGTGGCGAGCACGCCGCCGAGCCCGAGCAGCCGGCGGCGGGTCATGACTGAGGAAACACTAGCGGGCATGGCTCACCTGAAGAAAGGGATTGACCACCCTGCCCTTGCCGAACGGCATGCTGCCGGGCCCACCGGCCCGCTCGATCATCGGGCGCAGCAGCCACTTCTGCGGCCAGTCCGGTGCCTCGAACAGCGTTTCCCGGAGCAGCGCCCGGGCCTCGGCGTCGAAGTCCAGGGCCGTGATGCGCTCTTCCAGTACCTCGCGCAGCAGCGTCCAGGCAGCGGTGAGCGGGACAGCGTAGCAGTTCGCGACGGTCTCGAAGATGGCCCTGAGGTTGACCTGGATGCCCAGGGTCTGGAACCAGAACAGCAGGTCGCGCGGATGTTCGTGATAGAGCGTCTGGGCATGGCCGGGCTTGATCCGGTAGTGCGGGTCGGCCAGCCCCTGGCGCTCCAGCCAGGGCACGTACAGGCGCAGGGAGTCGTGGTCGCGCAGCAGCAGGCCCTGGAGGCGTCCGGCGCGCCAGACCAGCACGGCGTTCTGCCCGTGCACCTCGCCGAGCAGGCCGAGGCGGAACAGGCGCAGGTTGAGATCGATGAAGCTGTGGCACAGCTCACCCAGCAACAGCAGGACATTGGCCGGGGTCGGTGCCAGCGCCCGGGCCGCCAGCCAGTCGTCGAAGAAATGCCGGCGACTGCCCGGCAGCAGGGTGCCGAGCGCGGCCATGGGCAGCAGGCGGCAGTCGGGATCGGCCAGCAGCGCCGCGGGATAGCCGCGCACCATGGCCGAGAGATGCCGCGGCGCCTCGTCGAACAGGGTCGCCGCCGGCGGCATGAAGGCCCACCAGCGCGACTCGTCGCACAGGTGCAGGCTGTCCGCGAGCACCGGGTCCAGGGCCCGCGCCTGGCGCAGCAGGGCCTCGCTGCGCGAGCCGTTGATCATCTTCACCGCCGGCAGGTAGCGCGAGGCGCCCAGGGAATGCACCGCCATGGGCAATTTGAGCTGGGCCACGCCTGCGCCCTCCTCCATGAGCATGGATCTCAGCGACGAGGTGGCGTGGCAGCGTGCGCCGGCGAAGTCCAGGTGCTGGCAGACGCCGCTGGCGAAGGCTTCGTCCAGCCGCCCCGGCAGTCCCTCGGCGAGTTGCCAGGGGTGTACCGGCAGCGCCAGGTGACTCTCGGCCAGGCCGCGCTGCTGCAATTCGGCCTGCAACTCGGCCAGCGCCGCTGGGGTCAGCAGGTCGGCTGCCGGCCCCTGGGAATCGGCCGCCACGCCCTCTCCGCACAGCAGCTGATCGCGGCGCACCGCGACCCAGGCCAGGCGCACGGGTTGGCCGAATTCGGCCTGATAGGCCTGGTAGTCGACGTCATTCAGGCCCAGCTTGGCCTTGGCCAGGGGGTGATAGGGTCGATCCCGCAGGGCGGCCCAGCGCTCCAGTTGCAGGAAGGCGGCCTGGCCGTCGCCTTCCAGCAGCGGACCCGGCGCCATGGGCTGGTCCAGCGACAACCGGGTCTGCCGCAGGCTGGTGGCCAGGGTCTCGCGCAGCAGGGCGATGCCCCGTGCCTGCTCCGGATCGGCCGCCGCCTCGGCGAAGACCAGGCTGACGAAGGCATCCGGCGTGAGGGTGCTCCAGGCGTCGCCCTGGCGCGCCAGGATCGGCGCACCGGGCACCTTTACCCAGGCCTGGGTGATGCCCGGGCGGACCCGCGCGGCGATGAAACGCTGCTCGCGGGGATCGCAGCAGCACTCCCAGAGGCGCTCCTCCGGGGCCGCTGGTTGCAGGGTGGCGGGATGTTCCGCGGGCGCGGCCGCCAGGGTCACGGCTATGGGGGCGAAGACGTCTTCGGCCAGCAGGCAGTCGAACAGGTCCTGCAGGATCAGGTCGGTGGCGAGGGTCTGGGCGTTCATGGGGATTCTCCGCAGGAATGGGCGGTCAGGCGGGCCTGCAGGGCCCGAAAGGCGATGCCGCGCTCGTCGCCGAGCACGAAGGTGGTGACGCCCCGGGCGCGCCAGAGGTCGAGGTCCTCCGGCTGCCGGGGGATGGCGCAGTAGGGGGTGCCCTGGCGCTGGGCGGCGGCCCAGGTCTGGCGCAGGGCCTCCTGCACCTCGGGATCGGCGATGCACCAGGGGCGGCCAAGGGATTGCGACAGGTCCGCCGCCCCTTCGAGCAGCAGGTCCACCCCGGGCACCGCGGCGATCTCCGCCGCCCGGGCTACGCCGGTGGCGCTCTCGATCATGGCGACCACCAGGATCTGCGCATTGGCGCGAGTCACGTAGTCGGCCAGGCTGGCTTTGCCGAAGGAGCCCGGACGGCCGGCATTGAGGCTGCGCTCGCCCTCCGGGTGGTACTTGCAGGCGCGCACCGCGGCGGCCAGCACCGCCGGGTCATCCACGCAGGGCAGCACGATCCCCTGGGCCCCGGCATCGAGCAGGCGCAAGAGGCGCTTGGGCTCGGCGTCCGGCACCCGCACCAGCGGCGTGAGGTCGTAGCTCTCGGCGGTGCGGATCATGTTCTCCAGGGTTTCCGGATTGATCAGCACGTGCTCCATGTCGATGATCACGAAGTCGTAGCCGGCTTCGGCGATCAGCTCGATGCTGGCGGGCGTGGGCAACGAGGCGAACAGGCCGTGGCTGGGCGTGCCGGCCTCCAGGGCGGCCTTGAGTCGGTTGCGCCTCAGCATGCGACGGGCCGGTAAGGATGCAGAGGATTGGCCACCGCCTTGAAGCGCCGCTCGCCATCGCCCAGCAGGCGCCGCTTGGTCAGCTCCTCCACCTCGAAGGTGGGGGCGAAGACGTCGAACAGCGCATAGCGCTCCCGGTGCTGGGGATGGGCACGCTGGTAGTCGAGGATGACCGCGGCGGTCGCCTGCCAGAAGTCGGCCTCGGCCAGGGCGAAGTGCTGGCGCAGAAACACCGCCAGCTCGCCCAGGGCGATGAAGAAGAAGGCATCGCAGGTGAAGTCGCGTACCGCGTCCACGTCCTCGGTGAGGATGAAGGAATTGCGGTTGATTCGCGCGTGGCTCGCCGGCACGGGCGCAAGGGTCGGGCGCAGCTCCGGACGCGCCAGGTGGCGCTCGGCATAGCGTACGCCGTCGTGGAAGTCCTTGAGGGCGATGCGCAGCGGCCAGCCGTCGCGGTGGATCAGCACGATGTTCTGGCCATGGGACTCCATGCCGATGCCTTCGGCGTGAAGCATGTGCATGAGCGGCGTCACCGTGACCTTGAGCAGTTGCTGCAGCCAGGCGTCCAGGCCGTGCTGCTCGATCCAGGCGGCGACGAAGGGCTGCGGCGCGCCCTGGCCATAACGATTCTCCACCTGGGTCAGGCCGTTGAAGGGTACCGCCTGTTCATCCGCGCGCAGATAGGCATGGATGCTCTCGCGCCAGACGGCGCCAAGGGTGCCGTAGACCTGCCCCGCGCGACTGACCGGCAGCGGGCGACTGTCGTAGGCGACGCCCGCGACCTCGCCGAGCACCACGAAGTCCAGATCGCGGGCGGTGGCATCGGTTTCGATCAGGCGCTGCAGCCAGTCGGTGATGATCGGGCCGTTGAGCACCGTGTGGCGCGCCAGGATGCGGGTGCTGGAAGTATTGGTCAGGCACATCGCCAGCTTGACGTAGGGCCGCCGGGGCGCACTGCGATTGGCCAGGGTGCGGATGGACTGCTGGGCGGCGTACTGGTCGCGAGAGGTGCCCAGGTAGAGCAGCTCGCCACTCACCAGTTCGGGCTGGAACAACGCCGCGAGGTGCTGCTCCCACTGCCAGGGATGTACTGGGATCAGCTGGTAGTCGTCCAGCGCCCGACCCTGTTCTCGCCACTCGGCGGCCAGGGCCGCCCAGCGCTGGGCGCCGAATTCCTCGGCGATGAAGGCCGGGAAGTCCAGGCGGTGGGAGTGCCCCACCGAGGCCCGCTCGCGCGCCAAGGCCAGCCAGACCAGCTGGATCGGCTCGCCGAATTCCGGTCCGTAGCGGCGATTCTCGGCCAGGGAGAAGCCGATGCGCGACTTGTAGCAGGGATGGTAGCCATGGGCGTCCATGAAATGCCTTTCCAGCGCATCCACGTCCAGCTCGTGGGCCGGGCGGTCAGGACGATAATCCTGGCGGCGCGACTGCAGGTCCTTGAGCAGGGTCTGCTCCAACTCCTGGACGAAGCGTGGCCACAACGGCGCGTCGCTCTGCTCGCCGAGCAATTCGGCCAGGGTCTCGTGCAGCGTCGGGGCGCGGCTGCCCTGGCCGTCCTGCCGCACCAGGCGCCGGGGGTCCAGGCGGATCAGGCCGAAGCTGGCAGCGGCGGGCGCATAGCCCAGGTACTGCACCGGTTGGCCATCGGCGGTACTACCGGCCAGGCGATACTGCGCCAGACCATCCGCCACTGGCTGTACCTGGGCGCTGAGCACCTCTTCGTAGATCAGCGTCTGCAGCAATTGCGCCACCACGCGCTGCTCGACCTGGCGATAGAGGGTGGCGTCGGCAGGCGACGGCCAGGGCTGCGCGGGAAGTGAAAGCTGAGCGGTCATGAGTACCTCCGAACGGAAAGGGATTGGGCGGCGGGAAAGCGCCAGGCCCAGGGCAGGGCCAGCAGGATGAACAGACCGGTGGCGATGAAGGCGTCCTGAATGGCGACGCCGGTGGCGGCCTGGCGCGGGCCCCAGCCGGCCGCGCCGCCCAGGCGCAGTTCCAGCCACAGGGAGGCGGCCACCACGGCCACCGAGGACACTAGGCGCCGGGCGATGTTGTTCATGGCCGCGCCCTGGGTGACCTGGGCATCCGGCAGGGTATTGAGGCCGGCGGTGGTGGCCGGCATGTAGGACAGCCCCAGGCCGATGCCGCGCAGCACCATCAGCGCGCAGATCCAGGCCAGCCCGGCATGGCTGCCGACCACGCCCAGGGCCAGGGTGGCCAGGCCGCTGAGCGCCAGGCCGGTGGCGATCACGCCACGGGGTCCGCGGCGGTCGAGCAGGCGGCCACCGACCTGACCGAACAGCGCCGCCGCCAGCGCCGTGCAGAGCAGGGCCAGGCCGGTCCAGAGCGCGCTGTGGCCCAGCACCAGCTGGATCAGCAGCGGCAGCAGCACCAGGCATTCGAACATGCCCACCGCCTGGACCACGGCGATGATGACGCTGGCCCGGTAGCCGCGCAGGGCGAACAGGCGCAGCGGCAGCAGCGGATGGCTGCGCCGCAGTTGCAGCCGGACGAAGGCCTGCAGACACAGGAATCCGGCCGCCAGGGCCAGCAGATTGAGGGGTTCGCCCAGCGCCGTCAGCTCGCGCAGCCGGCCGAGGGTCACCAGCAGCAGCCCCAGGCCACTGGCGATCAGCAGGTAGCCGGCCAGGTCGAAGGGCCTGTGTTCGCGAGGACCATCCGCGGGCAGCACCACCTGCCCCATGGCCAGGGCCAGCAGGCCCACCGGGACGTTGAGCAGGAACAGGGCGCGCCAGTCGAACACCTCCAGCAGCAGGCTACCGCACAGCGGACCCACTGCCGGCGCCAGCATCACCGCCCCACCCCACCAGCCGGTCACCCGCCCGCGCTCCTCCCTGGGATAGACGGAAAAGATGATGCCCAGCGCCAGGGGAATCATCAGGCCGCTGGCCACCCCCTGGACCATCCGCGCCAGCAGCACGCCGGCGATGGAATCGGCCAGGGCGCCCAGCGCCGAACCGGCGATGAAGGCCAGCAGCCCGAGGCGATAGAGCCGCCGCCGCCCGAGGCGCCCGGCCAGAAAGCCGGTCAGCGGCATGGTGATGCCCATGGCGACCATGAAGCCGGCGACGATCCAGCTGGCCAGCAGCGGACCCAGGTCGAAGGCGGCGATGAAGGCCGGCAGGGCCGGGTTGAGCGCGGTATTGGCCAGGCTGACGGTGACCGTGCCGAGCAGCACGTTCACCGCCACCCAGACCCGCGGGATCGCCACGCTCACGCCGAGGTACTCCCGTTCCCGTCGAGGAACAGCTGCCGCGGGCGCGGATGGCAGAGGAAATCCGCGTGGGAGATGTTGTAGCCATAGGCGCCGGCCAGGGGCAGCACCAGCAGGTCGCCCACCCCTACCTCACCCAGCGGCTGGCCGCGGCTGAGGATGTCCTTGGGGGTACAGAGCTGGCCCACCACCGTCCAGGCCTTGCCCCCGGTCGCCGCCGCCCGCGCTTCGCGGGGCAGGTGCAGCACCGGGTGATCGTGCCCCTGGGCCACCGGCAGGCGGAACTGGTGGGTCCCGCCGCGGCAGACCAGGAAGTGCTGGCCATGACTGGTCTTGGTATCCAGCACTTCCACGGCGTAGTAGCCGCAGAAGGCCGCGAGGAAACGGCCCGGTTCGAAGCGGATCAGCGGCGGCTGCGCCTGGGCGGCCAGACGGGCGCGCAGGTGCGCGCACAGCCGCGCCCAGTCGAATCGCCGACCTTCACGGTAATCCACTCCGATGCCGCCACCGACGTTGAGTCGCACCAGGTTCTCCGGGCGCCGGGCCAGGCCGCGCCAGTGCGGCCAGCGCTCCAGGTAGAAGTCCAGCAGATGCAGATGGCGCTCGACCGAGTGCTGGTGCGACAGGGCATGCACATGGAAGCCCTGCAGCTGCAGGTGGCTGGCCGCTTCTACCGCCGCCACCGCGGTGGGCAGGTCGGCCTCGTCGAAGCCGAAGGGTGTCGCCGTGCCGGCCATGGCCAGGGTACTGGTCAGCCCGGATGGCAATTGCGGATTGATGCGGATGTACACCGGCTGTAGCCGTCCCAGGGAGCGGGCCAGCCGTTGCAGGCGCTGGATCTCGCCGAGGCTCTCCAGGTGGATGGCTTCGACCCCGGCGCTCAGGGCGGTGCGCAGGTCGGAATCCAGCTTGCCGGGACCGGAGAAAATGAATGGCTTGCGCCGCGGGCAGGCGGCCAGGCGATCGATCTCGCCACCGGAAGAGATCTCGAAACCGTGCACCAGCGGCGCCAGGGCCGTCAGGATCGGCGCCTCGCTGTTGGCCTTGATGGCGTAATACAGCTCCACGCCGGGGGGCAATTCGGCCATCAGCGCGGCGACGTGCCGCCGCAGGGCATCGAGGTCGTAGACGAAGGCCGCCAGGGGATCGCTGGACTGTGCCTGGGCCTCCACCAGGGCGGCGCGGACCGCGGCCGGTAGCTCACCCATGACGCACCTCCGCGCCCCAGGGGCACGCCAACTGCACGTAGCCGGCCTGGCGATCGGCCTGGGCGGCGAGGCGCACCTTGAGATTGGTCTTGCAGGGAATCGGCTGGCCGGCGATCAGCGCATCCAGCTCGGGCGCGGCACGGTGCAGGTCCCGGCGGATGGCGATCAGCTCGGCTTCCACCTGCCGCCACAGGCGTGGCGCCAGGTGCGGACGCTCCCAGCTCAGCGCCAGTACCGCCTCGGCGAGGTTGTTGACGAACAGGCAGTAGGCGATGCGCCGCCAGCCCTGGTCTCGGCTGTAGAGCAACGACTGGCGCACCCGGGGATGGACGTGGGCGTCCAGCGCCTCGGCGCCGAGGGTATCGGTCAGCTTGATGCCTTCGAAGTCGCGCAGCAGCAGCCGGACGGGCCGGCCATTGTCATGCACCAGCACGCAATTCTGCAGGTGCGGCTCCAGCACCACCCCGTGCTCGAAGAACAGTCGCAGCACCGGCCCCAGCAACAGCCGCTGGTAATCCTGGAACCACGCCAGCCGCGCCTGATCGCTCGGCTGCCGACCGCCGCAGCGGCTGAGGAAGTCCTGCAGCAGCGGCTGCAGGCGGGTGTTGCGGGCGAACAGGGTGCCGGCCAGCAGGCAGCAGTCGGCGCCATGCTCCAGGCAGAAATTCTCGCGCAGGATGGCGCCGGTCTGCTCGCGGAACCAGCGCTCGTCCTCGGCACTGGCGGCCGGTGGTGCCCAGCTCAGGGCACCCGGCTCGCGCACCATGTCCAGGCCCGCCACTCGCCCCTGCAGGCGCTGCATGAGGCGATCGACGATCAGGGTGCTTTGCAGTTCGTACCAGGCGTTCTTGCGCACGCAATTGGTGATGCGCACGTTCAGCGAGCCCTTGATGAAGAAGGCATGACCTGGGCGGTACCAGGTGCGCATGGAGGCGGTGGGACTGGCCAGGGCGCCGCTGGCCCCAAGGTCACGGATCATCCCCTCGCTGACCAGCGTCTGGACCCGCGGATCGCCCAGGAACAACTGCGCCTGGACCGGGTGCAGCACGATCCGCGCCCGCTCCGGAGCGGCCTGCGCCTGGTCCACGAAGCCCTGCAGCACCTGGGCATCGCTCAGGCCGTTGCCAGCCACCTGCAAGCCGGCGCGGGGCACCTCCAGCACGTGCATGGGGGTGCTGGTGTGCAACTCCGGTGCATAGGCCTCGGCCGGCAGAGGTTCCGGCCAGCGCCGCGCCTTGGGCGCCGGGTGATTGGGATGGCCGAACCACAGGCCCTGCTCGCTGGCCAGGTAGTCGCTGAGCGGAGCGGGATGTCGGGTGACCTGCACGTGGTCGACGATGGCCGCGGTCAGGCGCTGACTTTGCAGGACCTGCTGCAGCAACTCGCCATTGTGGGCGCCGGCGAGTTCTTCGCAGGCCTCCAGCAGATAATCGATGAAGGCGGGAAAGTCAGGGCAATACCAGGGCTGGTCGCCGCGTCTTACATAGATATCGGATAGATAACGCTGGCTGCCGAGTTCATCCTGTCGATCGACGACCAGAAAGAACTGACGGTCTCCGGGAAAGTTGATCAGCAAGGGGACGCCGCCGTCTTGCAACCAACTCAGATAGTTGGCCGGTGCTATACCACGCCGATCTTCCGGCCAATGATAAGTCAGGCACTTTTCCGGCAGCGCGAATTCCTTGATGAGGCAATTCATCAGGGCATGGGAAGACGCCAGCTCGCTGACGATGCGGGAAAGCAGCGTGGATTCGAAAGAAGTCATGGCAGGGTCCAGGAGGTTGGGCGTCGCGGGGAGCGATCCGGTCTCACGGCACTCGACGGGTGCCTTGCGCTCAGCCACGGGGCTCGGCCAGCGCTGCCACGAGGGCCGCCTCCAGGCGTTCGAGCAGCACCAGGCAGTGGTTTTCCTGCAGGATCAGCGGGGGCAGCAGTCGTACGACGTTGCCGTCGCGGCCGCCGCGTTCGAGCAACAGCCCCTGGGCGAAACAGTGGCGCTGGATGGCCGCCGCCAGGGCGGGATCGGCCGGCAGGCTGCCGAGCGAATCCGCTTCGCCACCCGCAGCGACGATCTCCAGGCCCAGCATCAGGCCCAGGCCCCGGACATTGCCGATGACGGGGAAACGTTCGCGCAGCCGCTCCAGGTGCCGCTTGAGCCAGCCACCGAGCTGGGCCGCATGGCTGACCAGGCGTTCGCGCTCGATGACCTCCAGGGTGGCCATCCCCGTGGCCATCGCCAGCTGGTTGCCGCGGAAGGTGCCGGTATGGCCACCGGGTTCCCAGGCATCGAATTCGCGCCGAATCGCCAGCAAGGCCAGCGGCAGGCCACCGCCCACGGCCTTGGACAGCACCAGGATGTCCGGCTCGATGCCGGCATGCTGGCAGGCAAACAGCTCGCCGGTGCGACCGAAGCCGGTCTGGACCTCGTCGACGATGAGCAGGATGCCGTGCGCCCGGGTGACCTGGCGCAGGGTCCGCAGCCACTCCAGCGGCGCCGGATTGACGCCGCCCTCCCCCTGGACCGCCTCGACGATCACCGCCGCCGGCCGGCAGACGCCGCTTTCCACGTCGCCGAAGAAGCGTTCCAGATAACGCGCCAGGGCCACGGCGCCCTGCTCGCCGCCCAGTCCCAGCGGGCAGCGGTACTCATGGGGATAGGGCAGGAATTGCACCCCGGGCATCAGCCCCGTTACGCCCTGCTTGGGCGCGAGATTGCCGGTCACGGCCAGGGCGCCATGGGTCATGCCGTGGTAGCCGCCGGAGAAGGCCACCACGTTGCTGCGCCCGGTGACCTTCTTGGCAAGCTTCAGCGCCGCTTCGACCGCATCGGCGCCGGATGGCCCGCAGAATTGCAGACAGTAGTCTTCTGCCCGCCCCGGCAGCAGGCCCAGCAGGCGCTCGCTGAAGGCGTCCTTGAGCGGCGTGGTAAGGTCCAGGCTGTGCATGGGCAGGCCGCTGCCGAGAAAATCGGTGATGGCCGCGGTGACCGCCGGATGGTTGTGGCCCAGCGCCAGGGTGCCGGCCCCGGCCAGGCAATCCAGGTAGGTCTTGCCTTCGACGTCGGTCACCCAGACGCCGGCGGCCTTGCCGATAGCCAGCGGCAGCTTGCGCGGATAGCTGCGGACATTTGATTCGAAGCGCGCCTGGCGAGTGAGAAAGAAGGCGTTGTCGGCTAATGCGGTATCGCGACTGAGGGATGGTTGAAGCATGGCGTCAGACCTCGGGACGTTTATCTTCGGTAACGATAATCAGTTTCATTCTCATCCTTCAACCGCTATTCCCGCAAATAGCCCAGTCTTTGAACTCGCCCAACTTTGGCCAATGTGCGGACGACAGGAAACCCGAACTCACTACAGTCCGTTATTTAAATAGCTCGACGATAAGTTGATAAGGATCTTGTTTCAGTTATATCCGCATGGCACTCCTGTCGATGAATAACAAACTTCAACCGAATAACGCAGCACCGTTCCCCCCTTAATCAACTGCTCATGAAATCTGCCGCTGCGCAGGACTGCACGAGCCTTGCGCAGCAGCGGGCTCCGGCGGCGTCAGAACGCCAGGGTGGTGGAGAAGACGAAGGTCCGCGGCGTTGAGATCGTCAGGCCGGGTTCGCTGTCGTCGGAAGCGCCGGCGGAGGCCCAGTAGCGCTCGTTCATCACGTTCTCCACCGAGGCCCTCAGGGTCACGCGGGTGGCGTCGACCTTGAAGGCGTAGCGCGCGCCCACGTCGAAGCGATGCCAGGCATCGATTTCCTTGCTGTTGGCCTGATCCAGGTACTGGGAGCTGGTGTAGATCCCCCGTCCGGTCAGGGTCAGGCCGGGCACCGCCGGGATGTCCAGTTCGGCGCCGAGGTTGGCATTGAGCTTGGGCGTGGCCGGGGCGCGATTGCCGTCGAAGGTGCCACCCACGGTGTCCCTGAGCTCGCTGTCGATGTACATCAGGCCGCCGAGCACGCGGAAGCCGGCCAGCGGCTCGCCGAACACGCTCAGCTCCGCCCCGTCGTTGACCCGCTTGCCGTTGGGACCGAAGGTACGGCTGGTGGCGTTGGTCTCGTAGGCCGGCTGCTTGATGCGGAAGGCACTCGCGGTCACGGCCACGGCGCCGAAGTCGTACTTGGCGCCCACCTCCGCCTGGCGGCTGATGAAGGGCGGGAAGATCTCGTCCTCGTTCAGCGCGGTGGACGGCGCGATCTTGCCCTGGCTGAGGCCTTCCATGTAGTTGGCATAGAGCGACAGGCGCTCGGTGGCCTTGAACAGCACCCCCGCCGAGGGCGAGACCTTTTCCTCGTCGTAGGCGGTGGTTTGCTTCACCCCATCGGACCAGTCGTCCACCTTGACCCGCTGCCAGCGGGCGCCGAGGGTGACCAGCAGGCGGTCGTCGAAGAAGCCCAGGGTGTCGGCCAGGGCCACGCCACTGAAGCGGTTCTCGGTGTAGTCCTTGGCATCGGACCGGGTGCGCACGCCCGGCGCGGGCAGGTCGCGGGGCGCATAGAGGTTACTGGCCCCGCTGGCGTAGCGCCCGCCACCGTTCTCGAAGTCCATGTAGAAGTAGTCGGCGCTGACATTGAGCTCGTGGCTGACCGGCCCGGTCTGCAGCCATTTGCGCGCGCCCACGTTGGCGGTGCGGACGTTCTCGTCGCGGGTGAAGTCGCGCGGCTGGACGGTGAAATCGCCGGCGTCGTTGGTGAGGGAAACGTTGTGGCGCAGAAAATCGTGATCGCTGCGGCGCGCGCCCACGGCGCCATAGACCATCAGCGAATCGTCGACGTCGAATTCGCCACGCAGGGCGCCGAAGGTGTCCCTGGTCTGGGCGCGGGTCCAGCGCTGGGCATAGTTGTGGCGCACGTCGTCGGCATCGGGCACCCGGGCATTGGCGCCGACCAGCACCCGCTCCTGGGGCGCATCGGTGTCGCGCTCGGTGTGGCCGAGATCGAGGCCCAGGCGCAGGCGTTCCACGCGATAGTCCAGACCGAGCACACCCATCTGCCGGTCGACGCGCTGGTGATCCCAGGTGGTGTCGCCGGATTGCTTGACGCCGTTGAAACGCATCCCGAAGCGATTGTCCTCGCCGAAGCGACGACCTATGTCCACGGCGCCGCCCACCTGGCTGTCGGAGGCATAGCTGCCGGTGATTTCGGTGATGGGCTGGTCGGTGGCGCGCTTGGGCACCACGTTGATGCCCCCGCCGACGCTGCCGCGAGGCGAGATGCCGTTGAGCAGCTGGCTCGGCCCCTTGAGGATGTCGACCCGCTCGGCCATCTCCATGTCGATGGAATAGGTCGGCAGCACGCCATAGAGCCCGTTGTAGGCGACGTCGCTATTGAACAGGCTGAAACCGCGGATGGTGAACTGCTCGAAGCGACCACCCGATGGATTGGTGGAGCGCACCGAGGGATCGCTGGCGATCAGGTCGGTAAGGGTGCGGGCCTGGAGATTCTGTACGGTCTGGGCAGTGTAGGACGTCTGGCTGAAGGGCGTGTCCATGAAGTCGCGATTGCCCAGCAGCCCCTGGGAGCCTTGCCGCGCGACCTGGCCACCGGCGTAGGGCGCGTCGTCCGCTTGCAGACTGGTGGCGACGATGGAGGTGCTGGCGAGTTCCTGGACGCCGCTGTCCTGCGGCGCGGGCGCCAGGGTGAAGTCGCGCGCCCCCAGCGGTTGCAGCCGCAGCCCCGAGCCGGCCAGCAGGCGGCTGAAGCCCTCCTCCACGCCATAGTCGCCGTTGAGGCCGGCGCTGCTGCGCTTGCCCACCAGCCTAGGATCCACCGCCAGATTGACGCCGGATTCCGCGGCGAAGCGCGTCAGCGCCTGGGCGAGACTGCCGGCGGGAATCTCATAGTGCCGGCGGGCGGCCTCCTGCGCCCAGGCGGAACCCGCCCACCAGGGAGTACCACTCAACGCCACCAGCAAGCCCGTGCGCAGCAACGGACGCAATACCAACGCCACCATTGAATCCCCCTCCTTTGATTGTCCTATGCCGTTAATGACCGACGAGTACGGAAAAGGGGACAGGCTTTTTTCAGACGCTGACCGAGCGGGGTTTCAGGGTCACCCAGAAGCGGGTACGCCAGTGCACCTCCACCGGCAGCGTCGCGGCCAGCAGCGCGAGTACCCGGTCAGTATCGGCGAGCTGGAAACTGCCGGTGACCCTGAGGCTGGCGAGCGCGGGATCCCAGCGCAGCAGGCCGCGTCGATAGCGACCGAGTGCCTGCAGGAATTCGTCCAGTGGCTGGTCCTGGGCGATCAGCACGCCTTGGCGCCAGCTCAGCAGCGTCGCGGAAAACGGCTCGATGGCACCGATCCCCAGGGCACTGAGGCGCAATTGCTGGCCCTTGCCCAGTTCCAGCCCCGGGCCGCTCAGCGGCTGCACCCCCACGCTACCGCTGACCACGCGCACATCGCAGCCCTCGTCATCCTGCTGCACGCAGACCTCGGCCTGGCGCACCGTCAGGGCCCCGAAGCGGGTGTCCAGCGTCAGCGGCTGGGCTCCGGGCACCTGCAGCGAGAGCTCGCCTTGCACGAGGGTCAGCCGTCGCCGCGCTTGATCCAGGTTCACGGCGGTCGCCGTATTGAGTTGCAGCAGGCTGCCGTCGGCCAGGGTCAGGCTGCGGCGTTCGCCGGTGGCGGTGCCAAGATCGGCGGTCCAGGCGTCCAGTGGCACTTCCTGGGTCAACCACCATCCCGTCGGTACCACCAGCGCCAGGCCGAGCAATTGACGCAAGGCGGTACGCCGGCCGCGATCGACCGGTTGCAGACTGGCCATGGCCAGCCGCGACGGTACCGCGGCGAAGCGTTGCTGCAGCGCCAAGGCCGCCTGCCAGGCGCGCTCGTGCTCGGCATGGGCCTGGCGCCAGGCCTGCAACTGCAGGTGTTCGCGCTCGCCAGCCGCGCCGGATTCAAGCAGTGCCAGCCAGCCCGCGGCCTCGCGGATCGCGGTCCGCCGCCGGTCCTGGGCGCCGCTCAGCACAGCTCCGCCAGCAGGCAATGCTCATAGGCCTGTGCCATGTATCTCTTCACCGTGCGCTCGGAGACCTGCAAGCGCTCGGCGATCTCGCGGTAGGTGAGGTCTTCGAGCTGGCTGAGCAGGAAGGCCTGGCGCACCATGGCGGGCAGGCCGTCGAGCAGTTCATCGAGGGCCTGCAGGGTTTCCAGCAGGACCCAGCGTTGCTCGGGCGATGGCGCGCAGGCTTCGGGCAGCTCGGCCAGGGCATCGAGATAAGCCTGCTCCAGGCTGCGCCGGCGCTGGAAATTGATCAGCAGGCGCTTGCCGATGGTCACCAGATACGCCCGCGGCTCCTGCAGTTCGCCCAGCACCTCGGGGCTGCGCACCAGCCGTAGAAAGGCCTCCTGGCTGAGATCGGCCGCATCCCACTCGCTGCCCAGCCGCCGCCGTAACCAGGCCTGTAGCCAGCCGCTGTGGTCGCAATAGAGCCGATGAAGATGGCGTGAGGATGCGAGAGCCATATCACTCATGACGGGTGCTGCCTGCTCGATGATGCTTAGATGATATTGATTCTACTTTACAGTCTTAGGCACCGACCAGTCCCAGGCGCTCTAGACTGCCGCCTGATAGACAGATCAGGCCTGATTTGCAACTGCCGAAGGGCCTAGCTGAGGTCCATGACGGGAACAGCCGCCCTTGCCCGCCCCTGACTCGATCATTCCATTTTGCGGAATGCTGAACTGACCAGAAGACCCATTCCCTCGAAAGCTCGCTGATCCCAAGCTGGTAGCACCTATCGGGACCACTCTCGGCCCGATGCCTGCCAGGAGTCGGATCATGAAGCTCTATCACACCCCGCTGTCCGGTCATGCCCATCGCGCCGTGCTCTTCGCCTCGCTGCTGGGGATCGAGGTCGAGCTGATCGACATCGATATTCCGGGCGGCGCCAATCGCACGCCGGAATTCCTTGCCCTCAATCCCTTCGGCCAGGTGCCGGTGCTGGAGGACGGCGCGACGGTGGTCGCCGATGCCAATGCCATCCTCGTCTACCTGGCGAAAAAGGCCGGTCGTCGCGACTGGCTGCCGGAAGATCCGCTTGGCGCGGCCGCGGTGCAGCGCTGGCTGTCGGTGGCCGCCGGAGAACTGGCCTATGGCCCGGCGGCGGCGCGGCTGATCACGGTGTTCGGCGCCCGTCTGAATCCGGAAGAAGTCATCGCCCGCGCCCATGTCCTGCTCGAACGCCTGGAAGCGCACCTGGCCACGCGAGACTGGCTGGCCGCCGATCATCCGACCATCGCCGACATCGCCCTCTACAGCTACCTGGCCGGAGCGCCGGAAGGCAATGTGGAGCTGGCGCCCTATGCGGCCGTGCGTGCCTTCCTGCAGCGGGTGGAAGCCCTGCCCGGCTTCGTGCCCTTTGCCGAGACCGCGGCCGGCCTCCGGGCCTGATCGCGCCTTCACCCTGCTGGAGGCCAAGGTCATGCACGAGCCCCTACCCACCTGGCACGCCGGGGAAACCTTCATCCAGGAACGGCTGGGCGTCCGCGAACGCCTGGAGGCCCTGGGGCCGCGGGTGATCCGGCCGTTCATGCCCGACCAGCATCGGCAGTTCTTCGCCCAGCTGCCCTTCGTGGTACTGGGCAGCGTGGATGCCGCGGGCGACGCCTGGGCGACGATCCTGGAAGGCCAGCCGGGCTTTCTCGCCTCGCCCACGTCCACCACCCTGGATATCGCCGCCCGCCCGGCCAGCGAGGATCCAGCGGCGTCCGGACTGGGCGCAGGCGCTGCCGTGGGCCTGCTGGGCATCGAGTGGCACACGCGCCGTCGCAATCGCATGAACGGCATCCTCACCCCCACGGCCCGGGGACTGCGCGTGACGGTGGACCAGAGCTTTGGCAACTGCCCGCGCTATATCCAGCTGCGTGACCTGAGCTTCGCCCACGAACCGGGCGCAACGCCGGTCGTGCCCGTGGAGCACCCCACCGGCCTGGACATGGCAGCCCGTGCGCTGATCGCCGGCGCCGATGCCTTTTTCGTCGCCTCCTACGCCGACCAGCAGGGCCAGCGACGGGTCGATGTCTCGCACCGGGGCGGCAGGCCGGGCTTCGTCCGGGTAGACGCCGAGGGCCTGCTGACCATTCCCGACTTCAACGGCAATCTGTTCTTCAACACCCTGGGCAATGTCGTCGCCAATGGCCGGGCCGGCCTGCTGTTCGCGGACCTTGAGCACGGCGATCTGCTGCAGCTGAGCGGTACCGCCGAGGTGCTGTTCGACTCGCCCGAGATCGGCGCCTTCGAAGGCGCCGAACGCCTCTGGACCTTTCGCCCGCAGCGTATCGTCCGTCGCCGCGGCGCCCTGGCGCTACGCTGGCAGACGCAGCCCGGCGGCGAGTCGGACAGCAGTCGGCTGACCGGCAGCTGGGCGGAGGCCGAGCAGCGCCTGCAGGCCAGGGCCCAGGACCGCCACTGGCGTCCGCTGCGCATCGCCCGGATCGTCCAGGAGAGCGCCACCATCCGCTCTTTCCACCTCGAAGCGGTGGACGGCACAGCCTTGCCCTCCTACCAGGCCGGCCAATTCCTGCCGATCCGGGTGACAGCCGAGGCGGGGCAACCCTCCCTGGTGCGAACCTATACCCTGACTTCCCTCCCCGCCGACGGCCATTACCGCATCAGCGTCAAGCGCGACGGCCTGGTCTCGCGACTGCTGCACGACCGGCTGCGCGAAGGCGACCTGATCGAGGCGCGGGCGCCCGCCGGCGACTTCACCCTGGCGGCCGCGGCGGAGCGCCCCCTGGTGTTCCTCGCCGCCGGGATCGGTATTACTCCGTTGCTGGCCATGCTGCGCCAGGCGGTCCATCGGGGTCGGCGGCCAGTCACGCTGTTCTATGGCGCCCGGACCCTAGCGGAACGGGCCTTCGACCGGGAACTCGCCGAGCTGATGGCCAGGGCTCCGGAAACGCTACGAATGATCAGGGTGCTGAGCGATCCCGCGGCTGCCCTTCCCGGGGTGGACCATGACGTCGCCGGGCGCATCGACATGGCGCTGCTGGGCCGCCAGCTGCCCTTCGGTGACTATGACTTCTACCTCTGCGGTCCCGCGGCCTTCACCCAGGGCCTCTATGACGGCTTGCGCGGTTTTGGCATCGAGGATGGCCGTATTCATGCCGAAGCCTTCGGGCCGGCCGGCCTGGTGCGCAGCGGTGCGGCGACGGCTGGGGCCGTACGGTCTGCCGCCTCTACCGAGGCCTTCCGGGTGCGCTTCGCGGCGTCCGCTCGGGAGGCGCAGTGGACGCCCGCCTCCGGCAGCCTACTGGAGCTGGCCGAGGCCCAGGGCCTGGCGCCCGCCTTCAGCTGTCGCGAGGGGCACTGTGGCAGCTGTCGCACGGGGCTGCTCCAGGGCGCGGTCTCCTATGCCAAGGAACCCGCCGCGACGGTCGCCGCCGACCAGGTCCTGCTCTGTTGCGCCCGGCCCGCCGCCGGGTCCGCGCCACTGGAACTGGATCTCTAGGCTGGCCAGCCTGGCCGGGTCGACTACCATGGACGTCTTGCCGGGCCGCTCCGGCGCCCTGAGGAAGACCCCGCAGATGGATCGTTGGCAGGCGATGCGCGTGTTCGTGAAGGTGGCCGAGACCGAGAGTTTCGCCCGCGCGGCCCGGGATCTGCACCTGAGCGCCCCGGCGGTGACCCGCCTGGTGGCCAGCCTGGAAGCGCTGGTCGGCGCCCGCTTGCTGGTGCGCACCACCCGTTCGGTGAAACCCACCGAGGCCGGCGTTCGCTATCTGCAGGATTGCCGGCGCATCCTCGGCGAGATCGCCGAGGCGGAACTGGCCGCGGCCGGGCACTACGCCAAGCCGGTCGGCACCCTGGCGATCACCGCGCCGCTGCTCCTAGGCCAACTGCACGTATTGCCGCTGGTGCTGGACTATCTCGAGCGTTATCCGGACGTGCGCGCCCGGACCTTCTTCGTCGACAGGCCGGTGAACATCGTCGACGAAGGGATGGACATCGCCCTGCGCATCGGTCATCTGGCCGACTCCGGCCTTACCGCCATCCAGGTCGGCTGCATGCGGCGGGTGGTCTGCGCCGCGCCCAGCTACCTGGCGACCCGTGGCGTCCCGGGGACGCCCGCCGCGCTGCGCGATCACCGCGTCCTGGTGTCCCACAGCGCCTGGTCGTCGCTGGAATGGCGTTTCGCCGGCGGGCAACGGGTGGTGGTCGAGCCTTTGTTGCACAGCAACACCAATGCCGCCGCGATCAGCGCGGCCGAGAGCGGTCTGGGCCTCACCCGCGTGCCGCATTATCAGATCGCCCAGGCCCTGGCGGACGGCGTGCTGCAACTGGTGCTCGAAGACCACGAAGAGGCACCACTGCCGGTCAATCTGATCTATCCCGAGGGGCGCCAGGCACCGGCCAAGGTCCGGGCGTTCATCGACCTGGCGGTAGCGGGATTGCGGAGCAATCCGCTGTTCAATCCGCGTCAGTGACCCAGGATCGCCTTGGTCTCCAGGTATTCCTCCAGGCCCTGGACGCCATACTCGCGCCCGTTACCCGAGCGCCGGTAGCCACCGAAAGGCGCCAGGGGATTCCAGGCCGGGTAATTGAGATGCACCTGTCCGGCGCGGATGCGGTTGGCCACCGCGGCGACCTGGGCCGGGTCTCGCCCCTGGACGTGGGCGCTGAGGCCATAGAGGCTGTCATTGGCGATGGCGATGGCCTCCTCGAGAGAGGAATAGGGCAGCAGGCACAGCACCGGCCCGAAGATCTCCTCCTGGGCGATCCGCATCCGGGCGCTGACCGCCGAAAACACCGTGGGACGCGCATAGAAGCCCACTGCATGGCCCTCGAGCCGTCCCAGCCCGCCGCAGATCAGCGTGGCGCCTTCGGCCAGGCCGCTGGCGATCAGCTCCTGCACCCGGGCGAACTGGGCGCCGTTGGCCAGGGGCCCGAGTTGGGTGTCCGCGGCCTGCGGATCGCCGACCACGAGGCTTGCCACCGTGGCCGCCGCCAGGCGCTCCACCTCGGCCAGACGCGCCTGGGGCACCAGCATGCGGGTAGGCGCGCTGCAGGACTGGCCGCTGTTGCGGAAGGCCGCCAGCACGCCCTTGGCCACGGCCGTCTCGAGGTCGGCGTCGGGTAGCAGCAGGTTCGGCGACTTGCCACCCAGCTCCTGGGTCACTCGCTTCACGGTGGCGGCGGCGGCCCGGGCCACCTGTACCCCCGCGCGATTGGAGCCGGTGATGGAGATCATGTCGACCTCGGGATGCTCGGCCAGCGCGGCGCCGACCGTGGGTCCGTCACCGTTGATCAGGTTGAACACCCCGGTCGGTATCCCCGCGTCATGGACCGCCTGGGCGAACAGCAAGGCGCTCAACGGCGCCAATTCGCTGGGCTTGAGCACTACCGTGCAGCCAGCGGCCAGCGCCGGCGCGACCTTGGCGGTGATCTGGTACAGCGGCCAGTTCCAGGGGGTGATGAGGGCGCAGACGCCGATGGCTTCGCGGCGGATGCGCAGCGCCCCCTCGCTGCGCTCGAAGGCGTAGTCGATCGCGACCTCGCGCGCGACGCGCAGATGCTCCAGGGCCAGGGGCACCTGCAGGGCGCGCGCCGCAGCCACGGGCGCGCCCATCTCCCGGGAGATGACCTGGGCGAAGCTTTCGCTACGCTGCGTCAGCAGGCCGTGGAGTCGCTCCAGCAACCGGGCACGGGCGGCCGGGGTACGGCCGGACCAGTCGGCGAAGGCCGCGCGGGCAGCCTGTACGGCCCGATCCACCTCGGCGGCGCTGCCCAGGGCCACATCGGCCAGGGGACGTTCATTCGCCGGGTTGATCACCCTGACCCGTTCCGGGCCAGCGGCGGGCACCCAGTGGCCGTCGAGATAGAAGTGATTAGTGGTCCGGGGATCGAGCAGGTCGTGCAGCGTGGCGTCCAGCAGCATGGCGGTGTCTCCTGACGATTGAACGCGACTCAGCCCAGCGCCTGGGTCACCAGGGCGAAGGATCGGACGTTTTCCGACGGTCGTGGCGGCGTGCCCCTGGCCATGCGCGGAGCGCGATCCACGCAGGCCAGGCCGGCGGCTACCAGCCAGTCGGCCAGGCCGCAATCGGCCAGGATGTCGATGCGCACGAATTCACCCTGGGTCGCCTCCAGCAAGGGTGCGATCAGCGCCTTGGCCGCCTCGGCATCCGGCGCTACCACGGGGCCTATCACCAGGCCCCGGCCGAAGCGTCTGAGCAGGGCCAGGCCCTGCAATTCACCCTCCCGCTCCAGCCCCATTACCTGCAGCGCCTCGGGCAGCAGATCATCCAGCACCCGCCTGCGCTGCAGACCGCTGGCGGCGTTGGCCAGGGCGATCGCCTGCGGATAGTCGGCCGGCGCCAGACGGCGGCAGCGCAACTCGGAAAGCACTGGCGCGGTGGGCGCATTGGCCAGGCAGCCCTGGTGCTGCTGGATATGGTCGAAGGTCACGAAACCCAGGCTGGCATACAGCGGGGCGCCCGCCTCGGTGGCATTGAGGATGGGCGTGCGCGGCGCCGTGGCGTCCAGGCACAGCTGCATCAAGCGGCGACCGATCCCCTTGCCCTGATGCTCGTCGCTGACGATCACCAGGCCAATGGACGAAAAGTCGCCCTGGTGGCAGGCGAAGGCGATACCCACCCGTTGACTCTCGCGTTCGGCGACGAATCCGTCGGCGGTGCGCTGGACCATGGCCCAATCGGCTTCCCGATGCGGCCAGCGCAGCCGTTGCGACAGCGCGTGGGCGGCCGGCAGGTCCTCGGCGGTCGCGGGGCGATAGCTGTAGGTCGAGGCGTTCATGAGCTCTCCTGGTGGGATGTCCGGGATCAGCAGGCGCGGGCCAGCGCCTCGATCTCGACGAGATAACCATGGTGCAGGTGCGGTACGGGCACCACCGCCCGCGCCGGGCGATGCGCGCCCAGGTACCCGGCATAGAGGCGGTCGAAGGTAGGCCAATGCTCGATACCCACCACGTAGACGGTCACCTTGAGCAGATCCTGCGGTCCGCGCCCGGCGGCGGTCAGGATGGCGCAGAGGTTGTCCAGGGCGATGCGCGCCTGATCGGCGAAGCTCGCCGCCACGCTGTGACTGCCATCGGGCCGCACCGGCAGCTGCCCGGAGACATGCAGCAGCCCCTGGTAGGCCACCGCCTGGGCGTAATGCCCACCGGGCGGCGCGGCCTCGGCGGTCTGGATGAATTCGGGATCAACGACCATGCAGGCGACTCCAGGCAGTGAGGGCGCCGGCGGCGTCCACGGCGTGATAGTGATCGAACTGGCCACCGGTGGCGCAGGCGTGATTGGGCAGGACGCGCAGGCGACTGCCCACGGGGAAGCGCTGCTCCAGATCGGCGGGCGCCCCTCCCGCGAAGCTGATCATGCCGTGCTCCTGATTGGCGCCGGACAGCAGCGCGCCTTCGAGCCAGGTCCCGTCCAGCTCGCAGACCTGGCCGTAACCGAAATCGCGCCGCTGCCGTTGGGTGCCACGGTCGCGGCTCAGCGCCATCCAGCCGGCATCCACCAGCACCCAGCCCTTTTCCGGCTGGTGGCCGATCACCGTGGTGAGGACACTCAGCGCCAGGTCGTCGGCGCGGCAGATGCCGACGTTGAGCATCACCAGGTCCTGGAAGACATAGACCCCGGCGCGCACCTCGGTGACGCCGGTCAGGTCCAGGGCCGACAGCGCCGTGGGTGTCGAGCCAATACTCACCTGCGGACAGGCGAAGCCCCGGGCCCGTAGCCGCTCGGCCGCCGCCACGCAGAGGGCGCGCTCCTGCTCGGCCAGCGCCTGCAAGGCCGCGGGCTCGTTCAACGCGTAGCTGGAGCCGGCGTGGGTGAGCACGCCCGCGAGAGTCATACCGCCGGCCCGCAGCACCTCGGCGACCTGCAACAGTCTGGGATCGTCGGGCTGCAAGCCGGCGCGATGACCGTCGCAGTCGATCTCCAGCCAGACGTCGAAGGCTTCGGCATGGCGCTGTCCGGCTTCGACGATGGCGCGCGCCCCCGCCAGGCTGTCGGTGAGAATGCCGAGCCGGCAGCCCCGCCGCCGCAGCGCCCGCACCTGCTCCAGTCGCGCCGGGGCGATGGCCACGGCATAGAGCACATCGGTGATGCCCAGGGCAAAACAGGCCTCGGCCTCCTGCAGCGTGGAAACGGTCACGCCCTGGGCGCCCGCCTCCCGTTGCCGGCGAATGACCGCCTCGCTCTTGCTGGTCTTCACGTGGGGCCGCAGGCGTACGCCGAGGGCGTCCATGCGTGCTTGCATGAACTGGATGTTGCTGATCATCCGCGCCTCGTCGATGAGCGCGGCGGGGGTATCGAGGGTGAGCAGGGACGGGGTCATGGCGGGGACTCGACCGATGGGCGATGCCTCGACTGTACCCAGCCAACATGAACCTGTGCTTCAATTCAACTGACTCATTCCTTCAGCTCAGATTAATGATCGCCATCGAAGACCTGCGCCTGATGGTGCTGCTGGCACGTTCCGACTCCTTGAGCGCGGCGGCGCGCGCCCTGAACGTCTCGCCGCCCGCCCTCTCCGCTCGGCTGCGCAGGCTGGAGGCACGCCTGGGCGTGGCCTTGGCCAATCGCGATGCTCGGCGGCTGAGCCTCACGCCCGATGGCGAACGCCTGGCCCGGGAATGCGCCGAGCTGCTCGAGCGCCTGGACGCCCTGCCGGAGGCGTTCGCCCGCCACGACCACCCGCTGGTGGGTACCCTCCGCCTGGCGGCGCCCTTCGGCTACGGTCGCCAGCGCATCGCCCCGCTGCTGGCACGCTTCGCCAGCCTGCATCCAGGCGTGCGCCTGCAACTGGACCTGCGCGAGACGCCCTGGCCCGATCGACACGACAGCGACGCGGTCATCCATATCGGCGCCATCGAGGACAGCTCCTGGATCGCCAAGCCCCTGGCGCACAACGAGCGCTGGCTGTGCGCCAGCCCCGCCTACCTGGCCGAGCACGGCGTGCCCCGGGAGCCGCAGGACCTGCTGCGGCACCGCTGCATCTGCATCCGCGAGAACGACGAAGACGTGACGCTCTGGCAACTCCGCCACGCTCAGGAGCGCCGGACACTGCGCATCGAGCCCGCGCTGCTGACCAACGACGGCAGCGTGGCCCGACGCTGGGCGGAACAGGGTCAGGGCATCGTGCTGCGCTCCGAATGGGACGTGGCCGACGCCATCGCCCGCGGCGCGCTGGTCCGGTTGCTGCTGGACTGGCGTTTCGACCGTGCGCCCATCACCCTGCTGGTCCCCGCGCGCAAGCAGCGCAGCGCCCGGCTCCAGGCGCTGGCCCGCTTCCTCGACCAGGCGGTGAAGGGACTGGAGGCGGGCACCGACGCTCAATAAAGGCAACGCCCGAGCGCCGCCGCAGAAACTGCGGCGAGGCGGTGAGGAACACCGCGGGCAGCGTTCAGGCACCCTGCAATTCGGCATTCGCCACCGTGGCCGCTCCCTAGACTCAGGGGCTGACCTGCCACTGGGAGCGCCACCATGCCACTGCACCCCGATCTGCGAGACCCACGCCTATTCAAGGAATCCGCCTATGTCGGCGGTCACTGGATAGCCGCCGACAACGGCGCCACCTTCGCCGTGGAAAATCCTGCCACCGGCGCCGTCATCGCCCAGGTGGCGGCGTTGGAGGCGGCGGAAACCGCCCGCGCCATCGCCGCCGCGGAGGCGGCCTGGCCGGCCTGGCGCGAACGTCCGGCAGCCGAGCGCGCGGCCCTGCTGGAGCGCTGGCACGCGCTGATGCTGGAGCATCAGGAGGACCTGGCCCTGCTGATGACCCTGGAACAGGGCAAGCCCCTGGCCGAGGCGCGCGGCGAGATCGCCTATGGCGCCAGCTTCGTCAAATGGTTCGCCGAGGAAGCCCGGCGCAGCTTTGGCGACATCCTGCCCGCCCCCGCCCGGGATCGCCGGGTGCTGGTGCTGCGGCAACCGGTGGGGGTCGCCGCCGCCATCACCCCCTGGAATTTCCCCAACGCCATGATCACCCGCAAGGCTGCGCCGGCCCTGGCCGCCGGTTGCCCGGTGGTGATCAAGCCCTCGGACCTCACCCCGCTGTCGGCCCTGGCGCTGGCCGAACTGGCCGAGCGCGCCGGCTTTCCGCCGGGCGTATTCAACGTGCTCACCGGGATGCCTGCCGGCATCGGCGGTGAACTGACCGGCAATCCGGCAGTACGCAAGCTGTCCTTTACCGGCTCCACGCGCATCGGTCAGCTGCTGCTGGCCCAGTGCGCGGCCACGGTGAAGCGCACCAGCATGGAGCTAGGCGGCAATGCGCCCTTCATCGTCTTCGACGACGCCGATCTGGACCTGGCCATCGCCGGGGTGCTGCAGAGCAAATTCCGCAACGCCGGCCAGACCTGCGTCTGCGCCAACCGCATCCTGGTGCAGGACGGCATCCACGACCGCTTCGCCGAGCGGCTGGCTGCCGAGGTGGCCAGATTCAAGGTGGGCAACGGCCTGGACGCCGGCGTGACCCTGGGTCCGCTGATCAATCGCCTGGCGGTGGACAAGGTGGCGCGCCATGTCGACGACGCCCTGACCCAGGGCGCCAAGGCCCTGTACGGCGGACCGCCCAGCGGCCGCGACCAGTTCGTCGCGCCCACGGTGCTCACCGGGGCCACGGCGGACATGCTGCTGGCCCGCGAGGAGACCTTTGGCCCGGTGGCACCGCTGTTCCGCTTCCGCGACGAAGCCGAGGCCCTGGCGCTGGCCAATGCCACGCCCTACGGCCTGGGCGCCTACTACTACACCCAGGACCTGAGCCGCGCCTGGCGCGTCGGCGAACAGCTGGAATTCGGCATGGTGGCGCTCAACACCGGCACCCTGTCGATGGAGGTCGCGCCCTTTGGCGGCGTGAAGCAATCCGGCCTGGGCCGCGAGGGCTCGCACCTGGGGCTGGACGAGTACCTGGAGGTCAAGGCCTGGCACCTTGGCGGGCTCGACTGAAACCCAAGGCGGCAGGCAACCGAAAATGCCGCCGCCCCCAAGCAAAACAGCCGATCACGATGCCGGGGCCGGCAACTTCAGCGTTACCGACCCTGCGGCCTGCGTAGGCTGGAACTCTCGCCCCTGCCTGGAGTATCGCTGCATGAATTCCGCTGCCAAAGCCACCGACCGCCTGCTGGGTCTTCGCGAACAAGGCGTTCCCCGCGGCATCATTACCGCCCATCCCGTCGTGGTGGCCCGCGCCCAGGGCAGCGAAGTCTGGGATGTGGACGGTCGTCGCTACCTCGATTTCGTCGGCGGCATCGGCGTGCTCAACGTCGGTCACAATCACCCACGGGTGGTGGAGGCCGTGCGTCGCCAGGTCGGCGAGATCTCCCACGCCAGCTTCCAGGTGATGGCCTACGAGCCCTACCTGGAGCTGGCCAGCCGTCTCAATACCCTCATCGGCAACGGCGAAGCCTACAAGACGCTGCTGCTGACCTCCGGCGCCGAAGCCGTGGAGAATGCCATCAAGATCGCCCGCGCCCACACCCGGCGCCCCGGGGTGATCGCCTTTCGCGGCGGCTTCCATGGCCGCACCCTGCTCGGCGTGACCCTCACCGGCTTCGCCCAGCCCTACAAGCAGAACTTCGGGCCTTTCCCCGGTGACATCTACCACGCGCCCTACCCCGATGCCTTCCGCGGGGTGGACAGCCAGCAGGCCCTGGCCGGTCTGCGCGAAGTCTTTGCCACCCAGATCGCACCCGATCAGGTGGCCGCCCTCCTGATCGAACCGGTGCAGGGCGACGGCGGCTTCCGCCCGGCGCCGGTGGAATTCCTCCAGGCGCTGCGCGCCCTCTGCGACCAGCACGGCATCGTGCTGATCGCCGACGAGATCCAGACCGGCTTCGGCCGGACCGGCAGCCTCTTCGCCTTCCAGCAGACCGGCGTCCAGCCCGACCTGGTGACGGTGGCCAAGAGCCTGGCCGGTGGCCTGCCGCTCTCCGGGGTGGTCGGTCGCGCCGCCATCATGGACGCGCCCCTGCCCGGCGGCCTCGGCGGTACCTATGGCGGCAACGCCCTGGCCTGCGCCGCGGCCCTGGCGGTACTGGACGTCTTCGCGGAAGAGGATCTGGTCGCCCGCGGCATCGCCCTCGGCGAGCAGCTGCGCAGCGGTCTGCTCGAGCTGCAGCGGCGGCATCCACGCATCGGCGAGGTGCGTGGCCGTGGCTTCATGCTGGCGGTGGAAATGGTCGGCACCGATGGCCACAGTCCGGACGCCGCCCTCGCCCAGCAGGTCATCGACGGTGCTCGCCAGGCGGGCCTGCTGGTGATCAAGTGCGGTGTCGAACGCAATGTCATCCGCTTCCTGGCACCGCTGGTGACCACCGAGGCACAACTGGCCGAAGCCTTGCACATGTTCGGCCAAGCCCTCGCCCAGGCCGCTGCCTGAGAAGCTGTCCACGATCTCGCGAGCTAGCGTCAAACAAGGCGAAAAAGCCTGAGAAAGCGCAGTTTACAAGCGGTAAATGAGCATTTCGAAAGCTTTTTCAACGCAGTTTGGCCGACGCGCAGCAGGTCGTGAATGGCTTCTGAGGTCGAACGTAACGCCGCTCCGGCACGACCGGCGCGGCGCCAAGGGGAAACCGACCATGAGAATCACGCGCTACCAGGCCATAGGCTTTTCCTGCTACGGCATCCTCGTCGACCGCGAAGGGGGCATCCTCGAAGCCCTGCGCCCCCTTGTGGCGCAGGCGGGCCTCAGCACCCACCCCGACTGGCTGCTCGGCAGCTATCACCGCCTGGCCCGCGAGCTGCGCCAGGCCGCGCCCAACGCCAGCCAGACCAGCCTGCACCTGCGTATCCACCAGCGGCTGGCGCAAGAGTTGCAGCAGCCAGACGATCTGGATGCCAGCGTGGCCTTTGGAAACGCCACGACGTCCTGGCCGGTGTTCGAGGATGCGCCGGGCGCGCTGCAGTACCTGAGCAAGTTCTATCGATTGGTGTTGCTGGCCTCGCCCGATGACGGCGACGCCGCGGCGGTCACGGCACGCTTGCCCGAGGTGTTCGCCGCCGTGATCCCCAACCGCGGTGGCGATCTGCGCCTGGCGCTGGACAACACCCTGGAAGAGCTGGGCTTGGCGCGTGGGGATCTGCTGCCGGTAAGGGGCAGCGAACCGGACGACCCCTGGAACCCCCTGGTGGATTTTCCGCTGTGTACCTTGCGCCGTGATCGCTCGCGGCCCTGGAACCTTTCACGGCAGGCCCTGGATGGCACGCGGTGCGAGTACGCGAGTCTCGCCGACCTGGTGCATGCGCATCAGACCGCCCTGCGTGCCTAGCCTGACGTTCACGACTGCGAGGAACGACGATGGACGCCGCAACAAAACTGGACCGCATCGACATCAACATCCTGGTGCAACTGCAGAAGGATGGCCGGATGACCAATGTCAGTCTCGCCGAAGCCGTGGGCCTCTCGCCCAGCCCCTGCCTGCAGCGCGTCAAGCGCCTGGAGGCGGCCGGCTACATCAGCGGCTACGAAGCCCATGTCAACCTCGCCAAGATCGCCAACTCGGTGACGGTCTTCACCGAGGTCACCCTCTCCGACCACAAGCGCGCCGACTTCGTGAAGTTCGAGTCCTTCATCCGCGGTGTCGACGAGATCCTCGAATGCCACCTCATCAGCGGCGGCTACGACTACCTGCTGCGTTTCATGTGCAGCAGCATCGGCCACTACCAGGAGCTGATGGAATCCATCCTCGACCGCAACGTCGGCATCGAGAAGTACTTCAGCTACATCGTCATCAAGTCGCCGGTGGTCAAGAACGCCCTGCCGCTGCGCAGCCTGATCAAGGCGGGCTGATCACCCTCGCCGCGACGCTCCGCCAGCATCCCGCTGCCGGAGCGTCCTCTTCTCAGCGCAGGATGCAATACAGCTTGCGCACGCGTTCCCGGCTGTCCCAGGCCATGGGCGTTTCCGCCGGTACCAGCACCGCCTCGCCCGCATTGACGGTGCAGGCCGCTTCCCCTGCGACCTCAAGGGTCACGGAGCCGGCATAAAGCAGCATCAGCTCGCAGTGGGGATTGCTCACCGCCTTGCGCGTATAGGCCGTGCATTCCCACATCCCGATACGGAGGGCGCCGCCACCGCTTTCGAACAGATCGCAGCCAGTGGCCGTGGGTTCGGGGCTGAGCAGGACGCTGGCCGCCGGCGGCGGCGAGGGCTCGCGCGGAGCCGAGGGATCCAGCAGCACGGGTGCCTGGGGCATGGGTCCCTCGCTGGCCCGGCCGGGAAAGGCCATGAACAGGCGCCGCAACTCGCCGCCGTGACGCCAGCGGCAAGTCAGACCCCGCGGCAGGATGACGGCATCGCCGGCCTTTAGCTGCAGAACCTTTCCGTCCCATTCCAGCTGCAACTCCCCGGCCTCGATGAGGCTGACCTCCACCCAGGGGTAGTCTTCCAGCTGGCAGTCGGCGGAATGGGCGACGGCGCTGCCCATCACATAGCCCAGGCGGCCGTCGTGCAGGTGTGGTTCCCGGCCGGCGGCCAGGGGATCATCGTGCAGGGGTTGCAGCGCGCGCGGCAGCTGGCGGTCATTGGGCGGTTGGCAGTAGTGCAGCAGGGGCATGGCGAATCCTCGGGCTAAGAGGCACGGCGGGCGTGCCGCGGACCTGGCCAGTATCGACCGCCAAGGCGCCTGGGTTATGGCGTTTGCGCCCCGGGCCAGCACAGAAGCTGCCGTTTTTCCCGGATGCGGCGCAGTTTCCGCCGCACCACCGATCATGACGGCGATGCCCGGGATTTCAGGACAAACTACCGCCCCGTTGCGCCATCCTTGTGCTTTTCCGGAGACCTCAACATGACGCTGCTCTACAAGGCCGATCCCGAACGCGGCGAGGCCTGGCGACACCTGTTCCAGGAGCGGGCGCCCGATATCGAATTCCGCCACTGGCCGGCGGTGGGCAACGCCGATGAGGTGCGCTACCTGGCCTGCTGGCAACCACCGCAGGACCTCGCCAGCCGCTTTCCCAACCTGGAGGTGCTGTTCGCCACCTCGGCCGGGGTCGATCAGTTCGACCTGAGCCTGCTGCCTGCCGACTTGCCGGTGGTGCGCATGCTGGACCCCGGTATCGTCGCCGGCATGGTGGAGTACGCGACGCTCATGGTGCTGGCACAGCATCGCCAGTTGCCGCGCTACCTCGACCAGCAGGCCGCAGGGCGCTGGCAGGAGCATGCCCTGGTGACGGCAGAGAACAGACGCGTGGGGGTGCTGGGTCTCGGCCAGATCGGCCAGGCGGTGCTGGAGCGGCTCGCCACCTTTGGTTTCCGGCTTTCGGGCTGGTCGCGCTCGGCCCATGACCTGCCAGGGGTGCGCTGCCATGCCGGCCTTGAGCAGCTGCCAGCGTTCCTGGCCGACTGCGAGATCCTCATCTGCCTGCTGCCGCTCACCGGGGAAACCCGCGGCATCCTCGATGCCCGGCTGTTCGCCGCCCTGCCCCGCGGCGCCAGCCTGATCAACCTGGGTCGTGGCGCCCAGCTGGTGGACGCCGATCTGCTGGCGGCGCTGGACAGCGGTCAGCTGAGCCAGGCGGCGCTGGACGTGGTGGAGCCGGAACCGCCGGCAGTCGACCATCCCTTCTGGCAGCATCCGCGGATCTGGCTGACGCCCCACGTGGGCGCCATGACGGTGCCGGAAACGGCCTTCACCGTGCTGCTGGACAACATCCGCCGCCACCAGCGCGGCGAGCCGCTGCGTGGGCTGGTCGATCGGCAGCGAGGGTACTAGCCGGGGCTCGGGGTGGCCTCAGCCCAGGGCCACCCGCAACCGTCCCAGCAAGGCGTCACAGGTAGCGAGCTGGCTCACTTCGACATACTCATCCGGCTTGTGCGCCTGCTCGATGCTGCCGGGGCCGCAGACCACCACCGGGGTGTCCAGGCGACTGGCGAAAAGTCCGCCCTCGGTGCCGAAGGCCACCTTGAGCTGGGTGGTGCCGGGTTCGACCAGCGTCTGCAGGAAGCGCACGGCTTCGACACTGGGATGGGTGTCCAGGCCCGGATAGGCATTGACCGTCTCGATCTCGATGGCGGCCTTGGCCGAGGTCTGTTGTGCCTCCCTGACCAGGCGATCCGCCGTTTCCTGCAGCGCGGCGACCAGGGAGGCGGGATCGTCCGCCGGCAGATGGCGAATCTCGAAGTCCAGGGTGCAGAGATTGGGCACGATGTTCAGCGCCTTGCCGCCCTCGATCCGCCCGACATGCAGGGTGGTATAGGGAATATCGTAAGCCGCGTCGTGCGCACCCTCCTCCGCCAGCCGACGCTGGCTGGCACGCAGGGCGCCGACCAGGTCGCTGGCCAGGTGGATGGCGTTGACGTGCAGCGGCGCCAGGGAGGAATGACCTTCCTGGCCATGGCAGTGGGCGCGCAGCGCCGCCTTGCCCTTGTGGCCGAGGGCGACCTGCATGTTCGTGGGTTCGCCGACGAAACAGAGGAAAGGCCGCACGGGTGCCATTTCCAGCACATCCAGCAGTCGCCGTACCCCGACGCAGCCGATCTCCTCGTCGTGGGAGAGCGCCAACTGCAAGGGTCGTTTCAGCGATTCATCGCGAGCGGCGTCCAGCAGCGCCACCACTGCACAGGCGACGAAGCCCTTCATGTCGCAGGCGCCGCGACCATAGATCCGGCCGTCCTTGAGGGTCCCCTCGAAGGGTGGCAGCGTCCAGGCCTGGCCGGCCACGGGTACCACGTCCGTATGCCCGGAGAGCAGCACGCCGGGCACGTCGACTGGGCCGACGCTGGCGAAGAGATTGGCCTTGCGCCCGCTCTCGTCGAGCACCAGGCGGCAGGCGATACCGGCGCCTTCCAGCAGGCCCTGCACATGCTGGATAAGCGCCAGGTTGGAGTCGGCGGAGACGGTGGGAAAGCCGATCAGGGTGCGCAGCAGGTCCTGGCTGTTCATCCGGCGAGGCTCTCGCTGCGCGGTTGCGCGAAGCGGCCGATGTCGAAGGCCGCCAGGGGCGTTTCGGTGCGCCCGGTGGCGATCAGCTCGGCCATGGTATCGCCCACGCCCGGGCCGAGCTGGAAGCCGGCGCCACAGAAGCCGAAGGCGTAGTAGAGGCCGTCCACCTGACTGCTGGGACCCATGATCGGCAGGTCGTCGACGATATAGCCCTCGACCCCGCTCCAGGTACGGATCACGTTGATCCGCCCCAGCGCCGGCGCCAGGCGGCGCAGCTGGGCCAGTTGGTTGAGCAGGCCATGGGGCTCGGCCCGGGCCAGGCGGGTATCCAGGTCCGGTCGGGTGCGGAAGCAGCCCCCGAAGATGACGTTGCCCCGCGGGATCTGGCGGAAATAGATGGTCTCGCTCACCAGCGGCGAAGACACGCCCACGGTCTCGCGGAAGACATAGGGCAAGGGCTCGGTGACCCCCATCTGCGGGCCGTGGGTCTCGATGGGCACCGGCTCGCCGAACTGGCTCGACAACCGGCTGCCCCAGGCACCGGCGGTGATCAGCAGCCGTGGCGCCTGATAGCGCCGGCCATCGGCGGCCTGCACCAGGAAGTCACCGCCCGGTTTGGTGACCTGGGTGATCTCGACCCCTTCCTGGAGATCGACGCCTTCGCGCACCGCGGCGCGGGCGAACGCCGGGGCGGCCAGGCGTGGATTGGCATGGCCATCGTGGGGCGCATAGGAGCCGGCCACCACCTCGGGGCCCAGATAGGGAAACTTCTCGTGCAGCGCCGCGCCTTCGAGTACCTGAAGGTCCAGGGCGGCGGTCTCCGGCGCCCGTGCATACTCGTGCAGCATGGCAATGCGCGCCGGATCGTAGACCACGCGCAGATGACCGCCTGGAATGAATTCCAGGTCGTCACCGATAAGCTCCGGCAGGCGACCCCAGATCCCCCGCGACCGCGTGGCCAGCGCGACCTGACTCAGGTAGCGGCCCTGACGGCGGACATTGCCGAAATTGGTGCCACTGGCGAAACGCCCGACCTGGTCACGCTCCAGCAGGAGCACCGACAAGCCCCGGCGACGCAGGAAGAACGCGCTGGCGCTGCCCATGATGCCGGCGCCGACGATGATGACGTCGGCTCGGTTGGCGGCATGCTGACTCATGATGAAACCTCCTCTTCGCTGGTCACGATGCCCAGCGGCAATGGCCGGATGGGCGCCTGGCCACGCAGGCGGCCGACGATTTCGACCGGCACCCCGGATTCGGCGGCGATGATCTCGGCCCCGGCCTGGGCGCAATAGCGGCCCTGGCACCGGCCCATGCCGACCCGGCTGAAGGCCTTGGCGCGATTGGCTTCACGGGCACCCTTTTCGCGTACCACGGCGCGCAGTTCACCGGCGGTGATGCCTTCGCAACGACAGACCACCGCGGTGTCCGGCAGACTGGCCATCTGCCTGGCCGGCCAGGGAAAGGCCTCGGCCAGGCCCAGGCGAAAGCGCTCCTGCACCGCCAGCGCCTCGCGGCAGCGCTCGGCGAGGCCGCTGGGCACCGTGCGTCCGAGATCGGTCAGGACCGCGCAGGCGGCCAGTTGCCCGGCCAGCTCGGCGCCGTCTGCGCCCCGTACCCGCGCTCCATCCCCGGCGGCATAGACGCCTGGCGTGGAGGTGCGGCCGTCGGCGTCCAGCTGCAGCACCCACTGGCTGGTCGCCCGCTCGAATTCGAAGGCGCAACGGGCCAGGTCGCCCAGTTGGGTTTCGGGGCGCAGGTGATACCCCAGGCCCACGGCGTCGCCCGCCACTTCCTGACGCAGGCCACGGGCATCGGCGAAGGCCACGCCGGCGACCCCCTGTTCGGCATCACCGAGAATTTCCAGCGGCGTGACGCCAAGGTGCAGCGGCACACCGGCGCGCTTGAGCGCGGCCATGAGCTGCACGCCCTTCCAGGCCACCCCTGGGCGGGCCAGCAGCTTGGGTGTCGCCAGGGCACGCAGGCGCAGCGGCGCGGTGTCGAGTACCGCCGCCACCGTGGCTCCGGCCTGCTGGTACTGGGCGGCGACGAGATAGAGCAAGGGGCCGCTGCCCATGAAGATCACCCTGCGGCCGATGGACACCGCCTGGGCCTTGAGGGCGATCTGGGCGCCACCCAGGGTATAGGTGCCGGCCAGATTCCAGCCCGGCACCGGCAGCAGCCGATCGCCGGCACCGGTACAGAGCACCAGCGCGTCGAAATCCAGGGTGCGCTGGCGATTGCCCTGCGCCGTGTAGAGGGTGCGTTCGTGCAGGTGCCAGGCCAGGGTATCCGGGCGGTAGTCGAGGCGCCCGCGCAGGCTATCGAAGGTGCGGTGTAAGGCCTCGGCCTTGCCCGCCTCGCTGCCATAGAGGGTGGCGTAGGGCCGCTGGAAACCCTCGGGCTGGCGCCGATAGATCTGGCCGCCATCGCGGCGATTCTCGTCGATGACCACCGGGGAGATACCCGCGGAAAGCAGCGTTTCCGCACAGCGCACGCCGGCCGGACCCGCCCCGACGATGACCACCCGCGGCGGGTTCGCGTCCTTTTGAACTAGGCCAGATTCCATACGGCCTCCGGTTGCGTGGTCAGGATCTGCAGTCCTTCGCGTACCTCGGTGCCGCAGGCGCGCAGGCGTTCGCCCTCGGCCGTCCAGACCCAGCAATCCTGGCAGGCGCCCATCAGGCAGAAGCCGGCGCGACGTTCGTCGCCGAATTCGGAGCGGCGCAGCGCCGGGCCGTTGGTGAGCAAGGCGACCATCAGGGTGTCGCCGGCCAGGGCCGTGACCGGCAGGCCATCGACACTGAGGCTGACCTGCGGTCGGCCGGTTTCGCCGAGGCGCTGGAAGCGGGTAGTCATGCGCGAACTCCTTGGGTATGCAGCACGGTACCGCCCTGCAGGCGTTGCAGGGCGTCACCGTCGTGATGACAGAGGATGCGATTGCCACCGGCCAGCATCCGGGGCTGCGGCGGCACCCGGTCGCAGCGCCCTTCGATGCGTACCGGGCAACGTTGCAGGAAGCTGCAGAGTCGGCCACTGGCGGCTGTCGACGGGACCCATGGCAGCGGCGTACGGATCGGCTGTTCTTCCAGCCAGCCCTGACGCAGCTCGGGTACCGAGGCGGTGAGCAGGTCGGTGTAGGGATGCAGCGGCGGATGCTGCAAGGTGGCCGGCGTGCCCACTTCCACCGGCTGTCCGGCATAGAGCACCAGCACCTCGTCGCAAAGGCTGCGCACCGTAGAGATGTCGTGGCTGATGAACAGATAGGCCAGCCCTAGCTCGCGGCGCAGTTCAGCGAGCAGGTCGAGGATGGCGGCGCCAACCACGGTATCCAGCGCCGAGGTGACCTCGTCGCAGAGGATCAGCTCGGGTTCGGCCGCCAGCGCCCGGGCCAGGTTGACCCGCTGTTTCTGACCACCGGACAGTTCTCCCGGACGCCGACTGGCGAGACTGGCCGGCAGCTGCACGCGGTCGAGCAATTCGCGGACCTTGCGCTGGCGGGTCGCCTTGTCGAAGGCGTGATAGGTCTCCAGCGGACGCATGAGGATGCGCTCCACGCTATGGGACGGGTTGAGCGCCGTGTCGGCGTTCTGATAGACCAGTTGCACCCGGCGGAACTGCTCGCGGGTGCGGCCCTCCAGGCCCGGCGGCAACAGTTCGCCACCCAGGCGCACGCTGCCCTGGGCCGGCGGCAGCAGGCCGGCGATCACCCGCGCCAGGGTCGACTTGCCCGAACCGGACTCGCCGATCACCCCCAGGGCCTGGCCCTTGGCGATGCGCAGGTCGATGCCTTCCAGCACCCGGTAGTGCGGCAGACCGTCGGCGCCGAGGGAACCATAGCCCGCCACCAGATCCTTGACCTCCAGGATCGGCGCCATGGCCTCCACGGTGGGCAGGCCACGCTCCGCCAGGGGTTCGGGCTGGGCCGCGGCCAACAGGCTGCGGGTATAGGGATGCCGGGCACTGGCCAGCAGCCGCTCGGTGCGGCGATTCTCATAGACTTCGCCGCCATTGAGCACCAGGATGCGATCGGCCATCTGGGCCACCACCGCCAGGTCGTGGGAGACGTAGATGGCGGTCACGCCACGCTCGCGCACCACCTGCTTGAACACCCGCAGCACCTCGATCTGGGTGGTGACGTCCAGCGCCGTGGTGGGTTCATCGAGGATCACCAGGGTCGGATCGGTGATCAGCGCCATGGCGGCCATCAGCCGCTGCAGCTGACCGCCCGAGACCTGGTGCGGATAGCGCTGGCCGATGTGCTCGGGGTCCGGCAGCGCCAGCTCCTTGAACAGTTGCAGCGCCCGCGCCTCGGCTTCCTGGCGGTTCAGTACGCCATGGATCAGCGCGCTCTCGATGATCTGTTCCATGAGTCGCCGCGCCGGATTGAAGGCCGCCGCCGCGCTCTGGGCGATGTAAGCGACGGTGCGACCGCGCAGGCGCCGCAGGCCGGTGGCGTCCAGCTCCAGCACCTGGGTGTCGCCGACGCGGATCGAGCCACCGGCCAAACGGCAGCCCGCCCGGGCATAGCCGAGCAGCGACAGGGCGATGGTGGTCTTGCCCGAGCCCGACTCGCCGATCAGCGCCAGCACCTCGCCTTTGGCCAGGCTGAAGCCGACGTCCTTGACGATGGCGGTTTCGCTGCCGTCATCGCCCTGGGCGACCACCCGCAGGTCCTTGACCTCTACCAGCAATTCCATCTCAGCGCCCTCCCCGGCGTCGCGCGCCGAACCGGTCGATGAGCAGGTTGACACCCACGGTCAGGGTGCCGATGGCCAGCGCCGGCATCAGCACCGCCGGGGCGCCGTCGGCCAGACCGCCGATGTTTTCCCGGACCAGGGAGCCCAGGTCGGCATTCGGCGGTTGCACGCCAAGACCGAGAAAGCTCATGCCGCTGAGCAGCAGCACGATATAGACGAATCTCAGCCCCAGATCGGTGAGCAGCGGCAGGCGCATGTTGGGCAGCATCTCCCGCAGGGCGATGTAGAACCGGCCCTCGCCGCGGGTGCGGGCGACCTGGACGTACTCCAGCTCGGTGAGGTTCATCGCCAGGCTGCGGGCGATGCGATAGCAGCCGGGGGCATAGCCCACCACCGCCATGACGATCAGCAGCGGCACCGAGGAGCCGAAGGCCGAGACCATGACCAGCGCCAGCATCTTGCTCGGCAGCGAGATCAGCGCGTCGATTAGCCGTGACAGCGGCTCGTCCACCCAGCGGCCGGACAGCGCCGCCAGCAGGCCGAGCCCGGTGCCCAGCACGCAGGCCAGCACGGCGGCGACCAGCGCCAGGCCGACGGTGAAACGGGCGCCGTCGAGGATACGGCTGAGGACATCGCGCCCCAGGTAGTCGGTGCCCAGCAGGTGCGCCTGACTGTAACCGGCCAGCACCGCGCTATCGCCCAGGGCGCCCGGGTCATAGGGGGTCAGCCAGGCGCCGAACACGGCGATGAACAGCCAGAAGGCCACCAGCACGCCGCCGAAAATGCCGGTCAGCGACCAGCGGGCCCGCCGACCGGTACGGGGGGGTGACAACTGGGCGTCGAGCGTCTTGCCATCCACCGGCAGGACGGACGCGGCACGTACGGGAGTCACGGGTCGGGTCATAGCGTTCTCAGCCTCGGATTGGACAGGATGGCGCAGAGATCCGCCAGGGTCATGAGGACCAGGTAGGCGCAGCAGAACAGCATGGCGCAGGCCTGGATCAGCGGCAGGTCGCGACTGGCGACGCCGTCCACCATCAGCTGGGCGATACCCGGGTAGTTGAAGATGGTCTCGACGATCACCACCCCGCCCATCAGGTAGGAAAGACTCAGGGCGATGGAGTTGGCGATGGGACCCACGGCATTGGGCAAGGCATGGCGCAGGACGGCGCGGACCGGACCGACGCCCTTGAGCCGCGCCATCTCCACATAGGAACTCTGCAACTGCTCCACCAGGGCGGCGCGGGTCATCCGCGCCATCTGCGCCACGATCACGCAGCACAGGGTGCCCACCGGCAGCGCATAGGCGCGCAGGAAATCCAGGGGGCCGTCGATGTCATGGGCGAAGGTCAGCGCCGAGGTCCACTGCAGGTGCACGGCGAAGACCAGCACCGCCAGCGTCGCCACCAGGAATTCCGGTACCGCGACGATGCCCAGGGTAAAGACGTTGAGGGCCCGGTCCAGGCGGCTGCCGGCATTCATCGCCGAGACGATGCCCAGGCCCAGCGCCAGGGGCACCGACACCAGGGCGGTGACCCCGGCCAGCATCAGCGAGCTGCCGAGCCGATCGCCGATCATGCTGGTGATGGGCATCTGGCTGGCCAGCGACTGGCCGAGATCGCCGTGCAGGAGACCGTTCAGCCAATGGACGTAGCGCAGCAACGCGGGCTGGTCGAGACCCATCTGGGCACGCAGGGCCGCGACCTGCTCGGGCAGCGCGAACTGGCCCAGCGCCTGCTGGGCGGCATCGCCCGGCAACAGCGCGGAGACGAAGAACACCAGCAACGAGACGATGAGCAGGGTCAGCAACCCGCCCCCGAGGCGTCTGGCGATGAGCGTGAAAACGGAAAGGTCCAAAGCCACCTCCTGCTTGAGCGTGGAGCGGCGAGCCAGGCCCCTTGCGGACAGGCTCGCCGGCAGGCACCGGGCGTCAGGCCTCCAGCCAGACGTGCTCGGCGAACATGTAGCCCATGAAGCCGCCGATGGGGATGATCCCGTAGCCACCGAGCTTGGGCGAGTGGGCATCGATGGAGCTGGTGAAGATCGGCAGGCCGATGCCGCAGTGCTGGTGGATCAGCAGCTGCATGTCGGCGTACATCTGCTTGCGCTTGGCGATATCCGTCTCGCCGCGGGAGGTCACCAGCAACTGGTCGAACTGCTCGTTCTTCCAACCCGACTCGTTGAAGGGCGCATCGGACTTGAAGAACTGCGACAGCAGGATATTGGCGGTGGGCCGGGCGTTGATGTTGCCGAAACCCAGCGGGTCCTTCATCCAGTGGCTGTTCCAGTAGCCGTCGGCACTGACCCGGTTGACCATCAGGTTGAGCCCCGCCTGGCGCGCCGACTGCTGCAGCACGAGTGCCATCTCGTTGGCGTTGTCGGCGGCGGTGGAGGTCACCAGGGGCAGCTTCGCCCCGGCGATGCCAGCCTTCTGGAACAGGAACTTGGCCTTGTCCGGATCATAGGGCCGCTGTGGCAGGTCCGCGGCGTAATAGGGCGTCCCGGGCATGATCGGCTGATCGTTGCCGATGACGCCGTAGCCAAGGAATACCGACTTGAGAATCTGGTCGCGGTCGAACAGCAGCTTCATGCCCTCCACCACATTGGGATCGTTGAAGGGACGGTTGGGGATTCTCATGATGAGATCGGTGTAGCTACCGGAATTGTTGGCGACGACCTTGAGCTTGCCGCCCTGCTTGAGCCGATCCGCCGAACGGGGATCCACCGACACGGTGAGCTGGACGTCGCCGGCCAGCAGGGCATTGACCCGCGAAGGCTCGTCACCGATGCCGATCAGCTCGATCTCGTCCAGATAGGGCTTGCCGGACTTCCAGTAGTTTTCGTTGCGCACGCCCACGGTGCGCACGCCCGGCTTGAATTCCTTGACCTTGAAGGGCCCGGTACCGTTGGCGGTGGAGAAGTCCTTGGTGCCGTCGGCGATGATCAGGAACGGCGAGATCGCCAGCACCGCGGGCAACTCGGAGTTCGGCGACACCAGGCGGATGCGCACCTCATCGGGCGCCACCGCGGTGACTTCGGCGAACTGATCGGCCAGGGCCTTGACCTTGGACCCCACCGCCGGGTCCTTGTGGCGCAGCAGCGAGTAGACGACATCGGCGCTGTCCAAGGTCTTACCATTGTGGAATTGCACGCCCTGGCGCAGCTTGATCGTCCAGGTCAGGGCATCCTGGGTCTCCACGCTGGTGGCCAGCGCCATCTGGGGTTCCAGATGGCTGTCGAAGACGGTCAGGCCGTTGTAGAAGAAGTACTGGCGGGCATAGTCGCCCGAAAAAGAGCCCTTGGCCGGATCGAGGGTATCGGCGGTGGAGGAACCCGCCGCTGCGGCACGCACCCGACCGCCGCGACGCGGGGTGCCGGTGACCGCATCTTCTGCGGCGAAGGCCTGGCCCTCACGCCCGAGCAGACTGCCCACCCCGGTCGCCAGCAAGCCGGCGGCGCCCAGCAGACGCAGCGCATCGCGCCGCGACACCCCCCGATGCAGGGCCTCGAAGGCCCGAACGCTTTCAGCAGCTCCTATCAGGGGACTTCCAGTCTTTTTCTCGGTCATGTCGGCTCGCTCGTCGGGGGCTCGGTCACCAGTCCGCACACCCCTCCCCGGGTGCACGAAGCTGTCCTCTTGGCCGCCTTGTCGTGCGGCCAGGTTCATTACAGCACCGGCCCCTCGTCGATTACCGTCGAATTGCCCCTGCGGCGAGACAGAAAAGACCGTTTTGACCAAGCCGCTCAGCATTGTTTGCGGTGTGCGTCGCGACGGCGCATCGGCGCCCGTCATGCCCGCCTTTGGCGCGCTGGTGCGGTGTTTCGCTTGGCTTGACGGAGCGCGGTACGGAGCGCGACCGGAGACTGGATGACCGCAAATAGCCCGTGGCGACAGCAGGTTCTGCGCAGCGATGCCGGTCGGCGCCGCGCCAGGCTGCGGAAACGTAAAAACCGCCTGCCGGGCGCTGCATGGCAGGGCCTGGGCTGGCGGTGGCGGTGGCGGTGGCGGGATCGGGATCGGGATCGGGATCGGGATCGGGATCGGGATCGGGATCGGGATCGAGGCTAGTGCAGGCGATCCTGGACGCGGTAGTAGAGTCCTACCAGTGGCAGGAACCAGGGCTTGCCGAAGTGGCCGGGAATGGCGGGCCAGTCCAGCACCCGCCAGGGATTGGCCTGGCTGCGGCCTTCCAGCACCTCGGCCATCACCCGGCCCATGTGCACCGACATCTGCACGCCATGGCCGCTGTAGCCCATGGCGTAGAACAGGCCGTCCTGCTCGCCCGCACGGGGCAGGCGATCGGCGGTCATGTCCACCAGGCCGCCCCAGCAATAGTCGATGGGCGTCTGGGCCAGGCTGGGAAGGAGTTGGCCCAGCGCGGCGCGCAGCACGGCGCCACTCTTGGCGTCCTGGCGTGGATCGGACAGGGCGAAACGCGCCCGCCCGCCGAAGATCAGGCGGTGATCCGGGGTGGTGCGGAAATAGTTGCCGATGATGCGGCTGGTGACATAGGTGCGTCGATTGGGCAGCAACCCGTCCAGCTGCGCCTTGGGCAGGGGCGCGGTGGCGATGATGAAGCTGCCCACCGAGGCGATGCGCCGGCGAAACCACTGGAAAGGGCCGACGCTGGCGTTGCCCGTGGCCACCAGTACCTGCCGGGCGCGCAACTCGCCCTTGGCACTGATCACGCGAAAGCTGCCATCGGGCAGTCGCTGCAGATCGCTGACCGCCGCACCCTCGTACACCTGGGCGCCCCGCCGCACCGCCGCCTCCGCCAGCCCGACGCCGAAGCGTCCCATGTGCATCTGGGCACCGTTGTGCTGCAGCAGGCCCCCATGGAAATCGTCGGACGCCACCTCTGCACGTACCTGAGCGGCGTCGAGCAGTTCGACCTGCGGGTCCACCTCCTGGCGGATCAATTCGCAGGTGCGCGCGAGGTTGTCATAGTGCTGCGGCTTGGCCGCCAGCTTGAGCTTGCCGGCCTTGTGGAAGTCGCAGGCGATACCCTCTTCGGCGATCACCGCCTCGACGCTGGCCACCGCATCGGCATAGGCCTGGTAGAACGCCCGGGCCTTTTCCGCGCCCAGGCTGGCGTGCAGGGCCGCGTAATCCTGGGCGACGCCGGTGTTGCAGTGTCCGCCGTTGCGTCCGGAGGCTTCGCCGATCACCCGGCCAGCCTCCAGCACCGCCACGCTGGCGCCCCGCTGGCGCAGCGCCACGGCCGCGGAGAGCCCGGTGAAGCCGCCGCCGATGACGGCGACATCCACCTCGCCCGCCACCGGCCCGGGGGTAGCCCCGGTAAAGCCCGGCGCGGTCGCGAGCCAGTAGGAATCGGACGATGCTGGGCCAAGACTCATGGGCGGGCGCTCCGGCAGCTCAGGGGGTTATTCGAGACCGACCACCGCGGCCAGGCCGCCGATGTCCTTGATCTCGGTATTGCGGTAGAACGGCGTGCTCGGCTCGTGGCCGCGATTCACGAACACCTTGTTCTTGATGTTCATGTAGTCGGCCGGGATGAGGTCGTAGCGGAAGCTCGATGACACGTGCAGCACGTCTTCCGGACCGCAGCCGAGGTTGTCCAGCATGTATTCGAAGGCCTGCAGGCGCGGCTTGTAGGCCTGGCCCTGCTCGGCGGTGAAGACCCGGTGGAAGGGCACGCCCAGCTTGTCGACGTTGGACATGATCTGCTCGTCGGCGGCGTTGGAATAGATCACCAGCGGGATCTTGTCGGCGATCTTGGCCAGCCCCGCGGTCACGTCCGGATGCGGCCCCCAGCTCGGCACCGCCTCGTAGTAGGCATTGGCCTCGGCGTCGGTGAAGGAAATGCCCCAGCGCTTGCAGGTGCGCTCCACCGCCGCGTACAGCACCTCCGAATAGGGCTTCCAGGCGCCAAGCACCTCGTCGAAGCGATAGCCGTTGAAGTCCTTGCAGAACTGGTCCATCGCCTCGGCTGGAATGCGGTCGGCGAACATCTCGCGGGCCATGTCGGACATGCGGAAACGGGTCAGGGTGCCGTAGCAGTCGAAGGTGATGTACTTGGGCCGAAAGGCGGTCATGGCAAGGGTCCTTTGACAGGGGTCATGGGTGAGAGGCCGGGACGCCGGTGGCGTCCCTGGCAAGCATTACAGCATCGGCGGGCCTGACAGTTGTCCGCTTTCAGGCGCCGCGGGAGACAGAAAAAACCGTTTTAGCGGTAAGGCCCAGCATTGTTTGCGGCGGCCTCTGGCTCTGGCTGAAAAGGGCCTGCGCTCGGCCATGCGCGTTAAACATCATCTGGATCGGCAGTCCGATCGGATCGGAATGCTCATTTGGCGTTCGTAAACTCGAGCGCGAGTCCGATCCGCCTCCTCGCTGATCCTTGCCTTGCCTGACCTTCGCGCGGCGACTTCTCGGCCAAGCCTCAGGAGTGTTCCAGGTCGATCAGCACGCTCTTGCTGCGCAGGGTCGCCTCATAGGCGGCGCGGCCCAGGTCCTTGCCGATGCCGGAACGCTTGTAGCCGCCGGTGGGGATGATCCAGTCGTGGCTGCGGCCATAGCGATTGACCCAGACGGTACCGGCTTCCAGCGCCCGCGTCAGCCGCAACGCCCGCCCGAGATCGGCGGTGTGCACCCCGGCGGCCAGGCCGTAGGTGGGGTGGTCGGCCAGGGCCAGGGCCTCGGCCTCGTCGTCGAACACCTGCACGGTCAGCACCGGGCCGAAGATTTCCTCGTGCACCGCGGGATTGTCGGCGTCGACCCCGGTGATCAGCGTCGGCTGATAGTAGGCGCCGCCCAGTCCTGTCTCCAGGGCGCCACCGACCAGGATCTCCGCGCCGGCCGCCCGGCTGCGGGAGACGATGTCCTGGATGCGCTGGCCCTGGCGGTGGGAAATGATCGGCGCCAGGGTCGCCTCCGCCGACCAGGTCGGCCCCGGACGCAAGGCGGCGAAGGCCGCGCGGATGCCCTCCAGCATCGGCTCCAGGGCAGCGCGCTGGACCAGCAGTCGCGAGCCCGAGACGCATACCTGGCCGGCGTTGCCGGTGATGGCGGCCGCCACGCTGCGGGCGGTACGGGCCAGATCCGGCGCATCGGCGAACACCAGTTGCGGACTCTTGCCGCCCAGCTCCAGGGTCACCGGCTTGGGCCCGCTCTCGGCGCAGGCCACCATGATGGCGGTGCCGGTCCCGGTCGAACCGGTAAAGGTGACCTTGCCGATGCGCGGATGGCGACACAGGGCGTCTCCGGTCATCCGACCATCGCCCTGGACCACACTGAGGATGCCGGCTGGCAGGCCCGCCAGCACGGCCAGTTCCGCCAGGCGCAGGATGGAAAAGGGCGTCAGCTCCGAAGGCTTGATCACCACCGCGTTGCCGGCGGCGAGCGCCGGCGCCATCTTCCAGCCGGCCATGCTCAGGGGGAAATTCCAGGGGGCGATGGCGCCCACCACGCCATAGGGCTCGGTGATCTGCAGACCCAGGTGGCTGGTGGCGGTGGCCGCCACCTCGCCACCGTGCTTGTCGGCGAACTCGGCGAAGAAGCGGATGCCCTCGGCGACATAGGGAATGTCCCAGGCCAGCACCTCGCGCAGCGGACGGGTCGAACCCACCGCCTCCAGCGGGCCGAGGATTTCGCCGTCGGCTTCGACCAGATCGGCCCAGCGGCGCATCACCCGCGCGCGTTCGCGCGGCGGCCGGCTGGCCCAGTCGCTGGCCTTCCAGGCGCGCCAGGTGCCCTCCACCACCTCGTCCACCAGCTCCGCCGAGGCATATGGCAACCCGCTCTGGAAGCCGCCATCGGAGGGCCGGAACACCTCCAGTTCGGCACGGGCGTCGCGGGTGCGACCGCCGATGAAATGGGCACAACGAACCGCTATTGCTTTGGGGTCGAACGAGGCCATGGCGCGCTCCGCTAGGGCTGTGGGCTTGGGCCCATGCTAGGCCGACGGGTCGCCATCTTTTGCCGAACTGGCACAAGCCTTCGGTGCCTCGCAGTGGCACGCCCACCCGCCGGCAACCGAATCTGCCGTCGCGGCTTGCTAGGCTGACGCCTGAATCAGCCAGACCCGAACCGGAGCCCTGCCGTGTCCCACGCCACCCTAAGACCCTTGCGCGAAACCGACCTCGCCACCGCCCACCAGCTGTCCCAGGCACTGCATTGGCCCCATCGCCTGGAAGACTGGCGGTGCCTGTTCCACACCGGCGAAGGCCTGGTGCTGGAAGACGACCAGGGCGTGTTCGGCACCGGCTTCTGCGTGCCCCAGGGCGACTACGCCACCATCGGCCTGGTGATCGTCGCCGACAGTCACCAGGGCCAGGGTCATGGCCGCCGCCTCATGGACGGCCTGCTGCAACTGGCCGGCAATCGCACGCCTTTGCTGGTCGCCACCCTGCGCGGCGCCCCGCTCTACCGTAGCCAGGGCTTCGAGTCCTATGAGCGCATCTATCAGCACCAGGTGGCGAGTCTGCCGGCCATGGGGGAACCTCATCCGCTGGAAGGTCAGGTCCGTGCGTTGAATCCGGCAGCGGCGCCGCAATTGGAGACCCTCGCCCAGGCGGCCACCGGCCTGGACCGCAGCGCGCTGCTGCAGGAACTGCTGCCCCAGGCCGAGCGCATCGTCGGATTGGAGCAGGAGGGCCAGCTGCGCGGCTTCGCCCTGCTGCGTCCCTACGGCCGCGGCCTGTCGGTCGGCCCGGTGATCGCCGAATCCACCGACCAGGCCAAGGCGCTGACCCTCGCCCTGCTGCGCCACGCGGCAGGGCGCTACGTGAGATTCGACGTGACGGCCCGCAGCGGTCTCAATCCCTGGCTGATTGAAATCGGCGTCCCGCAGGTCGACGAGGTCGAGCAGATGGCCCGGGGCGCGGCGCCGCTGTCCCGCGACGGCCTGGATCAGTTCGCGCTGCTGACCCAGGCGCTGGGCTGAAAAGGCAATCGGATAGCAACTCGAATTGGGCGTCACGCCTGAGCCGAACAAACCGGCTAATCCGCTCATGTAGTGAGCCGATTAGCCGGTTCACCTAACGCCACTCGCACCCCGCCACACGATTGCAACTGGTGCGGGCGCGGTCGCCCTGGGAGGTGGAGAAGCGGCTGATGACGTTCCAGCCCAGCTGGCGGGTGCGGCCCAGCCAAAGGTTGCCGTCGCTGGTCAGGCCGCTGAAGAACTGCAGCCTTCCCAGCCGCGTGCTGGTCTGGGCCCAGGAGCGGCCTGATACCGCATCATAGCCGCGCATCAGGGTGTCGTTGCCCTGCACCGCCACCCCGTACCAGCCGCCCTGCCCGTCCTGACAACGCAGCACGAAGGCGCTGCGCACGCAGGTGTTGGCCGGTTTGAGACTGGGAATGGCCGCCTGGACGGCAGGCACTGTCAGCAGCAGGGCCGCGGTCAGCAGGCCGGTACGCAGGATCGCAGACGAGGTCATCGCGGCAGTCGGTCGAGAGCGGGACGCCAGCATGAGGCAAATCCCCGTGGCTCGCCAGCCAGCAGGCTCTGGCGTCAGCCTTTCGCCGTCCGCCACAGCCGTCCGATATCGCGAGCGGTCCGCTCCAGTAATACCTCGGCCTGGGCCAGGGCCTCTTCCAGACTCAGCGGTCCCGGCACCAGGCTGAAGGCGGCGGCGAGGCCCTGTTCATAGAGGGCGTCGTAGCCTTCGCCCAGCGAACCGGCCACGGCCAGCACCGGCACGCCGTGGCGCTGGGCCAGGCGCAATACCCCCGCCGGGGTCTTGCCCCTCAGGGTCTGGCCGTCCAGTCGCCCTTCTCCGGTCACTGCCAGATCGGCGCTGATCAGCGCCCCTTCCAGCCCGACCAGTTCCGCCACCACCTCGATGCCGGGGCGAAAGGTCGCCTGGAGAAAGGCCAGGGCGGCGAAGCCGACGCCACCGGCGGCGCCGGCACCCGGTTGCTCCCGGACGTCACGACCCAGGGTCGCGGCGGCAACGGTGGCGAAATGCGCCAGGGCCGCGTCGAGCTGGCGAACCTGCTCGGGCGAAGCGCCCTTTTGCGGACCGAAGATCTGGCTGGCGCCCTGGGGCCCACAGAGCGGATTGTCGACGTCGGCGGCGATGATCACCTCCACCTCCGCCAGCCGTGGGTGCAGCGCCGTCACGTCGAGGCTGGCCAACATCGCCAGGGCGGCCCCGCCCGGACCCAGCGCCTGGCCCTGCCTGTCCAGAAGGCGCACACCCAGCGCTTGCAGCAGCCCCGCGCCGCCGTCATTGGTGGCACTGCCGCCGATGGCCAGCACCAGGCGCTCGGCGCCGGCGTCCAGCGCGGCGTGCAGGAGCTCGCCCGTACCGCGGGAGGTGGCGACCAGCACGTCGCGCCGGGTCCTGGGCACCAGCTCCAGGCCGCTGGCACTGGCCATCTCGACGAAGGCGGTGCGCTGCTCGGCCAGCCAGGCCCAGCGGGCGGTCACCGGCTCGCCCAGGGGACCGGTCACCCGCGCCTCGCGCACCTTGCCGCCGGTCGCGGCCAGTACGGCATCCAGGGTGCCTTCACCGCCATCGCCCAGGGGGCACTCGATGATCTCAGCCTCGGGCAAGGCCTGACGCAGGCCACGGGCCAGGGCGCGGGCGACACCGGCAGCGGACAGGCTTTCCTTGAAGGAATCAGGGGCGACGACGATTTTCATGGGCGATTCTCCGTTGTTATGCGCCGAGTGTTTCCCGGTTCGGTCGGCACCACAACAGGACAAAAGCCCAGCATAGCGAGATCAGGACTGTGAAACCGCCCAGTCCTGATCCAGCAGCAGCACCGCGCAGTACAACTCGGCGGCCTCGGCGAAACGCCGCGGGTCCCGTCCGGTCAGCGCCTGGATCCGCTCCAGCCGATGCCGCAGGCCATTGCGATGCAGCCCCAGCGCCTCGGCGCAGGCCTGGGGGCTGGCGTCTTGGGCGAACCAGCTGCGCAGCGTCGCCAGCAGCTGGCCGTCCCGGTCAGCCTGGCGCAAGCGCAGCAACGGCTCCAGCAACCAGGCGCCGTGCGAGCGCTCGGCCTGACCCTGGAGCCAGGTGGGCAGGGCCAGGTCGTCCTGCGCCACCCGGACAAGATCAGGTCGCAGGCGCCCGGCCACCGCCAGCAGAGCCAGGGCCCGCTGAGTCGTCTCGGCTAACCCCGACCAAGGCCGGGCCTCCGGGATCCAGGCACTGCGCCGCAACGACCAGCCCTGCCCCGGCAGCTCCCCGAGCAACGCCTCAGGGGCTTCCGCGCCGGGTCGATACCAGAGCCACTGCCCCTCTTCGCGCGGCAGGCACCAGCTGTGCGTCAGCCGCTGCTGGGCCCAGTCGCCAAAGCCCGGTGCAGGCACGGCGAATTCGAGCAACAGCACGTCCCGCGGCAGCTCCGGCCGCAAGCCGAGCAGACTGGCATGGCGACCCACTTCGGGCGCGGCACCCGGTGCGAGCAGCTGACGCAGCAGGGGTGCGGTCATGCGGCTAGTCACGGGCGGCTGCCCGGAGGCCTGCTCGATGAGCATTTCCGCGGTAAGACGCAGGAGCTCGGCGGGCAGGCGCAAGTGCTCGGCGTCCTCCCCGGACACGCCAAGGACCCCGACCAGCTCGCCCGCGCGATACAACGGCAGGTTGATACCGGCCTGGGCGCCGGCCAGCCGTGCGGCGGCGACGGCATCCAGCGCCACCGCACGGCCCTCGGCGATGACCTGGCGCGCGCCGGCATGGCGGGTGAACAGCCGCGCCGGATCGCCCGAGCCGATGATCAGCCCGGACGCATCCATGACATTGACGTTGCCCGGCAGGATACGCATGGCGCGTTCGACGATTTCCTGCGCCAGGGTCTGGCTCAGCTCCATGGCCACCTCCGAGGTTAGCGCGCCCTTGCGACGCGCCGTCACCTTAGAGGCGTCGCCTGCCGCTGGGCAAGCCGCCTGGAAGCCAGAGGCCGTTACTCCGCGGTGCTCAGCACCCCACGCCGCACCTGATCGCGCTCTATGGATTCGAACAGCGCCTTGAAGTTGCCCTCGCCGAAACCGGTGTCGCCCTTGCGCTGGATGAATTCGAAGAACACCGGTCCCAGCAGGGTCTGGGAGAAGATCTGCAGCAACAGACGGCGCTCGCCACCTTCGGAAGTACCGTCGAGCAGGATGCCGCGGGCTTTCAGCGCCTCCACAGGTTCGCCATGGTTGGGCACCCGCCCTTCGAGCATCTCGTAGTAGGTCTCCGGCGGCGCGGTCATGAAACGCGTGCCATAGGCCTTGAGCCGATCCCAGGTGGCCACTAGGTCATCGGTGAGAAAGGCCACGTGTTGGATGCCCTCGCCGTTGAACTGCATGAGGAATTCCTCGATCTGCCCAGCCTCTTTGGAGGATTCCTCGTTGAGCGGGATACGCACCAGGCCGTCCGGCGCGGTCATGGCCTTGGAGGTCAAACCGGTGTACTCGCCCTTGATGTCGAAGTAGCGCAGCTCGCGGAAGTTGAACAGCCGTTCGTAGAAGTCGGCCCAGTAGGCCATGCGCCCGCGATAGACGTTGTGGGTCAGGTGGTCGATGACCTTGAGGCCGGCGCCCACCGGCTTGCGCTCGACGCCCTCCAGAAACACGAAATCGATGTCGTAGATCGAGCTGCCCTCCTCGTAGCGATCGATGAGGTACAGCGGCGCACCGCCGATGCCCCTGATCGCCGGCAGCCGCAGTTCCATCGGGCCGGTAGGCATGTCCATCGCCTGGGCGCCCAGCTCCAGCGCCTTGGCATAGGCGTGGTGGGAGTCGCGGCAACGAAAGGCCATGCCGCACACGGAAGGGCCATGCTCGGCGGCGAAATAGGCCGCATGGCCGGTCTTCTCGCGATTGACGATGGCGTTGATGTCGCCCTGGCGGAACAGCACCACGTCCTTGGATCGGTGGTTGGCGACGTGGCTGAAGCCAAGGCTTTCCAGTACGGGTTCGATGACATTGGGCGTGGGCGAAGCGAATTCGATGAACTCGAAACCCATGAGGCCCATGGGATTTTCAAACAGATCGGCCATGACTGGCTCCTTGACGGGTAACGTGACGGACGTTGTCGGTAACGCGGGCTAGCACCCCGTCAGGGGCGGCGCGCAGGAAATGCCGCGCACGCTGCGGGCGAGGAAATCGCCCAGGAGAAGCTGACAGCCCAGGCGCCTCACGGGGCCACCTGTGCCGGGGTATCCGGCTGAACCTCGGGGCGCGCCTGCTGGAAAGCCGGATGCGCGGCGGCCAGGGCTTCCACCCGCAGGAGGCGCGGATAAGGCGACAGGTCCACCTGGAAACGCCGCGCCGCATAGAGCTGGGGCAGCAGATAGACGTCCGCCAGCCCGACGTCGCCGAAACAGAAGCCACTGGGTCCGATCTGCGTCTCCACCGCTGCCAGGCCTTCGCCGATCCAGTGCGAGATCCAGTCGAGGATGGCCGGCTCTTCCAGGCCCAGGCCGCGCAGGCGGTTGAGCACCGAGACGTTGTGCAGCGGATGGACATCGCAGGCGATCAGGGCGGCGACCCCCCGATGCCGGGCCCGCAGCAGCGGCTCGGCCGGCAGTAAGGGCACCGCTGGATAGCGTTCTTCGAGGTATTCGAGGATGGCGGGGGACTGGTTCAGCACCTCGCCGCCGTCGAGGCGCAGGCTGGGCAGTCGTCCCAGGGCATTGAGCGTTCGATAGGCCGGCTGGCGCTGCTCGCCGGCCAGCAGATTGACCGGCACGGCATGGTAGTCCAGTCCCTTCAGCGCCAGGGCCAGGCGGACCCGATAGGCCGAGGTCGAACGGTAATAGGTGAAGAGGTCCATCGACACTGCCCCGCGATCGCCTGCCGGCTTCTTATTATGCGTAAGTTCATTACGTTAAAAGGAATCTGCACCTGCCCAGGGGCCTTGTCAACGCCACTCAGGCCGGTGGCAACCTGCACTGCCCTAGCCTGCCGCCAGCACCTGGCCGCGGCATTCGCCGAATCCGATCGTGGGCAGTCCAGGCCGCTGACAGCGCGCCCTGAGGATGACCTCGTCACCGTCTTCCAGAAAGGTACGGGTCTCGCCGCCTGGCAGTTGCAGCGGCTGCTTGCCGCCTTGGGTGAGCTCCAGCAGGCTGCCGCAACTGCCGGCATCCGGCCCGGACAGGGTACCTGACCCAAAGAAGTCGCCAGGCCGCAGGGCACAGCCATTGACGGTGTGATGGGTCACCATCTGCGCCGCCGTCCAGTACATGTTCAGGGTGTTGCTCAGGGCGATCCGCTGCGCGGGCAATCCCTGCTCCACCATGCGCGGCGTGCGCAGCAATACTTCCAGTTCGATGTCCAGCGCGCCCTGGGCCTGGTCGTGCGCGTCGTACAGATAGGCCAGGGGCCGGGGATCCCCGGTAGGCCGCGCTGGCTGCGCCTGGCGATAGGGTGCCAGGGCTTCCGCGGTCACCACCCAGGGCGACAGGGTGCTGGCGAAACTCTTCGACAGGAAGGGGCCCAGCGGCTGGTATTCCCAGGCCTGGATGTCCCGCGCCGACCAGTCGTTGAGCAAACAGAAACCGGCGATATGCTCCGCCGCGTTGCCGATGGCGATGGACTCGCCCTGGGCATTGCCCGGGCCGATCCAGATACCCAGCTCCAGCTCGTAGTCCAGCCGGCGGCAAGGCCCGAATACCGGCGCCTCCTGCCCGGCCGGCAGCGTCTGGCCCTTGGGTCGCCTGAACGTCTCGCCAGAAACCCCGAGGGTGGAAGCACGGCCATGGTAGGCAATGGGCACGTGCTTGTAGTTGGGCAGCAGCGGATTGTCCGGGCGGAACAGCCGACCGATCTGGGTGGCATGGTGGATGCCGACATAGAAATCCGTGTAGTCACCGACCCGCGCGGGCAGGTGCATCCGGCAGGCGCTCTGGGGGGCCAGCAGATACTCGGCCAGCTCCTCGAGTTGCTCGCGCTGCGGATGATCGGCACGCAGCAGCGCCTGCAGGGCCTGGCGCAAGGCGACCCGCGCCGGCCTGCCGGCGGCGAAGAAGGCATTGAGCGTTTCCTGGGCAGCCAGTTCGGCGGCCCGCTGGGCTTCGCCGCGGAACAGACCCGCTTCGAGAGCGAAACCCAGATCGAGGATGAAGTCACCCACCGCCACGCCCCCGCGGGGCGTCTCCTCTCCGCGACTGAACACGCCCAGGGGCAGGTTGTGCAGGGAAAAATCCGCATGGCCATTGGCCGAGGCGACCCAGCTGTGCAGTTCGTGGGTCATGCCGATGCTCCTGCGCCGGGCGCGACGAAGGTCTTGGCGAGGCCCGTCCAGCAGGCATCGTAGTCGGGCTGCAGCAGCGGCGATGCCAGGGCGTGAAGGGTCGGCCGCAGGACGCGTCCGGTTTCGAACATGAAGGCCATAGTGTTCTCGATCCGGTGCGGCCGCAGTTCGGCGGCGATGGCGTTCTGGGTGGAAACATGGTCCGGGCCATGAGCACTCATGCAGCCGTGCAGGGAGGCCCCACCCGGCGCGAAGCCAGCGGCCTTGGCGTCGTAGGCGCCCTGGATCAGACCCATGAATTCGTTCATCAGGTTGCGGTGGAACCAGGGCGGACGAAAGGTGTTCTCCGCGACCATCCAGCGAGGTGGAAAGATCACGAAATCGATGTTGGCTACCCCTTCGCTGGTCCCGGGCGCGGTCAGCACGGTGAAGATCGACGGATCGGGATGATCGAAACTCACGGTGCCCAGGGTATTGAAGCGGCGCAGGTCGTATTTGTAGGGCACGTTGTTGCCATGCCAGGCGACCACGTCCAGCGGCGAGTGATCCAGCTCGGTCTCCCAGAGTTCGCCGAGGAATTTCTGAACCAGCCGGGTGGGTGCCTCCAGATCCTCGAAGCGGGCCACGGGCGCCTGGAAATCACGCGGATTGGCCAGACCGTTGCTGCCGATCGGACCCAGCTCGGGCAACCGCAGAGAGCGACCGTGGTTTTCGCAGACGTAACCCCGTACCGGTTCGCCCTCCTCCAGCTCTACCCGGAATTTCAGGCCGCGTGGAATCACCGCGATCTCCTGCGGCTCGATGCGGAGCAGGCCCAGCTCAGTGACCAGGTCCAACCGCCCCCGCTCCGGCACGATCAGCAATTCTCCATCGGCGTCGTAGAAGACACCGGTCATGCTGGCATTGGCGGCATAGCGATAGAGACTGACGCCCTCGGCCTGGTCACCCGCGGCGGTGGCGACGATCCGCTCCAGCCCGGCGAGAAAATCGGTGGCTACTGCCGGGATCGGCAAGGGGTTCCAGCGCAGGCGATTGGGCGTGGGGGCGCCCAGTTCGGCGCCGGTCAACTGGCCGGTGCAGCGCTGAAAGCGGCCATGGGCGGCCGATGGCCTGAGCCGATACAGCCAGGAGCGCCGAGCCTCGTGGCGCGGCACGGTAAAGGCCGTCCCGGAAAGTTGCTCGGCATAGAGGCCGAAGGGCGCTCGTTGCGGCGAATTCTGCCCGATCGGCAGGGCGCCCGGCAGCGCCTCGGTGCTGAAGTGATTGCCAAAGCCGGACTGGTAGGTCACTGGCGTTGCTGCTTGTTCTTGTCGGTTCACCTGGGCCACCCATTATGCGTAATAGGTTTACGCAAAAAGTAAATTGAACCCGGCAGAGCGTCAAGCTATAACGCTGCCTTTCCCCGTGCGATCGAACCGATGACGAACACTCCCGAAGCAGCCCCCCCACGACGCCAGAAGGTGCAGGCGGCCGAGGTCGGCACCGACATCCTCAAGGCCCTCGCCGAGCTGGCGCCGTCCACGTCCCTGTCACGCCTGGCCAGTCACCTGGACATGCCCGCCAGCAAGGTGCACCGCTACCTGCAGGCGCTGATCGCCAGCGGGTTCGCCGAGCAGGATCCGCGCACCAATCACTACGGACTCGGCCAGGCCGCCCTCTTCGTTGGCCTGGCCGCCCTGGGTCGACTGGATGTGGTGAAGCTGGCGGCGCCACTGCTGGCCGACCTGCGCGACGAGGTCGGCGAAACCAGCTTTCTGGCGGTCTGGGGTAACAAGGGGCCGACCGTGGTGCTGGTGGAACAGGCGCTGCGCGCCGTCACCCTGGTGACCCAGGTCGGCTCGGTGCTGCCGCTGCTGGGCTCTTCCACGGGCCTGGTGTTCAATACCTTCCTGCCGGATGTCGAGACCGCGGCATTGCGCGCGGAAGAATTGCACCGGCCGGATGCCCCCAGCGCGGTGGAACTGGCGGAAGGTGCACGCCAGCTGCGGGAGACCCATATCCAACCGGTGCATGGCCTGCTGATGGCGGGCGTCAATGCGCTGTCCGCACCGCTGTTTGGAGCCGGCGGCCGGCTGGCCGGGGTGCTGACCCTGGTCGGCGCCGCGCCAGGCTTCCAGGCCGAGGTCGGAGGCGCCGCTGCGAGCCGTCTGCACGCCGCCGCCCAGGCCATCAGCAGGCGGCTGGGCGGATAGCGCGGACGAATCCGGGCACAGCACCGCAGTCAGGCGCGCCGATGGTCGCGGCAGCGCTCCACTCGATCCTTTCCAGCCTCCATTCGGCTAAAGGATCACCCGGACTGGCCGTTTGCCATTAAGCTTACTGTTAGCGCATTTATCATTGGCGCGCTGCTTTATGGTGACCCCTTCATGACTGCTCTTTCCTATCGTGATCGCAACCAGGCTCTCAACGACTCCCTGGGCAAATTCTGGCAAGTCGCCAAACCTGTGGTTCAGGCAGCCATGGCCATTCATGTGGCGTTGCTGATCATTTTCGTCCTGCTCGACGAGATCCTGATGGCCTGGGCCAACGTGCTCAGCATCGCGGCCTACGTGGGCTGCCTGGCCGCCCTGCGCCAGCGCCGTTATCGCATCGCCAGCCTGACCATGTGCTGCGAGATCGTCGCCCACGCCTGGATCGCCACCTGGCAACTCGGCTGGGATAGCAACTTCCACTACTACGTGCTGTGCATCCTGCCGATCGTCATCTACAACTACCGCACCGCGCCGATCCGCCATCTGCTGCTGGTGCTGGGAATCCTCGTGACCCTGGCTGGCGGCTACCTGCTGCACCCTCCCGCGGCTCTCGCGCCCCTGGCGATGAAGCTGTTCGGCGTGCTCAACGTCATTAGCGCCCTGCTACTGCTGCTCTACGGCACCGGCGCCTCCTTCCACCACAGCACCAAGATGCAGCTGGATCTGCTGCATTCCGCCAGTCACGACAGCCTCACCAACCTCTACAACCGCCGGCGGATTCTCGACCAGGCCGACCAGCACAGTGGCGTGACCGGCAGCCTCATCCTCTTCGACGTGGATCACTTCAAGCACATCAATGATCGCTTCGGCCATGATTGCGGCGATCTGGTGCTGCAGGGCATCGCCGACGTCATCCGCCGCGAGGTGCGCCATTCCGATCTGGCGGCGCGCTGGGGCGGCGAGGAATTCCTGGTGTTGCTGCCCCAGGCGCGGACCGAAGTGGCCTGGGGCGTGGCGGAACGCATCCGCCAGCGCCTGACCGACGTGACCCATTCGCTCGAACGCGGTCCCGCGCGGGTCACGGCGACCCTGGCAGTGTGCGAGATTCGCGATTGCGAGGCTTTCGCCAGCGCCCTGGAGCGTGCCGACCAGGCGCTCTACCGCGGCAAGCAGGAAGGCCGCGATCGGGTGATGCTGGCGGCCTGAAAGCCCGCCCGTCCTAGACCACGAAGCGCTGCAGGGCGCCGTGCAGATCGGCGGCCAGGGCGGAAAGCTGCTGGCTGCTGGCACTGGTCTGCTGGGCGCCGGCGGCGGTCTGGGTCGCCGCGTCGCGAATCAGCGTCAGGTTGCGATCGACCGCCGCCGTGGTAGCCGTCTGCTCTTCGGTGGCCGCGGCGATGGCGTCGTTGCGCTGGCCGATGGCGGTGATGGCCTGGGTGATGCCTTCCAGCACCTGCCAGGTCGCCTGGGCCTGGTCGCGGGTGTGGCTGGCCTGGAGGCGACTCTGATCCAGGGCGGTCACCGTCTTCTCGCTGACCTGCTGCATGCCGTCGATCAGGCCTTCGATCTCGCGGGTAGAGTCACCCGTACGGCGAGCCAGGCCACGCACCTCGTCGGCCACCACGGCGAAGCCGCGTCCGGCGTCCCCGGCACGGGCCGCCTCGATGGCGGCGTTGAGCGCCAGCAGGTTGGTCTGCTCGGCGACGTTGCGGATGACATCGAGCATCTTGCTGATGCCCTTGGATTGCTCGGCCAGCTGGTCGGCCTGGTTGGCCGCCTCGTCCACATTGCCCACCAGCTGGGTGATGGCGGCCAGCGTCTGGCGGACCTGCGTCTGCCCCTGCTTGGCCTGATCGACGCAGCGTTGCGATTCGGCGGAGGTGGAGGTCGCGTGCTCGCACACCGCCTGGACCGCCTGATTGAGCTGGGTGACGGCATTGGCCGCATGCTGGATATCGGTCGTCTGCTGCTCCAGGTTGCGGCAGCTTTCATCCATCACGGCACTCACCTGGGTCGAGGCCGAAGCCAGTTGCTCCGAGGCGTTGCCGGTATGGGCCAGCACCTCGCGCAGATTACCCTGCATACGCTCCAGCGCCAGCAGCAGCATGGCTGCCTCGTCGCGTCCCCGGGGCTGGATGTTCTGCCGCAGATCACCCGCGGCGATGCCGCCGGAGATGTCCAACGCCTGGCGCAGCGGCTGCACCACGCTACGCGTCAGTCGCCAGGCCAGGAGCAGCAGCAGCAGAATGGCACCGCCAATGACAGACCAGACGATGGCGCGGGCCTGCAGGAACTGCACGTTCGCCACCTCCTTGGCCTGGGCCGCGCCCTGCTTGTTCAATTCGCGCAGCAATTGCACCTGCATGTCCATCAGGTCGCCCTTGAGGCCCACCACGGTATCCAGCTGCATCCGCGCGGCCAGGACCTGCTGCTGCTCGATCAGGCGCACCTCTTCGCGCAGGCCTTCCACGAAAGGCAGATAGGCCTCATGCAGGGCCTTGATCGAATCCCCTTCGGTCGCGTCGGTGACGACCGGCGCATAGTCCCGGAACAGCTGATCGGTTTCGTTGACCAGTTGCTCCAGGGTGACCCGGCTCATGGCCACGGCGCCCGGATCCTCGGCATTGAGCAGGACCCCCGAGGCCTGGCTGCGCAGCTTGCCGAGGTTGATCGCCAGGGAATCGGCGATGGCGATACTGGGTAACCAGTCCTGCTCCATGCTCAGGGCCTGACGGCGCAGCTGCTGCATCTCCCACAGCGAAAAGCTGCCCAATCCGGCGAGCAGCACGGCGGCGAAGGTAAAGGAGAACAGCATCCGCGGGCCGGTCTTGAGGGCTCTCAGCCAGGAGCGGCGAGACAGGCGGCGAAGGGGCGCGAGGATCCGAAGCATGGGGGCGTCACTGCAGGAAGACGGTCAAGCACAGCAGCCTAGGCAAGCAAGATGTCGAGTTGATTACAAAATGCCATTGCCCGAAAAAATCATACGATTGCGGCGAAAGGTAACTGGGGCTAAGGTCCTTCCCCTCCGTTCGCCACCCTGCTCGACGCTGTCATGACCACCCCTACCGTCAAGGCTTCGCCTTTCCAGATCCTGCTGCTCGGCATCGCCCAGATCCTCGTCTGGGGCGGCTCCTTTTTCATTCTCGCGGTGCTGGCCGATCCGGTGGTACAGGAGACCGGCTGGTCCCGGCAATGGGTCTATGGCGGTCTCTCGCTTGGGGTTCTGGTCTCCGGCCTGCTCGCACCGGCGTGCGGCCGCCTGATCGCCCGCCAGGGCGGCCGCACGCTGCTGTCGCTGAGCGGCGTGGGGGTGGCCGCCGGGCTGACCCTGATGGCCAGCGCCCAGCATCTGCCACTGTTCCTGCTCGCCTGGGTGGTGATGGGTATCGGCATGGCCGCGGGTCTGTACGATGCATTGTTCGCGACCCTGGGCACCTGCTACGGCACCCAGGCCCGCTCGGCGATCAGCGGCATCACCCTGGTCTCCGGCTTCTGCACTGCCATTACCTGGCCCGTCGCCGCCTTCATGGTGAGTCATCTGGGCTGGCGCGGCGCCTGCCTGGTCTATGCGGCCGTCCTGTTGCTGACGATCTGGCCGCTGTATCGACGCGCCTTGCCCGCGCCGGCCCTCTCGACCCAGGCACCGCGGCCCAACCAGGCGGCTGCGGCGGTACCGGTGAATAGCGCCCTGTACACCGTACTCACGGCCCTTTTTACCCTGGGCGCGGTGCTGATGACAGCCATCTCCATCCAGCTGATCACCCTGTTGCAGGGGATCGGCTACAGCCTGGCCAGCGCCGTGGCCCTGAGCGCCTGCCTGGGGCCAAGTCAGGTCGCCTCGCGGATCATCGACCTGCTCAACCGCAACGGCCACCCGTTGTGGACGGCCCTGGCCTCGGTGGTCTGCACAGCCGCCGGCCTGCTGCTGGTGACCCTGGGGCCCGGCCTGGTCTGGGTGACGGTCGTGGGTCTGGTGATCTTCGGTGCGGGCAATGGCCTGAGGGCCATCATTCGTGGTGCCCTGCCATTGGCGCTCTGGGGTCCAGCGGAATACGCCACCATCCTCGGACGCATGGCGCGCCCGGCATTACTTGGCCAGGCCGCCACGCCCCTGCTCTGCGGCTATGTCTTGGAACGCCACGGCCCCCAGGCGGTGCTGGGTCTGCTCTGCCTGCTGGCGCTGATCAACGTGGCCCTGGTCGCCTGGTTGTTCAGGGCGATCCTCAGGCGTCGCGACGCCTAGTCACAGGCGATTTCCAGGGGTACCAGGCGCAGCTTGATGCCGGTGCGACGCAGGGTGAGGATATCGCCCTCGCGCTGCCCGACCTCGTCACCCAGGGTGCTGCGCAGCGTTTTCTCGTCGAGCAGCTGGGCGTAGGTCCGGGGATCTTCCCCCTGGCAGCTTTCGGCGATATGCAATTCGCCCTGCAGCAGCTTGCCCGCAGTGCGCCCGCTGGTGAGATCCACGAGCAGGTAATCCTGGTCAGGCTGGTACTTGAAGGTCATGCGAATTCCCCGGCGACTGTAGCCATGGGAACCGCTCGTACCCGGTTGGTTCACGTCGGGTTACCTTCCTCGTCCAGCCGAGTGCGCAGCATGACCAGGGTCTCGCGCAGATCATCCAGGCCCGCATCGCCCAGGGCGCAGACCTGCCGCACCCGGCTGTTGACCCCATTGGCCTGATCGCGCAGTGCGCGACCCGCGGGCGTCAGTTCGATCGACAGGTTGCGCTCGTCTTCGGCACTGCGACGGCGCGTGACCAGCCCGGCGGCCTCGAGGCGCTTGACCACGGGGGTCAGGGCACCGGAATCCTGCCGCAGCCGATTGGACAATTCCTTGAGCGTGAGGCCGTCATGCTCCCAGAGCACCAGCATGATCAGGTACTGCGGGAAGGTCAGGCCCATGCTCTCCAGCAGGGGCTTGTAGAGTTGCGTCATCGCCAGCGAAGCCGAGTACAGGGAAAAGCAGAGTTGCTGGTCGAGGAGCAGTGGATCTTTGGCTGTCATGGGATCTGCCATTACAAAAAGCGTGAAAAGAGTGGAAGGTGCGATCTATCCCCAGCCAGGTCAAGCGCCCGGGTGGCGTGGGGTCGGTTGCCGGAAACATCCGGTAACTGGCACTGGATTCCGATACCACAGGATGCCACAGTGAGCGGCTGGACATAAATAATAAGGGTAATACCTGCATGGCCGTTTCCTCTGCCACGTCAGCCGTTCCTGGCGAAAATCCCCCCGCCGCCCTGGCCGGCGCCTCGCCGATGGTGGCGGGAATCCTCACCTCCTGTGCGCTGGCTCACCTCATCAACGACCTGATCCAATCCGTCCTGCCCTCGATCTATCCAATGCTCAAGGACAGTTATGGTCTGACTTTTACCCAGATCGGTCTGATCACCCTGGCGTTCCAGATCACCGCCTCCCTGCTGCAACCCTGGATCGGCTTCCATACCGACCGCCATCCTAAACCCTATCTGCTGCCCGCCGGCATGGTCTGTACCCTGGTTGGCGTACTGCTGCTCGCCTTTGTCGGCAGTTTTCCCGCGATCCTGGCCGCTTCGGCGCTGATCGGCGTCGGCTCCTCGACCTTTCACCCGGAAACCTCGCGGGTAGCCCGCCTGGCTTCGGGAGGACGCTTCGGCCTGGCGCAATCCACCTTCCAGGTCGGTGGCAACGCCGGCACCGCCATCGGCCCCCTGCTGGCGGCAGCCATCGTCATTCCCTATGGTCAGACTCATGTCGCCTGGTTCGCGCTCTTCGCGTTGTTCGCCATCGGCGTGCAATACGGGCTGTCGCGCTGGTACCGCAATCACCTGCGTAGCGCCAAGGGGCGCAAGGTGGCCGCGGTCAGCCACGGCCTGTCGCGCGGCCAGGTGACCTTCGCGCTGATCGTGCTGGCGCTGCTGGTATTCTCCAAGTACATCTACATGGCCAGCATCACCAGCTACTTCACCTTCTATCTCATCGAGCGTTTCGGCCTCTCGGTGGCCAGCTCCCAGCTGCACCTCTTTCTCTTCCTGGGTGCGGTCGCGGCCGGAACCTTCTTCGGTGGTCCCATCGGCGACCGCATCGGCCGCAAGGCGGTCATCTGGTTCTCGATCCTGGGCGCGGCGCCCTTCACCCTCGCCCTGCCCTATGTCGATCTGTTCTGGACCAGTGTGCTCAGCGTGATCATCGGCTTCATCCTGGCCTCGGCCTTCTCGGCCATCGTGGTCTACGCCCAGGAGCTGGTACCAGGCAACGTGGGCATGATCGCCGGGATCTTCTTCGGCCTGATGTTCGGCGTCAGTGCCATCGCCGCCGCGGGACTGGGCAATCTCGCTGACCATCGCGGCATCGAATACGTCTACCAGCTGTGTTCCTACATGCCGCTGCTGGGTGTCCTGACCATCCTGCTGCGCTCTACTCGCCGCAAGGCGGCCTGAGGTCCGCGCCACGGGAGCACGAGGCTCCCGTGGCGAAGCGCTTCGCCACCCGCTACGCTGGCCGCCCCTGAGCCTTTCGCCGAGTCGCGATGAAGAGTCCGCTGCACTACCTGGTCCGTTACCCCTCCGCCAACCTGCTGTTCATCCAGTTGCTCGGGCTGCTGCTCTACCCCTTCGTGGAGCAGGAAGAACATGGGCGCGCCATCATCGGTGCCTTTGGCATCATCGTCCTCGCTACCGCCCTGCGCATGGTGCGACGGAGCCCGACCATCCAGTGGCTGGGGTTCATTCTCGCCGGCTGCATCCTGGTGCTCACGGTACTGGTGGAGTGGCAGGGCAATCGCCACCTGGTGGTGTCCCTGGCCATCCTCGATGCGGTCTTCTACTTCTATGCCGCGGGCAGTCTCATCGCCTACATGATGGAAGACCAGCGGGCGACCACCGATGAACTCTTCGCCGTGGGTGCGACCTTCACCCTGCTGGCCTGGGCCTTCGCCCACGCCTACTCCGCCTGCCAGATCCTGCAGCCCAACAGCTTCACCGCCGCCAACGATCCCCTGGCCGCACGCACCTGGACCGAGCTGCTCTACGTCAGCTTCGCCATCCTCTCCGGCGTCGGCCTGAGCGATATCTACCCGATCAAGCCGATGGCCCGCTCGCTGGTCATGCTCGGCCAGTTCTCCGGTGTCATGTACATCGCCCTGGTGGTGACCCGGCTGGTCACCCTGACGGTGCGCAGCCGCTAGCCGAATCGCGCCAGGCCGAAGCTGCCGAGATCGATGTCGCTGCGCCCGGCGGTCACGCGCTGGGCGAGCGCTTCGCCCAGCGCGGCCGAATGCTTGAAGCCATGCTCCGAACAGGCACTCACCACGGTCACGCCCGGTAGCGCCGGGTGTTCGTCGACGATGAAGCCGAAGTCGGGCGTCACGGTGTAGGCGCAGACAGCGCTGCGCACCGCCCGGCTTGAAAGACCGTCAACCCAGCTCCCCACTTGATTACTGAACAGCTCGCTTGACTCTTCAGGATTGAGAAATCTTTCAACTTCTATAGGGGTGGTATTATCGCGGTATTGTTCCGTGGCGACCTTCACGGCATTTTCGCCAGGCAGAGGTGGAAAGCCGTAGAAGAGATCGCTGTCGCCACTGCCATGGGCGAGGATGAAACTCGGTGAATCCGCCGGAAACAGTTCGGGCCTGGCGACTTCGAACCAGTGCAGGGTCTGACGGCAGACGCGCAGCAGCCGGTCGAAAGGTGCGCCCAGCAATTCAGCGCTCCACATGCCGGCGGCGACGACGACCCGCTTCGCCCGCCAACGGCCCTGGGCCGAATGCAGCAATACGCCCTGCTCGTCCGTCTCCAGCCGTTCGATGACGGTATCGGTATGGATCTGGGCACCCCGCTCGCGCGCGCCGTCCAGTTGCGCCTGGATACAGGCTTCCGGATAGAGATAACCCCCACCTGGTTCGAAATAGCCCAGCGCGTCTTCCGCTACCCGGAATTGCGGAAACCGCTGGCGAATGGCGGCGCCATCCCAGGCTTCATGAGGGATCCCGTACTGGCGCGCCAGCTCCAGGGTGGCCTGGGTAAAATCCGGGCGACCGTGATGGGAGGTTGCCGTCGCGGTGGCGGTCATGATCAGTACCCCGCACTGCTCGAACAGGCTGACGTTCTGCTCCGCCTCCAGCTCGCGCCAGAGTTGCTGCGAGCGAATCGCCAAGGGTACGTAGGCTGCGCCCTCGCCCACCGCCTGGCGAGTAATGCGTGTCGCGCCGTGACTGGAGCCAAGGTCATGGGGCGGCGTATAGCGATCGATGCCTGCGACCTTCACTCCGCGCCTGGCCAGTTGGTAAAGCGTGGCCGCGCCCATGGCGCCCAGGCCCAGGACAATGACGTCATGAGTTGTGTTGGTCATCCTGTCTCCCTGCCTTCTTCGCTGATTGAGCGGCGAACGCTAGCAAGACGAGCTGCCCAGGACCAAGAGCGGAATTAGAGATGGGTGGTCCTTGTCTCCATGACATGCTCGTGTAAGAGGAATCGGAGGGTAGCAGCTCGACCTACATAGGGGTGGTATTAATCGAGGATCGCTTCATGGGCCGCGTAGCGACAAGGACGGTCGTGATTGATCGTTCCGTTCGTGGCGTCGCCTCAGCCGCTACAGCGAAGAGTCCGGTCGCACGTCGCCGGACTCTTCACCCAGTCACCCTCTTCTGCCTCAGGTCATGCCCAACCAGTTCGGCAAGGCCAGGGACAGATAAGGCACGTAGGTCACCAGGATGAGGAAGGCGAGCATCACCAGCAGCCAGGGGGAAACGGCCTTGATGGTGGTGGTGAGTGGCATGCCGGTCACCGCTGAGGTGACGAACAGATTGAGCCCTGTCGGCGGTGTGATCAGTCCGATCTCCATGTTGACCACCATGATGATCCCCAGATGGATCGGATCTATCCCGAGCTGAACGGCGATCGGGAAGAGGATGGGTGCGAGAATCAGGATGATCGCCGACGGCTCCATGAAGGTGCCCGCGATCAGCAGCACGATGTTTACCACGATCAGGAATTCCACTGGCGAGAAGCCTTGATCCACTACCCAGCGGGTGATCGACTGGGGAATCTGCTCGGTGGTCAGGACGTGGGCGAAGAGCATGGCGTTGGCGATGATGAACATCAGTACGACAGACAGCTTGGCTGCGTCGATCAACACCCGCTGGCACTGCCGCAGCTTCATGTCCTTGTGCACGAAGACCGCGACGATGGCTGCATAGATCGCCGAGACCGCCGCCGCTTCTGTGGGGGTGAACATGCCGGAATAGATGCCGCCGAGGATGATGACGATCAGCATCAGACCCCAGATGGCGCGCCGTCCGGTGCGCAACACCTCCTGGAACGAGGCTCGCGGCAGCGCCGGAATGTTCTTGATGCGGGCAATGATGTAGATGGTCACCATCAGCACCAGCCCCAGCAGCAACCCCGGTACCACCCCCGCCATGAACAGCTTGCCCACCGAGGATTCGGTGGCCGTCGCATAGACCACCATGACGATGGAGGGCGGGATGAGAATCCCCAGGGTGCCGGCATTGCAGACGATGCCTGCCGCGAATTCGCGCTTGTAGCCCGAACGGACCATGCCGGCGATGACGATGGAGCCCACCGCGGCGACGGTGGCTGGCGACGATCCGCAGAGGGCGGCGAACAGCATGCAGGCCAGGATCGCGGCGATGGCCAATCCGCCCCTGATATGGCCGACGCAGGCGTTGGCGAACTCGATCAGCCGATGAGCTACCCCGCCCGTGGTCATGAAGGCTCCGGCCAGGAGAAAGAACGGAATGGCCATCAGGGTGTAGTGCTCGCTGGTCTCGAACAGCTTGATGGCCAGCGAGCGCACCGAGTCGTTGCTGAACAGCAGGATGGTGAGGGCACTGGAAAGCCCCAGGGAGATGGCCACCGGAATGCCGATGAACATGAGGGCGAACAGCGCCAGGAACAGGAAGGCAATGGTCATGACTGGCGCTCCGTGCCGGGCTGGCCGTCGACGAGCCGGAGGGCATCCTCGGCTTCACTGTGTCCACCGAAGCCGTTCTGCTCGTTGCGCAGGATGCGCAGGAACACCTCGACGAAGCGGATGAGCATGAGGGCAAAGCCGATCGGCACGATCATGACGATATGCCACTGACGCAGACCGAAGCGGTCGAGATCCTCGGCACCGATGTTGGCGTTCATCAGCGCCGATACCCATTGCTGGCTGGAATAGGTCATCAGTCCGCAATAGCAGATACAGATGCCGACCGCCAGCAGGGCGACCACCTTGCGCAAGGCGGGTGGAAAGGTCTTGACCAGCAGATCGACCCCCAGGTGAGCGCCGATGCGCACGCCCCAGGCCAGACCGATGAAGATCAGCCAGCCGAACACCGCCTTGGTCAGGGCGATGCTCCAGGTCATTTCCTGGGAGATGAAGAGAAGGCCGTCGCCCATGGCCAGCAGCGGCCTTTCCAGAAAGGCCAGGCGATCGGCCAGATAATAGAAAACGGCGTAAACGTTGTTGACTACCACGTAGACGAAGGTGATCAGGGTCATGGCCGCCAGCAGGAAGGCGACGAGCGCCTCCTCCAGCCGGCACCAGAGACGGGTCACGGCGGGCATACGAACCTCCAACAGGCACTGACAGGGGGCGAAAGAAGGAAGCGCTCGCGGGTCTTCAGCTGGCCTTGTTGGCGTTGACGGCAGCGTCGATCACCTCGCCGCCGATCTCCCCTTCGAACTTCTTCCAGACCGGTTGCATGGTCTTGCGCCACTCCTCGCGTTGCGCGGGGGTCAATTCGATGATCTCGCTGGTACCGGCCTTGGCGATGGCGCTGCGCGCCTCGTCATTGAGTGCCTGGGCCTGGCGGTTCACCTCCAGGGTGACCTCGCCCATCACCTTGTCCAGCTCGGTGCGCACGTCTTCGGGCAAGCCCTGCCAGAACTTGGTGTTGGTGATCACCATGTAGTCGATCAGGCCGTGGTTGGACTCGGTGAAGTAAGGCTGAACCTCGTAGACTTTCTGGCTGTAGTAGTTGGACCAGGTGTTCTCGGTGCCATTGACGACCCCGGTCTGCAGGCCCTGGTACACCTCGGCGAAACTCATCTTGCGCGGTGCGGCGCGTAGCGCCTTGAATTGCTCGTCGAGGACTGCAGAGGCCTGGACACGGAACTTGAGGCCGCGGGCGTCCCTGGGTTCGCGTAGCGGCTTGTTGGCCGAGAGCACCTTGAGACCGTTGTGCCAGTAGGCCAGACCGGTGATGCCCTTGCCTTCCATGCTGGTCAGCAACGCCTTGCCCTGGGGACCGGCCTGGAAGCGATCGACCGCGGCCATGTCGTCGAACAGGAAAGGCAGATCGAAGACCTGCACCGCCTTGGCGTAGTGCTCGAACTTGGCCAGCGAAGGGGCCAGCATCTGCACGTCGCCCAGCAGCAGGGCCTCCATTTCCTTGCCGTCGCCGAACAAGGACGAGTTGGGATAGACCTCGACCTTCACCCGGCCGGGCAGGCGCTCTTCCGCGAGCTTCTTGAACAGCACCGCGCCCTGCCCCTTGGGCGTGTGCTCGGCGACCACATGGGCAAACTTGATGGTAATGGGCGCTTCATCTGCCGCGTAAAGCGAACCGGCGAAGGAAAACACGGCGGCACAGAACAGCGTCTTGATGGTCAACGTGGGCATGGCGACACCTCATCTTGTTTTTGTAATCAGGTCGGGTTTATTAAACGCGCCCCCTCCCTGGGGTGGAATTCATCATTGCCCAACAGGGCCTTCAGCTCTGCCTAACACCGGAGCCCCTGTTTCCAGACGCCTCAGCAGTCGTTGAGCCCGCCCGATGACGGGTGCATCGATCATTTTCCCGTCGACGACGAAGACCCCCACGTCGCCCTGACTCGCCGCGATCACCTGCCGCGCCCAGTCGATTTCCGCTGGCGTCGGCCGCAGGCTGTCATGCACCACCGCGACCTGGCGGGGATGGATGCACAACAGGCCGCCGAAGCCCTGGTCACGCGCACTGGCGGTGGCCGTCGCCAGACCGGCCAGGTCATCGATGGCCGGAAAGACGCTGTCCAGCGGCGCGGGCAGCCCGGCCAGTCGGCCTTCCAGCAGGAGTAGAAAGCGTGCCTGATCCAGCAGCCGTTCGGCTGCCGCCGTACCGCTTTCCAGCCCGAGATCCAGGCCCAGATCCAGACCTCCGAGCACCAGGCGCCCCACCCCGGCAGCCCCGGCGATCTCCTTGAGTCGATCCAGCCCCCGGGCGCTCTCGATGATCGGCCAGACGGGCTTGCCCGTCTCGGCATGGACGCGCTCGACCTGGGCGGCGCTTTCCGCCTTGGGCAGGACGACCCCGAGCACCTGCCCCAGGCGTTGGCACAGCGCCAGGTCGTCGCCATGCGCCGAGTGAGCGGCGGCGTTGACGCGTATCCAGACCCGCAGGGCAGGCGTGGCGAGTAGCGCCTGTTCGAGGGTGCCGCGCGCTGCCGTCTTGGCGGCTTCAGCGACCGCATCCTCCAGGTCCACGATCACCACATCGGCACCGCTGGCCACGGCCTTGGCGATTCGCTCCGGGCGAGTCGCCGGAACGAACAGGGCGGAGCGAGGATCAGCGGGAAGCTCGTTGGCGGTAGGGGTCATAGCGCACCTCGCTGGCGCAACGCGTCCAGCACGGCGCGGTCATAGCCCAGCTCCTGCAATACCGCTTCGGTGTGCTCGCCCAGCGCCGGGACCGGATCCATCCGCGGCTCGAAGGCACTGTTGCTGGCCGGTGGCAACAAGGCGGGCAAGGGACCGGCCGGACTGCCGACCTCACGCCAGCGATCGCGCTCGCGCAACTGGGGATGCGCCCAGACGGCCGCCATGTCATTCACCTGGGCATTGGCGATCTGCGCCCGCTCCAGGCGGGCGATGACCTCTTCGGTCTTGAGCTGGGCGAACGCCTCGACGATCAAGTCACGCAGCACGCCGCGATTCGCCGAGCGTTTGAAGTTGGCGGAAAATCGTGGATCGCTAACCAGTTCCGGCTGCAACAGCACCTGCTCACAGAAGAGCTGCCACTCCCGCTCATTCTGCAGGCCCAGCATTACCGTGCCGCCATCGCCCGCGGGAAAGGGCCCGTAGGGGTAGATGGTGGAATGGGCGGCGCCGGCGCGCGCGGGTGGCGGCATGCCGGCGTAGGCGTAATACAGCGGATAGCCCATCCACTCCACCAGGCTCTCGAGCATGCTGACCTCGACGCGACTGCCCTCCCCCGTCCGCTCCCGCAACAGCAGCGCCGACAGGATGCCGCTGTAGGCGTACATGCCGGCTGCGATATCCGCGATCGAGCAGCCAGCCTTGGCCAGTTGGTCATCGTCCGGTCCCCCCGTCACCGAGAGAAAACCCGCCTCGCTCTGAATCAGCAGGTCGTAGGCTTTCTTGCGCTCATAGCGGCCACCGCCGCCATAGCCGGACACGTCGCAGACGATCAGCCGCGGAAAGCGCGCGTGCAGGACGTCGAAATCCAGCCCCAGCCGACTGGCCGCGCCCGGCGCCAGGTTCTGCAACAGGACGTCCGCCTTGGCGAGCAACCCCTCCAGCACGGCCAGGGCGTCGTCCTGCTTGAGATCCAGGGCCACGCTCTCCTTGGAACGGTTGGTCCAGACGAAGTGGGAGGCGAGTCCGGCGACACGCTCGTCGTAACCGCGGGCGAAATCGCCACTGCCTGGCCGCTCGATCTTGATCACCCGGGCGCCCAGGTCGGCCAGCTGCCGGGAGCAGAACGGGGCCGCGATCGCATGCTCGAGACTCACGACCGTGATGCCATCCAGAGGACGAGGTTTTTCGACAGCCATCTTGGTTCACTCCAGATCAGGTGAAATAGTAGAGATCCACGCCCTCGTGCAGCCGCCAGGCCCGGGCGATCAGGGCCTCGGCCTCGACGGGTGGGCGTTTGCCGGCGAAGGCGACCAGCCGGCGGAACTTGTCTTCCAATTCAGCCCGGTCGAGGGTATTGCCGGGATCACCCTTGGGCTCGTCGATACGCCCCTGTAGAACGGCGCCCTGGCGGGTCGTCACCTCGACCCTTCCCAGCCAACGCCGGGGATAGGCGGCATCGACCTCGGGGTCCAGCCGCATGCCGACTCGCGCGCGGAAGGCCGCGACCGCGGGATCGTTCAGCGCGGAATTCGCGAATTCACCCAGTTGCGCCTTGCCATGGACGGCGATCAGGCCCAGCACCGTGCCCATGGAAAACTTCGCCTGATGCACGGTACGCGGCACGTCTACGCGACCGAGCACGTCCAGAGCGCCCTGGTGAACTCGCGCTGTCACCTGGGCGATGTCCTCGGGCGCCAGGCGCTCGCGCTGCATCAGGTCCAACAGGGCATCGGCGGCAGGATGGGTATGCCGACAGGACGCATGGAACTTGAACGAGGTTTCCAGCAAGGCCCAGCGCTGACCCAGGCCATCGCTCAGGCGGCGGGCGTCGGCGTCACTGGAAAGGCCGGCGGCCATCCCCTGCTCGCCTTCCAGGATGTTGCGCGCACCGGTCAGCCCCTGCGCCGTGAGATAGGCCGCCAGCAGCCCATCCGCCGCTGCCTTGGCGGTATGCAGTTGCTTGGAATCCGCCGCGTCACGCAGGAACTCCCAGAGCCCCGCCGCCTGGGTGCCCGCGTTGCCAAGCACCTGGATGAACTGCTCCCGGTTGAAGCCCAGCAATTTGCCCACCGCCACCGCCGCGGCCAGGGTGCCGACGGTGGCCGTGGTGTGGAAGATCCGATAGTGCGAGCGCCCGAGGAATTCACCGATGCGGATGCCCGCCTCGTAGCCGGCGACCGCGGCGACGATCAGCTCCTGCCCGCTTTTTCCCAGGTCCTGGGCCGCGGCCAGTGCGGCGGAAAAGACCACCGTCCCCGGATGCAGCACCGAGCTGTTGTGCAGATCATCCTGCTCCACCAGATGAGAGGCGGCGCCATTGACCAGCGCGGCGGAGTACGGCGAGGTGCCGTAGGGCGCGACGAGTACCCGGGCCCGCCCCCCGCGGGGGCCCATGGTCTGCGCATAGGCATGGAACAGCGGTATGGGATGGCTGCCATCGCTGGCCAGTGCGGAGCCCAGCCAGTCGAGAAACAGCTCTTCGGTCCGAGTGACGACGGTGGCCGGCAGATCCGCATAGACCAGCTCGCCAAGATAGGCCGCCAGACGTTCGGTATGGGTCATGGAAGTCACCCTAGAACGAGCGCGGCAATTCGAGCAGGTGCTCGGCCACGTAAGAAAGAATGAGATTGGTGGAGATGGGCGCCACCTGGTACAGGCGCGTCTCGCGAAACTTGCGCTCGACGTCGTACTCGGTGGCGAAGCCAAAGCCACCGTGCGTCTGCAGACAGGCGTTGGCCGCCTCCCAGCTGGCCTTGGCCGCCAGGTACTTGGCCATGTTGGCCGCAGCCCCGGCGTTTTCGCCGCGGTCGTACAGATCGCAGGCGTGCCAGCGCATCAGATCGGCGGCCTCGATCTCGATATGGGCCTCGGCGATGGGAAACTGCACGCCCTGGTTCTGCCCGATGGGTCGACCGAATACCACCCGGTCGCGGGCATAGTGACTGGCCTTCTCGACGAGCCAGCGGCCATCGCCAATGCATTCCGCGGCAATCAGGGTGCGTTCGGCATTGAGGCCGTCGAGGATGTAGCGAAAACCCTTGCCCTCCTCGCCGATCAGGTTGCTGGCGGGAATTTCCAGCTCGTCGAAGAACAGTTCGTTGGTCTCGTGGTTGACCATGTTGGGGATGGGCCGAACCGTGAGCCCCTTGCCGATGGCCTCACGCAGATCCACCAGAAAGATCGACATACCTTCGGACTTGCGCTGGACGGCCTCCAGGGGTGTGGTCCGCGCCAGCAGGATCATCAGATCGGAATGCTGCACGCGGGAGATCCACACCTTCTGCCCGTTGATCACATAGCGATCGCCCTTGCGCACCGCCGTGGTCTTGATCTTGGTCGTGTCGGTGCCGGTGGTGGGCTCGGTGACGCCCATGGACTGAAGCCGCAGCTCGCCGCTGGCCAGCCGTGGCAGATAGCTGTTCTTCTGTTCTTCGCTGCCGTTCCGCAGCAGGGTGAACATGTTGTACATCTGCCCATGGATGGTGCCGGAGTTGCCCCCGCAGCGGTTCACCTCTTCCAGGATGATGGACGCCTCGGCCAGGCCCAGCCCCGAGCCGCCATAGGCTTCCGGAATCATCGCGGACAGCCAGCCTGCCTCGGTCATCGCCTGGACGAAGTCCTGGGGAAAGCCCTTCTGCTCATCGATTCGGCGCCAGTATTCGGCCGGAAAGCCCGCGCAGAGGCCACGGACGCCGTCGCGAATGGCGGCGAATTCTTCTAGTCGTTCGTCCAGCATGGGGTTTTCTCTCTTGTCGTTATAGGGGCACCGCTGTCACTCGAAACGCAACTGAGCCACCTGGGCGGCACCGTCGCCATTTCCGGCCCACAGCTCCGCTTCGCCGGGCGCGATGACCTGACCACTGAGCGTGAAGGGAGTGGGCGCGATCAGCGGACGAACGCCGCGATAACTGAATTGGCGTATCCGCGCGGTGGGATGGGCGCGACGGAAGCTGCGCAGCAACAGGGTCGCGATGAGCGGGCCGTGGACGACCAGACCGGCATAGCCCTCCTGCTGGGTCGCGTAGGGCCAGTCGTAGTGGATGCGATGACCGTTGAAGGTCACCGCGGAATAGCGGAACAGCAACGTGGGCTCGGGCACCACCGACTCCGCCCAGCCGCCGAGCGCGATGGCTTCGCCGGTGCCCGCCTTGGGCGCCCCGGGCTCGCGATAGACCAGATCCTGCTCCTCGCGCAGTACCAGTTCGTCGCGCTGGAAATAGCGATGCTCGACGGTCACGAACAGCAGGCTGCCGCTGCGGCCCACCTTCTCCTCGACCCGCAGCAGCGTCGAGATGCAGCGGGCCCGCTCGTCAACGCGCAATTCACCGAGAAACTCCAGGCGTCCACCCGCCCACATGCGATTACGCCCTTCCGCCGGCGGCAGGAAGGTGCCCCGCGCCGCATGACCATCGGGCCCGAGCTGGGCACCTGCCACGGGATTATCGAAGAAGGCCCAGTGCCAGAGCGGCGGCAGCGCCTCGCCTGCAGCCAACGGCGGTTCGTCGAGGGTATGGGCAATGCGCGCAACCTGGCGTTGGCCCAGAAACTCCTGGGTTTCGAGCGTCCGGCCCACCCAGGCTTCGGTCGACGTAGTGTTCATGTTTGGCTCCCGTCATCAGGCTCTCGATCAGCTTGCGGGGAGTTGTTTCGTTCTGTGAATTTACATTTGCGTAAGCCGGCATTCGGCTAGGCTGAACGCCAAAAGACGTACCGAGACAAGAGCATGCATTTCGACCTGCCTGACCTGCGGCTTTTCATCCATATCGCCGAATCGCCCAGCCTGACCCAGGGCGCACGTCGGGCCGCCCTTTCTCCGGCAGCTGCCAGCGCCCGGATAAAGGCTCTCGAAAGCCAATTCGGCATCCGCTTGCTATACCGTGACAGCCGCGGCGTGGAGCTCACGCCGGCCGGTCAGCGCCTGCTGCAACATGCCCGCCTGGTCATGCGTCAGGTGGATTTCCTCAAAGGCGAATTCACCGAGTACCACAGCGATGCCAGCGGACATATCCGCATCTTCGCCAACACCACGGCGGTCACCGAGTTCCTCCCGGCGTTGCTGGCCGGCTATCTCGCCGACCGTCCCGGAGTGACGGTGGATCTGCAGGAGCGTCTCAATCGTGACATCGTCAGGGGGGTCATCGACGGGGCAGCGGATCTGGGCATCACCGCCGGACTGATCGAGGCCAGCAACCTGCAGATCCTGCCCTACAGCATGGACCGCCTGACGCTGGTCGTGCCGACCGATCATCCCTTGGCGAGCCTGCCCCAGGTCACCTTGCGGGAGACCCTGGACTATCAGCACATCTGCCTGCGCGAGGGCACCAGCCTGCTGAATTTCCTGCGGGATCAGGTGGAGCGTCTCGGTGCCACCCTGAATCTGCGTATCCAGCTCTCCAGTTTCGAGGCCGTGTGCCGCATGGTCGAAGCCAGGGTGGGCATCGGCATCCTGCCCGAATCCGCCGCCCAGCATCACGGCAAAAGCATGGCCATCAAGACGGTACGGCTCGAAGAGCCCTGGGCGCTGCGCGAGCGAAATATCCTGGTCAGGGATCTGGAGGCGCTGCCGGAAAGTGTCCGCGCCCTGGTCAGACTGCTGCAGAAATCGGCCAGGGGCGATGCACACCAGGCCTGACGAGGCGATCCTGGAAGCCATCCGTTCGACTACAGCCCTGTCTGGCGAAGCCGGAGCGCTCCCAATTTGCGTCGCTTCGTCTGCGCTGCAACGACGGTATTCGATCATGACGACCATAGCGTCGCGATCGAGGCTGATACCTTCGCCGTTGAGGGCTGCAGCAGAGGAGTCGAAAGACGCTGAACAGCCTTTAAGGGGTGGTATTAACTGGTGATTGGAACTATGGCAGGCGGCGTACCCGCGGCTTGCGCTTGAGGATGCAGTGGCGCATCCACCGCGCGCCAGGCAAAACGTCGGCCCAACTCGCGATAGCCGGAAAACAGGAAGCCACCACTGCGGGCCTGGTAGGCACGGCGCCTGGCTCGATAGATCCGTGGAATGAAATACCAGGACAAGCCCGGCAGATCATGGTGAACCAGATGCAGGGTGTTATTCAGGAATAGCCAGCGCAGCGCTCCACCGCTTTCGTTGAGTACGCATCTGTGTGCAGGATCCGGCGCCGGGCGGTGCTCGTAGAAGGATCGGATCAGCGCCACGGCCAGCGCCGGCCAGGCTACCCCTAGCACATAGACCTCCAGGGGCATGCCGGACAGCCAGTGGATCGCCAGGAGCAAGCCTGCACACAGCGCCAGATGAATCAGCCAGACGCGCAGCACGCCCCGCTCCCCGCGCCGCCCGCGGCGCACTTCGTGGTCGAGCATGCCGTGCAGCGACAGGATCGGGCCTACCAGGAGCCGCCCGATCAGGGTCTTGTCCATCCAGAGCAGCGCACGCCCGACCTGCCCTCGCTGCTCCCAGAGTTCGCCATCGACATAACGGCTCTCGGGATCGAGGGCCGGATCGGTGAGGTTCTCGCGCCGATGGTGCGCCAGGTGGCTGTCGCGATAGAGCGGAAAGGGAAACCAGAGGCCGAGGGGCGGATAGGCGAGAAAGGCGTTCACCCCGGGCCAGCGGGTCGGATGGCCATGAATCAACTCGTGTTGCAGGGACTGATGCAGCACCACCAGGATCGTCAGCGGCGGCAGGATCCAGAAACCCAGTAGCGGCCACGCCCAGACGAGCGTCAGCCAGCCGGCGTAGACACCCACGATCAGCCCCCAGGTTGGCCATTCGCTTCGACCGGTGGCGGTATGCAGGAGCAGCTTGATCAGGCGGCGGTGCCGCGCATCGAGATAGACAGTCACCGCAGGGTCCTGATAACGAGAAATCAAGGCTGACTCTAGGGAAGAACAATAGATAAGCCAAATATCGTTAAGGCATTACTTCATGAAGAATAAGTTATTCGACGACCGCACCCTTGTAGCTCCACCTAATTAAACGCCTCACTCTAGCCATCTCACACGCCTGACTTTGCATAGCCGAATATCCCAAAAATCATAAGCTTATAAGCAAATACTGATCTGGCAGCGATCAACTGTTGCGCGAGCAACACCTGCATTAGAAATCAATTAAAGACATATCCTTAGCAGCTTTGAAGCTTGGCGGCGCGCTTGAGCGCTCATCTACACTCCCGCCAACTTTCCCTTACTTCAAAGTTTGCCATGCCGCTGTCTGACAAAACTCTTCTGCCTGCTCCGTCTGCTCGAACACCAAAGGTGAAGTTCGTTGCCGGCCTGGAAGCGTCCGCCGTGCCCAGGCCCCCCTCCGCTATCGAGGTTGACGACCCTGAATCGGTCGGAACGGCAACGCGCACCCGATACGTTGCTACAGCGCGGGTAGCTCTCGTGGGAACCCTCGGCCGGCGCCTGATGGCGGCGATGGTGCTGATCGGCTGCACCCGTGCCGCCCATACCGAACTGGCTCGTCTTGGGCTCGCGCTTCCCGACTCTCTGCTGACACGACCAGAAGGAGCTTCTCTTCCATGAGCATCATTTCCGCAGGCTGGGGCGCCGGCCCCTCCGCCCGCCACGCCGAGCTCTCGGGCCGCTTCCAGCCGCTGTTCCAGCGTATTCGCGCGGGCGCCATAGAACGCGAGGTGCAGCGGCGACTGCCGGTCGAAGAATTGGCCTGGCTGAAGGCGGCCGGTTTCACCGCCTTGCGGTTGCCGGTCGAGCATGGCGGTGCGGGCGTCACCCTGCCGGAACTGTTCGCCCTGCTCATCGAACTGGGTGAGGCCGATTCCAATCTGGTGCAGGCGCTGCGTGGCCATATGGGCTTTGTCGAGGGCTTGCTCAACAGCGATGACCAGGCACGCCGCAGCCGCTGGTTCGCCCGTATCGCCGCGGGTGAAACCTTGGGTCCGGCCTCCAGCGAGGTGGGCGATGCCCGGCGGGCCGAATTCAGTACCCGCCTGCGCCGGGAGGGCGAGGCCCTGCTGCTCTCCGGCACCAAGTTCTATACCACGGGTTCGCTCTATGCGGACTGGATCGACGTGGGCGCCACCGATGACGCCGGCAATCGCGTCATGGCGACCATCCGCCGCGACGCCCCCGGCGTGGAGGTGGTGGATGACTGGAATGGCTTCGGCCAGACGCTGACCGCCAGCGGCACGGCCACCTTTACCAATGTGCGGGTGGAGCCCGCGGACGTGGTCACGGTCGGCGAGCGCTTCCGCTATTCGCCGGGCTTCTTCCAGGTATTCCACCTCGCCAACCTGGCAGGCATGGGGCGGGCCATGAGCAGCGAGGTGGCGGCCGCGGTCGCCGCTCGCACGCGCACCTTCACCATCGGCAATGCCGACCGAGTCAGCCAGGATCCGCAGGTGCTGGCCGTGGTCGGCCAGGTGCGCAGCGCCGCCTACTGCGCTGGAGTGATCGCGCTGAAGAATGCCGAGGCGCTGCAGCGCGTGCATGACCTCAGGCAGGCGGATGACCAGGCGGCCGAGGATCGCGCGGTGGAACTGGCCGAACTGGAGGTCTGCCAGTCGCTCAATGTGGTCACGGACCTGATCATCGACGCGTCCGGACGCCTGTTCGACGCCCTGGGCGCCTCGGCCACGCTGAAACCTCAGGGACTGGATCGCTTCTGGCGCAATGCCCGTACCCTCGCCTCCCATAATCCGCGCATCTACAAGGATCGCATCGTCGGCGACTTCGCGGTCAACGGCACGCCGCCACCGCCACAGTGGAAGATCGGCGTCGCCTAGCGGCCGAAGCGGGCGGAAATGCCGACGAGAGCCGCCCTGCCCCGCTGTTCGCCGCCCCCGGCGATGCTTTAAGCTCGCCGGCTTTCCTCCTGGAGCGGTGTCATGGAAAGGTCGCGCAGTAATCGTCAGGCCATATGGAAGGCGATCAAGGATCCGCGCTTCATCCCCGTCGCCGTGGCGGCGGTGTGCATCGTGCTGTTCTTCGTCCTGGGGCTGGTCGACGTCCTGGGCAACTGATCGCCCCGCTGAGATGCTGGCCTATCCCGGCCGCGGGATGGGTCATCACGTCCTCTCGCCTGGCCCATAGGGGCGGTCACGCAGAATGGTCGCCCGGTGCATCACGCGCCGCTGCGGACGATAGTCGTCACAGGCATAGTGCTGGGTGATGCGGTTGTCCCAGAAGGCCAGATCGCCCGCCTGCCACTGCCAGCGCACCTGGAATTCCGGTCGCGCGGCGTGGGCGAACAGCAATTGCAGCAGCGCCTCGCTCTCGGCCTCTTCCAGCTCGACGATCCGAGTGGTGAAGCCGGCGCTGACGAAAAGCCCTTTGGCCCTGGTTTCCGGGTGAACCCTTATCACCGGATGACGCACCGGCGGATTGGCCACGCGTGCCGCGTTGAAACGCTGCAAGCCTTCCGGCGTATGGCCGAAGCGTTCCAGCGGAAAGGATTTGCTCAGGTCATGCCAGGCACTGAGGCCATCGAGCAACTCGCGCAACGGCACGGACAACGCCGCATAGGCCGCCGAACTGCTCGCCCAGAGGGTATCGCCGCCATAGGCAGGCACCTGGCGCGCGCTGAGCAGCGACCCCAGCGGCGGCGTCTGGATGAAGGTGACATCCGTATGCCAGAGCGCGTTGTCTCTCAGGTCGTTCAACTCGGTATCCAGCACCAGGATTTCCGCCTGCTCGGGATGCTTGGGATAGATCGGATGGATGTGCAGATCGCCGAAATGGGCTGCCACGTCCCGTTGCTGGCGTGGCGTGAGCAACTGGTCACGCAGAAACAACACCTGATGCTCCAGCAAACCCTGGTGTAGTGCGGCATGACTCGCGGGATCCAGAGGCTCGCGCAGATCCAGGCCATGGACGCGTGCACCGAGGGCGGGGCTCAGACGCTCGAAGGTAATGGTCATCGTCGCCTCCCTAGTTCCAGCCGGCGTAGCGCCGCTGCAGGGCGCGCAGGCCCAGTTCGATAGACAGGGCAATGCTGGCGATCAGCAGGATGCCCACCACCACCACTTCGGTGGCCATGAATTGCGCGGCCGATTGCACCATGAAGCCCAGGCCCCGATTGGCGGCGATCAGTTCAGCGGCCACCAGGGTCGACCAGCCCACACCCAGGGCGATACGCAGCCCGGTGAGGATATCGGGCAAGGCACTGGGGAGGATGACGTGACGCACCACCTGGCCGCGCGAGGCGCCCAGGCAACGTACCGCCTGAAGTCGCGCCCGATCGACCCGGCGCACCCCACCCACGGTGGCGATCAGCAAGGGCGCGAACAGCGCCAGATAGATCAGCAGCACCTTGGACAGCTCGCCGATGCCGAACCAGATCACCATCAGCGGCAGGTAGGCCAACGGCGGAATCGGACGATAGAACTCCACCAGCGGATCCAGAGCGGCATTCAGGGTCGGGTTGAGGCCCATGGCGATACCCAGGGGTACCGCGGTCAGCACGGCGGCCAGCAGCGCAGCCAGCACCCGCAACAGGCTGGTGCCCAGATGCTGCCAGAGACTGGCGTCCAGATAGCCCTCGGCGAGCAACCCCTGCAGGGCGACCAGCAGTTGCTCGGGAGATGGCAGGAACAGGGTATCCACCCAACCCAGATGGGTCGCGCTCCACCAGAGCGTCGCCACGCCAACCAGGGTGCCCAACGCTGCCACGCGGCGGCGGTCAAGGTGCAGTCGACGACGTTCCCGGGTATCGCGCAGGGAGGTTGTCAGGGTGTCAGAGGGCATGATCGGGAGACTCCTGCAGAAAGAGATCGAGCAACTCCTGGCGCAGCTCGGCGAAGCGTGGATCGGCCTTGATCTCGCGCACGGGTTCCCCCGCCAGATAGCGGCGGGCGAAAGGCACCTCCAGGCGGCGGACGATGCACGCGGGCGGCCCGTCCAGCACCAGAAGCTCGGTCGCCAGGAACAGCGCCTCGTCGACGCTGTGGGTGATGAGAAACAGGCCCTTGCCGGTGCGTTTCCAGACGTCCAGCAGCAGCACCTGCATCCGTTCCCGGGTCAGGGCATCGAGAGCGCCGAAGGGCTCGTCCAGCAGCAGGAAATCCGGATCTACCGCCAGGGCGCGGGCCAGCCCCAGACGTTGGCGCTGTCCACCGGACAGCTCGCCGATGGCATGCTCGGCATGTTGCGTCAGCCCCACCAGCTCGAGCATTTCGCGGGCCCTGGTCTCGCGCTCGCGGCGACTCAGCCCGCGCAGGCGGAGGCCCAGGGCGACGTTATCGAGTGCATTGAGCCAGGGCATCAGGGCATCGTCCTGGAACACCACGCCGCGTTCGCCGCCCGGCCCTTCAAGGATCCGGCCATCGAGCTGCACGCGCCCTTCATCGAGGGGTTGGAAACCGGCGAGCACGTTGAGCAGGCTGGATTTACCGCAGCCGGACGGGCCCAGCACGACCACGGAGGCGCCCTTCTCCACCGCGAGATCGAGACGCTGCAGGATGGGTTGCAGACGGCCACGCCGGACGAATCCGAGGCTGGCCTGTTCCAGGGTGAGTCGACTCATGACCGGCTCCTGTCGGCAGGGAAAAAAGCCCCTCCGGAGAGGGGCGAGTCGTGGCGTGGAAGGGTCGTCACTGGGCCTTGCGGACGTACTCGGCGCTGACATAGGGCGAGTAGTCGTCGAGCACCTTGGGAATGCGCTTCTGTTCCTTGAGGAATTCGGCGGTGCGAGCGATGGCCTTGGCCGTGCCACCACCCAGCAGATCAGGGCCGAGTTGCGCCTGGGCGTCCGGGTAGCGCGAGCCCGCCAGCAATTCGGGAATGTCCGCAGCGTCGGCGCCGGTCAGGCGTGCGATTTTCCTGGCCTGCTCGGACTGTGCGTTCCATTCTTTGCCGTGGGCCTGGTAGTCGGCGAAGGCCTGCAAGGTGACCTTGGCGTATCGAGCAACGATCTCGGGATGCTTTTCGGCGAAGTCCTTGCGCGCCACCCAGACCTCGAAGGTGGGCGCACCCCAGCTGCCCACCTGGGCCGCATCGGCGAGGACCTTGCCATTCTTCTTGATCTCGCCCAGCGCGGGCGACCAGACGAAGGCGCCATCGATGTCACCGCGGCGCCAGGCGGCGGCGATCTCGGTAGGATTGAGGTTGACGATCTTGACCTTGGTCGGATCCACCTCCCAATGCTTGAGCGCTCCGAGCAGGCTGTAGTGCGAGGTGGAGACGAAGGGGGTGGCGATGGTCTTGCCGACCAGTTGCTCGGGTTTGCCGATACCGCTGCCATCGCGCACCACCAGTGCCTCGGCTGAGTCGATCTGGGCGGAGACGATGAAGGTCACCAGCGGCAGCTTGCGCGAGGTGGCCGCTGCCAGCGGGCTGGAGCCGAGATTGCCGATCTGCACATCACCGGACGCCAACGCGGCGACGACCTCGGGACCGCTGTTGAAACGACGCCAATCGATCTTCTGACCGAGCGCCTTGTCGTAGAGGCCATCGGCCTGGGCAACCTTGGACGGATCGACACCGGTCTGGTAACCCACCACCAGATCAGCAGCGTGCGCCTGCCCTGCCAGGGCTGCCACACCTATAGCCAGAACCAGGGATTTGATCAGCGAATTCACAACGGCCTCCTTGTCGGCAGGCGTGCCGCAGCACGCCCTCGGCATCGACTCGATGCCTGATGGAGGCCAAGCTAAACGATCTAAGGATGGTCAGATAAATAACGAAATGGAATCAGCTTAGGTACAGAGCTGGACAGCTACGGACACCTTGAGCGTCGAGAAGCGCATACGGCCTGGAACCAGGCCGCAGCGGACAGCAATCAGCCTTTGCGCTGATTGAGGAAGCGGAAGCAGCCGGCCAGCAGGTCATCGAAGCGCCAGGGCTTGGGCAGATAATAGATATCCGGGGCGCGTTCGGGCTGGAGTTCTTCGAAATATCCCGAAGAGACGATGATGGGCAGACCCGGCAGCTGCTGCTTGACGCGGCGCGCCAGCTCCAGGCCATCGATGGCACCTGGCATGCGGACATCGGTGATCAGCAGATCCGGCGTCGGACGTGCGCTCGACAGGTATTCCCAGGCTTGGTCCGCGGTACCGAAGGTATGCACCTGAAAGCCTTCGCCTTCGAGCACCTCTTCCATCAGCCCGAGCAACATGTTCTCGTCTTCGACAACCACTACCACTGGCTTCATAAATCCGTCTCGATCTCCGCAGGTCCGCCATCTGACTGGACGTATCTCGTTGGGGCGCGAATTCTACTCCTATCCGGCGTCCGCTGCGCGGTCTCCTCTGAGCTTAGACGCGAGGTGCGACATCCCGCCCCACTGATCGACAGAAAAATCTACCGGGAGCCGAACAAGCTTTTTCCTACAGGGGTGGTATTAATGAGCAGAGCCTTTTGCCGATTCCCCGGGGAACCGTGGCGGAGCCCCTCAGTCGGAAAACAGGTATCTCGAAAGGCTTCCCGCGATTCCGACGCGTCAGCTTTTCAGGATCCCGGGAAGCCGTCTGCCTGAGGAAATGCGCATGACGGCCATCGACTGGACAGGTTGGCTCAACGCCCCCTGGATCACCACGCTGATCGCGGCAGGGGTCGCCCTGCTGATCAGCAGCATCCTCCTGATGCTCGCGTTCGCAGCCGTTCGCCGGCTGGCCAACCCCTTCCTGCTGGCGCGCAACCTGGTGAAGTACGCCGAGAAGCCGGCGCGGCTGGCGGTACCCCTGGTAGTGCTGCAAGGTGTCTGGAATTCCGCACCCGATGCCCTGCCGCTGTTGCGTGCGGTACAGCACCTCACCGGTCTGCTGAGCATCGCTGCCTTCACCTGGCTGGGTCTCAGGGCGGTCAAGGCCGTCGGCGCCACCATCGCCCTGCGCAATCCCGTGGATGTGGCGGACAACCTGCGGGCGCGGCGTATCCAGACGCAGAATCGGGTGCTGGTACGCAGCCTCAGCTTCATAGTGCTGCTGGTGGGTATCGCCCTGATGCTGATGACCTTTCCCGCGGTTCGCCAGGTGGGTGCCAGCCTGCTCGCCTCCGCCGGCGTCGCCGGCCTGGTCGCGGGTATCGCCGCGCGCCCAGTGCTGGGCAATCTCATCGCCGGTCTGCAGATCGCCGTGACGCAGCCGATCCGGCTCGACGACGTGGTCATCGTCGAGGGGGAATGGGGCCGGGTGGAAGAGATCACCGGCACCTACGTGGTGGTACGCATCTGGGACGACCGCCGTCTGGTGGTTCCCCTGCAATATTTCATCGAGACCCCCTTCCAGAACTGGACGCGCTCATCCTCCAGCCTGATCGGGTCGGTCTTCATATGGGTTGACTATTCCCTGCCGCTGGCGCCGATCCGCACTGAATTGGAACGCGCCTGTGCCGAGGTGCCCCATTTATGGGACGAGCGTGTCTGCGTGTTGCAGGTAACCGATGCGTCCCATGATTCCATCCAGATCCGGGTGCTGGTGAGCTCCGGCGATTCCTCGAAGAACTGGGACCTGCGCTGCTTCGTGCGGGAACGGCTGATCACCTACATCAATCGTGAATTCCCCCTCTGCCTGCCCAAGCTGCGAACCGAGCTGGGACGTCGCGATGTGCTTTCCACACCACAATCCGACGAAAGGCACGAACCGGTCGTACGCCAGCCAGAAGTCTGATTTATCGGCTAATTGTCTCGATCAGGTGGCCATTAAGCGGTTCACCTGCGGCTTATTTCTTAGCGCACCAAGAGTGAGCGCCAGCTTTTGGGCATGTATTTGGCAATACGCAGCAGGACCGCAACATTCGAGCAGGAAACTTGTGACGTTGTCCGAGAGTCAGTGCGAGAGCAATCTGGAAATCCGCGAAGCAGTTCTCGCCCATATCCAGACATCTCAGAAGAGATGACCGGCAAAAAGGCTGTAGCAGCTCGGCTGTAGGCGTTTTTGAACCAGGAGCATCGAGCTTCAGGAAGAAGCAATCAGGTAAACCTCAGTCTCGAACTTGCTGCATTGGGAGCGCACCATGGCAAATGCCGTCGTGGGGAAACTTGGGGCTCTGGAGCCCGTTGAAACTGCCACTCTTTCCACCAGATCCAGCTCTCCTCGCAAGCGCACGGATGAGCCTCAGCTGACGCTGAGCTCCGTTGTCGAAAGCCGCAAACGCATCCTTTTCGTGACCCCGGAAATTTCCGACTTCGTCAAGGCCGGTGGTCTGGGCGAGGTTTCGGGCGCCCTGCCGCGCGCCCTCGCCGCCTCCCATGACGTCCGGGTGCTGATCCCCGGTTACCGTCAGGTGATGGCCGCCATCAAGGACCGTGTGCAGATGGTCGGCCGCATCGCCGCCCGTGCCGCCATGCCCGCCTGTGACATCGGCCGCGTCAATCTGGACGACGGGCTGGTCGTCTATGTATTGATCTGTCCCGAGCTGTACGAGCGCTCGGGCAATCCCTACGGCGACCTGAACGGTGCCGACTGGGCCGACAACCACATCCGTTTCGGTCGTCTGGCCAGCGCCGCCGCCGACTTCGCCCTGGGCGACGCCTCGATTCGCTGGGTACCGGATCTGCTGCACCTCAACGACTGGCAAACCGGCCTGGCCGCCGGCTACCTGCGCTGGAAGGGTGCCAGCACCCCCTGCCTGACCACCATCCACAACCTGGCCTACCAGGGTCTGTTCCCGGCGTCGGTCATGGCCGACCTGGACATTCCCGCTCATGCCTTCCAGATGGAAGGCCTCGAATTCTGGGGCAAGGTCTCCTTTCTCAAGGCCGGTCTGGTCTATGCCGACCACATCACCACGGTCAGCCACACCTATGCCCACGAGATCACCACGCCCGAGTTCGGCTGTGGCCTGGAAGGACTGCTGCAGGTCAAGGCGCGGGACGGCAAGCTGACCGGTCTGCTCAACGGCATCGACGATGGCTGGAGCGCCTGTAGCGATCCGCACCTGTGCCAGCAGTTCACCGAATCCGACTGGGATGGCAAGGCGGTCAACGCGGCGCGCATTCGCGAGGAATTCGATCTGGAGCCCTCCAACGGCCCGCTGTTCGCGGTAGTCTCGCGGCTGGTCCAGCAGAAAGGCATCGACCTGACCATCCAGGCGGCCGATCACATCGTTGCCCGCGGCGGCCAGCTGATGATCATTGGCTGTGGCGAGCCGCACATCGAGCGTCAGGTACGGGCCCTGGCCCTGCGCTATCCCGGTCGCGTCAGCGCCCACATCGGCTTCTGCGAAACCGAAGCACGGCGCATGTACGCCGGCAGCGACTTCCTGCTGATGCCCTCGCGCTTCGAGCCGTGCGGCCTGAGCCAAATGTACGCCCAGCGCTTCGCCTCCCTGCCGATCGCCACCCGTACCGGTGGTCTGGCCGACAGTATCGAGGACGGCACCACCGGCTTCCTGTTCGCCCCACTGTCGCTGGAAAACTACATCAGCGCCATCGACCGCGCCCTGGGTGTGTTCGAACGTCAGGACCTGCTGCTGGCCATGCGTCACCGGGCAATGCAGGGCCCGTTCTTCTGGTCCGAATGCGCCAAGCCCTATGCCTCGCTGTACCTCGATCTGCTCCAGGCCACCGCGCATCAGGAGCGTCACGTCGGCGCCTGATGCGCGACGTGGCTACCAAGCGCTTTTCCTTCGCCAAAAGGCCGACGAAAAGCGCTTCCCCCGCCCAACTTTGAGCAACTCTCACCGGTCATAACAGCAACTGCGGCCAACTGGGCCGCAGTGTCTTTTCTGCCGTCCGGCTTCGGGAGTTCTCTATCCATGACTGATATTTCGCGCGACGCAGCCGCGGTGACCGGGGGCTATGCCTGGCAAACCCGTGCCGGTGCCACCCTGGTGGGCAAGGACCGCACCCTCTTCCACTTCTGGGCACCCAGCGCCGATGCCGTTTCGGTGGTCCTGGAAGGCGGCATCACCCTTGCCATGGAGGCCGAGCAAGACGGCTGGTTCGCGGTCGAGGCCCAGTGCGGCGCCGGTACCCGTTATCGCTATCAGATCGAGGACCTGCTGGTCCCGGATCCTGCGTCCCGCGCCCAGGCGGGCGACGTGCATGAACCCAGCATCGTCATCGACCCCACCACCTACCACTGGCAAAGCGTCGAGTGGCAGGGTCGCCCCTGGCACGAAAGCGTCATCTACGAATTGCATGTCGGCACCCTGGGCGGCTTTTCCGGTGTCGAGAAGCTCGTACCCCGCCTGGCCGCGCTGGGCGTCACCGCCATCGAACTGATGCCGCTGTCGGAATTTCCCGGCGATCGCAACTGGGGCTATGACGGCGTCCTGCCCTATGCGGTGGAAGCCTCCTATGGCACGCCGGACGATCTCAAGTCGCTGATCGACACCGCCCACGGTCATGGCGTCATGGTCTACCTGGATGTGGTCTACAACCACTTCGGGCCGGACGGCAACTACCTGCACGCCTACGCCGAGCGCTTCTTCCGCGAAGACATCCATACGCCCTGGGGCGCCGCCATCGATTTCCGCCAGGACGCCGTGCGCCGCTACTTCATCGACAACGCCCTGATGTGGCTGATGGAGTACCGCTTCGATGGCCTGAGATTCGATGCGGTCCATGCCATCAACGACAAGGGCTTCCTCGAAGAGATGGCCGAGGAGATCCGCAGCACCGTAGAACCGGGTCGCCACGTCCACCTGATGCTGGAAAACGAAGACAACACCGCCACCCTGCTGGGCGGCCAGCACTACGACGCGCAGTGGGCGGACGACTGGCACAACGTCATCCATCCCATGCTGACCGACGAGAACGAAGGCTACTACCAGGACTTCACCGAGGACGCCACGGCCAAGCTGGTGCGCTGCCTGGGCGAAGGCTTCATCTACCAGGGCGAACAGACCCGCCACGGCAAGGCCCGCGGCGAGCCCAGCAAGGACCTGCCAGCCTCGGCCTTCGTCATCTTCCTGCAGAACCATGACCAGGTCGGCAACCGCGCCTTCGGTGAACGCCTGACCCGTCTGGCACCGGAGCCGGCGCTGAAGGCCGCCACCGCGCTCTTGCTGCTCAGTCCGATGATTCCGCTGCTGTTCATCGGCGAGGAATGGGGCAGCCGCCAACCCTTCCTGTTTTTCACCAGCCACAACGAAGAACTGGCCGAGCTGGTTCGCGATGGTCGCCGTAACGAGTTCAAGGACTTCGACTTCTTCACCAGCGAAGAGCATCGCCAGCAGATCCCCGATCCGAACGCGCCCAAGACCTTCGAGGACTCCAAGCCCAATTTCGGCGAAGCCGATCAGCCCGACCACGCGGCCTGGCTGGGGCTCTACCGCGAGCTGCTGGAGATCCGCCGCCGCGAACTCTTCCCGCGCCTGGAAGGGGCTCGTCCCGCAGGCGCCGAAGCCCTGGCCGACCGCGCCGTGCGCGCGCGCTGGAGCCTCGCCGACGGCAGCCGCCTGACCATCGAGCTCAACCTGAGCGACAAGGCCGTACAACTGGACGAGGCGCCTCAGGGCGAATTGCTGCACAGCAGCGACGCCGCGGCAACGCCCGCGCGCCAGGACGGCACGCTGGCGGCGCATTCGGCACTGGTCTGGCTGGAGAAAAAGGCATGAGTGGCGATCGTCTGGAACAATTGGCCGAGGCCGCCGGCATCGCCATCGAATGGACCGCCTACGACGGCAAGCGCCAACGGGTGAGCGCGGAGGCGCTGCGCAATCTGCTCAAGGCCATCGAATTGCCTGCGGACAGCGACGCCGATATCGACGCCAGCCTGCGCAAGCTGGCGGAGGTAGGCGACAAGCATCACCTGCCGCCGCTCATCACCGCGGTGGTCGACAAACCGGTCGGTGCGCCGGACCAGTTCAAGCGCGGGGTCCGCTACCAGGTACAGCTGGAAGGCGGCGAGCGCCTGGAAGGCCAGGTCGACGAGCGGGGACAGCTGGCGCCGATCAGCGCCGCCGGTTATCACCAGGCCGAGGTCGATGGCGAAGCCCTGACCCTGGCCGTCGCCCCGGAACGCTGCTTCACCATCGCCGACGCCACCGGTAATGAACAGGCCCGTCTCTGGGGTCTGGCCGTGCAGCTCTACAGCCTCAGACGCGAAGGGGGCAGCGGCGCCGGCGATCTCCAAGGCCTGGTGCACTTCGCCAAGGCCGCTGGCGACAAGGGCGCCGACGCCCTGGCCATCAGCCCTCTGCACGCCATGTTCAGCGCCGATGGCAGCCGCTACAGCCCCTACTCGCCGTCGAGTCGGGTGTTCTTCAATGTGCTCTACGCCGCGCCGGAGCTGGTCCTGGGTGCCGAGTCCGTACGCCAGGCCATGCAGCGCGCCGGCCTGCAGAAGGAAGCCGAGCGCCTGGAGCAGCTGGAGCTGATCGATTGGCCGGCGCTGGCCAAGCTGCGCCTGCGCCTGCTGCGCACGCTGCACCTGGATTTCCGTACCGCGGGCGGTGCGTTGCGCAAGCGCTTCGAGGCCTTCCGCCGCGACGGTGGCGATGCGCTGGAAAACCATTGTCGCTTCGAAGCCCTGCATGCCTCCTTCACCCAGGGCGCTGCCTCGCCGAGCTGGCAGCATTGGCCGCAGCAGTATCGCGACCCCAAGAACCCGGCCGTGGCCGAATTCGCCGAACGCCATGCCCAGGACGTGGAGTTCTACGCCTTCACCCAGTGGCTGGCCAGCGAAGGGCTGTCCGCAGCCCAGGCACAGTGTCGCGACGCGGGCATGAAGATCGGCCTGATCGCCGACATCGCCGTGGGCGCGGATGGCGGCGGCAGCCAGGCCTGGAGCCGGCAGGAAGAGTTGCTGGCCTCGGTCACCGTGGGTTGCCCACCGGATCTGCTGAACCAGAAAGGCCAGGGCTGGGGCATTTCCGCCTTCTCGCCCACCGGCATGATCCAGCATGGCTTCCGCGCCTTCATCGAGATGCTCAGGGCCAACTTCGCCCATGCCGGTGGCGTGCGCATCGACCACGTGATGGGGCTGCAACGCCTCTGGCTGGTGCCCGAGGGCGCTTCGCCGGCCGACGGTGCCTATCTTTCCTACCCCATCGACGACCTGCTGCGGCTGGTCGCCCTGGAATCCTGGCGTCATCGCTGCGTGGTCATGGGTGAAGACCTGGGCACGGTGCCCGAAGGCTTCCGCGAACGCCTGGCCGAGCGCGCCATCATGGGCATGCAGGTGCTGCTGTTCGAACGCGAAGGCAAGGCCTTCAAGCCTGCTGCGCAATGGTCTAACACGGCCATGGGGATGCCTACCACCCATGACCTGCCGACCCTTACCGGTTGGTGGCAGGGCCGCGATGCCGACTGGCAGGAGGAACTGGGGCTGCTGCCCGATGGCACCTCGCGCCAGGACCGGCTCGACGAGCGGGCCGAGGATCGTCAATACCTGGCCAAGGTGCTGGAACTGGACGACACCCGGGAAAGCAACGTCGAGCAGGCGGTGGATGCCGCCATCGCCTTCATCGGCCGCACCCCGGCACCACTGATCATCCTGCCGGTGGAAGACGCCCTGGGCCAGCTGGAGCAGGCCAACCTGCCCGGCACCACCAACGAACACCCCAATTGGCTGCGCCGCTGGGACGACCCGGCCGAGCGCTTGCTGAACGCTGCTACCCCTAAACGACGCCTGAGCGTGCTGAGCACTGCGCGTAATAATCCGGAGAACACTCGATGAGTCGCTTGCGCGCTACCGTACGCCTGCAGTTCCACAAGGACTTCACCTTCGACGATGCCCTGCCCCTGGTGGACTACTACGCCAAGCTGGGTATCAGTCACATCTACGCCTCGCCCATCACCACCGCTCGCGCCGGCTCCGTGCATGGCTACGACGTGGTAGATCCGACCCGGGTCAACCCGGAGCTGGGCGGCGAAGAGGCGTTGCGACGCCTGGTCGCCCGCCTGCGCGAACAGGGCATGGGGCTGATCGCCGACTTCGTGCCCAACCACACCAACGTGGGCGGTTCGGAAAACGCCTGGTGGCTGGACATCCTCGAATGGGGTCGCCAGAGTCGCTATGCCGGCTTCTACGACATCAACTGGTACGGCCCCGACCCGGACCTGCAGGGCCAGGTACTGCTGCCCTTCCTCGGTGACGCCTATGGCAACGTGTTGCAGGCCGGCGAACTCAAGCTGGTGTTCGATGCCGAGCAGGGCGCCTTCCGCGTGGAGTACTACGCCCACCACTTCCCCATCAACCCGGGTACCTACGGTCAGATCCTGCGCGAAAGCGATCTGCCGCAGCTGAGTCTGTTCGCCGATGCCTTCTCGGCACGTGCCAAGAACCTGGAAGAAGCCCGCGGTGCCCAGCGCCAGCTGGCGGATGCCGCCAGGGAGCCCGCCGTGGCGGCGGCGATCGAGAAGGCGGTCGCCGCCTTCGACGGTAGCCAGGCGGCCAACCAGGAACGCCTGCATGCCCTGCTGGAGAGTCAGCATTATCGCCTGGCCAGCTGGCGCACCGCGTCGGACGACATCAACTGGCGGCGCTTCTTCGACATCACCGAACTCGGCGGCCTGCGCATGGAGCGCCACGAGGTGTTCGAGGAAACCCATTCGCTGATCTTCCGCCTCATCAGCGAAGGCCTGCTCGACGGCCTGCGCCTGGATCACATCGATGGCCTGGCCAATCCCCGTGCCTATTGCCGCAAGCTGCGCCGTCGTGTGGACGACCTCTGCGCCAGCCGCACCGGTGGCGCGCCGGAAGATGGCTTCCCCATCTACATCGAGAAGATCCTGGCGGACGGCGAGCAGTTGCGCGAAGGCTGGGGCATCGATGGCACGACCGGCTACGAGTTCATGAACGAGGTCTCGGCGGTGCAGCATGCGGCCAGCGGCGAAGCACCGCTCCGCCGGTTCTGGGCCGAGCAGACCGGTCGTACCGAGGATTTCCTCGAAGAAGTACGGGAAGCACGGCGTCTGGTTCTCACCGGCGCGCTGTCCAGCGAATTCGAATCGGCCGTGCACACCCTGCACCTGCTCGCCCAACAGGACTGGCGTACCCGCGACACCAGTCAAGGCGCCATTCGCCGGGTGCTGCTGGAGCTGATCGTGCAGTTCAAGGTCTATCGCACCTATGCCGGCGCGGCGGGTTTCGTGGGTGCCGATGCCCAATGGTTCGATACCGCGCTGGAGGCCGCCCGCCCCCATGTCAGCGAAGCAGAGCAGCCGCTGCTGGAGCAACTGCGCGCCTGGCTGGGTGGTGATGCCCCGCGTCACAAGCCAGTGGGCAGCGTGGCGCGTCGCGAACAGCGCCGGGCGATCACCAAGTTCCAGCAGCTCACTTCGCCCATTGCCGCCAAGGCCGTGGAAGACACCGCGTGCTATCGCTCCGCACCGCTGCTGTCACGCAATGACGTGGGCTTCGATCCGCAGCATTTCGCCCAGCCGGTCAGCGCCTTCCACCAGGCCAGCGGTTGGCGCGCCGAACACTTCCCCCGCAACATGCTGACCACCGCGACCCACGACCACAAACGTGGCGAGGACACCCGCGCCCGCCTGGCGGTGGTCTCGGAACGTCCGGACGCCTACACCGCCCAGGCTACCCGCTGGATGCAGATGGCCGCACCGCTGCGCGGCCAGTGGAACGACGCCCCGGCGCCGACGCCGGGCGATGAACTCATGCTCTACCAGACCCTGCTCGCCAGCTGGCCACTGCATCTGCAGGCCGATGACCGGCAGGGTCTGGAGGCCTATCTGGAGCGCCTGTTGCAGTGGCAGGAAAAGGCCCTGCGCGAGGAGAAGCTGGAGTCCGACTGGTGGGCGCCGAACGGTGACTACGAAGCGGCCTGCAAGGCCTTCCTGGAGGGTCTGCTCACCGACGACCAGTACCGCACCCTGCGCAGCGAGATCGTCACCGCGGTACAGGAACTGGCGCCGGCGGGTGCCCTGAACGGGCTGGTGCAGATGTTGTTGCGCAACACCGCGCCTGGCGTGCCCGACCTCTACCAGGGTGGCGAATTCTGGGACTTCAGCCTGGTGGAGCCCGACAACCGTCGCGCCGTGGACTACGCCCCGCGGCAACAGGCGCTGGCCAAGCACGCCTCGGTCGAGGCTGCCCTGGATGCCTGGCAGAACGGCGAGATCAAGCAGCAGGTACTGGCTACCGTATTGCAACTGCGCAAGCAGCAGCCGCAACTGTTCACCGAGGGTGGCTACCTGCCCCTGAGCGTAGTGGGTGCCCACGCCGATCAGGTGCTGGCCTTTGCCCGTACCTGGGAGCAACAGGCGGTGATCGTCATCGTGCCGGTGCATGCCGCCGAACTGCTGGAGAACAGCGGAAAACTGCATTTTTCCGCGGAGGCTTGGCAGGACACCCGGATAAAACTTCCCGAAACCTTGTCCATGTACCGTTTTGGGGAAACTTTTGCCCCGGCATCTGTCCATGACCAGAAGAAAGAGCTTTCTGTCGGCGAGGTTCTGGCACGTTTTCCGCTTGGATTGCTCAGCACACAAGACATCACTCAAGGAGCCGCACCGCAATGACCCAAAAAGACGAACGCATCCAGCAGCTCGCCTATCAGATCTGGGAGTCCGAAGGACGGCCGGCTCACGAACATGATCGCCACTGGGAGATGGCGACCCGACTGTACGAAGCCGAACAGGAAGGTGTGGCCAAGAAGACCGCGGCCAAGAAGCCTCGCGCCACCAAGGCTGCAGCCAGTGCTGAGAAGCCTGTCGCGAGCAAGGCCGGCACCACTGGCAAGACCAAGAGTGGCAGCGAGAAGGCCGCTACCGAAGACGCGGCTGCCGGTGAGTCCGTGACCGAGAAGGTCGAGTCGGCCGCCAAGAAGGTCGCCACCAAGGTCAAGCAGGCGGTCAAGCCCAGTGCAGGCAAGGCCAGCGCGAGCAAGGCCCCGGCCAGCAAGGCCAAGGCTGACGCCAACGTCGAGGCTACCGGCGTAGGTGTGGCACCGGCCACGCCCAAGAAGCCGCGTGCTTCCCGCGCCAAGGCGACCACGGCCAAGCCCGCCGCCATCGAGTGATGTGATGTTCCGGCCTGGCCGTTCGGCCAGGCCTTCCCCCTGCCGCCTCGCTGCGGTGTTCGCGTTACCGCCGTTCTCTTGATTTTTCCTGAAAAAACAACGCTTTGTCGGTTCGCCATCAGGGCTCGGAACTGCGCTGCGTCGGGCCTTTCATATACAGGTAGCCGGATCTGTATCGATTCAGCCACCGGCAGGTATTGAGAGCCGAGTCAGAGCTACTTCCTTCCTAGCTATCCCCGAGAGCGTCGAAATGACATCAACCGATTCCAACAAGCCCCTAACCGAAGCGACCGCGTTCATCAGCAAGTCCAAGTCTCGTGTTCGTGAAGGCCTGCCCTATCCCCTGGGCGCTACCTGGGACGGCTCCGGCGTGAACTTCGCCATCTTTTCCGCCAACGCCACCAAGGTAGAACTCTGTCTCTTCGACGACGAAGGCAAGGAAGAAATCGAACGCATCGAACTGCCGGAATTCACCAACGAGATCTGGCACGGCTACCTGCCCGACGCCCGTCCCGGCACCCTCTACGGCTACCGTGTACACGGCCCCTACGAGCCGCAGAATGGCCATCGTTTCAACCACAACAAGCTGCTGATCGATCCCTACGCCAAGCAGATCGTCGGGGAGCTGGAGTGGAACGATGCCCTGTTCGGCTACACCATCGGCCATGCCGATGGCGACCTGTCCTTCGACGAGCGCGACAGCGCCCCCTACATGCCGCGCTGCCGGGTGATCGACCCGGCCTTCACCTGGGGCAACACCACCCATCCGCGTGTCCCGCGCGACCGCACCGTGTTCTACGAAACCCATGTCCGCGGCTACACCATGCAGCACCCGGCAGTGCCCGAGAACGCCCGTGGCACCTTCTCCGGCCTGCAGGAAAGCGAAGTTATCGATTACATCAAGTCGCTCGGCATCACCTCCGTAGAACTGATGCCGATCCACTACTTCCTCGATGACAACCACCTGCTGGAAAAGGGCCTGAGGAACTTCTGGGGCTACAACACCCTGGCCTTCTTCGCCCCGCACTCGCGCTACATGGCCAGCCAGTCCATCGGCGAATTCAAGGTGATGGTCGCGCGCATGCACAATGCCGGCCTCGAGGTCATCCTCGACGTGGTCTACAACCACACCGCCGAAGGCAACGAGATGGGCCCGACCCTTTCGCTGAAGGGCATCGACAACGCCAACTACTACCGCCTGATGCCCGATGATGCGCGTTACTACATCAACGACACCGGTACCGGCAACACCCTGAACATGAGCCACCCCTGCGTGCTGCAGATGGTCACCGACTCGCTGCGCTACTGGGCGACCGAGATGGGCGTGGACGGCTTCCGCTTCGACCTGGCGACCATCCTGGGCCGCGAGCCGGACGGCTTCGACGAAGGCGGCGGTTTCCTGCATGCCTGCCGTCAGGACCCGATCCTGGCCGAGACCAAGCTCATCGCCGAGCCCTGGGACTGTGGCCCCGGTGGCTACCAGGTCGGCAACTTCCCGCCCGGCTGGATGGAATGGAACGACACCTTCCGCGACACCGCGCGCGCCTTCTGGAAGGGTGACGAAGACAAGATCGGCGATTTCGCGAAGATCCTGCTGGGCTCCGGCGACAAGTTCAACCGTCGCGGTCGCAAGCCCTACTCTTCCGTGAACTTCGTGACCGCCCACGATGGCTTCACCCTGGCCGATACCGTGTCGTACAACGACAAGCACAACGAGGCCAATGGCGAAGGCAACAACGACGGCCACTCCCATAACCTGTCATGGAACTGCGGTGTCGAAGGTGAGACCGACGATCCGGAGATCATCGAGCTGCGCTATCGGCAGATGCGCAACCTGCTGGCTACCCTCTTCCTCTCCCAGGGCACGCCCATGCTGCTGGCCGGAGACGAGTTCGCGCGTACCCAGGGCGGCAACAACAACGGCTACTGCCAGGACAGCGAGATCGGCTGGGTCAACTGGGAAATCAGCGAGAAGAGCGCCGAACTGCAGGAATACGTGCGCAACCTGATCGACCTGCGTCGTCGCTATCCGCTGCTGCGTCGTAGCCGCTTCTTCACCGGCGCCTACAACGAAGAGCTGGGCGTCAAGGATGTCACCTGGCTACAGCCCGGTGGCACCGAGATGGGCGACGAGCAGTGGCAGGACGGCAGCAACAAGTGCATGGGCATCCTGCTCGATGGCCGTGCCCAGCCGACCGGTATTCGTCGCAAGGGTGCGGATACCTCGCTGCTGATTCTGGTCAATGCTCATTATGACGTGGTGGATTTCACCCTGCCGGAAGTCCCCATGGGCGAGCATTGGTCCCTGCAGCTGGATACCAATCAGCCTGACCTGGATGCCGGCGACGTCTTCAATTTCGGAGACACCTATCAGGTCACCGGACGCTCGGTATTGCTGTTCGAGCTGACGCAGACCAAGCGGAGGAAGCGCCAGGCATGACGAACGCGCAACAGGGTTTTTCGTTCAAGGTCCTGACCATCAACACGCACAAGGGCTTCACGTCCTTCAACCGCAAGTTCATCTTGCCGGAATTGCGCGATGCGGTGCGGACGGTGTCAGCGGACATTGTCTTCTTGCAGGAGGTATTGGGTACCCACGAAAAGCACCCGTTGCGCTTCGAGAACTGGCCGGCAGCGCCGCAGTACGAGTTCCTGGCCGATTCGATGTGGACCGATTTCGCCTACGGGCGCAATGCGGTCTACCCGGACGGCCATCACGGTAATGCGGTGCTGTCGAAGTTTCCCATCGTCAGTTACGACAACTTCGACATTTCCATCGCCGGTCCGGAAAAGCGCGGGATGCTGCATTGCGTCCTGCGTATCCCGGATCAGGCCGTGGATCTGCACGTCATCTGCGTGCATCTGGGCCTGCGCGAGAAACATCGCCAGATGCAGATGCAGCTGATCTGCGAACACATCAACTCCCTGCCCAGCGACGCCCCCGTCGTGGTGGCAGGGGACTTCAACGACTGGCGCCAGAAGGCCAATGACATCCTTGGCGAGGGCGCGGGACTCGAAGAGGTGTTCATGAAGACCGCAGGGCGACTGCCCAAGACCTTCCCGGCGAAGCGCCCCCTGCTCTGCCTGGATCGCATCTACACGCGCAACGTCAGCGTCGGGCGCCCACAGGTGCTGGGCAATCAGCCTTGGTCGCACCTGTCCGACCATGCTCCCCTGGCGGCGGACTTCCACCTATGAATTTCGAATGGCGGGACGGAAACCGCATCGCCTTGCTGGAAAACGGTGAGGACTTCTTTCCACGGGTCTTCGAGGCGATCCGCGCGGCCGAGCGCGAGGTCATCATCGAGACCTTCATCCTCTTCTACGACAAGGTCGGCAAGGCCTTGCAGGAAGAACTGGTCAAGGCGGCCAAGCGTGGTGTCCAGGTGGATATCACCGTGGACGCCTACGGCTCGCCCGATCTGCCACGCGACTTCATCGATGAAATGGTGCATGCCGGCGTGCGCTTTCGCTACTACGATCCGCGCCCCCTGGTCATGGGGATGCGGACCAATCTGTTCCGCCGCCTGCATCGCAAGATCGTGGTGGTGGACGCCCGTCTGGGGTTCATCGGCGGCATCAACTACTCTGCCGAGCACCTGGGCGACTTCGGGCCCGAAGCCAAGCAGGACTACGCCGTCGAGGTCGAAGGTCCCATCGTCGATGACATCCACCGCTTCGCGCGCGACGCCATCAACTCCCCGGAGGAGACCCACCGCTGGTGGGGCAAGCGCTCGCAGAAGCCGGCCGACAACCGCAACCCCGGCAATGCCCAGGCGCTGCTGGTGTTCCGCGACAACGACGAGCATCGTGCCGACATCGAAAAGCACTACCTGGAGATGCTGCGCAACGCCAAGCGCGAGGTGGTGATCGCCAACGCCTACTTCTTCCCGGGCTATCGCCTGCTCAGGGAGATGCGCAATGCGGCGCAGCGTGGCGTCCGCGTGGTGCTGATCGTGCAGGGCGAACCGGATATGGCCATCGTCAAGGTGGGCGCCCAGATGCTCTACAACTACCTGGTCAAGGCCGGGGTGGAGATCTACGAATACTGCCTGCGGCCCCTGCACGGCAAGGTCGCGACCATGGACGAGCACTGGTCCACCGTGGGTTCGAGCAATCTCGATCCCTTGAGTCTCTCGCTCAATCTCGAATGCAACCTGATCTTCCATGACCACGCCTTCAATCGTGAATTGCGCGGTCGCCTGGAAACCCTGATCCAGAATCACTGCGAGCACGTCGACAGCAGCAAGGTACCCAAGCGCACCTACTGGCACCTGGCCAAGACGATGCTGGTCTTTCACTTCCTGCGCCACTTCCCCGCCTGGGTCGGCTGGCTGCCCGGTCATACCCCCAAGATCGAATTGGTGAGTCCGCCGGTGCAGCCCGAACTCGAAACCCAGGATCGGGTCGATTCCTCGATTTCAAGGTATCCCCAACGATGAGCAGCCACAGCGACGCCCTGGACCACGCCGACGACGAGGACGACCAGCAGGCCGCCGACAAGCCGCAGAACGGTCGCTGGGTGCTGGCGAAGAAGATCCTCACCTGGGTCTTTCTTATCGCGGTGGTGGTGCTGCTGGTGATCTATGCCCGCAAGGTGGACTGGGGCGAGGTCTGGAAGGTTTTCACCGGCTACAAGTGGACGACCCTGGCCATGGCCGGCGGCCTGGTGGTGCTGTCGTACATCATGTACGGCTGCTATGACCTGATCGGGCGTGCCTATTGCGGGCACAAGCTGGTCAAGCGCCAGGTGTTCCTGGTGTCCTTCATCTGCTACGCCTTCACCCTGACCCTGAGCACCTGGGTCGGCGGCATCGGCATGAGATACCGGCTTTATTCACGACTTGGACTTTCCAGCGGCACCATCACCCGCATCTTTTCCCTGAGCATCGCCACCAACTGGCTTGGCTACATCCTGTTGGCCGGTGGCATCTTCATCAGTGGCGTGGTGGACATGCCGCCCAACTGGTTCGTGGGTGATACCACCCTGCGGCTGATCGGCTTCGGCCTGCTGGCCTTCATCGTCTTCTACCTGGGCGTCTGCGCCTTCGCCAAGCAGCGCGAATGGACGGTACGCAAGCAGCGTCTCGCCCTGCCCTCGCTGCGCATGGCCTGCCTGCAACTGCTGGTGTCCTCGATCAACTGGATGGCCATGGCGGCCATCGTCTACCTGTTCCTCGGTCGCCAGGTGGACTATCTGCATGTGCTGGGCGTGTTGCTGCTCTCCAGCATCGCCATGGTCATCGTGCATATCCCGGCTGGGGTCGGGGTGCTGGAGACGGTGTTCATCGCCCTGCTGGCCAACGACGGCCTCTCCCAGGGCAAGATCATCGCCGCCCTGCTCGGCTACCGGACGCTGTATTTCATCCTGCCGCTGCTGATCGCGGCCGTACTCTACTTCGCCCTGGAAAGCCGGGCCAAGAAGCTCAAGGTCAGCAATGACCGGCGCGAAGAGCGCAAGCAGCAGGAAAAGCACGCGACCTGAAGCGGCCTTAACGGTTGTTGGGCTGGTGCATGGAAATCAGCCGGTAGAACAGGACCCGCCCGCCTTCGGTGGCGGGCCCTTCCCCATCGCGCAAGCGGGCACCGGCCTTGAAATACAGGTGATGGCTGCTCCAGGCGCTGTCGAGTTGCAGACCCAGGTCACCGGTGCGCGAACCGGCGCCGTGGGCACGGACGGTGAGCACGCCACTGCGGGCCAGCTTGATGTCATAGCTGAAGCGACTGTTGAGGGGCAGGCGCTCCAGCAGGATGACGTCCTTGGGACTGTCGCTGGGGCTTTCCCGCAACCGGGCGATGAGTTGGCCCTGCTCTATCTGTCCCTTGCCACTGGTCACGCTTTCTACCTGATAGACCAGCTGCAACAGCGCCTGGGGGGCTGCCGGCACGGCAGTCTGATCTTCGATCTGGCTGATGATGACCTCGGGGCGCGAAGGCACCTGCTGCACCACGGCTTCCGCCTGCAGCAGGGCATCGCCTTCGCGGTATTTCCAGGCATAGGCACTGCCGTCCGGGCGCGTTTCGCGCAGCTCGGTGGCGGGATAGGTGTTGAAGGGTTGCGGCGTGCCGGTCACCGGCACCCAGAACACCAGCGATCCCCCCTCGCCGCGCGCGAGATAGGGGCTGCGAAAGGCGCTGCTGTTGAGTTCGGCGGTCTGTACCTGGGCCACGGGCATGGGTACGGGAACCGTCAGATTCCATTCGGCGAGATCGATCATGGTGTTCTCGGTTGCCAGATGCCTGACAAGCATCGCCCAGAACGGGGATGCCTGTCAGCGGAACACGCCCCGCATGGGGCGCTCCCGGATCAGCCCTGCGGCTTCAACACCAACAGACCGAGCGGCGGCACTTGCAGATTCAGCGAGGCCGGTTGGCCGTGGGCGCCGATCTCCTCGGCCGTTACCCCGCCGCCATTGCCCAGGTTGGAGCCACCGTAGCGCTCGGCATCGCTGTTGAAGATCTCCTGCCAATGACCCAGCGAAGGCACGCCCACCCGGTAATCGTGACGCGGTACCGGAGTGAAGTTGGCGATCACCAGCAGCGGTCGCTGCTGGGCGTCCTTGCGCAACCAGGCGAAGACGCTGTTGCCGTTGTCGTCGCCGACTATCCAGTCGAAGCCTTCGGGCAGGTGATCGCGCTCGTGCAGTGCCGGTTCGTGACGATAGAGCTGGTTGAGATCGGCCAGCAGCTGCTGCACGCCCCGGTGGGTGCCGTGCTCCAGCAGGAACCAGTCCAGCTCGCGATCATGACTCCACTCGCGCCATTGGCCGAATTCGCAGCCCATGAACAGCAGCTTCTTGCCCGGATGGGTCCACATGAAGCTCAGGTAGGTGCGCAGATTGGCGAATTTCTGCCAGACGTCGCCCGGCATCTTCTCGATCATCGAGCCCTTGCCGTGCACCACCTCGTCGTGGGAGATGGGCAGCATGAAGCGCTCCGACCAGGCATACACCAGGCCGAAGGTCATCTGATGGTGATGGTACTGGCGATAGACCGGGTCCTCCTCCACGTAGTGGAGGGTGTCGTTCATCCAGCCCATGTTCCACTTGAAGTCGAAGCCCAGGCCGCCTTCGCTGACCGGCGCACTGACACCCGGCCAGGAGGTGGATTCCTCGGCGATCACCAGGGCACCCGGCGCCTCTTCGTGGACCACCTCGTTGAGATGGCGCAGGAAGGCGATGGTTTCCAGATTCTCGCGACCACCATGGATGTTGGGAATCCACTCGCCGTGCTTGCGCGAGTAGTCGCGGTAGAGCATGGAGGCCACGGCATCCACGCGCAGACCGTCGATGTGAAAGTGCTTGAGCCAGTGCATGGCCGACGCCAGCATGAAGCCGTGCACCTCGTGGCGCCCCAGGTTGTAGATGTAGGTGTTCCAATCCTGGTGGAAGCCCTCGTAGGGGTGCTCGTATTCGTACAGCGCGGTACCGTCGAAGCGGGCCAGGCCATGTTCGTCGGTCGGGAAATGCGCCGGTACCCAGTCGAGGATGACGCCGATGTCGGCCTGGTGACAGGCGTCGACGAAGGCGGCGAAGTCCGCCGGCGTACCGAAGCGCGAGGTGGGCGCGAACTGGCCCAGGGGCTGGTAGCCCCAGGAACCGCTGAAGGGATGCTCCATGATCGGCAACAGCTCGATATGGGTGAAGCCCATCTCGCGGATGTAGGGAATCAGGCGCTCGGCCAGTTCGCGCCAGTTGTACTGGCGCCCCTCTTCACCGCCTTCGCGGCGCCAGGACCCGGCGTGCAGTTCGTAGACCGAGATGGGCGCTTCCACACCCTGCAGCTCGCGACGGCGGGCCATCCAGTCCTGGTCGTGCCAGGTGAAGGGTTTGTTGTCGGCCACCACCGAGGCGGTGCGCGGTGGCAATTCCGCGGCCAGGGCGATGGGATCGGCCTTGAGCGGCAACACGCCGTGCTGGCCGAGGATCTCGTACTTGTAGGCGGTGCCGACCGGCAGGCGCGGCACGAAGAGCTCCCAGACGCCGCTGTTGGCACGCAGGCGCATGGGCAGGCGGCGCCCGTCCCAGCTGTTGAAGTCGCCGACCACCGAGACGCGCCGGGCATTGGGCGCCCAGACCGCGAAGCGCACGCCCTCCACGCCGTCGACCTGGCAGCGCTGGGCGCCGAAGGTCTCGCCGAGATTGCGGTGGCGGCCTTCGTTGAACAGGTAGAGATCGGTTTCTCCCAGCAGCAAGCCGAAGGAATAGGGATCCTCGGTCTCCTGCACACCACTGGGCCAGCGGATGACCAGCTTGTAGGGCGCGGCGTAGTCGAGCCGCGCGACGAACAGCCCGGGCACCCGCCCGGGTTGCATCTGGGCCAGCGACCGACCGCTGACGCGATCGACCAGTTCCGCGCCCAGGGCGTTGGGCAGGAAGGCGCGGACGATTAGGCCCTCGCCATCGGGATGGGGGCCGAGCACGGCGAAGGGATTGCCGTGCTCGCCACGGGCCAGGGACTCGGCCTCGGCAGCCGAGAGCCGGGCGTCGTCCAGCGGAGCGACAGGAGCGGTGTTGTGATCGGTCATGCGCGGGCTCCGGACAAGAGGGTCTCGACGATGGCGGCGACGCCACGTAGCGGGATGTTGATCCAGGTGGGTCGGTTGGCAGCCTCGTAGCCTATCTCATAGACCGCCTTCTCCAGGCTGTAGAGATCCAGCGCCGCCTGCTCGCCCCGCTCGCTCCACTGGTGGCCGATGCCGGCCGCCGCAGCGCGATAGCCTTCCAGGAAGGCCGCGTAGGAAGCATTGCGGTAGGTTTCTGCCGCCTTGGCACGCAGTTGCAGGTGCTCTTCCGAGGTATCCGCGCCGGCGTTGCTCGACTGGGTGACCATGGCCGCCGCGTAGTCGAAGGAGCGCAGCACCCCGGCGACGTCCTTGTGCGGACCGTACTTGCCACGGCGTTCTTCCAGCGACCGCGCCGGCTCGCCTTCGAAGTCGATGAGGATGGCATCGTCCTGGGCCACCAGCACCTGACCCAGGTGCAGATCGCCGTGGACGCGGATGCGCAGACCGCCCTCAACATCGGCCGCCAGGGCCTCGATGCGCTTGGCCAGGGCTTCGCGCTTGCCGACCAGGCCCTGCAGCAGCGCCTTGCCGGTGGCGTCGAGCTGATCGCCCATGCCCTGCAGGGTATCCAGGGCGTTGTCCACCTGGAGGCGAACGCGATGCGCCAGGTCCTTGGCCGCCTGGGCGTCCACGGTTTCGGGCGCGAAGGCCGCATCCTCGGTGGGCTGCGCCAGCACGAGATGCATCTCGCCCAGACGTTTGCCCAGCACGCCCGCGAAGGCAGTCAGATCGCCCATGGCGGTGAATTCGTTCTCCACGTCGGAGATGCCGCCGCTGAGCAGGTCACGGGTGACGCGATCCAGACCGTCGAGGCTCCAGGTCCAGGCATCGCCCTGGTTGTGGATGTGCTGCTGTACCAGCATCAGCACGTGCGGCGTGCCATCCGCCGCGATACGCTGGGCGACGGCATGGGTCGCGGCGATGTTGGCGAACCCGGCCTGGGCCAGATAGCGTCCCATCTCCACTTCCGGGTGGATGCCCGGCGCCACCTTGCGGATCAGCTTGAGCATCAGGTGGTCGCCGACGATCAGCGAACTGTTGGACTGCTCGACGCCCAGGTGCTTGATCTCGATAGCCGGATCCAGCGCGAAGTCCTCGGCCTGGTCGTAGACCTCGAAGCTCAGGTCCCCGGCCGGGGACGCCAGCCTGGCACCCTTGTGGAAGGCATCGAACACGCCATGCACGAAGCTGGTCAGGGCAAAGGCGTCGGTCACCAGGCCCACACGCCGCACGTGGCGGATGCGGGAAAGCGCCAGCTGGGTCGCCAGCGGACTGCAGTGCTGGTCCTCTTCGGCGAGGAAGCCGAGGGGCAAGGCGTAGCGCTCTTCGCCCTTGGCATTGGTCACCACCACCTCGCTGAACATCACCGGCAGCTTGGGCGTGTTGATCTGCACGGCATAGTCCAGCCGCACACCGGTGATGGCCTCGTCCTTGGAGCCGAACCAGCGACGCTTTGGCAGATAGACCGGCAGCACCTCTTCGAAGATGCGGCGCGGCTCGCCGTCCAGCAGTTCCTGCAGATTGCGCTTGATGACCACCGTCTGGTAGTCGGGCATCGGCGCTGGCGGCTCGGTGTGCCAGGCCGGCATCTGCTCGTTGCCGGCCAGGTAGAACCAGTAGAAGCCGTAGGGCGGCAGGGTCAGCATGTAGGGCAGCTGGCCGATGGGCGGGAAGGCGCTGCCACCGATCATTTCCACCGGTACCTGACCGGCGAAGCTGGACAGGTCCAGTTCCACCGCCTGGGCAGCGCGGGAGACGTTGGCCACGCAGAGGATGGTCTCGTGCTCGCCCTGGGCATTGGTGAAGTCGCGCAGGTAGGCCAGGATGCGTCTGTTGGTGGGCGACAGCATCTTCAGGGTGCCGCGACCGAAGGCCTTCTGCTGCTTGCGCACGGCCAGCATGCGCCGCGTCCAGTTGAGCAGCGAATGGGGATCGCGCGACTGGGCCTCGACGTTGATCGCCTGGTAGCCGTAGAGCGGGTCCATGATCGAGGGCAGCACCAGGCTGGCCGGGTCGGCGCGGGAGAAGCCGCCGTTGCGGTCGACCGACCACTGCATCGGGGTCCGCACGCCATCGCGGTCGCCCAGGTGGATGTTGTCACCCATGCCGATTTCGTCGCCGTAATACATCGTCGGGGTACCGGGCATCGACAGCAGCAGGCTGTTGAGCAGCTCGATACGCCGGCGGTCGCGTTCCAGCAGGGGCGCCAGGCGGCGACGAATGCCGAGGTTGATGCGCGCACGGCGGTCCGAGGCGTAGTAGTTCCAGAGGTAGTCCCGCTCGCGGTCGGTCACCATCTCCAGGGTCAGTTCATCGTGGTTGCGCAGGAAGATCGACCACTGGCAGTTGGCCGGGATCTCCGGCGTCTGGCGCAGGATGTCGGTGATGGGGAAGCGGTCTTCCTGGGCGATGGCCATGTACATGCGCGGCATCAACGGGAAGTGGAAGGCCATGTGGCATTCGTCGCCATCGCCGAAATACAGCTGGGTGTCTTCCGGCCACTGGTTGGCCTCGGCCAGTAGCATGCGGTCGGGATAGTTGGCGTCGATCTCGGCGCGAATCTCCTTGAGCACCACGTGGGTCTCGGGAAGGTTCTCGTTGTTGGTACCGTCGCGCTCCACCAGATAGGGAATGGCGTCCAGGCGCAGGCCGTCGACACCCAGGTCCAGCCAGTACCTCATGATCGAGATGACCGCCTTCATGACCTGGGGATTGTCGAAGTTGAGGTCCGGCTGGTGGGAATAGAAGCGGTGCCAGAAGTACTGGCCAGCGACCGGGTCCCAGGTCCAGTTGGACTTTTCGGTGTCGAGGAAGATGATGCGGGTGCCATCGTACTTCTGGTCGTCGTCGGACCAGACATAGAAGTTGCGCGCCGCGGAACCCTTCTTGGCGCGCCGGGCGCGCTGGAACCAGGGGTGCTGGTCGGAGGTATGGTTGATGACCAGCTCGGTGATCACCCGCAGGCCACGGGCATGGGCTTCGGCGATGAAACGCTTGGCATCGGCCATGGTGCCGTAGTCAGGATGGATGCCACGGTATTCGGCGATGTCATAGCCGTCGTCGCGCCGCGGCGAGGGATAGAACGGCAGCAGCCAGATGGTGTTGACGCCCAGGCTGGCGATGTAGTCCAGCTTGTCGATCAGGCCGGGGAAGTCACCGATGCCATCGTTGTTGGAATCGAAGAACGACTTCACGTGCACCTGGTAGATGATCGCATCCTTGTACCAGAGCGGATCGTCGATGAAGGCGGCAGGTTTGCGGGAGCGAGCTTTATTGGGTTTTGCCATGTCGTCAGGTCCTTAACAGGGCGTCTGAAGCGTATGCGTGCACCGGTCGTCCAGGCCGTCCGGCGATGATGACGGAAGGCGCCAGGCACCTAGGGACCTATCCCCGAGTGGCCTGACGCGCTCCGCCCGAGGTATCGCTAGTGGCCCGCCCGGATGCGCCAGATGCTGAAGGGCATCGACGGCTCCAGACGTGTCCACTGAGTCTTGCCGTGCCAGGCCCAGCGGTGCCCGGTCATCAGGTCTTCGCCATAGGTGGTCGCGTGATCGTCGAGGCCCAGCTCCCACAGCGGCAATTCGAAGTGGCCCTCCTGGGCATTGAAGGGATCCAGGTTGATCGCCACCAGGATGAAGTTGCCCAGATCGTCGGTGCGCTTGCCGAAGTAGAGGATCTGATCGTTCCAGCAGGTGTAGACCTTCAACCCCAGATGGGTTTGCAACGCGGGATTCTGCCGACGGATACGGTTGAGCTGGGCGATCTCGCCCATGATGTTGCCCGGCGCATAGAAGTCGCGCGGCCGCAGCTCGTATTTCTCCGAATCCAGGTACTCCTCCTTGCCCGGCGTGAGCGGCGCGCCCTCGCAGAGTTCGAAGCCGGCATACATGCCCCAGAGGCCGGAGCCCATGGTGGCCAGCGCCGCACGGATGAGGAAGCCGGGCCGGCCACTGGTCTGCAGGAAGGCCGGGTTGATGTCCGGCGTGTTGACGAAGAAATTCGGCCGGTAGCAATCGCGTAGCGGCGGTTCGTTGAGCTCGGTGAAATACTCGGTCAGTTCGGCCTTAGTGTTGCGCCAGGTGAAGTAGGTGTAGCTCTGGCTGTAGCCCACCTTGCCCAGGCGCGCCATTATCGCCGGCCTGGTGAAGGCTTCGGCGAGGAACATGACATCGGCATCGCGCCCGCGGATGTCGGCGATCAGCCATTCCCAGAAGGGCAGCGGCTTGGTGTGGGGGTTGTCGACGCGGAAGATCTTCACGCCCTGCTCCACCCAGTGCCAGACCACATCACGCAACGCCAGCCACAGATCCGGCACGGCGTCCTGGGCATAGAAGTCGACGTTGACGATGTCCTGGTACTTCTTCGGCGGATTCTCCGCATAGCGCATGGAGCCGTCCGGGCGCCAGGAGAACCAGCCCGGATGCTCCTTGAGCCACGGATGGTCTGGCGAGCACTGGATGGCGAAATCCAGGGCGATCTCCAGGCCGTGATCGGCGGCGGCAGCCACCAGGGCACGGAAGTCGTCCAGGGTACCCAGTTCGGGATGCACGGCGTCGTGGCCGCCGTCCGGGCTGCCGATGGCGTAGGGGCTGCCCGGCTGATCGGCGCCGGCACCCAGGGTGTTGTTCTTGCCCTTGCGATGGGCCAGGCCGATCGGATGGATCGGCGGGAAGTACAGCACATCGAAGCCCATGTCGCGCACGCGTGGCAATTCGCCGATCACGTTGCGGAAGGTGCCATGGCGATGGGGATCATCGGTGATGGAACGGGGGAAGAGTTCGTACCAGCTGGCGAATTCGGCGCGCAGACGCTCGATGTCCAAGGGATATTCGATGCTGTGGGTCAGGTGGGCATAGGCGTCCACCGGGATCATGGCCTGGCTCGCCTCGCCCGCCAGCAGGACGGCGACCTTGTCACCTTCGCTACCGGCCTGGTCCAGGCGCTGCAGCAGCGCCTCCAGTGGGCCGCGCTGCTCGCCTTCGGCACGGGATAGGGCCTGCTCGACGTGGAGACGGCCTTCCTGCAGTTCCAGGTTCAGCCCGACGCCCGCGGCGTACTTCTTCTCGATCTCGTAGCGGTAGGTACCCCAGACATCCCACCAGGCCTGGACCACGAATTCATAGCGGCCCACGGCCGGCGGGGTGAAGTGCCCACGCCAGAGGTCATTGGTCTCGAGCGTCAGCGGGGCCTGTTGCCAGTTCTCTTCGCCCTCCTTGCGCCAGAGCACGCTGGCAGCCAGCTTGTCGTGGCCATCGGCGAAGATCTTGGCGGTCACTTCGACCACCCGCCCGGTGATGCCCTTGGCAGGGAACTGGCCATTGTCCACGGCCGGCGTAACCGCCTCTATGGCGATGCGCGGGGTCTGGGCAGCGGTAGCGGGATCGAGAGAAAGCGTGGAAAAAGAACCGGGGAGATCGGTGTTCGACATCGAGCCTGACTCCATCTTGGGACGCGTGAAAGGCCGCAACGCGCTGGCGTTGCGACCTTGGTCATGAACCCGCTACTGCTTAGCTTGCCGCCAAAGAGGCCCGGCTGGCCGAACCCCTGCAAGGAGTCGGTAACCCGCAGCGACGCCCAGGAGGACGCCACTCCAGACAGCCGCGGCTCTACTGCAACCGGAAGCACTCACGCGGGTGTGTCTGAAAGAGTCTGAGCACTGACGGCGCGCAAAAGTTCAGCCAAAGCCCAATGACCGACAGGTGCAGAAAATCAGGAAAACTCTTTTTATATCATATGCTTGAAGCACAGATATAAAGCGATATCTAACTTAATGACTAGCGTCCTAGTGTTCGTCGAGCAGCAGCGCAGCACATGCCAGGATGGCAGTCGTACTGCAGCCGCTGTTCGAGAAATCACCTGAAGTAATACCCGCAACCCTATGATTTCAATGGAAGGGTGTGTAGGGAAGATCACGCTTGTGGGCGCTACGCCGGTAGGTAGTGAGAATGATCTCCAGGGTAGCCGGGCTTACCGCCTTGCCTTCCAGGAAATCGTCGATCTCGGCATAGGTGATGCCGAAGGCATCTTCATCGGCCTTGCCAGGCGACAGGGATTCCAGATCGGCGGTCGGCACCTTGTGCACCAATTCGTTCGGCGCGCCTAGCCACTCGGCCACTGCCCTTACCCGCCGCTTGTTGAGTCCGTGCAAGGGCGTCAGGTCACAGGCGCCATCGCCGAACTTGGTATAGAAGCCCATCAGCGCTTCCGCCGCATGATCGGTGCCTATCACCAGGCCCCGGCGTGCGCCGGCTACGGCGTACTGGGCGATCATGCGCTGGCGCGCCTTGATGTTGCCCAGGGTGAAGTCTTCATGGAGTTCATCATCGAAGGCCACTCGTGCTTCGCGGACCGAGGCGAGCATGGCGTCGCTGGCTGGCTTGATATTGACGGTATGGGTCTCGTCGGGCTGGATGAATTGCAGGGCGCGCTGGGCATCCGCCTCATCGCGCTGCACGCCATAGGGCAGCCGCATGGCGATGAATCTCAAGCGGGCATTGCCACTTTCCTCGCGCGCCCGCTCCACCGCCAGTTGGGCGAGTCGGCCAGCGGTGGAGGAATCCACGCCACCACTGATGCCCAGCACATAGCTCTCCTGGCGGCTGTTCAGCAAATAATCCTTGAGGAACTGGATACGCCGTTCCGCTTCCGCGGCCGGATCGAACTGTTCGGGTACCTGCAGGGCCTGGATGATGTCGCGCTGAATGGCTTCGGTCATCGGGCGTTCTCCTCTGATTCGCGTTCGAGACGTTGATGATAGGTCACTACGGCGCCGAGGCTGTGACGGGCCGCCGCCAGTTGCACGGCCTCGCGATCGCCGGGGAAATGCTGGGTTTCGGAATAGAGCACGATGTCATCGCCAACCCGGTAGCCCCAGGCGAAGCAGACGGTTCCCTGGGGAATGCCATCGGCTCCGCCGGGCCCGGCCAGCCCGGTATTGGCGATGGCCACCTGGGCCGGACTGTCGCGCAGGGCCCCGGCGGCCATCTCCCGCGCCACTTCCTCGCTGGTGAGGTTGTGACGCTCGATGGTCTCCGGCCTGACGCCCAGGAGACGCTGTTTGGCCTCGGGGGAATAGACGACGTAACCCGATTCGATGCAGCCGCCGCTGCCGGGTACTTCCGACAGCAGCCCCACGACCTTGCCGGCCGTGCAGGATTCCGCCGTGGTGAGTTGCAGTTCGCGGGTCTTGAGATAGTCCAGCATGGACTCGATGGTGTTCATGAGTGCGTGTCCCCCAAAGCGGTGCTCCTCCGTTGGAAGAGCGGCGAATCGGGGAAGTTCTGGGGCTGCCTGCCGGGTATTTTCCAGGTCGGCGGGCGTATCGATGTCGTGTTGGATACCGGCGTCCGCGACCTCCCGCTCTAGCACCGAACCCTCGCGCAGGAGCCGTTTCGCTCCTTCGTCGCCCTCGAGTTCGCCCAGCGCAGCGGCAAAATTCCGACCAAAGAGCACGGGGTGGCCACGCCTGCCCTGGCAGGTCGGGATGACGATGCGCTCGGGATGATGCAGATCCAGCAACTGCCGGGCCGTCGCGGGCTGCACGAAGGGCATATCGCCCAGGGTCACCAGCCAACCGGACGCTCCGGACGTCGCTCGCACGGCAGCGGCCAGGCTGTCGCCCATGCCGGTGGTGGGCACACTGAGCACCGCCAGGCCTTCCTGCTGCGCCAGCTCGGCGCGCCAGGGGGCGCTGTCCGAAACCACCGCTAGGCACGGCAGACCCACGCCTCGCCACAGTCGAAAGGTCGCCTGCAACACCGTCAGCTCGGACGGCCCGGGCAAGGTGGCCTGCAACTTGTCGCCGCCGCCTGCGGCGCGGAACCGGCTCCCGGCACCCGCCGCGAGGATCAGCACCTGAACCCCGGACATCCCTAGGCGACCTGCTCCACTGCCACCAGGGCGCGCTTCTTCTGGGTCAGGGCGATGCCGTTCTTGACGGCGACCACCTCCGCCAGCAGCGACAGGGCGATTTCCGGCGGGGTATGACTGCCGATATGCAGGCCGATGGGGCCATGCAGGCGATTGATCGCCGCGACCGGCAGGTCCAGCTGCAGCAGCCGCTCCCGCCGCCGGTCGTTGTTGCGCAGCGAGCCCAGGGCGCCGACGTAGAAGGCGTCGGACTGCAGCGCCGTCAGCAACGCCAGGTCATCCAGGCGCGGATCGTGGGTCAGGGCCACCACCGCGGTGCGTTCGTCCGGGCGGATCGACAGCACGGCATCGTCCGGCATGCCGGAGATGAAACGCGCCTGGCGCATCTCCCACCCCTGGCGGAATTCAACGCGGGGGTCGCAGACCAGCACCTCGAAATCGAGCATGGCCGCCATGTCGGCGACATAGAGCGACAGCTGACCGGCGCCGATCAGCAGCAGCCGCCAGCGCGGCCCATGGACCAGGCGCAGCCGCTGCTCGTCAAGGGTGACCGGCGCATCGCGGGTGGTGCTGGAAATCCGCACCTCGCCGGTCGCCAGGTCCAGCTCACGCAAGGCCAGTTCGTGGCCGTCGCAGCATTGCAGCAGCTGCTCGACCCAGCGCCAGTCCCCGACCTGCTCCTGCACCAGACGCAGGGTGCCGCCACAGGGCAGCCCGAAACGCGCGGCTTCGTCGCCGGAGACACCGTAGGTGATGATCTCCGGGCGTTCCCCGGCGAACCGGCCGGCGTGCAGTCGGGCGATCAGATCGTCCTCGATGCAGCCACCGGACACGGAGCCACAGACCTGGCCATCGTCGCGCAGGGCCAGCATGGCGCCCGGCGGCCGTGGCGAACTGCCCCAGGTCTGGACCACGGTAAACAGGCGGACGCCATGTCCCTCCCGTCGCCAGGCCAGGGTCTTGCGCAAAACTTCTTGATCGACACTGTCCACGCCCTGCTCCTCTCTACCCTGCACCTGCGACGGCAAAAGCGTCGTTCCGGGGGTAGAACCCAACAGCGGAGCGGGGTTCCCCAAGGCGGAACCCGATGGATCGCCGGCCTATCCATAGGGGACACCCAAGAGGAGAACGTCCATGCCCCGCTCGATCTGGAAAGGCGCCGTCAGCTTCGGCCTGGTGCACATCCCCGTTTCGGTCGTCTCGGCGACCCGGCAATCGGGCATCGACTTCGACTGGCTGGACGAACGCAGCCTCGATCCGGTGGGCTACAAGCGGATCAACAAGACCACTGGCAAGGAGGTGCCCAGCGAGCATATCGTCAAGGGCGTCGAACATGGCAAGGGCAAGTACGTGGTGCTCAGCGAGGACGAGATCCACAACGCGCTGCCCGAGGCCACGCGCACCATCGACATCCTCACCTTCGTCGAGGCGCGGGAGATCTCCATCCTGCACTTCGAGAAGCCCTATTACCTGGCGCCGGACAAGAACGGCGAAAAGGTCTATGCCCTGCTTCGCGACACCCTGAGCGCCGCCGGCAAGGTGGGCGTGGCCAACCTGGTGATGCACTCCAAGCAGCATCTGGCGGTGATCATGCCGCTGGGCGATGCCCTGGTGCTCAACACCCTGCGCTGGGCCGACGAGGTCCGCTCCGCGGAAGACGTCGGGCTCGAAGGGCTGGACGCCAAGGTCACCAAGAAGGAAGTGGACATGGCCCAGCGGCTGGTGGACGAGATGACCGAGCAATGGGATCCGGAGCAGTACCACGACACCTTCAAGGACAACGTCATGGCCCTGGTCGAACGCAAGCTCAAGGACGGCAAGCTCGAAGCCGTCGCCGAGGAGCCCGAAACCGAGGACAGCGGCGCCGACGTCATCGACCTCACCGAATTGCTGCGCCGTAGCCTGGGCGGCAAGCAGGACAAAGCCAAGGACGCACCCAAGCCCAAGGGCGCCGGTCGTTCGAGCGGCCGCCGTAGCCCGGCCGCCAGCCGTACCCGCAAGGCCAAGTGAGGACCGCCGCCATGGCCAGCCCGTCCAGCGAATACAACCGCAAGCGCAACTTCGACATCACCGCCGAGCCGCGTGACGAGGACCGCCCGCGCCGGCGCAAGGCCGAGGGCGCCCTGAGTTTCGTCATCCAGAAGCACGATGCCCGTCGCCTGCACTATGACTTCCGTCTGGAGCTGGACGGCACCCTCAAGAGCTGGGCGGTGCCCAAGGGTCCCAGCCTGGATCCCGGTGAAAAACGCCTGGCGGTCCAGGTGGAGGATCATCCGCTCGCCTACGGCAGCTTCGAAGGCAGCATTCCCGAAGGCCAGTACGGCGCGGGCGATGTCATCGTCTGGGATCGCGGCGAGTGGCAGGCGGAGGGCGATGCCGCCGAAGCCTATGCCGCTGGGAAGCTCAAGTTCGAACTCCGTGGCGAAAAGCTTCGCGGCCACTGGACCCTGGTACGCACCCGGCTGCAGGGCCATAGCGACAAGCCGCAATGGTTGCTGATCAAGGAGCGCGACGCCGAGGCCCGCGACAGCGCCGACTACGAGGTGACCGCTGCCGAACCCGACAGCGTACTGAGCGACAAGACCCTGCCGCGGCTGGCGCAGCCCAAGGCCAGGTCCAAGGGCAAAACCACCGACCAACCGAAGGCAGCCAAGACGCCGGCACGCCAGGCCAAGGCGCGCAAGGCCAAGCTGCCCGAGACGCTGGAGGCGCAACTGGCGACCCTGGTCGATAGTCCGCCGGCCGGCGACTGGCTGTACGAGGTGAAATACGACGGCTACCGGCTGCTCGCCCATATCGAGGGCGGTGAGGTGCGCCTCTTCACCCGCAGCGGCAACGACTGGACCGAACGCCTGCCGGAGCAGGCCAGGGCGCTGGCGGCCCTCGGCCTGGAAAACGCCTGGCTGGACGGCGAGATCGTGGTCAATGATGCGCGGGGCGTCTCCAGCTTCCAGGCGCTGCAGAATGCCTTCGAGACTGGCAAGGCGACCCGCATCGCCTATTACCTGTTCGACCTGCCCTATCTCAATGGCGCGGATCTGCGCGAGGTACCAGTCGAGCAGCGCCGCGAGCTGCTCGGCAAGCTGCTGGAGCAAGGCAACGACAGCGACCTGCTGCGCTTTTCCACCGCCTTCGAGGTACCGGCCGATCGCATCCTGGCCAGCGCCTGCGAACTGGGCCTCGAAGGGGTGATCGGCAAGCGCCTGGGCAGCGCCTATCGCTCCCGGCGCAACAAGGACTGGATCAAGCTCAAGTGCGCCCATCGCCAGGAATTCATCATCGTCGGCTACACCCCGCCCAAGGGCGGTCGCCAGCACCTGGGCGCGCTGCTGGTGGCGCTGCACGATGACCAGGGCCGGCTGCACTATGCCGGCAAGGTCGGCACCGGCTTCACTGCCGCCTTGCTCAAGCAGTTGCACGCCAGATTCCAGCCGCTGATCGTCGATAAGCCACCGGTGGTGGATCCGCCCAGGGGCGCTGCCTACCGCGAGGTGACCTGGTTGCGGCCCGAGCAGCTGTGCGAGATCGCCTATGCCGAGCTGACCCAGGATCGCATCGTCCGTCAGGGCGTCTTCCATGGCCTGCGTGGCGACAAGCCGGCCGAGGGCATCGGTCTCGAACGGGCCGCGCCGGCACGGGAAGCCGAGGATCCCGATGCCACGCCCCGACGCAAACCCGGTGCCGGCCAGCAGGAGGCGACCGTCGCCGGGGTGCGCATCAGCCACCCTGGGCGCGTCATTGACGAGGCCAGCGGCGCACGCAAGCTCGACGTGGCCGGCTATTACGCCGCCGTCGCCGACTGGATCCTGCCGCACCTGGCCGACCGGCCCGTGGCCCTGGTCCGTACGCCCGAGGGTATCGCCGGCGAGCAGATCTTCCAGAAGCACAAGCAGACCCTCGCGATTCCCCATATCCGCGAACTGGCGCCTGAGCTGGATCCGGGTCACGCACCGCTGATGGTCATCGACAGTCGCGAGGCGCTCATCGGCGCGGCCCAGATGGGTACGGTGGAACTCCATACCTGGAATGCCACCGCTGACCGTATCGATCGCCCCGACCGCTTCATCCTCGATCTCGACCCCGATCCCGCCCTGCCCTGGTCGCGCATGGTGGAAGCGACGGAGCTGGTGCTGACCCTGCTCGACGAGCTGGACCTCCAGGCTTTCGTCAAGACCAGCGGTGGCCGCGGCCTGCACCTGGTGGTGCCCCTGGATCGGCGCCAGGATTGGGACACCGTCAAGGCCTTCGCCCAGGCGGCCGCCCAGCACCTGGCCAACACCCTGCCCAAGCTCTTCGCTGCCAAGATGGGCGCCCAGAACCGCCAGGGGAAGATCTTCGTCGACTACCTGCGCAATCGCCATGGCGCCACCACGGTGAGTGCCTTTTCCCTGCGCGCCCGTCCCCACCTCGGCGTTTCGGTGCCGGTGACGCGCGACGAGCTGAGCGACCTACGGGGCAGCGACCAGTGGCGCTTCGACTCCCTCCTGCAACGTCTCGAAGGGCTCAAGGACGATCCCTGGGCCGGGTACGCCGGGGTGCGCCAGAGCCTCACGGCGACAAGGCGCAAACGACTGGGCATGGCCTAGTGACACGCCTGCCGTCGGCAAGCGTTGCGCCCAAGCGAAACCCCTTGTCGCTCCCCGTGGTCTGCACTAACGAGCGCTGTCGTGGACAGCGCCGTCGCCAGCCACGGGATGGAGCCGATGTCGATCGATCTGGATAGCCTTCAGGACACCCTGGACGAGTGGGCCTATGACGAGGTCACTCCCGCACTGCTGCAACACCGACTCCAGATTCTCAATCAGCGCGGCCTCGACCGCCTGCCCTTGCCCGGCCAGGGCCAGACCCTGGACCGTTGGCGCGCTTTGGCCCAGGTAGCCCACCATGATCTGGGCCTGGTCAAGCTGTACGAGGGCCATACCGATGCCCTGGCCATCCTGAGCGAACTGGATGGCTACGTGCCGCCCGAAAGCCTCTGGGGCGTCTGGGCTGCCGAGCCGCCGGACGCCCGCCTGCTGGTGCGCTACAGCGCCGACGGCATGGTCACCCTGCACGGCCGCAAGTCCTGGTGCTCCGGCGCATCCCTGGTCAGCCATGCCCTGGTTACCGCCTGGATGGACGACCATCCGATGCTGGTGGCGGTGGAAATGAAGCAACCGGGCGTCGAGGTCACCCAGGATGGCTGGCGCGCCATCGGCATGCAGCACACGGGCAGCGTCGATGTGCTCTTCGATGGCGCCGCCGGCGTGCTGGTCGGGGCTCCCGGACGCTACTTGCACCGCCCTGGCTTCTGGCATGGCGGCGGTGGCATCGCCGCCTGCTGGTATGGCTCCGCCACCGCCCTGGCCGACACCCTGCGCGCCCATTGCAAGCGTCATCGCGAACCCCATGCCCTCGCTCACCTGGGCCATGTGGACGCCGCCTTGCTCGGCGCCGCCACGGCCTTGCGCCAGGCCGCCCACTGGATCGACCACAACCCCGAGGCGGACGCCCGCTATCCCGTCTGCCAGTTGCGGGCCCTGGTCGAGCAGTGCGCCGAAATCGTCATCCGCCATACCGGCCGCGCCTTTGGCGCCGCGCCGCTGTGCCGTGACGCCTATTGCGCCCGCCACATGGCGGACCTTCCCGTCTACCTGCGCCAGAGCCACGCCGAACGTGATCTGGCGGTACTGGGTGACCTCAATCTGCTGGAGGGTGCCCCTTGGCAACTGTAGGCGATCGTCAGATTCAAGGACTCGGCACCCCGCCCGAGGCGTGGCTGCAGTGGTCCGGCTTCACCGAGATGCCGGCAATCGAAGCCTCGCAACTGGTTCCGCCGGGACACCGCGCCGTGGTGGTCGCCCCTCACCCGGACGACGAGATCCTCGGCTGTGGCGGCCTGCTCTGCCTGCTGGGCGAACTGGGTCGCCGTTTGGCGCTGGTGGCGGTCACCGATGGCGATGGCAGCCATCCGCAGTCCACCCTCTGGCCTGCCAGTCGCCTGCGCAACACCCGCCCGCTGGAAACCCGCGAAGCCCTGCGCCGGCTGCACCTGGAGCGCGCTACCGTGACGCGCCTGGCGATCCCGGACGGTCAGGTCAGCGAGCAGCAGGACGCCCTGCAGCAGCGCCTGCTGGAGTTCATCACTCCCGAAGACGTGGTCTTCGGCACCTGGCGGCTGGATGGCCATCCCGATCACGAGGCGACCGGCCGAGCGGCGGTGGAAGCCTGCCGGTTGCGCGGGGCTCGCTGCATCGAGGTGCCGGTCTGGACCTGGCACTGGGCCGCTCCCGGTGATCCGCGCGTGCCCTGGGACCGGGCGCGGCGCCTGGATCTGGAAGAAGACGTCCTCGCACTGAAGAAGCGTGCGGTCAGCGCCTTTGGCAGTCAGCTGACCGAGGACGCCAGCACGGGACAGGGGCCGATCCTGCCGCCTGCGGTGGTTGCCCGTCTCACGCGTGCCTGGGAGGTCTATCTAACGTGACTGTCTCCATGAGCTATTTCGACTCGCTCTACGCCGATAGCGAAGACCCCTGGGACTACCGCCATCGCTGGTATGAGGCGCGCAAGCGCGATCTTACCCTGGCCGTGCTGCCGCACCGCCGATACACGCATGGCTATGAACCAGGCTGCTCCACCGGTGAACTGTCCCGGCGGCTGGCCGAACGCTGCGAACGGTTGCTGGTCAGCGACGGCAATGCCTCGGCGGTCGCCACCGCCAGCGAGCGCCTGGCCGACCAGCCCCAGGTCGAGGTACGGCACCTGCTGTTGCCGGACGCCTGGCCCGCGGGCGCCTTCGATCTCATCGTCATCAGCGAGATCGGCTACTACCTCGGTGAGCGCGGCCTGGATGCCCTGCTGGATCGCGCCCACAGCGCCCTGTTGCCCGCCGGGGTGCTGCTCGGCTGCCACTGGCGCCACCCCATCGACGGCTGCGCCCTGACCGGCGACCAGGTCCACGAACGCATGGCCGCCCTGCCCGGCCTGCATCGCCTGAGCCATCTCGAAGAAGCCGATTTCGTCCTCACCCTCTGGTCTTCCGATCCCACCTCCGTCGCCCGCCGGGAGCAGCTTCTATGATAGGTGCCGTGATACCCGCTCATAACGAAGAGCAACACGTCGAACGCTGTCTGCAATCGGTTCTGCGCGCTGCGCGGCATCCGGCCTTGCTGGGTGAGACCGTAGAGATCGTCATCGTGCTGGACAGCTGCACCGACGGCACCGCCGACATCGTTCGCCGCCTGCCGGTGACCGCACTGGAGGTCTGGGCCTGCAACGTCGGCCTGACCCGCGCGACCGGCGCGGCCCACCTGATCCAGCGGGGCGCGCGCTGGCTGGCCTGCACCGATGCCGATTCCGAGGTGGCGCCGGACTGGTTCGCCGCTCAACTCGCCTACGGCGCCGATGCCGTCTGCGGCGTGGTCGAGGTGGACGACTGGGCTCCGCATTCCCCCGGTCTGAGAGCGCGCTATGAGGCGGCCTATCATGATCGTGAAGGCCATCAGCACATTCACGGCGCCAACTTTGGCATCTCGGCGGCCGCCTACCTGCGCGCCGGGGGCTTTCCCTCCATGACCGTGGACGAGGACGTCACCCTGGTTACCGCGCTCAAGACCCAGGGCGCGCGCATTGCCTGGAGCAACAGCGTGCGGGTACGCACCAGCTCGCGCCTGGACTGCCGGGCTCGCGGCGGCTTCGGTGACTACCTGAGCCTGCTCGGCGCCACCGCCTGACGGTTAGCGTGGTGCCGCAGAAGTCATCTGCACAGTCTTGGCGGTGCTTCTTGCTTCCAGACGGTGTTGCCACTCAGCGCCATAGCCCTGCCATGACTCGTCGCAGCGCCTGGCCTGGCCTGGTCTGGAAGCAGAAATCCCTCGCCAATTCTTGTGCGAACGCCTGAAACACCACCCTAGACGCCCAGGGCGAAGGCCCCGGGCGTCGCGCCGAACTGGCGGCGAAAGGCCGCGATAAAGGCCGATGGGGAGTTGTAGCCGCAATCCAGCGCCACCTCGGTCACCGCAGCGCCCTGCTCCAGGCGCTCAAGGGCACTGATCAGCCGCAACCGTTGCCGCCAGGTCCTGAAGGTCAGCTCGGTATCCCGCAAGAAGGCCCGGCTCAGGGTCTTTTCCGAAGCCCCCAGCACCCTCGACCATTGCGCCAGGGTGCGGTCGTCCGACGGATTGGCCGCCAGGGCCTCGCACAGCAACCGTAAGCGGCCATCCTGGGGCGCCGGCAGCGACAGCCCCACCTCGGGCGCCGCCTGCAACTGATCGAGCATCACCGACACCAGCCTTCCCTCGGCACCGTCCTCGTCATATTCCCGGGGGAAACCGCTGAAGGTCTTGATCAGCTCGCGGATCAGGGGACTCACCACCACCACGCGACAGCACTCGCCGACATAGGGCGCTGCCTCGGCGCTCACGTAGAGACTGCGCATCTCCGCCTGCGGCGAGGAACGCACCTGGTGCTCGACATCCGCGGCGATCCACACCGCCCGCTGCGGCGGAGCGACGTAGCTTCCCTCGGCGGTGGTCACCGTGAGCACCCCCCTGATGGCATAGGACAGCTGTCCCCAGGGATGCCGGTGCCAGGGGGTCCAGGCCGGCTGCGCCAGGGATTCGACGCGGGCATAGAGCCGCCGGGGCAGGTGGGCGAGCGTGGGAACGGGACGTTCGACCGCAGACTGTCCGTTTGACGACATCATTGGGGCTTTTCGCGTTAGTCGGTTAGGTCGGGAGACGATAGCCTTGAGGCCATCCACAGACAACCCGAGAGAGACCATGGCTCGTCCCCGCCTGATGCCCGACAACTTCACCCTGCTGCTGGTCGCCACGGTGATCCTGGCCAGCGTGCTGCCCTGCCGGGGCCTCGCTGCCCAGGTCGCCAACGTGGTGACCAACATCGCCATCGGCCTGCTGTTCTTCCTGCATGGCGCCAAGCTGTCGCGCCAGGCGCTGGTGGCCGGCATCACCCACTGGCGGCTGCACCTGCTGGTGTTCGCCTTCACCTTCGTCAGCTTTCCGCTGCTCGGCTGGGCGCTGCAGCCGCTGCTGGCGCCCCTGGTGACACCGGAGCTCTATCTCGGCGTGCTGTTCATGTGCGCCCTGCCCGCCACCGTGCAGTCGTCCATCGCCTTCGTCTCCATGGCGCGCGGCAATGTCTCGGCGGCGGTCTGCAGTGCGTCGCTGTCCAGCCTGCTCGGCATCTTCCTCACCCCGCTGCTGGTACGGCTGCTGCTCGACGCCCACGGCGGATCGGACGGCCAGAGCACCCTCGACGCCATCGTCAAGATCTGCGTCCAGCTGCTGCTACCCTTCGTCGCCGGCCAGCTGCTGCGCCCGGTGATCGGCCACTGGGTCGATCGCCACAAGGGCAAGCTCAAGTTCGTCGACCAGGGGTCCATCCTGCTGGTGGTCTACACCGCCTTCAGTGCCGCGGTAATCGAAGGCCTGTGGCGCGAGACGCCGATCCTGTCGCTGGTGGGCCTGGTGTTCATCTGCGCCACCCTGCTGACCCTGGTGCTGCTGGCCACACGCTACAGCGCGCGGCTGCTGGGCATGAGCAAGGAAGACGAGATCACCGTGGTCTTCTGCGGCTCCAAGAAGAGCCTGGCCACGGGAGTGCCCATGGCCAAGGTGCTGTTCGCCGGCAGCACCATGGGGCCGGTGCTGCTGCCCATCATGCTGTTCCACCAGATCCAGCTGATGGTCTGCGCGGTACTGGCCCAGCGCTACGCCAAGCGTGAGGCGGTAGCGCCTGTCACGCCCGCGGTAGCGCCGCTACCCAAGTGATGCGCGCGGCGGCGAGGCGCCCGATCAGCGCGCCTCGTCCTCGCGAACCGGTTTGCGCATGGTGACCCACTCTTCCGCAGCAGTGGGATGGATGCCCAGGGTGTCGTCGAAGCAGGCCTTGGTCGCCCCGGCCTTGAGGGCAATGGCCAGGCACTGGATCTGCTCGCCGGCATCCGGCCCCACCATGTGGCAGCCCAGCACCTGGTCGCTGTCGGCATCCACCACCAGCTTCATCAGGGTGCGCTCCTGGACGTCGGTCAGGCTGAGCTTGGTCGGCCGGAAGCTGCTCTGGAAGATCTTCAACCGATGGCCACGCTCGCGCGCCTCTTCCTCGCTCAGGCCGATGCTGGCCAGATTGGGCAGGCTGAAGACCGCACTGGCGATCAGGTCGTAGTTCAACGGACGATAGCTGTCCGGATTGAACAGATGCCGCGCCAGGGTCATGCCCTCGGCCAGGGCCACCGGGGTCAGTTGCACCCGGCCGATGACGTCGCCGATGGCGTAGATCGACGGCTCGGCAGTCTGGAAGGTGTCGCCGACCTCGATGAAACCCCGCGCATCCAGGGCCACCCCGGTATTTTCCAGACCCAGGTCATCCAGCATCGGCCGGCGGCCGGTGGCATAGAACACGCAATCGGCTTCCAGCACCCGATCATCCTTGAGGGTCACCTGCAGGCTGCCATCGGCGGCCTTGTCGATCCGCGCCACATCGGCATTGAACTGCAGATCATGGCCACGCTTTTGCATCTCGTCGCGCAGGTGCTCGCGCACGCCCTGGTCGAAGCCGCGCAGGAACAGCTCGCGGCGATACAGCAGGGTGGTACGGGCGCCCAGGCCCTGGAAGATCGAGGCGAATTCCACGGCGATGTAGCCGCCACCCACCACCACCACCCGCTTGGGCAACTCCGGCAGGTAGAAGGCCTCGTTGGAGGTGATGGCATGCTCGCGCCCGGGGAAGTCCGGCACATCCGGCCAGCCACCGGTGGCGATGAGGATGCGTTCGCAGCGATAGCGCTTTCCTTCCACCTCGACGGTATGGGGATCGAGGATGCGGGCATGGGCTTCCAGCAGGGTCACCCCGCTGTTGACCAGCAGGGCCCGATAGATGCCGTTCAGCCGGCGGATCTCGTGGTCCTTGCTGGCGACCAGGGTATTCCAGTCGAAGGCCGGGACCTCGGCGTCCCAGCCATAGCCGCGGGCCTGGCGGAATTCGTCGCGAAAGGAAGCGCCGTAGATGAAGTACTTCTTGGGCATGCAGCCCACGTTTACGCAGGTGCCGCCAAGGTAGCGGCTTTCCGCGACCGCCACCCGGGCCCCGAAGTCGGCGGCGAAACGTGCCGCGCGCACGCCGCCCGAACCGGCGCCTATCACGAAGAGGTCGAAATCAAAGGTCGTCATGGAGCTCTCTCTCTGCAGCTGCTGGCGCCAGCATAACGCAAGGCCACCCCGGGCAGCGGCGCGGATGGCCAACCGCCAGAAACGACAAGGCCACCCGCAGGTGGCCTGGTCCGGTGCACAGGGCGTCTTACAGCGCCTTGTACAGGTTCTCGAAGCAGAAGTTGGTGGCTTCGACGAAGCCTTCCGCGCTGCCGCAGTCGAAACGCTGACCCTTGAATTTGTAAGCCAGTACGCAACCGTCCTGGGCCTGTTTCATCAGGGCGTCGGTGATCTGGATCTCGCCACCCTTGCCCGGCTCGGTCTGCTCGATCAGATCGAAGATGTCCGGGGTCAGGATGTAGCGGCCGATGATCGCCAGGTTGGAAGGGGCATCTTCCGGCTTGGGCTTCTCGACCATGTTGTTCACGCGGTAGATGTCGTCGCGGATCATCTCGCCGGCGATCACACCGTACTTGTTGGTCTCGTTGGCCGGGACTTCCTGGATGGCCACGATCGAGCAGCGGAACTGGTTGTACAGCTTGACCATCTGCTTGAGGACGCTGTCGCCGTCCAGGTTCAGGCAAAGGTCGTCCGCCAGCACCACGGCGAAGGGTTCGTCACCGATCAGCGGGCGGCCGGTCAGGATGGCGTGACCCAGGCCCTTCATTTCCACCTGACGGGTGTAGGAGAAGGTGCAGTTGTCGATCAGCTTGCGAATGCCGACCAGGTACTTTTCCTTGTCGGTGTTCTTGATCTGGCTTTCCAGCTCGTAGCTGATGTCGAAATGGTCTTCCAGCGAGCGCTTGCCACGACCGGTGACGATCCCGATCTGATGCAGGCCCGCCTCCAGAGCTTCCTCCACGGCGTACTGCACCAGCGGCTTGTTCACAATGGGCAGCATTTCCTTGGGCATGGCCTTGGTCGCAGGGAGAAAACGAGTGCCATAGCCGGCTGCCGGAAACAGACATTTGGTGATCATGGGAGTCCTTTGATCTGTACGTGAAGGCAAAACGAACGGCGGTCTATCCAGCCGCTTGTCGCATACAATGCCCGAAGCGCGCGACGCTGGAAATAGCCAGGCATGGGCGCTCTGTGGACGTGCGGATACGACTCCAGGATTGCCTTCCGGTTCTGCGCAAAGCCGTAAAGAACTGCTATCGTCCAAAGTTTGGAACCAGCGTCACGACTCCGCGGATAGATCTCGACATGAAGAAATGGATGCTCCCGTTGCTGTGTGTTTCCCTCGCCGGCTGCTCCCTGGGCGGTCACCACGAGGCAGCGGAAACGCGGCCACTGAGCGCTGAACAGACCACCCTGCTGCGCCAGAACGACCTGTTGCAGGCCAAGCTGCTGGTCCTGGGTGGCAGTGAGGAACAGCTCAAGCTCGCGGATGCCCTGCTCCTGCGCAATGGCGGCACCAGCGCCGATGGCGAGGTGGAATTCTATCGGGCGGTGATCGCCATCAAGCAGGGTCCGCAGACCGACGATGTCCTGGAATTGCTGAACGCCTCCGCCGATCATCGCTATCCGCTGGCCTATGCCCTGCTCTATCGCATGTACACCGACCCCTTCCTGGTTCCCGAGGCGGATCCGATCCAGGCGCAGACCTACAAGAGCGCCTATGGCGAACTGGCGGTCGCCAAGAGTGGCTACCCGTCCTTCGACAAGGCCCTGGAAGTCACCCGCCAGCTGGCGCCCTGAATCCGCCCCTCTAGGCGGCCGCTTTTGCGGCCGTTCACAGTCTGGCACTGGCGAATGAGCAGCCGTTGACCTTTCCTTCATGTGAATGATGTCAATTGGCCGCACGACGGTAGCATCGAACCTCTACCGTCCGCCGCCCAGAGCCATTCCCATGTCCTCGCTTGGCAAGCTGTCACCCGATATCGTTGCCGTCCGCACCGTGACGCAGCGGCTCGTCCTGCTGCTGATCGGGTTCTTTGCGCTGGCCATCCTGCTGACGCGGCTGCCGACCTTCATCAACGCGGCCAGTGGCGAGACCTGGCAGATCCGCGGTGGCCAGATCCCGCTGATGCAATATCCCGCCATGCCGGAACGCAGCGTGGTCGCCAACCGCCAGCTGATCGTCATGCTCGAGCCGGGTGATCGCGTCCTGGTCCTGGACAGCGCCCCCTTTCGCCCTTGGAAGAAGGTCATGCTGATCGGCGAAGACAGCCGCATCGGCTGGATTCGCGTCACCCCGGCGCTGGGCGCGATCCGTCTGGAATGACGCCGGCCCCGGAGCGCGACGACAACAGCCGCATGACCCGGGTGTCATGCCAGCGATACCAGCGTTCATGGCCCAGCCGTTGCGCCTGGCGATGCTCCGGATGGGCGCCCCAGGCCGCCACTGCGGCCTGGTCGACCCAGTAGGACAGCGTGATGCCCAGGCCATCGGCGCCGCGTACCGACTCCACTCCCAGAAAGCCCGGTTGTGCCTGCGCCAGCTCCAGCATGCGCGCGGCCGTACGCTCATAGTCGGGATCCTCGTCCGCGCGCTGCGAGATGAAGGCGATCACCACGCAATCGGGCGGCAGGTCCGGCCGGTTCATGGACGCGGTCTCCGCGCGACCACGGCCTCCAGCCAGGCCCGGACCGCGGTGGGAACCTGCCCGGTCAGGGCCTCGCGCTCAGGCTGGTAGAGGGTCCCGAAATGACAGGGTTGGGTTTCCAGCTCAAAGGCCACGGGTAACGCCTCTTCGTCCCAGGCCAGTACCCGCCAGCCGGCGGCGAGCAGGTCCGGCAGGTACTCGGGATTCACGCCGAAGCGACAGCGATAGGCGGCCTGCGCCTGCCGGCCTTCCTCTCCCCTTGCCAGGCGCGAACCAGGCTCCACACGGAGCTCATTGTGATACTCGATGCGCGCACAGCTCAGGGGCGCCAGCAGCGCCCGCGACGTCAGCGGGTGCTCCTCGGGGTGGGCCGCGTCCGTCCATCCCAGCACGGAATGAGCGTACTCCAGCAGGGCGTACTGCAGCCCGCCACAGGTACCAAGAAAGGGGATCCGCCGCTCACGGGCGGTGCGGATGCTCGCCAGCACCCCCTCCCGGTTGCGGTATGGACTGCCCGGCACGCACCAGAGGCCGTCACAATCGGCAAGAGCGCCGTCAGCCGCCATGGTAGGCAGCCAGCGCGTCCGCAACGTGATGCCCAGTGCGCTGGCTGTCAGCGCCAGGGCCTGGGGGATGGCCTGATGGGCAACAATGGACGCGTCCTGGTCACCCAGGAGCACGATCTCGTAAGACGCCATGGTGGACACCTGTCGGCTGGAGGAAAGGTCCTACCCACTCTAGGGCCTGGGGCCCGTGGTTTTAATAGGCGTCGCGGACAGCAGGCCTTGCGCTGCCGCCCTGTTCATCACCCTCCCGATTGCCAGGCGTAAAAAAAGCGCCCGGTACAGCAGCTGTACCGGGCGCCGGATACCACGCGATCAGGGCGCCGGATTGGGCTGGTCGACGTGGATGGCTTCGATGGCGGCCAGGGTTTCCTGGTCCAGCACCAGCTCGCTGCTCGCCAGGTTGCTTTCCAGCTGGGCGAGCGAGGTGGCGCCGATGATGTTGCTGGTCACGAAGGGCCGACTGGTGACGAAGGCCAGGGCCATCTGCGCCGGATCCAGGCCGCGTTCCTGGGCCAGCTCGACATAGGCCTGGGCGGCGCGCTGCGTCTGCGGATTGCTGTAGCGCTGGAAGCGTTCGAACAGTGTCAGCCGCGCCCCTTCTGGACGCGCGCCGTGCAGGTACTTGCCCGCCAGCACGCCAAAGGCCAGCGGCGAATAGGCCAGCAAGCCGACCTGCTCGCGGATGGCCTGCTCGGCCAGCCCCACCTCGAAGCTGCGATTGAGCAGGTTGTAGGGATTCTGGATCGAGACCACCCGCGGCCAGCCACGGCTCTCGCTCAGGTGCAGGAATTGCTGCACGCCCCAGGGCGTTTCGTTGGACAGCCCCACATGGCGCACCTTGCCCGCACGGACCAGGCCGTCGAGGGCTTCGAGGGTCTCTTCCAACGGGGTGAAGGCCGCCTCGCTGTGCACGTAGCCCAGCTGACCGAAGTAATTGGTGCGGCGATCCGGCCAGTGCAGCTGGTAGAGATCCAGGTAGTCGGTGTTGAGCCGCTGGAGACTGGCGTCCAGCGCCGCGGTGAGATTGGCCTTGGTAAAGGCCAGCCCGCCATTGCGGATGTAGTCCATGTCGCGCCCCGGACCGGCCGCCTTGCTGGCCAGTACCCAGTCGGCACGATCGCCATGCTGGCGGAAGTAGTTGCCGATGATGGTCTCGGTACGGGTATAGGTCTCGGCGCGCGGCGGCACCGGATACATCTCCGCCGTGTCGATGAAGTTGACCCCGGCGGCCTTGGCGGCGCGCAGCTGCTCGAAGGCCTCGGCCTCGGTGTTCTGCTCACCCCAGGTCATGGTGCCCAGCGCGATGGCGCTAACCTTGAGATCGGTACGGCCCAGCGATCGAAAGTGCATCAGGAAGCTCTCTGTCGGTGCGGAAGTCGTACAAGTTAGCAGGAGGCTGCCCGCTCTGCCCATCGCGCCGACAAGGCTTTCGATCGGGCTACGACCACCGCACCCTCGCCAGGCGCGCCGCGAATCCGTAAAATGCCGCCCCGCCTGAGCGCCCTGGGTTCCCTCACCCCAGGTAACCAAAAAAGGACTGCCCATGTCTGCCTTGCTTGCCACCCCGCGGCGTGCCCTCGTGGCCGCGCTCGTCGCCTTCCACATCCTCATCATCATCGCCAGCAACTATCTGGTGCAGTTGCCGCTGCAGCTGTTCGGCTGGCACACCACCTGGGGCGCCTTCAGCTTCCCCTTCATCTTCCTGGCCACCGACCTCACCGTGCGGGTGATGGGCAAGGCGGCGGCGCGTCAGGTCATCGCCCGGGTGATGCTGCCGGCGCTGGTGGTCTCCTATGGGGTTTCCGTGCTCTTCCAGGACGGCAGCTTCCAGGGCTGGACGGCGCTGGCCGCCCTCAATGTCTTCGTCCTGCGCATCTCCCTGGCCAGCTTCTGCGCCTATGTGCTCGGGCAACTGCTCGACATCCAGGTGTTCGACCGCCTGCGGCGCTCGCGCCACTGGTGGCTGGCGCCGACGGTCTCGACCCTGTTCGGTAACGCCCTCGACACCCTGGCGTTCTTTTCCATCGCCTTCTGGCGCAGCGACAATCCCTTCATGGCCAGCCACTGGCCGGAGATCGCCCTGGTCGACTACGGCGTCAAGCTGACGGTCAGCCTGCTGCTCTTCGTGCCGCTCTACGGCGTGCTGCTGCGCTCCCTGGTACCTCAGGCCTGGGCGCGGCGCCCGGACCTCGCCTGAGGGCAGGATTGCTGCCAGGCGCGGCTTACCCCTAGAGTGAAGCCTCCTCCACTGCCCCGGGTTCCGCCATGCTCGCCACCGCTCTCGCCCGCTTTCCACGCCTGACGCTGCAATCCTCGGCGACCCCGCTGGAGGTCCTGCCGCGCCTGTCGGCAGAGCTGGGCCGACCGGTCCACTGCAAGCGCGACGACACCACCAGCCTGGCCCTGGGCGGCAACAAGGTGCGCAAGCTGGAGTACCTGGTCGCTGCGGCCCTGGCCGCCGGCGCCGACACCCTGGTGACCGCCGGCGCCATCCAGTCCAATCACGTGCGCCAGACTGCAGCCGTCGCTGCGCAACAGGGCCTGGGCTGCGTCGCCCTGCTGGAAAATCCCATCGCCACTGCGGATCCCGGTTACCTGCACGGCGGCAATCGTCTCCTGCTCGAACTCTTCGGCGCCGAGGTCAGCGCCGTGGCTGCACTCGATGATCCGGTCAGCCAGCTGGAAGCCGAAGCCGAGCGCCTGCGCCAGCAAGGGCGCAAGCCCTGGGTGATTCCCGTTGGCGGCTCCAGCGCCCTGGGCGCCCTCGGCTACGTCCGTGCCGGCCTGGAACTCGACGCCCAGCTGCACGAACTGGAGCTGCAACCCGCCGCCGTCATCCTCGCCTCCGGCAGTGCCGGCACCCAGGCCGGGCTGGATCTCGCTTTCCATCACCTGCGGCCAGGGGTGCCGGTGATCGGCGTCACCGTCTCCCGCACCGAGGCCGAACAGCTGCCCAAGGTCGCCCTGCTGCGACAACAACTGGCCGCCCTGCTGGGCGTCGCCCTGCCTCAGGAGCCGCCGCAGCTGCGTGACGGCTATTTCGGTCCCCGCTATGGCGAGCCCAATCCCGGCACCCTGGCGGCCATCCGCCGGCTGGGCCGACTGGAAGGTCTGGTCCTGGATCCGGTCTACACCGGCAAGGCCATGGCCGGCCTGCTGGATCTGGTGGCCAGCGGCGACCTCCCACCCGGCCCCCTGGTATTCCTGCATACCGGCGGCGCCCCGGGCACCTTCGCCTATGGCGACTGGTTGGCGTGATCGGCTAGCCAAGTCCCCAGGGCGATGGCATAACGTCAGCAGTTTTCGGACTTGGGATGTCAGAACAGACACCCTCATAGTGGCGCACCCTCATAACCTCAAGGATTTCCTCCATGCGCAAAGCTCTCCCCCAGCGTCTGTTCCGTAGCGCCGCCCTGCTGCTCGCCCTGGGCCTGGCCCACCAGGCCACCGCCCAGGCCGAAGACCTCCTGCAGACCGTCAAGCAGCGCGGCGAACTGGTCGTCGGCCTGGAAGGCACCTATCCGCCCTTCAGCTTCCAGAACGAACAGGGCCAGCTGACCGGCTTCGAGGTGGACTTCGCCAAGGCGCTGGCCAAGGAACTGGGCGTCGATGCCAAGATCCAGCCCGGCAAGTGGGATGGCCTGCTGGCCGCTCTGGAATCCCGTCGTCTGGACGTGGTGATCAACCAGGTCACCATCAGCGAAGAGCGCAAGAAGAAATACGATTTCTCCACCCCCTACACCGTGTCCGGCATCCAGGCCCTGGTGCGCAAGGACGACGTGGACAGCATCAAGACCGCCGCCGACCTCGCCGGCAAGAAGGTCGGCGTCGGCCTGGGAACCAACTACGAGCAGTGGCTGCGCCAGAACGTACCCAAGGCGGACGTGCGCACCTACGAAGACGATCCGACCAAGTACCAGGACCTGCGCGTCGGCCGTATCGACGCCATTCTCGTCGACCGCCTGGCCGCCCTGGAACTGCTGTCCAAGACCAAGGACAGGCTGGCCCTGGCCGGTGAGCCCTTCAGCCGCCAGGAATCGGGCATCGCCGAGCGCAAGGGTGATCCGGAATTCCATGCCGCGGTCGACCAGGCGATCGCCAAGCTGCGCGCCGATGGCACCCTGGCCAAGATCTCCGAGAAGTGGTTCAAGGCTGACGTCACCCAATGAGCGACACGCTACAGCTCCTGCTCGATTCGCTGCCCTTCCTGCTGAAGGGCGCGATCTGGACGGTGGTCCTGAGTCTCGGCGGCATGTTCTTCGGACTGCTGCTGGGCTTCGGCCTGGCCCTGCTGCGCCGCTCCCGGAGTCTGCCGCTGCGTAGCCTCGCGCGGCTGTACATCTCGTTTTTCCGGGGTACGCCGCTGCTGGTGCAGCTGTTCGTCATCTACTACGGCCTGCCCGAGCTCGGTCTCCAGCTCGATCCGCTGCCCGCGGCGCTGATCGGCTTTTCGCTGAACATGGCCGCCTACACCGCGGAGATCATTCGCTCGGCCATTGGCGCCATCGACCGCGGCCAGTGGGAGGCCGCCGCCAGCATCGGCATGACGCCCCTGCAGACCCTGAGGCGCGCCATCCTGCCCCAGGCGCTGCGAATCGCCCTGCCACCACTGGGCAACAGCTTCATCTCGCTGGTCAAGGACACCTCGCTGGCCGCCACCATCCAGGTACCGGAGCTGTTCCGCCAGGCCCAGCTGATCACCGCCCGCACCTTCGAAATCTTCAGTCTCTACCTGGCCGCCGCGCTGCTCTACTGGGTGCTGGCCAGCCTGCTCTCCACCCTGCAGAACCGTCTGGAGCGGCACTACGGCCGTCATATCAACGAGCGAGGCCCGTCATGATCGAGGTGCAGGGGCTGTCCAAGTCCTTTCAACGGCAGACCGTGCTCCAGGCCATCGACCTCCAGGTGGCCGAGGGCGAGGTAGTCGCCATCATCGGCCCCAGCGGCTCGGGCAAGACCACCCTGCTGCGCTGCCTCAATCTGCTGGAGACCCCGGACGCCGGCAGCATCCGCCTGGGTGATCTGCATATCGATGCCAGCCGGCCGCTCAAGGCCCAGCAAGGCACCATTCGTCGGTTGCGGCAGAGCATGGGTTTCGTCTTCCAGAGCTTCAATCTGTTTCCCCATCGCACCGCGCTGGAGAACGTGATCGAGGGCCCCATCATCGTCCAGGGCGAAGCGCGGGACACCGCCAGCGCCCGCGGTCGCGAGCTGCTGGCCAGGGTCGGGCTGGCCGACAAGGCGGATACCTATCCAGGGCAGCTGTCGGGTGGCCAGCAGCAGCGGGTCGCCATCGCCCGGGCGCTGGCCATGCGCCCCCAGGCCATCCTCTTCGACGAACCCACTTCGGCGCTGGATCCCGAAAGGGTCGGCGAGGTGCTGGAGACGATCCGCGGGCTGGCTCAGGAGGGTCGTACCCTGGTCATCGTCACCCACGAGATGGCCTTCGCCCGCGACGTCGCCCACCGGGTGCTGTTCATGGACGCTGGCCGCATCGTCGAACAGGGTCCGGCGGCCGAGCTGTTCAATCGGCCGCGTGAGGAACGAACCCGGCGCTTCCTGGCCAAGTTCGTTCGCGACAACGCCGCCGACTATTCCTGAGCCAGGCCGGCACACCCCTGCAGGCTGGCCTGGCTGACATTGCTGTTGGCCGGCACGCCATGGGTCAGCCAGACGTTGCCGCCGATGGTCGAGCCCTGGCCGATGGTGATGCGCCCGAGGATGGTCGCCCCGGCATAGATCACCACGTCGTCCTCGACGATGGGATGGCGCGGGTGGCCCTTCTTGAGATTGCCCTCGGCATCGGCCGGGAAGCGCTTGGCGCCCAGGGTCACCGCCTGATAGATGCGCACCCGGTCGCCGATGATGCAGGTCTCGCCGATCACCACGCCCGTGCCATGGTCGATGAAGAAGCCTTCGCCGATCTGGGCGCCCGGGTGGATGTCGATCCCGGTCGCCGAATGCGCCCGCTCGCTGACCATCCGCGCCAGCAGCGGCAGGCCGCTGCGATAGAAGTGATGGGCGATGCGGTGATGGATCATGGCGTAGATGCCCGGATAGCACAGCAGTACCTCGTCCACGCTGCGCGCGGCGGGATCGCCCTGGTAGGCGGCGATCACGTCGGTATCCAGCAGGCGGCGCAGATCCGGCAGCGCCAGGGCAAAGGCCTGCACCAGCCGGCGCGCCTCATCGGCACGATTGACGCCGTTCTCACCACGCTGCTTGGCGAAATAGTCCAGCTCCAGCTTCGCCTGGATCACCAGGGCATTGAGCGCTCGCTCCACCTCGAAGCCGACATAGAAGTCCTCGCTTTCCTGGCGCAACTGATCCGGCCCGAGGCGTAGCGGAAAGAGCGCCCCGCTGAGGGATTCGATCACGCTGGCCATGACGCTGCGCGACGGCAGCTCGCGGCCACTGAATTCGCGAAAACGTCCGTGGGTCTCGCGCCATTGGCTGCGCGCCTCATGCAGTTCACCGACGATGCGCCCTAGTTGCCAGTCGTTGCCGCCCGTGGATTGCCCGTTAAGTTCGCTCATAAGTCATCTATCCAGTTGCCAGGCTGACGAGGATAAAGTATCCGCTGGTCCCTGACAGCCCACGTCGCGCCAGGCGCGCTAAGCTGTCGCCCTTTGCCCATCAAGGAGCGCCACCCATGATCGCTTCCCCGCTGGTCACCGCCGCCTGGCTGCACGAGCACCTCGGCCGCCCGGATCTGCTGATCCTCGACGCCAGTCTCTATCTGCCCAACGAGGCCCAGGTCGCTGACGAGACCTATCGGCAGCAGCACATCCCCGGCGCCCTGCGCTTCGACATCGAATACTTTTCGGACCCGGACACCGCGCTGCCGCACATGGTCCCCAGCGCCGGACGCTTCGCCCGCCTGGCCGGCGAACTGGGCGTCACCCCGGAGACTACCCTGGTCGTCTACGACCAGAAGGGTCTCTTCTCCGCCGCCCGGGCCTGGTGGCTGTTCCGCCTGTTCGGCCATGACCAGGTGATGGTGCTCGATGGCGGCCTGCCGCTCTGGCGTGAACAGGGCCTGCCGCTGGAGGCCGGTGAAAATCCGCCCAGCCCCCAGCCACCCTACCCCGTCATCTTCAACAACCGCCTGCTTTGCGGCCTGGGCGATGTGCAGACCGCGCTCAGCGTAGGCCAGACCCAGGTACTCGACGCGCGCGGCGCCAAGCGCTTCACCGGGGAGATCGCCGAGCCGCGCCCGGGGGTGGCCTCCGGTCATATGCCCGGCAGCCAGAACCTGCCCTACGACAGCCTGTTGACCGAAGACGGCACCCTGCTGCCACCCCAAGAGCTGCGCCAGCGCTTCCAGGCCCTGGGTATCGATGGCCTGCATCCGGTGATCACCAGCTGCGGCAGTGGGGTCACCGCCACGGTGCTGCTGCTCGCGCTCAGTGTCGCCGGCTTTCCGGATGGCCGACTCTATGACGGGTCCTGGAGCGAATGGGGTCAGCATCCCGCCACGGTCAAAGCCCTGGGCGCTGCCTGAGACCTGGCTAAGGTACTGATTTCGCTCATGACCTGTAGTATCCGATAGAGGCGCCTAATCGCCAGCATCGCCTTTAACAATGAGGTGAATCGTCAAAATGCGATTAGTATGCGTCCTATCGATTTCAACCCTGACTTAAACCCATCAAGGAGTCATCAATGTCCCTGATCAACACCGAAGTGAAGCCTTTCACCGCGACCGCCTACCACAATGGCAAATTCGTCCAGGTGACCGAGGCCGATCTGAAGGGCAAGTGGTCCGCCATCGTGTTCTACCCGGCTGACTTCACCTTCGTGTGCCCCACCGAGCTGGAAGACCTTGCTGACCTGTACCCCGAGTTCCAGAAGCTGGGCGTAGAGATCTATGGCGTGTCCTGCGACACCCACTTCGCGCACAAGGCCTGGCACGACACCTCGGAAGCCATCAAGAAGGTCAACTACCCGCTGGTAGGCGATCCCACCGCTCGCCTGGCACGCAACTTCGAAGTGCTGATCGAAGAAGAAGGCCTGGCCCTGCGCGGCACCTTCCTGATCAACCCCGAAGGTCAGATCAAGCTGTGCGAGATCCACGACAACGGTATCGGCCGTGATGCCAGCGAACTGCTGCGCAAGGTCCGCGCCGCCCAGTACGTCGCCAACCACCCGGGCGAAGTCTGCCCGGCCAAGTGGAAAGAAGGCGAAGCGACCCTGACCCCCTCGCTGGACCTGGTCGGCAAGATCTAACGCCCGCCTGATCTAGCCCGAGCGCCCGGGCGCCTTGCCCGCGCGCTCTTTTTTTGCCCATTTTTTACGGAAGCCACGTCGCCATGTTGGACGCAAATCTGAAAGCCCAGCTCAAGACCTACCTCGAACGCGTCACGCGCCCCATCGAGATCGTCGCGTCCCTCGACGATGGCGCGAAGTCCCGTGAAATGCACAGTCTGCTGCAGGATATCGCCAGCCTGTCCGATCAGGTCAGCCTCAGCACCGACGGCAGCGATGAGCGTCGTCCCTCCTTCGCCCTGCTGACCCCTGGCCAGAACATCGACCTGCGCTTCGCCGGTCTGCCCATGGGCCACGAATTCACTTCCCTGGTCCTGGCCCTGCTCCAGGTCGGCGGTCATCCGTCCAAGGCCAGCCAGGACGTCATCGAACAGGTCAAGGCCCTTGACGGCGACTACCAGTTCGAAACCTATTTTTCTCTGTCCTGCCAGAACTGCCCGGACGTGGTGCAAGCCCTGAATCTCATGGCCGTGCTCAATCCCCGGGTCAAGCACGTGGCCGTCGACGGCGCCCTGTTCCAGGACGAAGTCGAGCGCCGCCGGATCATGGCCGTGCCCAGCGTCTACCTGAACGGCGAACCCTTTGGCCAGGGCCGCATGGGCCTGGAAGAGATCGTCGCCAAGCTCGACACCGGCGCGGCCGCCCGCTCCGCCGACAAGCTCAAGGCCAAGGACGCCTTCGACGTCCTGGTCATTGGTGGCGGCCCCGCTGGTGCTGCAGCAGCCGTCTATGCCGCGCGCAAGGGCATCCGCACCGGCGTCGCCGCCGAGCGCTTTGGTGGTCAGGTACTGGACACCCTGGCCATCGAAAACTTCATCTCCATCAAGGAGACCGAAGGCCCGAAGCTGGCCATGGCGCTCGAAGAGCACGTCAAGCAGTACGAAGTCGACATCATGAACCTGCAGCGTGCTGAGCAGCTGATTCCAGCCCACGAAGCTGGCGGTCTGCACGAGGTACGCTTCGCCGATGGCGGCTCGCTCAAGGCCAAGACGCTGATCCTTGCCACTGGTGCCCGCTGGCGTGAGATGAACGTGCCGGGTGAGCAGGAATACCGTAACCGCGGCGTAGCCTACTGCCCGCACTGCGACGGCCCCCTGTTCAAGGGCAAGCGCGTCGCCGTGGTCGGGGGCGGCAACTCGGGAGTCGAGGCAGCCATCGACCTCGCCGGCATCGTCGCCCAGGTGACCCTGATCGAGTACGACGGCCAGCTGCGTGCCGACGCCGTGCTGCAGCGCAAGCTGTTCAGCCTGCCCAATGTGACCGTCATCACCAGCGCGCTCACCAGCGAAGTCAAGGGTGACGGCCAAAAGGTCAACGGCCTGGTCTACAAGGACCGCAATTCCAGCGAGTTCCACCACATCGACCTGGAAGGCGTCTTCGTACAGATCGGTCTGGTGCCCAACACCGACTGGCTCAAGGGCACCGTGGAGCTTTCGCCACGTGGCGAGATCGAAGTGGACGCGCGCTGCCAGACCTCCCTGCCCGGCGTGTTCGCGGCGGGCGACGTCACCACCGTACCCTACAAGCAGATCATCATCGCCCTGGGCGAAGGCGCCAAGGCCTCGCTGGCCGCCTTCGATCACCTGATCCGCACCAGCGCCTGATCGATCTGACGCGCCACTCCAAGCCCGACACCTGTCGGGCTTTTTTTCGTCTGGCGTTTTTTGCCCAGGCGTTGGCATGGTTCTCGCTGCAACCTAACCAGGCGTCATAAAGATGGGCACGAACGGTCTAGGAGTTCTTCCCGGACTTTCGTTAGGATCTTAGTGCCGGGTTCCTAGACCTGGCAGCTCCAGCGGTTGAGGACCAGGCGACATATGCACAGACAGATTTCTCCCAGCATCCACGATTCCTATCCCCCCAAGCTGGCGCCCGCCACTCCGCTCACCCATCCGGAACTCGTAGCCTCTCTGGAGGCCACCCTGGCCCAACGCCAACCCGGCCCGGTGTGGCTGTTCGCCTACGGCTCGCTGATCTGGCGGCCCGAGTGCCCCGCGGTCGACGTTCGCCGGGCGCGGGTGCACGGCTATCACCGCGGCCTCTATCTCTGGTCCCAGCTACATCGCGGCACCCCCGAACAACCCGGCCTGGTACTGGGACTGGATCGCGGCGGCTCCTGCTCGGGCTTCGCCTACCAGTTGCCCGATGACCAGCTGGACGACCATCTGCTGGCCCTCTGGAGGCGCGAAATGCCGGATGGCTCCTACCGTCCTCGCTGGCTGCAATGCCACCTGGAAGACGGTAGCAAGGTCCAGGCGCTCGGCTTTGTGCTGAAACGCAATCTCCCCTGCTATGCCGGCAGCCTGCCCGATGACATCCTCAATCGCGTCCTGACCGAAGCCTGCGGCCATTTCGGCACCACCCTGGAGTACGTCGAACGCACCATCACGGCGCTCAGGGCTCACGCCATGCCCGATCGCAACCTGGAAGCCCTGCTGCAGCGCTATCGCAGCGCACCGCTGCTGGAGGCCATGCAGGGATGAAGCAGCGCCAGATCAATCCCAACAAGCTGCTGCTCAGCAAATGGACGGCCGTCCAGCCGCGCGAACGGCAGAAGCACTTCATCGTTACCCGGGTGCATACCCCGGAAGTCGAGACCGATCCCATCTCGCAGATAGATATACAAGCCGTTCTCACTCGTCGCACCTGGACGCTGGACTGGCACGAGTTGCAGGATGCAGAATACTGGCTGCAAGGCTGGCAATAAAACTCCGAAAGCAGGGCCGGAATTTTGCGACTAGCATCGCGATATGACGGCACGTTTCTGCAAAGGTGAAACCCTGTAGCAGCCAATGCTGTCACAGTGCCACCTTTGAACAGGAAGCTCTTCCGGATGACCCTCTATGTCGAACTCGCCAGCGCCTTCAACACCCTGAAAGGCGGATTCGAACCCCTGCGCTGCGTGATCTCCACGCGAGATCAACGTGCCTACGATGTCGAGGTCTTCTCTCGTAGCGGTCAGTCGGTACTCAATCGCCCCATCGCACGCACCGAATTGCTCGACGCGGCCATGCTCGAAGCCTTCATCCTCGACAGCCGCTCACGCATCGAGCGCGACGCGGACGAAACCCCCTACTGGACGATTCCCGCCTAAACGAAAAAGGCCACTCATGCTTGAGTGGCCTTTTCATTTGGATGGTGCCCGAGGCCGGAATCGAACCGGCACGACCGTTAAGTCGAGGGATTTTAAGTCCCTTGTGTCTACCAGTTTCACCACTCGGGCAGAACCGAACCCTCAGACAAATGGATTCGTGGAACCTGATCCAGTATTCACACATCCCTGGATGATGAAAAGCCCCGTAGACCAGGGATCTACGGGGCTTTCAATAGTGGAGGCCGAGGTCGGAATCGAACCGGCGTACACGGATTTGCAATCCGCTGCATGACCACTCTGCCACCCGGCCTCAAACCTGAATGTCTTGCGACACTCATGTAAAACATGGAGCGGGAAACGAGACTCGAACTCGCGACCCCGACCTTGGCAAGGTCGTGCTCTACCAACTGAGCTATTCCCGCTTGGTGACGGGCGCCATTCTATCTGAGCCACCCTTCATGTCAAGCCATTGATTCAAAAACTTATTTCTTTTTCTCGGCGCTCATCAGATGCGGCCAGGCCGCCATCAGATAGGTGCACATGGACCACAGCGTCAGCGCCGCCGCGACGATGAGCAAGGCGTAGCCGCTAATGACCCAGAAGGTCATCTGCGGCGGATTGGCCAACAGGATGACCAGGGCCAGCATTTGCGCCGCCGTCTTCCACTTGCCCAGATTGGAGACCGCGACCTGGGCGCGGGCACCCAGCTCGGCCATCCATTCCCGCAACGCCGATACGACGATCTCGCGCCCGACGATGATGACCGCGGGCAGCGTCAGCCAGGCGTTGGCATGCTCCTGCACGAGCAATACCAGGGCCACGGCAACGATGAGCTTGTCCGCTACCGGATCCAGAAAGGCACCAAAGGGCGTGCTCTGCCCCAGGCGCCGCGCCAGATACCCATCCAGCCAGTCGGTCGCGCAGGCGATCGCGAAGACGGTGCTGGCGGTCCAGTAGCTCCAGTGGACTGGCAGGTAGAACAGGATGACGAACAGAGGAATGAGGAAGACGCGCAGTACGGTAAGCAGATTTGGAATATTCATTGGCGCGGCTGTTGGTGAACGTGAGGCGATTCTACTCGCTGTGCAAGGCGGCATAAATCTGCTCGGCCAGCTTTTTGCTGATGCTGGGCGCTTTGGCAATTTCCTCGATGCTGGCGCGCTGCAATTCGCGGAGTCCACCAAAGTGCTTCAGGAGCTCCTGCCGACGCTTGGGCCCGATACCGGCGACCTCTTCCAGGGAGGATGTTCTGCGCGCCTTGCCGCGACGCGCGCGATGCCCGGTAATCGCGAAACGGTGCGCCTCATCGCGGATCTGCTGGATGAGGTGCAGTGCGGGCGAATGAGCCGGCAGGGTGAATTCGTTGGAAGGATCGTCCAGATAGAGGACCTCGAGGCCAGGCTTGCGGGTGACACCCTTGGCAACCCCAAGCAGGACCAGATCCGGCACGGCGAGCTCCCTGAGCACCTCACGGGCCATGGCCAACTGACCCTTGCCGCCATCCACCAGCAGGATGTCAGGCAACTTGCCCTCGCCCGCTTTCAGCCGACTGAAGCGACGCGTCAGCGCCTGATGCATCGCCGCATAGTCATCGCCGGCTGTCACGCCTTCGATGTTATAGCGACGATAATCCGATTTGAGTGGCCCTTCCGGCCCGAAGACCACACAGGACGCCACGGTCGCCTCGCCACTGGAGTGACTGATATCGAAACACTCCAGTCGTTGCGGCGGTTCGGGTAGATCCAGCGCCTGGACCAGGGCATCGAAACGTACACCCATGTGCTGCCGATTGGCCAGGCGCGTATTCAGCGCCTGCTCCGCATTGGTTACTGCCAGCTGCTGCCAGCGTGCCCGGGTCCCGCGTACGCGATGAGCGATGACCAACTGCCGCTTGTGGACTTCGGCGAAGGCGTCGATCAGGGTAGCGAAGTCCTCATGGACGGAATTGACGATGATCTCGTCCGGCAGATCCCGCTCCAGGTAGGCGAGATAATACTGCTCCAGGAAGGCGGCCAGCACTTCGCTGGAATCTTCCTCGATTCCCACCTCTGGGAAGAAATTCTTGCTGCCCAGTACCCGACCACCGCGGACACTGACCAGGTGGACACAGGCACCGCCCGGGTTGACGAGCGCCGCTATGACATCGACGTCGCCGGTGCCACCTTCGATACTCTGCTGGTCCTGGACACGCCTGACTAAGGCGACCTGATCACGCAGCTCGGCGGCGCGCTCGAACTGCAGATTGACCGAGGCACTCTCCATCTTGACTTGCAGCTCTTCGGCCAGGGCATTGCTGCGCCCCTCGAGAAACATGGCGGAATGGCGAACGTCCTCGCCATATTCCTGCTCACTCACCAGCGCAACACAGGGTCCCTTGCATCTCTTGATCTGGTATTGCAGACAAGGCCGCGTGCGATTGCGGAAGTAGTTGTCATCACACTGGCGCACCTGGAAGGCTTTCTGCAGGAGATTGAGACTTTCACGGATGGCACCGGCACTGGGATAGGGCCCGAAATAACGTCCCTTCCCTCTTTTCTCTCCACGATGAATGGTCAGCCGAGGATACTTATCTTCCGTGGAGAGATAGACGTAGGGATAGGACTTATCGTCCCGCAACAGGATGTTGTAGGGCGGACGCCACTGCTTGATGAGGTTTTGTTCCAGCAGGAGCGCTTCGGTCTCGTTGCCGGTGATGGTGGTCTCGATCTGGGCGATCTTGGACACCATGGAAGCCGTCTTGGGCGCCAAGCCGGTCTTTCTGAAGTAACTTGAAAGGCGGTTCTTGAGGTTCTTGGCTTTACCTACATAGAGGAGCTTGCCACCCTCATCGAACATCCGGTAGACACCCGGACGTCCACTGCAACCAGATAGAAAGGCCGCAGCATCGAAAGATTGACTCATATCAACTCGTTGCATCTACCATGCCGTGGCGAACAGCCAACATGGCCAATTCGACATCGCTGGTAATCGATAATTTCTCGAAGATCCGATAGCGATAGGTGTTAACGGTCTTGGGTGACAAACAAAGCTTGTCGGAAATGACCTGGACTTTCTGGCAACCGGCAATCATCAGCGCGATCTGAATCTCACGCTCGGACAGCTGATCGAAGGGTGACGCTTCTGCCTTGGACTGGAAGGGCTTCAAGGCGAGCTGCTGGGCGATCTGCGCACTGATGTAACGCCGGCCGGCAAAGGCCTGCTTGATGGCGGTGATCATCTCTTCGATGTCAGCACCCTTGGTCAGATACCCTGCAGCGCCGGCCTGGAGCAGGCGAGTCGGAAAGGGGTCTTCCTCACAGGCCGTAACCACGACAACCTTCAGATCGGGACGGCTGCGCAAGAGCTTGCGCGTAGCTTCCAGCCCACCAATACCAGGCATCCGGACATCCATCAAGACGACATCCGGCTCGAGTTCACGGGCCAGCATCAGTGCGTTTTCGCCACTGTCTGCTTGGCCGACGACCTGGATTCCTGTTACATCCGCCAGCATCCGCACGATACCGGTACGAACAAGGTCATGGTCGTCGACAACTAGCACCTTGATCAAAATCGAATCCCCTTCGCTTGCGCTTTCATCGCTTGCGTCACCTAAACACCTGTCCGCAGATCCTAACGTTCAAGGGATAGGATCCTAGGCCACGCTAGAAATTTGGTTGATCATGCAAAGAAAAAAGGGGTACGACGCTTCGCACCCCTTGCCTACCGGCCTAAGGCCATTGGGCATTGTATACCGAAAAGGTTAAGGAAAATGTACTGGATCAGAATCATTCCCGGTCAGGTTACCAGTGGCTTTGCTGGATTGCTGGCCGGCCGCAGTGGGCGATCTCGAGCGGCTTAGCTCTGCATAGGCACCGTATCTGTAGCGCGCACTCGGGACTCGAACAGTTAATCGGAATTGCCCTGCTAGCCATTTTTCCAGAGCTCTGAGACGTACAGGGAGCCAGGAACGTTTAGCTTCGCGGGTTCAATCCAGCCTACGCTGTTGGCGGTATGAAGCTGGGTAGGAACGGCCGTATCAGAGGACCGCCATGGCCCCAAGCGCTCAGCGCGGACCTCCCTCCTTGAGCTTCGCGGCGCTCAGCGCCAACCTACGACAGTCCTGTGCCGCGCTTCACACACCACAGCCCGGCGCAGCCGGGCTGTGGTGGCTCTTGTGCTCTTGCAGGCCTCAAGCAGCACCTGCCCGACAGGCACTACTGCAACGTCTCCGCCGTGCCCTTTGATCCCCTCTCCCCAAGGAGAGGACTGGGGTTAGGGCCGCCTCAGCTACACAGCTTCAGGCTTCCGCTCGCCGATTATCCGCGCCCAGCACTCAAGCCTCCTGACGCCCGGCCAAACTTTTTCCGCC
>NZ_JAQZAD010000014.1:0-312484 GCF_028640935.1 Pseudomonas sp. SHLD1
GGTCTAGCCAATCTCGGCAGCGGGAGGCGAATCCTACAGCATCCCAAGACGCTGTCAACCCCCTCCGCTTCATTTCGTCATCACCCTGAGGCAGAGACCGAATGGCGAGGAATCCGTGGACCCCTCGCCCGGCTCAGACCTAAGTGCTTGATTTTCAAGCCCCTTCAGCATCTGCGCCGGAAGTGGGGCGCATTATAGGGGAGTTTCGAGGCAGGTCAACAGCTTATTTCAAGAAACTTCAATAAAGCGGGATGGGCGCCAGGCGATAACCCGCTTCGGTCGCGATGATCCGGTACTGCTTGATCTCGCCAGGCGTCAGCAGAATGGACTGGGAGATGCTGCTCGCCATGGGTGCTGCGCAGCCACCCGGACCGGAAGAGGTAAGACTCACGGCGATTTCGCCAGGCGGCAGATTGAAGGAAGCACTCTGGCCTGCCATGAGGGTACCCGCCAGTCGCCCCTGAATCACCAGACCTATATCGCATCCTGATCCGGAATAGGCATCGCCCCGAGTGATCATGAGGATGCCCGGCTGCCCCGTCCCGCCCTGGGAGACCTGAGCCGAGGCGAAAGAGCTGCAGAGCAAGGCCGTCAGCACACCGATAAGCAACTTCATGACTATCTCCTGCGGGGTCGCCAAGCACCTTAGCACTGCGCAGCCCCCGGTGCGCTGTTTCGCAGCAGGGCCGCTGCAGGCGCCGCTTCAGGGCACGAAAACTGAGCAAGTGGTCAGGTTTGGTGCCGCGCCAAGCAGCTGAAAATTCCCAGAATCCTTATACAAGACGTTGAAAAATAACTATTTTCTCTCGCCCGCCAAGGCTTGGCGTCGATCTTGCTGAGCACGGCCAACGCTGCACATAACGAGAAAGCACTTCCAGGAGCCTACATGCGCAAGACCCTAACTACCGCGCTGCTGACCACCAGCCTGCTCGCAGCCGGTGTAGCCACCGCCGCAGACAGTCCACTGCTGTGGCATGGCGAAAGCCTCACCTATCTATATGGCAAGGATTTCCGGGTCGATCCCCGTATCCAGCAGACCGTCACCTTCGAGCATGCTAGCAGCTGGACCTGGGGCGATCTCTTCCTCTTCGTCGACAGCATCTGGTTCAACGGCGCGACTAATGCCAGCGACGGCCACCAGGGCTTCTATGGCGAACTCAGCCCACGATTGTCCTTTGGCAAGCTGTCCGGCCGGGATCTTTCCTTTGGCCCGGTCACCGATGTGCTGCTCGCCACGACCCTGGAATACGACCAGAACGACGGCGAGGGCGCCGGCCGTGACCAGCGCAACTACCTGGTCGGTCCGGGTTTCGACCTCAAGGTGCCGGGCTTCGACTACTTCCAGCTGAACCTCTATTACCGCAAGCCGGATGGCGGCAGTGCGCCTTCGGGTGCCTGGCAGCTCACGCCGGTATGGGCCTACACCCTGCCCCTGGGCAATTCGGATCTGCTCATTGATGGCTACATGGACTGGGTGATGAACAACAAGGGTAGCTACCACGCCAACCTGCACTTCAATCCACAGGTCAAGTACGACCTGGGCAAGGCCATGGGTTACGAGGCCAAGCACCTTTATGTGGGTACCGAGTACGACTACTGGTCGGACAAGTACGGCATCAAGGACAGCGAGGGATTCCGTACCGACCAGAGCGTTTTCAGCTTCCTGGTGAAGTATCAGTTCTAGTCAGGCCAGACCCACTTGCGGCGCTGTAGCCGCCTTTCCGGCCAGCCGCGCCGTTGCAAGGTAATCATCATGCCCAGTCCCGTCCGCGATGATCTGCTCTATGGCCTCGACGAACGTCCGGCCCCGCTCGCTGCCTTTTGCGCGGCCCTGCAGCACGTCCTGGCAAGCTTCGTGGGGATCGTGACTCCACCGCTGATCATTGCCGGGGCCCTGGGTCTGCACGAGCACCTGCCCTACCTGATCAGCATGGGGCTGATGGTGTCGGGCGTCGGCACCTTTCTGCAGGCTCGCGGTGCCGGTGGGCTGGGGGCGGGCATGATCTGCCTGCAGGGCACCAGCTTCTCCTTTCTGTCCGCGGTGCTGGCAGCCGGGATGCTGGTCAAGCAACGCGGCGGGACACCGGAGGACATCCTGGCGATAATCTTCGGCGTCTGCTTCTTTGGCGCCTTCGTCCAGATCGGCCTGAGTCGCTGCCTGGGCCTGTTGCGCCGGGTGATCACGCCACTGGTGACCGGCATCGTCATCACCCTGATCGGCATCAGCCTGATCAGGGTGGGCGTCACCGATCTCGGCGGGGGCGCCAAGGCCGCCAACTTCGGCGCACCGATCAACCTGGCCCTCGGCAGCCTGGTCCTGGTGGTCATCATTGGCCTGAACCTGTCACGGCGACCCTGGTTGCGGCTGTCGGCGGTGATGATCGGACTACTGGTGGGCTCCCTGGTCGCCTGGAGCTGTGGCCTGCTGAAACCCCAGGCACTGCCGGATCTGCCCCTGATCAGCGTCCCCCTCCCCTTTCGTTTCGGTTTCGCCTTCGACTGGTCGGCCTTTTTGCCGGTCGCGCTGATCTATCTGATCAGCACCCTGGAGACCACCGGCGACCTGACCGCCAATTGCCTGATCTCGCGGCAACCCATCGAAGGCCCCGGCTATCTGCGGCGGTTGCGGGGCGGGGTCCTGGGTGACGGCGTCGCCTGCCTGCTCGCGGCCACCTTCAACACCTTTCCCAGCACCACCTTCGCGCAGAACAACGGGGTGATCCAGCTGACCGGCGTGGCCAGCCGCCATGTCGGCTACTGGATAGGCGCCATCCTGCTGGTGCTGGGCCTGTTCCCCATCCTGGGCGCCGTCCTGCAGCAGATTCCCAAGCCGGTGCTGGGCGGTGCGACCCTGGTGCTGTTCGGCAGTGTCGCTGCGGCTGGCATACGGTTGCTGGCGCAGTGCACGCTGGATCGTCGCAGCCTGCTGATCATCGCCACGGCCCTTGGCGTGGGCCTGGGTATCGCCAGCCAGCCGACACTGCTGGATCAGTTGCCGCCACTGGTGAAGAGTCTCTTCGACACCGCGATCACCAGCGGCGGCATGACCGCCATCCTGCTCAACCTGCTGCTGCCCGAAGAGCGCAGCGCAGCGCTGACGGAATGCAGCTCGCCCGCGCCACACCCGTAAAAGAGCCCTTGTGTCCGGGACCGGGGGTACGCTATTGATGCCTGCCGCGCCTTTGGATCCTATAGTTGTCATGACCCTTCTCGTACCCGCCCATCACGCCGGCCAGGACAAGCCGGCCGGACGCATCCGGCAGAAGAATGAGGAGTCGATCCTGAGCGCGGCGGAGGAAGAATTCGCCCGCCACGGCTTCAAGGGCACCAGCATGAACACCATCGCCCAGCGCGTCGGGTTGCCCAAGGCCAATCTCCACTACTACTTCAACAACAAGCTCGGCCTCTATATGGCCGTGCTGGGCAACATCCTCGAACTCTGGGACAGCACCTTCAATCACCTGACCGTGGATGATGATCCGGCCGAGGCCCTCAGCCGCTACATCCGCGCCAAGCTGGAATTCTCGCGGCGCCAGCCGCTGGCCTCGCGGATCTTCGCCATGGAAATCATTGGCGGCGGTCACTGCCTGTACGAGTACTTCGATCAGGACTACCAGACCTGGTTTCGCAGCCGGGCAGCGGTGTTCGAGGCCTGGATCGCGGCCGGCAAGATGGATCCGGTGGATCCGGTCCACCTGATCTTCCTGCTGTGGAGCAGTACCCAGCACTATGCCGACTTCGCCAGCCAGATCTGCCAGGTGACGGGACGCAGCCGCCTGACCCGGCAGGATTTCGACGAAGCGGCGCGGACCCTGACCCATGTCATCCTCAAGGGAATGGGTCTCCAGGCGCCATGACCTTCACCCTGATCCGGGATGCCGCCTTCGAGGAAGAGGTGCGCAAGAGTCGTTTCCTGGCCCTCGCCGCGCCCGTCGGCACCGTGGAGGCGGCCATGGCCTTCATCGAGCGCGTGAGCGTACCGACCGCGACCCACAACTGCTGGGCATGGAAGCTTGGCAATCAATACCGCTTCAATGACGACGGCGAGCCCGGCGGCACCGCGGGCCGGCCCATCCTCGCCGCCATCGAGGGGCAGGATTGCGACCAGGTGGTGGTGGTGGTCATCCGCTGGTACGGCGGCATCAAGCTGGGTACCGGAGGCCTGGTGCGCGCCTATGGCGGTTGCGCTGCGCGCTGCCTGCAGCAGGCGGACAGGCAGCTGCTGGTGGTGCGGCAGGACTATGGCTTCGCCTGTACCTATGCGGAGTGGCCGCTGATCAAGGCGCGCCTGGCCACCCTGGCGGTGGTGCTGCTCGAAGAGGACTACCAGGCGCTGGAGATCGCCCTGCGGATCGCCGTGGAACCGCAACGTCGCGACGAGGTGGCGACCTTGCTGACCAATCTGAGCAGCGGTCGGATCGTTCTACGCTCGCTCTAGCGGCACGACCTTTGCTGTCTGGCGGTGCACGCCTTTCCGACTTGCACCGCCCTGGCGCATTCCTGCGCTCTACCCGGGTTGTGCCTTGTCTGGCGACAAGACTGAACCTGCCAAGAGCTGCAGCCCGCCCCAAAAGCGCGCACCAAGCAGCCGACAGGCATGTTTTTGGTGCAACCCTTTCAGATGACTGCCCTGATGAACGAATTGCCTTCTGCCGTGGCGACCCTGGTCCACAGTGCCAATACCCTCTTTCTCCTGCTCGGCGCCGTGATGGTGCTGGCCATGCACGCCGGCTTCGCCTTTCTCGAAGCCGGCACCGTGCGGCACAAGAACCAGGTGAATGCCCTGTCCAAGATCCTCGCCGACTTCGCCATTTCCACCCTGGTGTACTTCTTCGTCGGCTACTGGATCGCCTACGGCGTGACCTTCTTCGCGCCCGCCCAGGTGCTGACCGCCGACAGCGGCTACGGACTGGTGAAGTTCTTCTTCCTGGCCACCTTCGCCGCGGCCATTCCGGCGATCATCTCCGGCGGCATCGCCGAGCGGGCGCGCTTCGTGCCGCAGCTCTGTGCCACCGCGCTGATCGTGGCCTTCGTCTATCCCTGTTTCGAAGGCCTGATGTGGAACAACAACCTGGGCCTGCAAGACCACTTCGAGGGCCTGTTCGGCGCGCGCTTCCACGACTTCGCCGGCTCCGTGGTGGTGCACGCCGTGGGCGGCTGGCTGGCGCTGGCCGCGGTGATGCTGCTGGGGCCGCGTCAGGGTCGCTATCGCGAAGGCCGGCTGGTGGCCTTTCCGCCATCGAACATTCCCTTCCTGGCGCTGGGCTCCTGGATCCTGATCGTCGGCTGGTTCGGCTTCAACGTGATGAGCGCCCAGAGCCTGGCGGGTGTCAGCGGGCTGGTGGCGCTGAATTCGCTGATGGCCATGGTCGGCGGGACGGCGGCTGCCCTGCTGCTCGGGCGCAACGATCCCGGCTTCCTGCACAACGGCCCCCTGGGGGGACTGGTCGCCGTCTGCGCCGGCTCCGACCTGATGCATCCCATCGCCGCGCTGGCCACGGGCCTGGTGGCGGGCGCGCTGTTCGTCTGGGCCTTTACCGCGGTGCAGACGCGCTGGAAGCTGGACGATGTGCTGGGCGTCTGGCCATTGCATGGCCTCTGCGGCGCCTGGGGTGGCATCGCCTGCGGCCTGTTCGGCCAGACGGCGCTGGGTGGCCTGGGCGGGGTGAGCCTGCCGGCGCAGCTGGCCGGCACGGCCCTGGGTATCGCGATCGCCCTGTTCGGCGGACTGGCCGTCTACGGGCTGCTCAAGGCCGTGCTGGGCTTGCGGCTGAGTCAGGAAGAGGAATACCAGGGCGCCGATCTGTCGATCCATCGCATCGCCGCCAACAGCCATGATGGCTAGTTGCCCAGGTTACCCACAGGTAGCGTGTACAGTGGTGTGGATAACCCGTGCATGAAGTCACGAGAACGCCACGGAGACCGGTCTGGCGGCGACTGGTGAAGAAATGAGCACGTCGCCGGTGTCGTGGTGGCAACCGTGGATGGCGGGCATCCGGTAGCCGGCCGGTAAGCGGAATCGGTAGAGTGGGCGATCCTTTTTCCAGGAGTGCCCCATGCCCGCCCTCTCGACCCTGCTGCCCTGGCTCCGCGAGGTGGACCGCACCACCCTGAAGGCGGATCTGGGTGCAGGTCTGCTGGGCGCGGTGCTGGCGCTACCCCAGGGCGTGGCCTTCGCCACCCTGGCCGGACTGCCTCCGCAATACGGCGTCTATGGCGCCGTGGTGCCCTGCATCGTCGCCGCCCTGGCGGGTTCCAGCCGCCATGTGGTGACCGGTCCGACCAACGCCAACTCCCTGGCCCTGCTGGCGGCGCTGTCGCCGCTGGCGCTGGCGGGCTCCGGCCCCTACATCGATCTGGCGCTGGCGGTAACCCTGCTGGTCGGTCTGCTGCAACTGACCGTGGGCGCCCTGCGCCTGGGCGCCGTGGCCAACTTCATCTCGCCTTCGGTGCTGCTCGGCTTCATGAGCGGTGCGGCCGTGCTGATCGGGCTCTATTCGCTCAAGGACCTGTTGGGGTTGTCACCGCCACTGGGTACCTCGGCCTTCGGCATCCTCGGCTATGTGCTCGCCCATCCGCTGGCGATCCACTGGCCCTCGCTGGTCATCGGTGTGGTGACCCTGCTCGCCACCCTGCTGCTGCGCCGGCTGCGCCCGCGCTGGCCGACCATGCTGCTGGGGCTGCTGGCCGGTTGCCTGAGCGCCTGGATCCTGGAGCGCGGCGTGCCGGGCGCGGCTCAGGGGATCGCCACGGTCGGACGGATTCCCTCGGCGCTGCCGCCCTTCCATCTGCCCGACGTCACCCTGCAGGATCTGGGCAATCTCTCCGGCATCGCCGTGGCCCTGACCCTGGTGGCGCTGGGACAGTCGCTGTCGATCGCCAAGGCGGTGGCCCAGCGCTCCGGGCAGCGGCTGGACGTCAATCGCGAATTCCGCGGCCAGGGGCTGGCCAATCTGGTGGGCGGCTGCTTTTCGGCCTATGTCTCCTGCGGCTCGCTGAATCGCTCCATGCCCAATTTCGAAGCCGGAGCGCGCACCCCGCTGGCCGCGGTGTTCGCCGCTTTGCTGGTGGTGGCCCTGGTCGCCTTCGGGGGTGCCCTGATCGCCGCCATTCCACTGGCGGCCATCGCCGCCACCCTCCTGCTGGTGGCGCGCGGCCTGCTGGACCTGGGTCGCTGGCGCGAGGTGCTGAGGGTCAGCCGCACCGAGGCCCTGGTGGCCGGGGTGACCTTCCTGGCGACCCTGACCATCCCCCTGGACCGCGCCGTGCTGCTGGGCACCCTGGTGTCCCTGGTGGCCTATCTCTATCGCACCTCGCACCCGGCGATCCGCCCGCTGGTGCCGGATCCCCGTACCCCCGAGCGCCGCTTCACCCCATTGGACGAACTGGGCCAGCCGGCGCAGGAGTGTCCGCAACTCAAGCTGGTACGGGTGGAAGGCTCGGTGTTCTTTGGCGCCGTACCCCATGTCGGCGACCAGCTGGATGGCTTTCGCAGTGCCCAGCCCGGTCAGAAGCATGCCCTGTTCATGACCAAGAGCATGAACTTCATCGACCTGGCGGGTAATGACCTGTGGCGCCGGGAATGGCGCGAGCGCCGGGCCCAGGGTGGCGATCTCTATTTCCATCGTCCCCGCACGCCAGTCCTGCAGCTGTTCGCCAAGACCGGCTTTCTCAAGGAGCTGGGCGACGGCCACGTCTTCTCGTCCAAGGATCAGGCCCTGCGCAGCATCTATCCGCGGCTGGATCCGGAGGTCTGCCGCACCTGCACCGCGCGCACCTTCGTCGAATGCGCGGCGCGCGCGGCGGAGCGGGCGCCAGGCGCGGACGCCACCCGGACGGACTGCTAAGCTGGCGGTTTCCTTCTACCGCCGGAGATCCTTCATGACCGCTGCCCTGCGTCTCGCTCGCCGCCTCGCCCTGACCGCTCTGCTGCTGCCGGGACTGGCCCTGGCCCACGGCCATCTCAAAAGCGCCGAGCCCGCGCCGGACAGCACCAGTGCGGCACCGAAGCAACTGAGCCTGAGCTTTTCCGAAGGGGTCGAGGCGTCTCTCAGTCAGGTGCTGTTGCAACGTCTGGATGGCCAGGCCAGCACGCCGATCACTACCGGCAAGGCTGTTTCCGGGCGCGACGAGCGCACCCTGGACGTGCCGCTGGAAGCGCCGCTGGAACCGGGTCGCTACCAGGTGAAATGGCGGGTGCTGGCCAAGGACGGGCACAAGACCCAGGGCGATTATCGCTTCATCGTGCAGTAAGGATGGACGGCGGACTGGCGACGCCCGATGCCTGGCGCCCCCTCGCCCGTGCCCTCCTGCTGCTGCCGCTGCTGCTGACCTGGGGTTATCTGGCGCTGGCACTCTGGCTGGGCCGACCCGCATTGCGTCTCTGGCTGCTGGAGCGGGCACGACCCGCTGCCCGCCTGCTGGGCACGCTGCTGCTGCTCGGGGTGCTGAGCCTGTTGCCGCTACAGGCAGCAATGGTAGGAAATGGCTGGGCGGATGCCTTCAACCTGCCGCTGTGGCAGCTGTATCTGGCCACCGAGGCCGGCCATGGCTGGCGCTGGCAACTGCCCTTGGGTCTGTTGCTGGCGCTGTGGCTGCTGGTAGGCGCCGGGATTCACGGCAGTCGGTGGCTATGGGGGTTCAGCGGCCTGCTGCTGGCCAGTCTGGCCCTGGGTGGCCATGCCGCCGCGACAGCGGGCGGGCTGGGCCTGGCGCACCAGCTGAACCAGGCCCTGCATCTGCTCACGACGGGGCTCTGGCTGGGCAGTCTGCCCGGGGTGCTGCTGTGCCTGGGGCAGCCACCCTCGGACTTGAGATATGACGTCCAGCACTTGCTGCGCGGTTACTCGCTACCCGGGCAGATCTGCGTGGCGCTGGCCCTGCTCAGTGGCGTATTCAACAGCCTGCTGATCCTCGGGCCGGACGGCCTGCTGCGGCTGACGCCCTACTCCGCTCTGCTGCTGGCCAAGGTACTGGTGGTGGCGACGATGGTCGTCCTGGCGCTGGCCAATCGTTATCTGCTGGTCCCGCGACTGGGCCAGGGACCTCAGGCATGGCAGCTGCTGCGCCAGGCCACGGCCGTGGAGATCGCCCTAGGAGTGGTCGCCGTCGCACTGGTGGCGGCCTTCTCAGGTCTGGATCCCTTCAGCTGAAAGCCGAGGCGCCCGCTGTCGCCCCGGCCCTGCCTCAGAAGTAGACGTTCATGCCCAGGTAGATTTCCTTGCTGCTGTCGAGCTGGCTCGAACCGAGCTTGGCGCCGTCCTGATCGATATCGGGCTTGGCGTTACTGCGCAGGTAGCGATAGCCGGCTTCCAGGGAGGTGCGCTCGTTGACCTGCTGCAGGATGCCGGCCTGGACCCCGGCCACATAGCCAAGGTCGCTGTCGTGGCCGAAACTGGAACCATCCTGGGTGACCCGGGCGACGCCCAGGGTCCCGCCACCGAACAGCTTGGTATTGCTGCCCAGGGGATAGAAGGCATCGTAGCTGCCGGTCAGGTCCTGCTGCTTGAGCTTCAGGCCAGCGCTGCTGCCGCTGGCCTGGTCGAGGGTGGCGTAGTAGCGACCGGTGTCGTTCTGCCGACCGAGGCGCAGGCCCCAGGTGTTGCTGCCGTCGATGACGCCGTCGGTATCGGGACTGTTCAGGTTGCGGTCGAGGGCGTGGCTGTTGCTGAAGTTGTCGTAACCCTTGCCATAGGTGAAACCGGCGAAGTTCTGGGCATCGGCGGCAAAGACCTGATGACTGACCAGGGCCAGCAGGCCAAAGAGGACGACACGGGATTTCAGGGCGTTCATAGTGAAAAGATCCTCACGCGATTCGGATACAGCCCGACCGGCTGCGGGGCCATCTTCGGCGGAGGCGGATTAGCGGCGGATTAAGGGGACTGAATCGGAGCTGAACGCTGAGGCACGACGCAAGAAGTGAACCGGACCGCCCGTTGCAGGCGGCCCGGCGTGAAGGCGATCAACGCTGACGGTGGTACTCGGTCACGCGTTGCACTTCTTCCTTGGAGCCCAGGAACACCGCGACCCGCTGGTGCAGGCCGTCGGGCTGGACGTCGAGGATGCGCTGGTGGCCGTTGGTGGCAGCGCCACCGGCCTGCTCCACCAGCAGGGCCATGGGATTGGCCTCGTACATCAGGCGCAGCTTGCCGGGCTTTTCCGGCTCGCGGGCGTCACGCGGGTACATGAAGAGACCGCCGCGGGTAAGGATGCGATGGACATCGGCCACCATGGAGGCGATCCAGCGCATGTTGTAGTTCTTGCCCAGGGGACCTTCCTTGCCGGCCAGCAGCTCGTCCACGTAACGCTTGACCGGGGCTTCCCAGTGGCGCTGGTTGGACATGTTGATGGCGAATTCGGCGGTGGTCTCGGGGATGGTGATGTCTTCGTGGGTCAGCACGAAGCTGCCCAGTTCGCGATCCAGGGTGAAGCCCTTGACGCCGTCGCCCAGGGTCAGCACCAGCATGGTCTGGGGACCGTAGATGGCGTAGCCGGCAGCGACCTGCTCGGTGCCCTTCTGCATGAAGGCTTCTTCGGTCACGTCACCGGTGGTGCTGCTGACGAAGTCCTTGCGCAGGATGGAGAAGATGGTGCCGACGGAGACGTTGACGTCGATGTTGGACGAGCCGTCCAGGGGATCGAACATCAGCAGGTAGGCGCCCTTGGGGTAGTGACCGGGGATCTGGTGGACCTGGTCCATTTCCTCGGAGGCCATGCCGGCCAGGGTGCCGCCCCACTCGTTGGCTTCCAGCAGGATCTCGTTGGACAGCACGTCCAGCTTCTTCTGCACCTCGCCCTGGACGTTCTCGGTGCCCATGCTGCCGAGCACGCCACCCAGCGCCCCCTTGGACACCTCGTAGCTGATGCGCTTGCACGCCCGGGCCACGACTTCGATGAGGAAGCGCAGGTCGGCCGGGGTCTTGTGGCTGCGGGTCTGCTCGATGAGGTAACGACTGAGGGATATCCGGGACATCGCGGTGCTCCTTGTAATGATGGGCGCGAGTGTAGCGCCAAAGCTCAAGCTCCGTCTCAAGCAGAGCGGACCGTCAGGCCAGGTCTGCCAGCCAGTGCCGATTCCGGGCCTGATCGCCAGGGCGACGAGGCGCCGGGCACCGGCGGCCGACAGGGAACGCGCGCCTAGCGCGCGTTCGGGGTCTCCACGGCCAGCAGTACGCCTCGGCCAACACGGAGATTTTCGGCGCTGGGATAGACTGCCGAGTCGGGTTCCAGTTCAGGCTGACGGCTGTCCAGCTGTATCACCCAGTGATGTCCGTCACGTGACGAGGGCAGTCGCAGATCGATTTCCTCCCGGCGCGGCTGGAAGGCCAGCCAGATCCGCGCGGCCTGGGGCTGGTCGTCGCCATCGAGGGGCTCCAGGGTAAGGGCGAGCGGCAGGCTGTCCCCCGCCTGCCAGCGCGCCTCGTCCATCGCAGCGCCGTCGGCATCGAGCCATTCGATCCTGACCCAGCCGCGGGAATCGGGGCGGCCCAGCAGTCGCCGTGCCTGCAGGGCCGGCAATTCCTGGCGCAAGGCCATGAGGCGGCCAACGAAGGCGCTCTGCCGTTGCCCGGCGGGGCTGGCGGCCTGCTGCCAGTCCAGCCAGGACAGTTCGTTGTCCTGTACATAGGCGTTGTTGTTGCCCTGCTGGGTGCGGCCGAATTCATCGCCGGCAGTCAGCATAGGTTCACCCCCGGCCAGGATCAGGGTCGCCAGCAGGGCGCGCTGGTCGGCGGCGCGGGCCTCCTGGATGGCCGGATCGTCGCTCGGGCCTTCCTCGCCGTTGTTCCAGCTCTTGTTGTCGGTGGTGCCGTCGCGATTGCCTTCGCCATTGGCCTCGTTGTGCTTTTCGGCGTAGCTGACCAGGTCGGCCAAGGTGAAGCCGTCGTGGGCGGTGACGAAGTTGACGCTGGTGCGCAAGGAGCGATCGCCCGCGCCGAAGAGATCGGCGCTACCGGCCAGGCGGGTGGCCAGGGCGCCACGCAGCCCTTCGTCACCGCGCCAGAAGCGGCGGACGTCGTCGCGGAAAGCGTCGTTCCATTCCTGCCAGGGCGCGCGGAAGGCGCCGACCTGATGACCGCCGGGACCGATGTCCCAGGGCTCGGCCACCAGCCGCACCTGGCGCAGGACCGGATCCTGGGCCAGGGCCTGGAGCAGCGGTGCGTCGCGATCGAAGCCGCTTTCCAGGCGACCCAGCGCCGGCGCCAGGTCGAAGCGGAAGCCGTCGACGCCGGCGGCGGTGACCCAGTGGCGGAGGCCGTCCAGGGTCAGGCGCAACGCCGGCGGGCTGTAGAGCGCCAGGCAGTTGCCGCAGCCCATGTCGTTGATATAGCGCGCCGGATCGTCCGGCTGAAGCCGGTAGTAGCCGGCGTTGTCCAGGCCGCGCAGATTGAAGGTGGGGCCGAGTTCGTCGCCTTCGCCGGTGTGGTTGAAGACCACGTCGAGCAGCACCTCGAAGCCGGCCGCCTGCAGGGTGGCCACCGTCTCGCGCAATTCGGCGAGAGCCTCGCCCCCCGCCAGGCGCGGATCGACCGCAGCCATCACCACCGGGTTGTAGCCCCAGTAGTTGGCCAGCCCCAGGGCGGGCAGATGGCGATCGTCGGCCCAGGCGGCGATGGGCAGCAACTCCAGGGTGGTGACGCCAAGGCGCTGCCAGTGCTCGATCAGCGCCGGATGGCGCAGCGCCGCCAGGGTCCCGCGCTGGCGGGCGGGCACCTCTGGATGCAGCTGGGTCTGGCCGCGCACGTGCAATTCGTAGATCAGTCCGGCGTCGCGGCGCTTGGGCGCTGGCGTCAGGCTATCGACCGGCGGCAGGACGATGGCCTTGGGGACATGGGCACCGCTGTCACGCGCGTCCGGACGATTGGGATCATCGGGGTGGAAACCGTAGGTGCTGGGATGCAGCTGAAAGGGCCGGTCCACCGCCAGGGCCCAGGGGTCCACCAGCAGTTTGTTGGCGTTAAATCTGAGGCCGTCCTGGGGACGGTAGGCACCCTGAGCGCGCAAACCGTATTTCAGACCCGCTTTGGCACCGGCCAGGAAACCATGCCAGACGCCGCCCTCGTGTTCGCGAAAGGCCAGGCGCTGCGTCTCGGCGTCGCCCTTGGCGTCATAGAGGCAGAGTTCGACCGCTTCGGCGGCCGGCGACCAGACGGCGAAGTTGATCCCGCCGTCGACGAGGGTGGCACCGTAATGGGCGGGATTGCCCGCTTCGAGGCGGGTAGAGGTGCGGGGCATGGGGACTCCGGTGACAGGCTTGCGGGGCGGATGCTGCAAGGATGTAGACGTCGTGGAAGGCGGGGGTTCTCAACCGAGGGGCCAGGTGATCGCGGCCATGGGCCGCTCCTACAGGCCTCCGTAGGTTGGGTTGAGCGTAGCGAAGCCCAACAAATCCTGACTGAGCGCCGGCTCTGTTGTGGCCTTTATCGCGGCCATGGGCCGCTCCTACGGGCAAGGCGGGATCCTGTAGGAGCGGCCGCATCGGCGGACCGCCATGGCCGCGGTAGACCCCCTAACGACCTACAGCGCCCTCCAGATCTCCGTGGCGTATTCGCGGATGGTACGGTCGGAGGAGAACCAGCCCATGCTGGAGGTGTTGATCACCGCCGATTGCCACCATTTGTCCGGCTGCTGCCAGCGCATTTCCACCTGGCGCTGGGCGTCCCAGTAGGCGTCGAAGTCGGCGCAGACCAGGAAGCGGTCGTGCCAGGTAAGCACGTCGAGCAGGCTGTTGTAGCGAGCCGGATCCTCGGGCGAGAACTGGCCGCCGCGCAATCCGGCGAGTACCTGGGCCAGGCGTGGCGAATTCTCGATGATGTCCGAGGAGATGCCGCCGCTGCGCTGGCGCTCCTCCACCTCGGCCGCCTTGAGGCCGAAGATGAACATGTGCTCCTCACCGATCAGCTCGCACATTTCCACGTTGGCGCCGTCCAGGGTGCCGATGGTGAGGGCGCCATTGAGGCCGAACTTCATGTTGCTGGTGCCCGAGGCCTCCATGCCGGCGGTGGAGATCTGCTCGGACAGGTCCGCCGCCGGAATGATGACCTCGGCCAGGCTGACATTGTAGTTGGGCAGGAAGACCACCTTGAGCAGGTCGCGGGTCAGGGGATCGTTGTTGACCACTCTGGCCACGTCGTTGGCCAGCTTGATGATCAGCTTGGCCTGGTGATAGCTGGCGGCGGCCTTGCCGGCGAAGATCTTGACCCGCGGCGTCCAGTCGCCGTTGGGGTTGTCGCGGATGGCCTGGTACAGCGCGATGGTCTGCAGCAGATTCATCAGCTGCCGCTTGTACTCGTGGATGCGCTTGATCTGGACGTCGAACAGCGCGGCGGGGTCGAGGTCGATCTCCATCCGCTGCTTCACCAGGCCGGTGAAGGTGTCCTTGTTGCGCTGGCGCTGCAGGGCGAAGCGCTCGCGGAAGTTGGCATCGTTGGCATAGGGCTTGAGCTGCGGCAGGGTCTTTTCCGGATCGTGCAGCACGCCCTGCCCCAGGGTATCCACCAGCAGATCGGTGAGCGCCGGATTGGCCTGGTGCAGCCAGCGGCGGAAGGTGATGCCGTTGGTCTTGTTGTTGATGCGATCCGGATAGAGGCGGTGCAGCGAGCGGAAGACCGTCTTGCGCATCAGGTCGGTGTGCAGTCCCGACACGCCATTGGTGCTGTGCGAGCCGAGGAAGGCCAGGTTGCCCATGCGCACCCGGCGACCCTGGCTTTCGTCGATCAGGGAGACATAGGAGATCATGGCGCCATCGGTCTCGCCGCGGGCGCGCAGGGAGTCGAGGAACTGCGCATTGATCAGGTAGATGATCTGCATGTGCCGCGGCAGCAGACGCTCCATCAGCTGCACCGGCCAGGTCTCCAGGGCCTCGGGCAGCAGGGTGTGGTTGGTGTAGCTGAGGGTGCCGACGGTGGTGTTCCAGGCCGCGTCCCAGGGAATGCCGTGGACGTCCACCAGCAGCCGCATCAACTCGGCCACGGCGATCGCCGGGTGGGTGTCGTTGAGCTGGATGGACACGTGCTCGGGCAGGCTGAGCAGGTCGTTGTGCTGCTTGAGATGGCGGCGGGTCAGGTCGGCCAGGGAGGCGGCGACGAAGAAGTACTCCTGGCGCAGGCGCAGTTCCTGGCCGGCTTCGCTGCTGTCGGCTGGATAGAGCACCCGCGAGATGCTCTCGGCGCGGGCCTCGTTGGCCACGGCGCCGACATGGTCGCCGGCATTGAAGGTTTCCAGGTGGAGGATCTCCAGCGGTCGGGCGCGCCAGAGTCTCAGGGTGTTGGCGCCCTCCCCGCCCCAGCCGATCACCGGGGTGTCGTAGGCCACCGCGCGAATGCGTTCGCCGGGCGTCCACACCTGGCGGCGCGGATCGCCTTCGCCATAGGGGGCGACGTGACCGCCGAAGCCGATCTCGTACACCACCTCGGCGCGCTCGAATTCCCAGGGGTTGCCGAAATCCAGCCAGTTCTCCGGCTGCTCCAGCTGGAAGCCGTCGGCGATCACCTGGCGGAACAGCCCGTGCTCGTAGCGGATGCCGTAGCCATGGCTGGCGATGCCCAGGGTGGCCATGCTTTCCATGAAGCAGGCGGCCAGCCGGCCGAGACCGCCGTTGCCCAGGGCGGCGTCCGGTTCCAGGCCGCGGATGCGCTCCAGGTCGACGCCGAGGTCGGCCAGGGCGCGGCGGGTCTCTTCGAGGATGCCGAGGTTGGATAGGCTGTCGATCAGCAAGCGACCGATGAGGAATTCCAGGGAGAGGTAGTAGACCCGCTTCTGGCCGGTGCGATAGGCATCGCGGGTGCGACTCATCCAGCGGTCGACGATGTAGTCCCGGGCGGCCAGGGCGGTGGCCTGGAACCAGTCATGGTCGAGGGCGTTGTCGGGATCCTTGCCGACGGCGTAGGTGAGCTTGGAGAGGATGTTGGTACGGAGCGCGGAAACTTCGTTGGGCGAGATGAAGCGGGGTCTCGTCATCAGGATTGACCTCTGCAAGCGCTTAGGAATCAGATCGCGAAGTGGCCGCGGATAATGCGGCGCGTGCCGTTCGCCTTACTTTTAGGCGAAACGACGAGGACGTCCAAGCTTTATTTCGACACATCAGACGGTTAGCCGTCCCCCTCCCCTCTCTCTAGCCCGAGGTTTTCATCATGCGCAAGACCCTGCTCATCACCGGCGCGAGCCGTGGCATCGGCCGCGCCACAGCCCTCGGCGCCGCCCGCCGCGGCTGGAACGTCGCCTTCAACTATCGCCAGGACGAGGCCGCGGCCCGGGCCACCCTGGCCGAGATCGAGGGCTTGGGCGCGGAAGGCCTGGCGCTGCGCGGCGACGTGGCCGACGAGGCCCAGGTACTGGCGCTGTTCGAGCGCACGGTGGCGCGCTTCGGCGGGCTGGACGGCTTCGTCAACAATGCCGGGATCGTCGACCAATCCCAGCCGTTGGTGGACATGAGCGCCGAGCGCCTGCGACGGATGTTCGAGGTCAACGTCTATGGCGCCTTTCTCTGCGCACGCGAAGCGGCCCGCCACCTGTCCCGCGAACGCGGCGGCCGCGGTGGCGCCATCGTCAATGTCTCTTCCATCGCCGCCCGCCTGGGCTCGCCCAACGAATACGTGGACTACGCCGCCAGCAAGGCGGCGCTGGACACCCTGACCCTGGGCCTGGCCAAGGAGCTGGGCCCGCATGGGGTGCGGGTCAATGCGGTGCGGCCGGGCGTGACCTTCACCGACATCCACGCCAGCGGCGGCCAGCCGGGGCGTGCCGAGCGCCTGGGGGTGAGCACCCCGCTGGGGCGTGCGGGCGAGGCCGAGGAGATCGCTGCCGGCATCCTCTGGCTGCTGTCGGACGAAGCCTCCTACACCACCGGCGCGCTGCTGGACATCGGTGGCGGGCGCTAGGGCCTAGTCACGGCGGGGCGTGAGGGCGTTGAGTACCTGCTGCGACAGCGCATGGTAGAGGGGCACCGGCATCAGCCAGCCGGAGACGGCGGCGGCCAGCAGACAGGCCGCCAGCACCGGCAGCGCCATGTCCGGGCTGTGGGCCAGCTCCAGGGTGATGACGGTGGCGGTCAGCGGGGTACGGGTGACGCCGGCGAGGTAGGCGGCCAGCCCCAGCAGGGCGCACTGGGCTAGACTGATGCCCGGCAGCCAGTCGACCAGCCAGGGGCCCAGGGCCGCCCCCACCGCCAGCGAGGGCGAGAACAGGCCACCCGGCACCCCGGCCAGGTAGGAAACGACGTTGGCGAGGAATTTCCACAGCAGGAAATCGCCCCCGGTCACCGGCTCGCCGGCCAGGATGGCATGGGTCTCGGCATAGCCGGTGCCGAACACGTGCTGGCCAGACAGCAACCCCAGCGCCGCCAGCACCAGTCCACAACCGGCGGCGAAAGCTACCGGACGCCGCCCGCGCAGGGCGTTCAGGCGACCCAGCCAGCCCCGGTCGGTGGGCAGCACCAGGCGGCCGTAGCAACCGCCCAGCAGTCCGCCGATGACGCCGATCACCGCCACGCCGATCCAGCCCAGCCCCCAGGTCAGGTGCAGATCGAGGGCGCCGAGATAGCTGTAGGGGCCGACGATGCCCAGGGTGACGATGCCGCCGAGCAGCACGGCGGTCAGCACCAGGCCGCTGAAGCGCTGCTCGAAGGTGTGAGTCAGTTCCTCGATGGCGAAGACCACCCCGCCCAGGGGCGTGTTGAAGGCAGCGGCGATCCCGGCGGCGCCTCCGGCCAGGATGAGTCCGGACAGGGTGCGGCGACCGTGCAGGCCGAGGCGCTTGCCGAAGCCGTAAAGCAGGGCCGCACCGACATGCACGGTAGGCCCTTCCCGACCCACCGAGCCGCCCACCAGCAAGGCACCGGCGGTGAGCAGCAGCTTGGCCAGGGCGATGGGCGGCGCCAGCAGGCGGGCCCGCAGGTCCGCGTCGGGTCGTTCGAGGGTGACAATGACCTGGGGAATGCCGCTGCCGCGGGCGTCGCGCAACACACCTTGCGTCAGCCAGACCAGCCCGGCGAAGCCGAGCGGCGTGACCAGCCAGGGCCAGATCGCGCTGTGCTGCAGCAGCTGCTGAAAGAGACCGAAGGAGGCGTCGGCCAGCCAGGCGAAGGCCAGACCGGCCAGGCCCACCAGCACCGCGCCGACCCAGAAGGCGATGCGCTGGCGCCACTGGCGCAACCGGCGACGTCGGCGATGGCGCAGCAGATGCAGCCGACGCCGGGCGGCGACTTCGGGATCGGTATCGGGAAAGACGGGATCGGACATGGAGACGAGGACACCAGGAGGCAGGGGCCTCCCAGTGTAACCTCTTGTTACAGCGCTGTTCCCAGGGCCTTGATCAGGCAGCGGGGACCAGTTCGGTGGCGGCTTCGTTGCGCTTGAGCACCGCGTAGATGACCCCGGTCACCAGACTGCCGGCGGCGATGGCCGCCAGGTATAGCCAGGCATGGCTGATGGCGTTGGGGATCAGCAGCACGAAGAGACCGCCGTGGGGCGCCATCAACTTGCAGTTGAACAGCATCACCAGGGCGCCGGTCAGGGCACCGCCGATGACGCTGGCCGGGATCACCCGCAGCGGATCCTTGGCGGCGAAGGGAATCGCTCCCTCGGAGATGAAGCACAGCCCCAGCACCGAGGCCGCCTTGCCGGCCTCGCGCTCGCTCTGGGCGAACTTGTGACGGGCCAGCAGCGTGGCGATGCCCATGCCGATGGGCGGCACCATGCCGGCCGCCATGGTGGCGGCCATCGGCCCGTAGGTCTTGGACGCCAGCAGGCCGACGGTGAAGGCATAGGCCGCCTTGTTGATCGGGCCGCCGAAGTCGATGCACATCATGGCGCCGAGGATCAGGCCGAGCAGCACGGCATTGCTGGTGCCGAGGTTGTTGAGGAAGTCGGTGAGCCGACTCAGGGCGCCGGCCACCGGGGTGCCGACCAGGTAGATCATCACCAGGCCGACGATGAGGCTGGCGAACAGCGGGATGATCAGGATCGGCTTGAGCGCCTCGACGCTGGCCGGCAGCTTGACGTGCTGGGCGATGGCCTTGGCCACGTAGCCGGCCAGGAAACCGGCGATGATGCCGCCGATGAAGCCGCTGCCCAGGCTGGCCGCCAGCCAGCCGCCGATCATGCCGGGCGCCAGGCCCGGACGGTCGGCGATGGAATAGGCGATGTAGCCGGCCAGCACCGGGACCATCAGCTTGAAGGCCGATTCACCGCCGATCTGCATCAGCGCCGCGGCCAGGGTGCCCTGCTCCTTGAAGGCCTCGATGCCGAAGACGAAGGACAGGGCGATCAGCAGACCGCCCGCCACCACCATCGGCAGCATGTAGGACACCCCGGTGAGCAGGTGCTTGTAGACGCCTGCACCTTCCTTCTTGGCGGGTTTGGCGCCCTCGCCCGCGGCGGGTGCGGCGCTGCCGGCCAGGGTCTCGCCCTCGGCCAGGGCCTTCTTGAGGGTCGCCTCGGGTTGCTTGAGCGCGACCCCGGTGCCGCAGCGATAGACGCGCTTGCCGGCGAAGCGCTCGACATTGACCTCGATGTCGGTGGCCAGCAGCACCACGTCGGCATCGCGAATGGCCTCGGCCGGCAGCGGATTGCGCGCCCCTACCGAACCCTGGGTTTCCAGGTGCAGGCGATAGCCGAGTTTCTTGGCCGCGTTCTGCAGCGCCTCGGCGGCCATGAAGGTGTGGGCGACGCCGGTGGGGCAGGCGGTGATGGCGACCAGGCGTGGCGTCTCGCTGGCACTGGCGGGCGCGCTCGGCGCAGCGCCGGTGGTGGCCGGGGCCTGTTCCAGGACCTTGGCTTCGCTGGCGGCGCGCTGCAGGAAGGCATCGACATCACGCAGGGCTTCGGCCGGGGCGGCGCGGTAGACGCGCTTGCCGACGAAGCGGGACAGGTCGACCGCCCCGGTGTGGACCACCACCACCAGTTCGGCGCGCGCCACCTGGTCGTCGGTCAGCAGGGTGGCCTCGGGGCCGTCGTGGATCTCGACGCTGGTGGTCCAGCCGCGACGCTGGGCGGCGGCGTCCAGCAGGCGCGCACTGAGCACGCTGGTGACCATGCCGGTCGGGCAGGTCGTGACGATGGCGATGTTCATGGGTTTACCCCTGATTCTTGTTCTAGCGGAAAGTCGGGAAGGACGCGGACTCGCACCTGGTCTTCGAGGGTGGCGAGTTCCGCGGGATCTTTGATGCCGAAGCCGATCTGGGTGACCGCCAGGGCGGCGATGGCCGTGGCCGTGGTCAGGGTGCGTTCCGGCGTCTGACCGGTGAGCAGGCCGTGCAGCATGCCGGCCAGCAGGGAATCCCCCGCCCCGACGGTACTGGCCACGGTGACCTTGGGCGGCTGCGCCTCCAGGGTCTGCTGACCGTACCAGCGCACGCCGTCGGCGCCCTGGGAGATCACCAGGTGCTCAATGCCGAGGGCGCGCAGTTGCTCGACCAGCAGCGCCTGCTCGGTGGCGGTCTCGGCGGGTGCACCGCAGGCCTCGGCCAGTTCTTCGGTATTGGGCTTGATCAGCCAGGGGCCGGCGGCCAGGGCGGCGCGCAGGGCGGCGCCACTGGTGTCCAGCGCCACCGGCAGGCCCAGCGACTTTAGGCGGCCGACCAGGGCGGCCAGCCACTCGGGCGTCACCCCACGCGGCAGGCTGCCGGCGACCACCACGGCGTCGTGGCCAGGGGCCAGGCGATCCAGGGTCTCCAGCAATTCCTGCTGGGCGGCAGCGGACACCTCCGGGCCAGGCCCGTTGATGTCGGTGATGCGCCCAGCGGCCTCGGCCAGCTTTAGATTGCTGCGGGTCTCGCCCGTGACCCGGACGAAGGCATCGGTGAAACCGCGGCGGACGAACAGCGCCTCGAAGGCGGCGGCGTTGTCGGCACCGAGAAAACCGCTCACCGTCAGTTCATGGCCGAGATCGGCCAGCACCTGGGCGACGTTGATGCCCTTGCCGGCGGCATGGACGATCACCGCCTCGCTGCGATTCACCGCGCCAGGCTTGAGCTCCGGCAGCTGGACGGTGAGGTCCAGCGCCGGATTGAGGGTCAGGGTGAGGATGCGGCTCATTGCAGGGCCTCCACGCTCTGCCGCACTTCCGCGGCAGTGGCCAGCTCCAGGGCGCGCGCCGCGCAGGACTGCACCAGGCGCAGCTCCAGTTCGCGGACCCGGGCCTTGACCAGCGGCACGCTGCGCGCCGAGACCGACAGCTCGTCCACCCCCAGGCCGACCAGCACCGGCACCGCCAGGGGATCGGCCGCCAGCTCGCCGCAGACGCCCACCCACTTGCCGTGGGCATGGGCGGCGCGCACCGTCATGTCGATCAGGCGCAGCACGCTGGGATGCAGGCCATCGGCCTCACCGGACAGCAGCGGATGGCCGCGATCGATGGCCAGGGTGTATTGCGTCAGGTCATTGGTGCCGACGCTGAAGAAGTCCACTTCCGGAGCCAGCACCGGCGCCAGCAGCGCGGCCGAGGGCACCTCGATCATGATGCCGACCTGCAGGTCGGTCGTGGGGATCTCCTGGCGCAGGCGGTCGAGGATGTCACGCGCCTGGCGCCACTCCTCGACCCGCCCGATCATGGGGAACATGATCCGCAGCGGGCGGCCATCGGCGGCCTTGAGCAGGGCACGCAGCTGGGTCTCCAGCAGTTCCGGGCGGCGCAGGGTCAGGCGGATGCCACGGATGCCCAGGAAGGGGTTCTCTTCCGGCGGCAGCGGCAGATAGGGCAGCGGCTTGTCGCCACCGACGTCCAGGGTGCGCACCACCAGCGGCTTGCCGGCCAGGCCATCGAGGGCGCGGCGGTATTCCGTTTCCTGGGCGGCTTCGTCGGGTGCGCTGTCATGGCTCATGAACACCAGTTCGGTCCGCAGCAGGCCGACGGCTTCGGCACCCTGCTCCACCGCGGCGGCGGCCTGGGCGGTGTCGCCCAGGTTCACGGCGATCTCGACGTGGTGGCCGTCACGGGTGGAGGCGCTTTCGAAACGGCGCGCTTCGGCGGCGCGGCGGCGCTCGGCCTGGACCTCGCGCTCACGCTGCACGGCCTCGATACGACTGGCATCCGGGGCGATTTCCAGGGTGCCCTTGTCGCCATCCAGCAGCAGCACGCTGCGCGGCGCCAGGTCCAGCACGCGGCGACCAGCGCCGACGATGGCCGGAATGCCCAGGGCGCGGGCGACGATGGCGCTGTGGGAGCTGGCACCGCCGCGGGCGGTGAGAATGCCGCAGACGCGCTCGCGATCCAGCCGGGCCACATCGCCCGGGCCGACCTCGTCCATCACCAGCACATAGGGCTCTTCGGGTTCGCGTGCCGATTCGACGCCGCACAGCTGGGCCAGTACCCGGCGACCGACGTCGCGCAGGTCGGCGGCGCGTTCGGCGAGCAGTTTGTCGTGCAGGGCTTCCTGCTGGCTGGCCGCTTCCTCGATCTGGGCATCCCAGGCGGCGGCGGCGCTGGCGTTGGCCTTGAGGCGGGCGGCGATGCCCTGCTGCAGATCCGGGTCTTCCAGCATCTCCAGGTGGGTCAGGAAGATCTCGCGCAGGGCGCTGGCCTCGCTGCGGGCGATGAGTGCCTCGATGTCGGCGCGTACCGCGGCCAGGGCCGCGTCCAGCCGCTGACGTTCGGCGGCGGCGCCTTCGCCGGTGGCGGGGTAGTCGAAGTGCTGGGGTGCCACCACATGGGCCGGGCCCACGGCCAGGCCGGGGGCGGCGGCCACGGCCTGGGCGCGATCGCCCGGGGCCAGCGGCAGTTGTTCGGAAGGGTCCACCAGGCTGATGGCGGTGACCCGGGCAGCCCCGGCCGGGGCCGGGGTGCTGGCGGTGACCGGTTCCACTTCTTCACCGAGACCGGCCCGTACGGCGCCGACCAGATCGTTCAACGCAGCTGCGGCCGGGGTGCCGGGCTCGACGAGGAATTCCAGGGTCTGGCCGCGACGGGCACCCAGCGCCAGCAGCCGCGACAGGCTCTTGGCCGAGACCGGGGCGCCGTTGTCGACGCGCACGCGGATCTCGCCGTCATAGGCCTTGGCCAGCCGCGCCAGCTCCTTGGCCGGACGGGCATGCAAGCCATGGGCATTGGCCAGCACCACCTGGGCACTGGGCCAGTCGGGGGCGACTTCGCCGCCCAGGGCTTCGAGCACGGCGCGGCGGGAGGTGGCCTGGGCCAGCTCCTGGCCACGGCCGGCGACGAGCAGATCGCAGAGACGTTCGAGCAGGGCACGATGGCCTTCGCCCAGGCTGGCCAGGCAGAACAGGCCGCGCACCGGCTGGTCCTGCACCTGCAGGGTCTGCAGCGGGGTGACGAAGGCCAGGCCGGGGCGTTTCACCGCGGTCTCGCTGTTCAGCCACCAGAGGCCGTCGCCCAGGGGCAGCGGCTGGCTGGCCTGCAGGGCACCGGCGAAACCGGCCCCCACGCATTCCATGTGCTTGAGCATGCGCGCACCCTGCCAGGCCAGGTCTTCCAGGTCCTCGGCATCGATGGCCAGTTGCACCAGTTCTTCGTCCAGCGCCAGCGCCTGGGGCGCGCCTTGCAGCAGGTCGAGGATCTGCTGGGGTTCGCGCGCCTCGCGCAGGGCCTGCTGCAGGTCGCTTTCACCCAGGGCCCGGGTGAGCAGCTGCAGGATGCGCAGGTGTTCGTCGGATTTGGCGGCGATGGCGATGGCCAGGTAGGTCAGCTGACCATCACCCCAGTCCACCCCCTGCGGAAATTGCATCATCCGCACGCCGGTGACGAACACCTGGTCGCGGGTCTGAGGCGTACCATGGGGAATGGCGATACCCTGGCCGAGGTAGGTGGAGCCCTGGGCCTCGCGGGCCTTGAGCCCTTCGAGATAACCCGGGGCGACCAGACCGTCGGTCACCAGGGACTCGGCGAGCATGGCCAGGGCGGTCGCCTTGTCCGGCGCCTGCTGGGCCATGCGGATATGCTGGGCATTGAGTTCGAACATGGAAGGATACCTCCGGCGCCGCGCGCCTGATCCTGGCGCCGTGCCTTTCTTGTAATAGATGCTTGCCGGCTCGCTCAGCCCTGCAATCGCGTCGGGAGAGGCGTGGCAGGGCCCTTGGCAGATTCGTGCCAGCCCTCGGACAACAGAAAGCTGAAACGTTTCACCCAATGGGACTGGAACGTTACTCGATAATCGCCGATCCTTGAAGCACAACACACAATAAAGACCGTCTCGCCAGCGCCGTACAGCGCCAGGCCATTCAGGTCCCATGAGGAACAGGCGTGAAACTCAGCGACATCGCCCAATTGGCCGGCGTATCCCTCACCACCGCCAGCTACGTCATCAACGGCAAGGCGGCGCAAAGACGCATCAGCGCGGCGACCGTGGCGCGGGTCATGGCCGTGGTCGAAGCCCACGGCTACCAGCCCGACCAGCGCGCCGCCGGCCTGCGCCGTGGTGCCACCCACACCCTGGGCTTCCTGCTGCCCGACCTGGAGAATCCCAGCTACGCGCGCCTGGCCAAGCAGCTGGAACGCCGGGCACGGGCGCGTGGCTATCAGTTGCTGATCGCCTGCACCGACGACAATCCCGACAGCGAACGCCAGCTCATCGCGCTGTTTCGTGCCCGCCGCTGCGACGGCCTGTTCACCGCCAGCAGCCTGGCCGAGGACGACGCGCCCTACCGCCAGCTGCAGGAACACAACATCCCGATCATCGCCATCGATCGCCAGCTCGATCCGGCGCAATTCTGCTCGGTGGTCAGCGACGACCACACCGCGGGCCGGCAACTGGCGGCCACGCTGCTGACACCGAACACCCACAGCATCGCGCTGATCGGCGCCCGTCCCGACCTGGCCATCAGCCGCGCCCGCGCCGCCGGCTTCGCCGCGGCCCTCGCCGACCACCCGGCGCGCCACTGGGAGCGGCATGCGCCCCACTACAGCCGGGAAGGCGGTCGCGCCCAGGCGCTGGCCATGATCGAAGAACTCGGCCACTGGCCCGAGGCGCTGCTGACCACCTCCTATGTGCTGCTGCAGGGCGTGCTGGACGTGCTGCGCGATCATCCGCTGGCCGCAGGCGACACCCTGCGCCTGGCTACCTTTGGCGACACCCAGTTGCTCGACTACCTGCCGTTCAAGGTCAACGCCATCTCCCAGCAGCACGAGGTCATCACCGAGCGCGCCCTGGAGCTGATGCTGGACGCCCTGGAAAACGACCACTACCTGCCCGGTGTGCAGGCCATCCCGCGGGTGCTCAAACGCCGCCTGTCATGAGCCTGCTGATCGATACCCACAACCATCTGGACTACCCGGACTTCGACGCCGCGCGACCGGGCCTGCTGGCCGAATGCGCGCGACTCGGGGTGATCCGCCAGGTGCTGATCGGCGTGGAGCGCAGCCAGTGGCCGCAACTCTGGCGGGTCGCCACGGACAACGCCGGCCTCCATGCGGCGCCCGGCCTGCACCCGCTGTACCTGCAGCGCCATCAGGAAGCCGATATCGAGGCGCTTCGGACCTTCTGCCTGGAACGCCGCAGCGATCCCCGCCTCTGCGCGCTGGGCGAGATCGGTCTGGACTATTTCATCGAGACGCCGGACAAGACGCGCCAGGCCTGGTTCTTCGAACAGCAGGTGCGCCTGGCCATGGAGCTGGACTTGCCGGTGCTGCTGCACGTGCGCCGCGCCCATGCCGATGTGGTCAGGATCCTGAAGCGTCTCAAGCCCCCCCGAGCCGGCATCGCCCACGCCTTTTCCGGCAGCTATGAAGAAGCTCGCGAATACCTGCGCCTGGGCTTCAAGATCGGCCTGGGCGGCGCGCCCACCTGGCCGCAGGCGAAAAGACTGCAGCGGGTACTGCCACAGTTGCCGCTGGAGGGCATCGTGCTGGAGACCGATGCTCCCGACATGCCACCCGCCACGCATCCGGACGTGCGCAACAGCCCCACCCATCTGCCGGCCATCTGCGCCGCCCTGGCGCCGCTGTGGCAGGTTTCGGCCGAGACGCTGGCGGCGACCACTACGCGCAATGCCTGCGCGGTGTTTGGCTGGGACGCGGACGCGCTGGCCTAATCCTCGCCAGGCTGCAACTCGGCTGCCAGGCGCTGCCAGTCGAACGCCGGCCCCGGATCGGTCTTGCGCCCCGGGGCGATGTCGCTGTGACCCTGGATGCGCTCGGCGCTGATCGCCGGATAGGCGCGCTGCAGCGCCCGCGTCAGCCGCCCCAGGGCACGATACTGGGCGTCGGTGTAGGCCAGGTCGTCGGTGCCTTCCAGTTCGATGCCCAGGGAGAAATCGTTGCAGTTCTCGCGCCCGTCGAAGAAGGAGATGCCGGCATGCCAGGCGCGCTGCTCGCAGGAGACGAACTGGGTCACCGCCCCGTCGCGCTCGATGAGAAAGTGCGCCGCCACCCTAAGTTCGGCGATCTCCGCGAAGAAGGGATGGGCCGAATGATCCAGGCGATTCTGGAAAAACGCCTGGACGCAGCCGGTGCCGAATTGCCCGGGCGGCAGGCTGATGTTGTGGATCACCAGCAGGGACACCTCGGTCCCTGCCGGGCGCTCGTTGTGGTTGGGCGAAGGACAGCGGCGCGCCTCGCGATACCAGCCCTCGACGAACGCCCGATCCATCAGCGGGCCTTGGCCTTGAGCGCGTCGCGCAGCGTCGTGGCGTCGCTGAATTCGCGCTGGCTGACGAAGCGGCCATGGTCGAGGGTCACCCAGAGCACCTGGTCGGCCGCGCCCGGAAAGCGCGGCACGATCCGCGATTCGCGATCGAGCAGGATCCGGTAGCCATACTTGCGCATCGCCGGTACGGCGAACATCCGGGTGATGGCCGCCGGCATGCTGCTGATGTCGGCGATGTAGGCCACCCGGCTGCCATCGATATAGTTCGCCGGTTGCTCGCGCATGGCTTCCTTGACCAGGCCGGAGCCGCTCATGCTGCGCGCCACCAGCAGGACCTGCAGCTGGTCGTCGAAGGTATAGGGCTGGTCACGCTGATCGAGCAGGGTGAAGGGCGCCACCCGTTCGCCGGGTTCGAGTGCCAGGGCGCTCAGGGGCAGCAGCAGACACGACAGCAACAACGCCAGAACTCCAGCGCGCATGGCATTCTCTCTTGAACGGTCTATCGAGCCCGCTATCCTGCCCTACCGCTCGAATTGGCACCACCATCGCGTCGAGGAGCCCCATGATCCCGCTCAAAGAACTGCTCGCCCAGGTCCCCCAGTCCGGCGAGGTGCGCTGGATCGGCGTGCGACCCGCCTCCCGCGCGCCCATGGTCGAGATCGAGGCCGTGGAAGCCCGGCGCGACGCGGGCCTGACCGGCGATCACGCCCGCCCTACCCCGCGCAACCAGCGCCAGGTCACCCTCATCCAGTGGGAACACCTGCCGGTAGTGGCCGCGCTGATCGGCAAGACGGTCGCACCCGCCGATCTGCGCCGCAATCTGGCCATCGCCGGGATCAATCTGTTCAGCCTGAAGAACCGACGCTTTCGCATCGGCCAGGCGGTGCTGGAAACCACGGGCTGGTGCCAGCCCTGCGCGCGCCTGGAAGAACGCCTGGGCCCGGGGACCTTCCAGGCCATGCGCGGCCATGGCGGCCTCACGACCCGGGTGCTGGAAAGCGGCATCATCCGCCTGGGCGATCGGGTGGAGGTTCTGGATTGACCCCAGTTTCTCCGTGGTCGAATGGCCGGGTCAGCCCGGTTAAACTAGCGCTACCTCTCGTCGCCGCAGACGTCCGTGCCAGAGCAGATGCAAGCCGCCTCCCTTGAAAGTCACGACTTTTCGCCCATCTTCTCTGCTAGATGGCGCGACTATCGCGCGTTGCGACGACCCCCAGATTTCCACCGACCCGGGACTGCGCCCGCTTGCGGCGACGCGCCCGGTCCGGCCCCCGCTTTCCTTCTCTATGAGTGCTCTCCATGACCCATCGCATCGTTATCGTCGGCGGCGGCGCCGGCGGCCTGGAACTGGCTACCCGCCTGGGACGTAGCCTCGGCAAACGCGACCAGGCGCAGATCGTGCTGATCGACGCCAACGCCACCCACCTGTGGAAGCCGCTACTGCACGAGGTGGCCGCCGGCTCGCTCAACTCCACCGAGGACGAACTCAGCTATGTCGCCCAGGCCAAGTGGAACCACTTCGAATTCCAGCTCGGACGCATGACCGGCCTGGATCGCGAGCGCCGCAAGGTGCAGCTGGCCGCGATCGAAGACGACGGCGCCGTCCTGGTCCCGGAACGGGAGATCGGCTACGACTCCCTGGTGCTGGCCATCGGCAGTACCACCAACGATTTCGGTACGCCAGGCGCTGCGGAAAACTGCATCTTCCTCGACACCCGTGCCCAGGCCGAACGCTTCCACCGCAAGCTGCTGACCCACTACCTGCGCGCCCACGTCAGCGAGCAGCCGGGTGAATACATCGAGGTGGCCATCGTCGGCGCCGGTGCCACCGGCGTGGAATTGGCGGCCGAATTGCGCAACGCCGCCGAAGAGTTGCAGGCCTACGGCATGGACCGCATCCGTCCCGAAGACCTGCGCATCACCCTCGTCGAGGCCGGTCCACGCATCCTGCCGGCGCTGCCCGAGCGGATCGCCGGCCAGGCGCACCGCACCCTGGAGAAACTTGGCGTACGGGTGCTGACCGGCTCGGCAGTCAAGGAAGTCCGCGCCGACGGCCTGCAGACCGCGGGCGAATTCGTTCCGGCCAGTCTCAAGGTCTGGGCCGCCGGTATCCGCGCTCCGGCCTTTCTCAAGGACCTGGCGGGCCTCGAGACCAATCGCATCAACCAGCTGGTGGTCAACTCGACGCTGCAGACCACCCGCGACCCGAACGTCTTCGCCCTCGGCGACTGCGCGGCCTGCCCGCTGACGCCCGGCGACACCCGTACCGTGCCGCCGCGCGCCCAGTCCGCCCACCAGCAGGCCTCCCTGCTGGTCAAGACCTTCAAGGCGCGCCTGGAAGGCAAGCCGCTGCCCGACTATGTCTACAAGGACTACGGCTCGCTGATCTCGCTGTCGCGCTTCAGCGCGGTCGGCAATCTCATGGGCGGCGCCCTCGGCAGTCTGACCCTGGAAGGCTGGCTGGCGCGGACCTTCTATGTCTCGCTCTACCGGATGCACCAGGTCGCCCTCTATGGCCCGCTGCGTGCCCTGGCGCTGTTTGCCGGCGATCACCTGAGACGCAAGACCGAGCCGCGCCTGAAGCTGCACTAGGCCCTGGCCCGGGCATAAAAAAGCCGTCCCCAGGGACGGCTTTTTGCCCTGCGCAGAACACTCAGGACGACGACTGGCCCCGCAGATTGCCGATCACCGAGGTCATGGCCCGGTCGAACAGCAGGGCATCGTCCAGCAGCCGTACCCGACCCTCCTGGTAATCCAGCGCCAGTTCCTCGCGGGTCCGGTCCAGCACCTTCATGCCGGTGCGATTGACGAACACCAGGCGGCCCATGGGCCGAATGACCGCGGCCAGCTTGCAGCGCAGCTTCTGCTCGACATCCTGGATCTCCAACCAGGCGCCCACCGAGAGGACATCCACCCACTCCAGGGAGTCGCTGGTCAGCCCGGATATCCGCTCGGCCGCGCGCGGCAGCTCGAAGGGCTCGTCGGCGGGCGCCGATGCCGGCACCACGACCGCCTTATCCGCCGCCGCATCCGCCAGTTCGGGACGGGTCTGCTGAAAGGTCTGGACGTGCAGGGATTCGAGTTCGGTGAAGAATTCGGAGGTGGAAAAGGGATCGAAGGCCGCGCTGGCCAGGCCTTCCCGCAGTGCCTTGAGCAGACCGGGCACCATTTCCAGCAGGCGTTGCCGCGAGGCGACGTCGTGGTGCGGCTGGATGCTCCAGATAAGGTCATCCATGGTCTTGAGGGCTGCGCGCCATTCGCTGGAATCATAGCCCTGCTTCAGGCAGGTCAGCAGCAGTACCTGGCTCCAGGCCTCGCGCAGGACGCGCTGCACGGCAGCTGGCAACTGGTGTTCCTGCAGGCGCTGACTGAGAACGTGCTCGACCTGCAAGCGAGCGATCTCGGCGCGCGCCCGACCTTCCTCGGCATCACGGGTGCGCTGTTCGAGCAGTTCGCTGCGCCGCTGCTCGTCGCTGACATAGGCCATGAAGTCGGCCAGCAGCTCGGCGAAGATCTCCGGATCGTCGACGAAGTCGGACAGCAGGCGCTGCACGATCTGCTCGATCTTCTGGTACAGGCCGTCACGCTGCAGATCGCTCTGCTCGCCCCAGCCCAGGGAAGCGGCGGCGATCTCGTTGAGCAGGCGCCTGGCCGGGTGGCTGCCACGGCTGAAAAAGGTCTTGTCGAGGACCGCAACCTTCAGCATGGGAATCTGCAGGCGAGCGATCAGCGCCTTGAGCGAATCCGGCAGGGTGAGGTCGTCGAGAATGAATTCGAATAGCATCGCCACCAGGTTGATGACGTCTTCGTCGACCTGCCCCACCACGCGCTTTCGACCCGAGCGCTCGCTGATGCGGCCCAGGGCCACACCCAGTTGCGCCTTGAGGTCGTAGCCATCCAGGGACTGACTGGAGATCTGCTGCTGCAGGTGGGACAGCAGACGCATGAGGTCATAGCTGGTGATGACCTGGCCATCACCGGTCGCGGCGCCTTCATCCGCGGTCATGGCGCCACCCAGGGCCGCACTGGTCGGCGTCCGCAGCTGGGCCAGCAGGCCCTGCAGGGTGCCGAAGAGCTCCTGACCGTCGTCCTCGCTGTTGACGTGGGCCGGGGTACGTCCGCTGTAGCCCTTGGCCGAGCGGCTCGGCACCTGCTGGGGAATGGCCTTGAGCTGGGGCAGTACGCCCGCATCGACCAGCTGACGATTGGATTCCGCATACAGCTGACCCAGCCCGTTGAGCACGAAGCGCTCGAACAGCTTGTAGATGATCAGCTTGACCTTGATGTCGGTGTCGAGATCGCGACAGGCTTCGACGAAGGCCTCGCACAGGCGGCGCGGCCCCAGCGGATGGGTCGAGTCGTCCAGCTTGCTCGACAGCTGGGTATTGAACCTGATGGTCAGGTGGCTGATGGCCATGGCGTTGTTGCTGAGCGCCTTGGCCACCATGGTGTCCACGGCGACGCTCTCTTCCAGCGCATCGTTCTGCACCAGACTGAGGTCTTCGTAGGAGACACTGTCCAGGCGCATCTCCGGCTTGCTGCCAACCAGGTTGTTCAGCGCCGCGAAGCGCTCGAAGTACTGCTGGAGAAAGCTGCGCTCGATACTCTTGCGTCGGAGGCGCAGGTCGCGCATCGCTTCGAAGTAGAGACTTTGTTCCTGGTTGCTGCCAGCCCGATCGGCCATTTCAAACAGCGCATCGTCGGCGTTGTCGAACAGCTGCTGCAAGGAAGCATTGAGTCGCTGAGCGGCGCGATCCCTAACCGGTAAAAGCACTGCGGGCAATCGGGAAGAAGATTCCCCGAGCGCCTTGAAATGAACTACGTTTACGTCGTTCTGCACCACCGCCTCCCACAACCGTTCTTGCGTTCGGCTGAATCGCGTTCCACTACAGGAGCATTGAACAACGTTGGCCGCCCTGGCCGCGAGGTGAAACGTTGTCGATGTGCCATTATTTGCTTTGCTAAGGCATCGACCAATCGACATCTGCACAGTACATGACAGGGTTCACAAGGCACCTGTCAGTCAGCGCCTGCCCTTCAAATAATTCAACGTTGTCTATCTCAGATCGTCAACCTCACCTAAAGTTGCCCGCTCGCCTCCCGCAGCCCCTCTCGGAGTCTTTTCATGTCCAGCGCCACCCTCACCGATCTTGCCCAGGTCATCACCGACAATGTCGCCGCCGCGCTGCGCGAAGACGTCGGCAGTGGTGATCTCACGGCCGGCCTGATCCCCGTTCACCAGCATGCCCGGGCGCGGATCATCACCCGCGACGCCGCGGTGGTGGCGGGCACGGCCTGGGTCGACGAGGTGTTCCGGGTACTGGATCCCGCGGTGGAGGTCCGCTGGCAGGTGGCCGATGGCGAGCGGGTCGCACCGGATCAGGTGCTGTTCGAACTCGCGGGTCCCGCGCGCGCCCTGCTGACCGGCGAGCGCAGCGCGCTGAATTTCCTGCAACTGCTGTCCGGCACTGCCACCCGCTGCCGCCACTATGCCGACCTGGTGCAGGACACCGCCGTAAGGCTGCTGGATACCCGCAAGACCCTGCCCGGCCTGCGCCGTGCGCAGAAATACGCGGTCACCTGCGGCGGCTGCTACAACCATCGGATCGGGCTGTTCGACGCCTTCCTGATCAAGGAAAACCACATCGCCGCCTGCGGCGGCATCGCCCAGGCCGTGGCCACCGCCCGGCAACTGGCGCCGGGGCGTCCGGTGGAAGTCGAGGTGGAAAATCTGCAGGAGCTGGAACAGGCCCTGACCGCCGGCGCGGACATCGTCATGCTGGACGAGCTGAGTCTGGCCGACATGCGCACGGCGGTGGCCCTGACCGCCGGCCACGCCAAGCTGGAGGCCTCGGGCGGCGTCAACCAGGACACCCTGCTCGGCATCGCCCAGACCGGCGTCGACTACATCTCCATCGGCACCCTGACCAAGGACGTCAAGGCCGTCGACCTGTCCATGCGCATCCTGAACCGAGCGGGATAGGCAAAGGGCCTCGCGGCGGCTAGACTCCGCAGCCGCGCCTCTTGCGCACCGGCTTCGAGCGGTCCTGACGACCGCTCGCCTCTCGCGACACTCGAACAAGATCGAACCCGTGACCAAAGATCAACTTCGCGCTGAACTGGAACGCCAGGCCCAGCGCTATCAGGATGTCTACGGTGGCGAAATCGTCACCTACGCCGCGCAACCCAAACCCGACCGCAAGCCCTGGAAGAAACGGCCGACCGTGCAGGACGAGGTATTCGCCTCGGAAGTGCGCAAGATCGCCGATCTCAAGGCCAAAGCCAGCGACGAGTCCATCACTCAGGACACCTGAGGCGAGTCCTCAGCCCCGCTGTCCGGAGCGTCCGCCACGACGTCTTCGTCGCCTTGCCGTGCCTGCAGTTGCCGCCAGAGCGCCGCGGCGGCCGTGAAGTCGGCGCCGCCTTCGAGGGGCATCGCCTGCAGGTCGTAGCGGGCCAGGCAACCTTCGCCCAGACGCGGCGGCTGCTCCGCGGTACCGGGAGCAGTCATCGGCGAGTCGCTGTCAGTCGAAGACGACGGTCTTGTTGCCATGGACCATGACCCGCTCTTGCAGGTGGTATCTCAGACCGCGGGACAGCACCATCTTCTCGACGTCCTTGCCCAGCCGCACCATGTCCTCGACATTGTCCCGGTGGCTGACGCGCTCCACGTCCTGCTCGATGATGGGCCCGGCATCCAGCTCTTCGGTCACGTAGTGGCAGGTGGCGCCGATCAGCTTCACGCCGCGCTGCGACGCCTGGTGATAGGGCTTGGCGCCGACGAAGGACGGCAGGAAGCTGTGGTGGATGTTGATCACCTGGTGGGCATAGCGCGCGCAGAGATCCGGCGGCAGGATCTGCATGTAGCGCGCCAGGACCACGGTATCGGCCTGGTGCAGATCGATCAGCCGCGATACCTCGTCGAAGGCCGGCTGCTTGTTGGCGGGATCGACCGGCACGTGGAAGAAGGGAATGCCGTGCCACTCGACCATGCTGCGCAGGGTGTCGTGGTTGGAGATGACGCAGGGGATCTCGCAATCCAGCTCGCCGCTGTGCCAGCGGTGCAGCAGGTCGGCCAGGCAGTGGGACTCGCGACTGGCCATGAGCACCACGCGTTTGCGCTGGGCCGAATCGGTGATCCGCCACTGCATGGAGAATTCCCGCGCGATGGGCGCGAAGGCCTGACTGAAACCGGCCAGATCGAAGGGCAGTGAATCGGCGCGGATCTCATGGCGCATGAAGAACCAGCCACTCTCCGTATCCGAGTGATGACTCGCTTCGGTAATCCAGCCGTTATAGGTCGCCAGGAAGTTGCTGACCTTGGCCACGATACCTACCCCGTCCGGACAGGCGATCACCAGACGAAACGTTTGCATAGCACAACCTCGAACGAAAAGGGGCTGCATTCTAGGCGCAGTCGCCTGCAGCGTCGAGCGGCGCAAGGCGCCACGGCGCGCGCCTGTACGACGAGGGTAAAGACTTTGCAAAGGACAAGTAAGGACCGACAAGTTCCACTGCCGCCGTGCTGAAAGTTGCGCGCCTTTTACCAACATCATTGTTGCGACGAACGCCGCTTTAATTATCGGGCGGTCATGCGGGCAGTTTACTTATTCCAATAGCCAATCTATGATCGATGCGGAATTTCATCTCTGCATCACTCAGAACAAAGGCCGTTTATGTCGCTCATCAACGAATATCGTCAGACCGAAGAAGCCATCAAGGAATTGCAGGAGCGCCTGAAGTCGCTGCAAGAGGACGACAAACTGCAGCGCGAGCTGGAGTTCGAGAAGAAACTCCGCGCGTTGATGGGTGAGTATCAGAAATCCCTGCGCGACATCATCGGCATTCTCGATACCGAAGCCAAGCCCGCTCGCCAGAGCCGTACTCCCAAGGCCAGCAGTGGCAGTACGCCCAAGCGCGCCCGTAAAGTTAAGCAATACAAGAATCCGCACAATGGCGAAGTGATTGAAACCAAGGGTGGCAATCACAAGACGCTGAAAGAGTGGAAAGCCAAGTGGGGTTCGGACGACGTAGAGTCCTGGGTAACCCTGCTGGATTGATCAGAAAAAACGCCGGCCAGCCGGCGTTTTTTTGCCTAGGCGGCAAACGGTTGCGCAACCGGCTAACCCCTAAACGCCGATTGCCAGCGTGATACTCCGCTGACGCGACCGTTCGCCGCGCCTTTCATATTGTCCAGGCAACATATCTTTCAGCTGAGGCTGCGGTCATTGGCCGTGGCATCTTTGGCTATGCACGCCTTTTCTGTTAGCAGACGTCTCCAACGACTGTTGTTGTTCGCGACTTCAGGCAACAGGATTGTCCAACCGCTGCATCAACGCCCGAACATGGGCGGACCAGGCCGCGAGAATCGGTACCCGCTCGCTGGCCACCTCACGCTGCAGTTGTTCGGCCAGGGTAATGAACTGCGTGCAGGTTATATGGCCTTGACCCTCTTCACCCAGCAGGCGCTGCCGACAGAATTCTCGCCAGCGAGTCCTCTCTTCCGCGGTCAGCAGGTCGGGAAAGTTGCGCGCACGATAGCGAAAGAACAGCTCCGGATGTCGCTCATCCTGAAAGGGCCACGGCCGGCTGCCAAGTTGCTCTGCCGGACACTGATGAACTTGTTCGCAGAGTTGCCGTTCTTCGGCGGCAATGAAACCGTCGTACAGTCTCGCCTCGGCGTCCTGTTCCTGGGTGGCAAAACCCGATGCCTCGCCATACAGCGCCTGCACCTTGGGTTGCCAGGCCGCACGCTGGTCGAGCAACTGACGGACGCGGCGCCAGACGGCGGCCAGATCGAATTGCAGCCGCTCCGTGTCCGCAGGGCGCAAGACGCTGAAGGGCGCCAGAATCGGACATCTGTTGATCTGTACCAGCTTGAGCGGCACCGGCAGGTCACCCTCGGTCAGCGCCTCCCGCCGGGTATAGAGGCGTTCGCGCAGGGTCTCGACATCCAGTTCCAGCAGCGGCTCCGGCGCCAGGCCGAGATCGCAGACGATCAGCGCGTTGCGATTGACCGGATGCCAGGCCAGCGGCAGGACGGGTGCGAGAAAATGTCGCTCGGCGCTGAAGCGGCCGGAGACGTGCAACAGGGGTTCGAGCAGACGAATGCGCGCCAGCGCCGCCTTCCTCTGACGCTGCGTCCAGAGATAGTCGTAGAGCCTTGGTTGCCTCTGCTTGACCAGACGCGCCAGGGCCAGGGTCGCGCGCACATCCGCCAGGGCGTCATGCGCCTGGGCGTGTTCGATGCCGTTGGCGACGGTCAGACGGTCCAGGCGCAGGGAAACGCGCTCAGCGTCCCGCGGCCAGCTCAGACTCTCCGGACGGAAGGCATAGAGCGCCCGGATCAGGCCGAGCATATCCCAGCGACTGTTGCCCTGCTGCCATTCGCGGGCATAGGGATCGTGGAAGTTGCGGTACAGGCTGTGCCGTACCATTTCGTCGTCGAATCTCAGGTTGTTGTAGCCGACCGCGCAGGTGTTGGGACGCCGCAACTCCTCGTGGAGGCGCTGGACGAAGTCGCGCTCGCGCAGCCCCAGCCGCTGCAGGGTGGCCGGCAGGATACCGGTGACCAGGCAGGCCGCGGGATGGGGCAGGACATCCTCGCTCAGCTGGCAATGCAGGTTGAGCGGCGCCTCGATTTCGTTGAGCTCGAGATCGGTACGCACCCCGGCCACCTGCAGCGGTCGATCCCGCCGTGGATCGATGCCCGTGGTCTCGAAGTCGTACCAGAAGATACTTTGCGTCACACCGCCCTCCCCTAGAATCGGCGCAGTCTAGCATCGTCGTGCGCCTTGCTCCCGAACGCCCGCACCCGCTAGGCTCTTGCGCCTGTCTACCGCGTATTCCCCCTGCCCATGCGTTCAGTCGATCGGCTCTCCCTTCGCTCCAGGTGCCGAGGTATCGGCGTACGCCTGGGCGCCGCCGTCTGGGCGCTGACCCTGTCCCTGGCCTGCCTCGCGCAGCAGGAACCGCTGTCCTGTCCCCTGCCGCCGCAGTCCGACAGCGGCCCGGGCAGCCTGCGCCTGACCCATCAGGGACTCGACAGCCGGACGGCGCGGCAGACCTCCATCCAGCTCGCCGCCACCTCGCACAACGCCGATCCCCAGGCGCTGGCCGCGGCCTACCTGCAGCATTTCGGCAGTCGGGTGCAGCACGGCCAACCCGAGCAACTCGCCGAGCTGCCGGCCGGGGACGTCAGGTTCTGGCTGGCCGGCAATCCCCCCCTTGCGGAGACTCAGGCGCAGACGCTGCTGGACTGGGTCGAGGCGGGCGGCCATCTGGTGGCCGTCGCCGATGACAGCACTCTGGCGCTCAGCGCGACCCTGGGCGTTCGCCCCATGCCGACCCGCGAACTGGGAGGTGCCGCCCCACCCATCATGGCGCTGCCGCTCTGGCCCAACCTGACCCAGCTCTATCTCGCCGAGGACGACGCCCCCGCCTACCTCGGCTTCGACGACAGCCGCCATCTGTTCGATGTCGGTGATCAGGCGGTGGCCTGGGCCAGCAGCGCCAGCGCCACCCATATGCTGATGCTGCCCTGGGGCGACGGCAGCGTGACCCTGCTGTCGGACACCGCACTCTGGAGCAACGCCCACCTCGCCCAGTACGACAATGCCTGGCTGCTGTGGTACCTCACCCAGGGCGCGCCGGTGACCCTGATCGCCCCGGCGGCGCCGCTCCCCCTGTGGCTGGACGCCTTGCAACGCTATGGCCTGGCCCTGCTGCTCCTGACGCTGGCGGCGGGTCTCTGGCTGAGACGCCGCCAGGACCATCCGGCGCCCCGGCGTGACGCCAGACGCTGGCCCGAACTGATCGCCACCCTGCAGCGCGATATCCAGCGCGAGGTGCACCGCCGTCGCCCCGAACTCGCCGATCAGACGGTGGCCGAGCGCTGGCAATATCTGGCGCGCCTGGGCGACCTCAGTACCCGCGTGGTAGGCGAGGCGATGCGGCCCAGCCCGGCACGCCTCTCCACCCGCGACTTCACCCGCCGCATCGTCCAGCTGCGCCTGTTGCGCCTGGCCGTGCGCGCCCCCGCTTCCGAGGACTCCCGATGACCGACAGCTCTGCTCCTGACGCCACCCCGGCGGACCCCGGTGAAAGCGGCGTCAAGGCCCGCACCCTGGCCCGGTTGCAGGCCCTGCGCCAGGCGCTGCTCAAGGTGCTGCCGCAGCAGGAGGCCGCCGTGGACGGCCTGCTCGCCACCTTGCTGGCCGGCGGTCACCTGCTGTTGGAAGGCCCGACCGGCTCCGGCAAGACGCTGCTGGTTCGTGCCCTGGCAGCCAGCCTGGACGCCGGCTTCGCCCGGCTGCATTGCCATCCGGGCCTGACCCCTGCCGAGGTGGCCGGCGAAATCGTCACGGACGTCGGCAGCGACAGTGCCCGTCTGCGGCGGGGCCCGCTGTTCAATGCCCTGGTCCTGCTCGAAGAACTGCAGCGGGCTCCGCCAGTGATCCTCACGCTGCTGGACGACGCCCTGCAGGGGCGCCAGCTGAGTCTGGGCGGCCGCCCGGTGCCCTTGCCGGCGCCCTTCATGGTGGTCGCTACCCGTACTCCGGGCAGCGACCTGCCGCTGGCGCTACGGGATCGCTTCCTGGTGCACCTGCGACTGGAGTGGCCGGCGGAGGGTCAGGAGCTCGCCGCCCTGCGGCAGACCCTCCACCAGGGTCACGGCGATCCCCTGGAGGCCGCGACCCTGCGCCCGTTGCTGCAGGCACGGGATCTGCCAGCCCTGCAGCGACTGGTGGCCGGCCTGCCGGTCGCGGAGCCGGTCCTCGAGCATGCCGTGCGCCTGATCCGTCTCACCCGGGAGTGGCCGGCCTTCGAGCAGGGCGCCGGGCCGCGCGCCGGGCAGGCCTTGCTGCGTCTGGCCCAGGCACAGGCCTTTCTGCGGGGTGGCGACAGCGTGACGCCCGAGGATGTGCGCACCCTGCTGCCCGCGGTGCTGCGTCCACGCCTGCGGCTGACGCCAGAGCGCGAATTCGAGGGCGACAGCCTGGATGGCCAGATCCTCAAGCTGCTGGGACAGTGTCCGGCACCGCGTCCATGATCCCGCGCTGGCTGCCCCTGGCGCTGGGCGCCCTGGCCCTGCTCAGCCTGATCCTGGGCTGGCTGGCGCCTCTGCGCTGGCAGGCCCTGCCGGCCGCGGGGGCGCTGCTGCTACTGGGGCTGGCCCTGCTGGAGCGCCGATACTGGCGGCAGACCCGGGCGCATCCGCCGCTCATCGCGCAGCCAGCCAGGGCACGCCTGCGGGCGAATACGCCCGTGCAACTGCTGATCGCCAGCACGGGACCGGCAAAGACCGCCGGGCACGGAAGCCGCGAACAGGTGCTCGGCTTCTGGCAGGCGCTGGCGGCCAGTGGCAATGAGCTGCGGCTCTACGGTCTCGATCCCGAGCTGCGCCTGCTGGCGGCGGCCACGCCCGCTCGCTCCCTGAAGCCTGCGGCCCTCCCGCGCTCGATCCCAGTGGCGACGGCTGATCTCAAGGCGGCGCTGGCGCGGCTTTGCAGCCAGGCGCAACCCGGCAGTGTCCTGGTGGTCCTGGCGCCACTGGATGAAGACAGGGTGGCCTGGCTCGGTCGTCTGGATCTGGGCCGGCGCGGCCTGCAGCTCTGGCTGGTCGACACCGCGCTGGAGGAGATGGCGGAACCCGACGACATCCGTACCTGGCGCGACGCCTGCCGCTACGCCGAGGCCTGGCAGGCCAGGATTCAGGGCGAGCGCCTGGCCACGCGCCTGGAGCGAAGGGAAATCCGCTGGCTGGCTGCCAGCGCGACGACGGATCTGCAGACCCGCCTGTTGCAGCTATGGAATGCCGGCGACCCGGATCAGACCGCCGACTGAGAAAGACGGCCGAAGGTGAAATAGTGCTGCAGCACCCCGATCAGCTCGGCGAATTCGGCCGGTGGCTCGGCGACGCTGAAGCCGGAATCGTAATTGCCCGGGGTCACGTCTTCGTGGCTCCACTGGCAACGGGCATCGAAGTCGACGAAGTGCAGCTGACCGTCCTGCCCGGGAATCTTCAGCCGAAGTTCGAAGCGCGCATTCACCAGCATGGGCAGCTGGCTGATCATCAGCAACCCCTCGCGGGAGATGTTGCCGATGTAGCCCATGGGCTTGTCGGTGAAGCGGTTGAACACCTTCAGATAGTAGGGCAGCTGGTGGCGCTCGATACGACGATTCTGAGTCATGGTGCGATTCATCCTGCACACGGTAAAGCCACTTTACCGACAACGTCCTGGAAAGCTCAGCGCTGCGGTAGTTTTCGCACCGGTTGGGGCGTCGCAACGGCCGTTCCGCCATCTAGCCCCAATTGGCGCAGGGTGTCCAGTCGGGCCTGGGCCCGAAAGGCGTATTCGCTGGCCGGAAACCGGACCTGGATGAAACGATAGGTCTGGGCGGCGTCGGCGTACAGCTGCTGCTGCTCGAGACACTGGCCACGCAGCATGGAGAATTCCGGCTGCAGCCAGGGGCGGGCGCGACCCTTGCGCTCGGCCTGGGAGATCTGCAGCAGGGCATTGGTGCAGTCGCCTTCAGCATAGGACTTGTAGGCGGCATCGAGATAGGAATTCATCGAAACGCTGGTGCAGCCGGTCAGGCCGAACAGCAGGAACAGGCAGAGATAAGGGCGCATGGAAAGTCCTCCTGCTCGCTAGATCGGCGCCCGGGCGCGCTTCTTGAGGGCAAACGACCATTGGTGTGACAGAGCTGCGAAAAGCCGTCATGTGCTGGCCACGCGACAGCGCTACAATGAGGTGCGCTTCGTGTTCTACGTCGACTCGGCGCTGAGGCGCCGACTCATGGTTGCAATCCGCTAAAGGAAAGACTGCATGATTTATCGCCGTACCAAGATCGTCGCCACCCTCGGCCCGGCCAGCAATTCTCCGGAAGTCCTCGAGCAGCTCATCATCGCCGGCATCGACGTCGCCCGCCTGAACTTCTCGCATGGAACGCCCGACGAGCACCGGGCCCGTGGTCAGCTGGTACGGGATCTCGCCGCCAAGCACGGTCGCCATGTCGCCCTGCTCGGCGACCTCCAGGGTCCGAAGATCCGCATCGCCAAGTTCGTCAACAAGCGCATCGAACTCAAGGTCGGCGATCCCTTCCGCCTGTCCATCGCCCATCCCCGTACCGAAGGCACCGAAGAAGTGGTCGGCATCGACTACCCGGGCCTGGTCACCGACTGCCGCGTGGGTGACGAACTGCTGCTGGACGATGGCCGCGTGGTCCTGCGCGTGGAAGGCATGACCGCCACCGAACTGCACTGCACCACCCTGATCGGCGGCCCGCTGTCCGATCACAAGGGCATCAACCGCCGTGGCGGCGGCCTCACCGCCCCCGCGCTGACCGACAAGGACCGGGAAGACATCAAGCTGGCCGCCTCCATGGAGGTCGATTACCTGGCCGTGTCCTTCCCGCGTGACGCCGAAGACATGCACGAAGCCCGTCGCCTGATGGAAGCCGCCGGTGGCAAATCCTGGCTGGTGGCCAAGATCGAGCGCGCCGAAGCCGTGGCCGACGACGAAGCCCTGGACGGCCTGATCCATGCCAGTGACGCCGTGATGGTGGCCCGGGGCGACCTGGGCGTGGAAATCGGCGACGCCGAGCTGGTGGGCATCCAGAAGCGCATCATTTCCCACGCCCGCCGCCTCAACAAGGCGGTGATCACCGCGACCCAGATGATGGAGTCGATGATCAGCAGCCCGATGCCGACCCGTGCGGAAGTCTCCGACGTGGCCAACGCCGTGCTGGACAACACCGACGCGGTGATGCTCTCCGCCGAGAGCGCCGCCGGCCAGTACCCGGTGGAAGCGGTCAAGGCCATGGCGCGCGTCTGCGTCGGTGCCGAGAAGCAGCCCACCAGCAAGCTGTCCAGCCACCGCCTGGGCCATACCTTCACCCGTTGGGACGAGAGCATCGCCCTGGCCTCCATCTACGTGGCCAACCACTTCCCCGGCGTGAAGGCGATCATCAGCCTGACCGACACCGGTTACACCCCGCTGATCATGTCGCGCCTGCGCTCCTCGGTACCGATCTTCTCCTTCGCGTCCAGCCGCGCCACCCAGGCCCGCACCGCACTGTTCCGCAACGTGCACACCATCCCCTTCGACCCGACCACCATGCCGGCGAACAAGGTGAGCCAGGCGGCGGTGGATGAATTGCTCAAGCGCGGCATCGTCGAGCACGGCGACTGGGTCATCCTCACCAAGGGCGACAGCTACACCAAGCGTGACGGCACCAACACCATGAAGATGTACCGCGTGGGCGATCTGCTGGTCTGATCCCTGCCGCCGGTCCTTGACCGGTGCTGACGAAAAAGCCCCGAACAGGCGACTGTTCGGGGCTTTTTCTTGGGCGGCCAGGGGTGGGCATACGGCAGGGCCGCACTAGAAGCCCTTGAAGGCGAGACCGGCCAGATGCAGGGCCGCAGTCCCCAGCACGCCCAGGCTACAGACGACGAGGATGCCACGCTGCAGCGAGCGCAATCGCCCCTCTCGGCGGGCCGCCAGGCGCGTGGCGTCGATCAGTGCAACGTTGGCCACTGGTGATTCACGCATCGTCTCACTCCCCGGCTGATTAATGCACTATATTCTCATTCTCACATAGATCAAGGGAGTCCGACGAGCGTCTGCCGGACTGTGGCAGAATAGCCGGTTTGGTGCGAACAGCCTGGGTGAACGATGGCGTTACGTTTCGAACGGCTCAAGTGGCAGGACTGGAAAGGCGCCTTCACGGAGCGCAACTACGAGCGCGGTCGGCGCCTGGCACTCGACGGCCTGGTGCAGCTGCGCTCGGCGGCCAGGGGCCAGCTCTATGCCGAGTGCAGCAGCCCGGCCGGACCGGCCTATCGGCAGGCGATCAGCCTGCGCGCGGGCGAGACCGCCTGGCGCGTCGACGCCCGCTGCACCTGCCCGGTCGGCCGCAACTGCAAGCATGCCGCCGCCGCGCTCATCGAGCTCGAACGGCTGCAACGCAGCGAGGCCGACCTGCCGGCCACGCCGGTTGCCAATCCGGAGCTGCCGCAACCGGTCCTGACCCTCGGCAGCCATACCCAGATCGATTACGACCGGCACATCGGCAAGATGCGACCCACGGTGCGCCATCGCGCCGCCCTGGCCTTCGCCTATGGCCCGCGGCGACTGTTCGGCACGCCGCCGCGCACCCCGGACGCCGACTATCCCGCGCGCCAGTTGCCGGCCGAACAACGCTGGCGGCAGACGCTGCTCGATCACGGCCTGCGCCTGGCGACCCGGCGCAGCGCGGCGCTGCCCGAGGACAGTGGCGAGATGTTCGAATTGCCGGACGACCTGGCCTGGCTCAGATTCGTGCAGCAGGTCATCCCCGGTCTGCGCGAAGCCGGCTGGCAGATCGAGGCCCATCCCGAATTCACCTTCGACCTGACACCGGTGGAAGGCTGGTACGGTCATCTCGAAGAGGTGCAGGACCCGACCGTCGCGAACGGCCAGTTCGATGTCGAGCTGGGTATCCGCCTGGGCCCGCGCCGCGTCAGCCTGATTCCGCTGCTGATCGATGCCCTGCGCCGCGAACCCTCCCAGTACGAACCGGCGATGCTGGCCAAGCGCGCCGACGACGAACCCGTGTTGCTGCGCATCGATCCTCCGCGCCTCGCCGGCCAGCAGGGCCGGGTGCAACGGGTCGCCGTGCCCCTGGGTCGGCTCAAGCCGATCCTGCAGATCCTCGGCGAGCTCTATGCCACCGACCGCCTCACCCAGGACCGCGCCCTGCGCCTGCCGCGCCTGGACGCCGCGCGCCTGGCCGAGCTGGACGAGCGCCTGCCGCTGGAATGGGAAGGCGGTGAGCGCCTGCGCAGCTTCGCCGAGCGGCTGCGCAGCTATGCCGCCGAGCCCGTCGTCCTGCCGGACACCCTGCACGCCGAGCTGCGCCCCTATCAGCGCGACGGCGTGGCCTGGCTGCAGGCCCTGCGCGAACTGGACGTCGGCGGCATCCTCGCCGACGACATGGGCCTGGGCAAGACGCTGCAGACCCTGGCGCACATCCTCGTCGAACAGGCCGCCGGGCGTCTGACCGCACCGGCGCTGATCGTCATGCCGACCAGCCTGATCCCCAACTGGCAGGACGAGATCGCCCGCTTCGCTCCCGGCCTGCGCGTGCTGACGCTGCAGGGCAGCGCCCGCAGCAGTCGCTTCGAGCGGATTCCCGAGCACGACGTGGTGCTCACCACCTATGCCCTGTTGCCCCGCGATGCGGAACGGCTGGCCGACTACGACTTCCACCTGCAGGTACTGGACGAAGCCCAGTCGATCAAGAACGCCGCCACCAAGGCGGCCCAGGCCGCACGCCATCTGCGCGCCCGTCATCGCCTCTGCCTGACCGGCACGCCGCTGGAAAACCACCTGGGCGAACTCTGGTCGCAATTCCATTTTTTGATGCCCGGTTGGCTGGGCGACGAGAAAGGCTTCAAGCAGGCCTATCGCATTCCGGTGGAGCGCGAAGGCGACGCACAGCGCCTGGCGGCGCTCAAGGCGCGGGTGCGACCCTTCATGCTGCGTCGCACCAAGCAGCGGGTCGCCAGCGAGTTGCCACCCAAGACCGAGATCGTCCAGCTGGTCGAGCTCAGCACGGCGCAACGCGAGCGCTACGAAGATCTGCGGCTGCTGCTGGACGAACGCGTCCGCGCCGAGATCGCCCGCCAGGGCATCGGTCGGAGCCAGTTGCTGATCCTCGATGCCCTGCTGCGGCTGCGCCAGGTCTGCTGCGATCTGCGCCTGGTACCCAACGAAGACGCCAGTGTGGCCAAGCCCTCGGCGAAACTGGCAGCACTGAACGAGCGCCTCGACGCCCTGCTCCCCGGCGGCAGTCGGGTCCTGGTGTTCTCCCAGTTCACCAGCATGCTCGATCTCATCGCCGCCGACCTCGACCAGCGCGGCATCGAGTACGTCACCCTGACCGGCGAAACCCGGGATCGGCGCACCCCGGTGCAGCGCTTTCAGAGTGGCGAGGTGCCGGTGTTCCTGCTCAGTCTCAAGGCCGGCGGCAGCGGTCTCAACCTGACGGCGGCGGACACGGTGATCCACTTCGACCCCTGGTGGAATCCGGCCGCCGAGCAGCAGGCCAGCGACCGTGCCTACCGCATCGGCCAGGATCGTCCGGTGTTCGTCTACAAGCTGATCGCCCGCGGCACCCTGGAAGAACGCATCCAGCAGCTGCAGCAGGAAAAGGCGCGGCTCAGCGCCGGGATCCTCAGCGAGAACAGCGGCGACTGGCGCCTGACCGAAAGCGACCTGGCCCAGTTGCTGGCGCCGCTGGATCGCTAGCAGGCCAGGCCAGCTGTCGCTCCTGACGACGCGGTACAACCGGCGTCGTCAGGAGCAGGGCGGGAAGGCCTTCGGCGCTACTTGTCGCCCTCGCCCACCCCATCGCCCGTCGCGTCCAGCACCCTGCTGGAAGGGAATCTGTTCGAGGCGACGCGGACCGCCAGCACCGACAGGGACAGCAGGAAGATGCCGCCGCAGAGATACAGCAGCCCGACATCCGGCGGCCGATGATGAGAGACATCACCGATCAGGTAGCGGGTCAGGGCCGTGATGGCGATATAGAGCAGAAAGCGGATGGGCAGGTGGTTGGTCTTGAAGTAGATGCCGACCATGGCCCCCAGCTCCAGGTAGATGAAGAGCAGCAGGATGTCATCGATGCTCGCCTGGCCCTTGTTGAACATCTCCATGAAGGCCATCACCGAGGCCCAGGCCGTGGCCGCGCCGATGGCGAACAGGCCGAAGTAGTGGAAGCCTTCCACCAGCAGGTTGCCGAGGGAATTCGCCCCGTCGTGCATGCGCTTGCGACCGCTGTCTGCCCATTTCATGGTCTGCCGCCCCATACCCGCGCCCGAAAACACCCACCCGCAGACTCGTCCATGTTGAAATTCCCGTTCTCAAGGTTGCTCTGGCACCAGCCGCTCTTATAGCGAGAAGCCGGACCGCCGACCAGTGCGCAACTGTCGCAGACTGGACGGCCCGGCGCTGGCAGGCTAAAACCTGGGGAAAAGCCCGCAAGGGCTCTGGAGTCTACTGTGGAAGCGCGCCTCTCCTGCCTCGCCTGCCTGGACCGGCCCGATCCCCGGCTGCTGGAAGCCGCCCTGTGGATCGCGGCCGAGCACCATGAGCGGATCGATCCCCCCGCTCTGCTGCACTCACTGGACGACCTGGCGCTGCGCCTGGTCGCCACCCTGGATGGCGATGCCAGTCACTCCGAGCGCGCCCAGGCCCTGTTACGGCAGCTGTGCGACGCCGGCTTTCGCGCCGCCGAGTGGCCCCTGAATCCCACCGCCGCCCTGCTCGACGAGGTCCTGGCGCGCCGGCGCGGCCAACCCCTGTCGATCGCCCTGGTGGCCCTGGAGCTGGCCCGGCGCCTGGAGATCGACCTGCAGGGCATCGGCTTTCCCGGGCATTTCCTGTTGCGCGTTCCCGGTGCGGATCATCTGCTCGAGCCCTTCGGCGGACGCCGCCTGTACATGAACGACTGCCGCCAGTTGCTGGTGGATCAGTTCGGTCCCGCCGCGCAACTGCAGGCGAGCTACCTGGCGCCCCTCGGCCCGCGGCAGATGATGCAGCGCCTCTCGCGCAATCTGCGTGAGCTGCATCGCCAGTGCGACCAGCCGCTGGCCGCGCTCAAGGATGCCCAGCGGGTCATCGAGCTGGGCGCGGTCGGGGTCTTCGATCACCTGGCGCGCGCCGACCTGTACCGCCAGCTCGACTGCCCCCAGGCCGAGCGCTACGACCTGCAGCACGCCCTGCTGATCAGCGAAGACGACGCCGAACGCGAGCAGGTGCGACGGCGGCTGGAGCAGCTGGGCGCGCCTTCCGCCACCCTGCACTAGCCACGCAGCAACCAGAGCACCAGCTGGGCGCCGAGCAGATTGCCCAGCCCGGCCAGCACCATGACCAGGCCGGCCACGGTGCCCTCCTCCAGACCGACCTCGTAGGCCTTGCTGGTCCCCACGCCATGGGCACCCATGCCGAACAGGGCGCCACGGGCCAGGGCCGACTTGAGCGGCAGCAGCTTGATCAGCAGGCTGCCGAGGATGGCCCCACCCAGGCCGGTGATCATCACGAAGGCCGCGGTCAACTCGGGAACGCCCCCCACGGTGGCGGACATCGGCATGGCGAAGGGGGTGCTGATGGAGCGCGGCAGCATGGACAGCAGTACCCGGTCATCGAGCAGCAGCAGGCGGGCCAGCAGCCAGGAACTGCCGATGGCCACGCCACTGCCGACGCAGAGACCGGCCAGCAGCGCCTGCCAGTAGCGCGCCAGCAAGCGGCGCTGCTGCCAGATCGGCACGGCAAAGGCCACCGTCGCCGGTCCCAGCAGGGTGATCAGCCAGTGGCTGTAGTGGGCGTATTCGGCATAGCTCGCCTGCTGCCAGAGGGTGGCGGCATAGAGCAGCACCGTGACGAAGATGATCGGACTGACCACATACCAGCGCAGCCGGGCATAGAGCAGCCGACTCAGCGCATAACCCGCCACCGTCAGCAGCAGCCAGAAGAGTCCGGGCAGATCAAGCATCGCGACGCCCCCGGCGGCGGAACATCCAGTCCACGGTACAGGCGGTCGCGACCATGGTCAGCACGGTACTGAGCAGGATGGCCAGCAGGATGCGCACGCCTTCCTGCCGCAGCAGCGGGCCGTAGTCGAGCAGGCTCAGCAGGGCGGGAATGAAGAACAGCAGCATCTCACCCAGCAGCAGGCGCACGCCGCCCTGCAACCATTCGGGCTCCACGAGGCGCGTGGCCAGCAGCACCAGCAGCATGGCCAGGCCCACCACGCCGCCCGGTACCGGCAAGGCGAAATAGGTGGCCAGCCAGGTACCCACGCCCCACAGCGCGCCCAATCCGCACAGCTCCAGAGCCAGGCGCAGATATCTATTCACCCAGGGCTCCATCTCAAATCTTCATCAGGCGCCCAAGGATACCGAGGCTGAGGGGACGAGGACAGTAGACCGGGCCAGGCGGCGGGATCAGGACGGGTAAAGCAGCTTTGCGGCCTGGGCGAGATCAGCCCAGGGCGGCGATGACCTCGGCGACCCAGCGCTCGGCATCTTCGTCCGGCGTCACCGTTTCACTGGCATCGATGCGCAGCATGGGCAGCAGTTCGCGCAGCCCCAGCTCGGCGAACAGCTCCTGCATCAGCTCGCCGCCACCGCAATAGGTGTCGCCATAGCTGGAATCACCCAGGGCCAGTACCGCGCCGGGCCGACCGGACCAGGGCGGCAACCGATCGCGCAGCTGGAAATACAGGGATTCCAGATTGGCGGGTAATTCGCCCATGCCGGTGGTGGAGGTAATGGCCAGCAAGGCTTCGGGTGCGTAGGCCTCCAGGCTGGCGAGATCGGCATTGGGCTGGTGCCAGACCTCATGGCCTGCCGCGGTCAACCGCGCCTTCACCTGCCGGGCGATATCTTCCGCGGTGCCATAGACCGAGCCATTCAACAGTGCGACTTTCATACGGACCTCTTGCGTGGAATCCCCTCCAGTATGCCTGGCGCGGCCCGGCTTGGCGCTCCGTCAGCAAGATGGCTCCGCTGGCAACCCCGGCTGCAGCCAGGGGTCTCAAGGCTTGGTATGCTAGCGCCGCCTGCTACCCCAGGCGTTTTCGCCACCTGTCCGCCTACCCGGCGGCGTGACGGCATCCGGCCTATCCGGCCCGATCGCCCGGAGTTGGAGCATGAATCAGCCTGTTACCCTCATGGTCGCGCGGCGCGTCGCGGCCGGCCAATACGATGCCTTTCTAATCTGGCTGCGCGAAGGCGAGGCCCTGGCCACCGGGCATCCCGGCTATCTCGGTTCGGGGGTCCTGACGCCACCTCCAGGCGACAACCTGGTACAGATCATCTTTCGCTTCGCCTGTCCCCAGACCCTCGACGCCTGGGAACACTCGGAGACGCGGCGCCTCTGGCTGGAGCGTGGCCAGGGCCTGTTCGAAGCACCCCTGGCGCGGCGCGCCCAGGGCATGGACGACTGGTTCGGCGCGGGCCTCCAGCCGCCGCCGCGCTGGAAGCAGAGCATCGCCGTCTGGCTGGCGTTCTTTCCGATCTCGCTGCTGTTCAATGCCGCTTTCGGCGACTACCTGGCGCATCTGCCGTTGTTGCCACGCATCCTGCTGAGTACCCTGATCCTCACCCCGGTCATGGTCTGCGTCTTCATTCCCCTGATCACCCGGGCGCTGAGGGGCTGGCTGCACAACGCCTCGTCGCGGGCCAGCGACTGGCGCGGCAGCGCCCGCTAGGCCCGCACGGATCGGCCTGCATCCTGACGCGTCGAATGCGTACAATAGCCGCGGCCAGTACCCTGGCCGCTTCGCTCATCAGGATCGGGTACCCTCATGTCCGCAACCCTTCCCCTTCTGGTCACCGGCGCCAATCGCCGCGTCGGTCTCGCCTTGACCCGCCGGCTGCTGGCGGAGGGCCAACCCGTCATCGCCGTCTATCGCGACGATCCGGGCCCCTTGCGTGGCCTCGAGATCGAGGCCTATCAGGTCGATCTGGCGGAAGAGGTACAGCGCGACACCCTGCTGCAGCAACTGCATGAACGCCATCCGGCATTGCGCGGCATCGTGCACAATGCTTCGGTCTGGGCCGAAGACGGCCTGGAAAACCTGCGGCTGCTCTATCGTCTGCATTTGGAAGCGCCCTACCACCTCAATCTGGGCCTGCAGGACCTGCTGCTGGCCGCTCCGCGGGCCGACATCATCCATATCGGCGACGACAGCGCCACGCGCGGCAGCCGCAACCACATCGGCTACGCCGCCACCAAGGCCGCCCTGCACAATCTGACCCTGTCCTTTGCCGAAGCCCTGGCACCCAGGGTGCGGGTCAACACCATCGCGCCGGGGCTACTGATCTTCAAGGAAGGCGCCGACGAGGCCTATCGCCAGGCGACCCTGGACAAGGCGCTGCTGGATTTCGAACCCGGCGCCGATCCCATCGTGGATACCGTGCTCTATCTGCTGTCGACCCAGTACGCCACCGGCAGTACCTTCACCGTCAACGGCGGGCGCCACCTGCGCCACGGCCGCCGCTAGCAAGAGGAATCCGTCATGACCGAACAAGACCGCCTGGAACTGGAAGCCGCTGCCTTCCGCACCCTGGTCGAGCACCTGCGCAAGCGCACCGATGTGCAGAACATCGACCTGATGAATCTGTCCGGCTTCTGCCGCAACTGCCTGTCCAAGTGGTACAAGGCCGCGGCCGACGACAAGGGCCTGGAACTGAGCCTGGACGATGCCCGCGAGATCGTCTACGGCATGCCCTATGCCGACTGGAAAGCCCAATACCAGGCCGCGGCCTTCCAGGAGCAGCAGAGCAAATGAGCGATCTCGCCAGCTTCCGCGCCAGCCTGGCCCGGGGCGACCATGCCTTCGCCGACACCCTGGCCTTCGTCGCCGAGCACTACCGCTACCAGCCCACGGCCTTTCGCAACGGCGAGGTGGACAACGCCGCGGGCCAGAACGAAGGCTCCTGCAAGACCCTGGGTCTGGCCAGACTCGAGGGCCTGAGCGATGAAGAGGCGCTGCTGGCCTTTGGCGAGCACTATCGCAGCGTGTTGCAGACGCCCGAGGGTAGCGATCACGCCAATATCCGCGCCCTTGTCGCTCAAGGCCTGGCCGGCGTGGGCTTCCAGGGCGAGCCCCTGACGCGTCGCTAGACCTTTGTGCGACCATAAAAAAAGCCCTGCAGATGCAGGGCTTTTTCGTGGACCGGGCTCAGACGGCAGCCGCGGGTCTCATGTAGGAAATCGGTGCCAGACCGGAGTCTTCGAAGGTCACCACTTCCCAGGCATCACGATCGGCCAGCAGCGCACGCAGCAGGCGATTGTTCATGGCATGGCCGGACTTGTAGCCGCGGAATTCGCCGATGAGGCTCTTGCCGAGCAGGTACAGGTCGCCGATGGCGTCGAGGATCTTGTGCTTGACGAATTCGTCTTCGTAACGAAGGCCGTCTTCGTTGATCACACCCTTCTCGTCGACCACGATGGCGTTGTCGACGCTGCCACCCAGGGCCAGGTTGTGCGATCTCAGGAATTCCAGGTCACGCATGAAGCCGAAGGTACGGGCACGGCTGACTTCCTTGAGGAAGGAGGTGCTCGAGAAGTCCACCGAGGCTTTCTGGGTACGGTTGTTGACCACCGGGTGATCGAAATCTATTTCGAAGGTCACCTTGAAGCCGTCGAAGGGCACGAAGGTGGCGCGCTTGTCACCGTCGACGACGCTCACTTCACGCTTGATGCGGATGAACTGCTTGGCCGCTTCCTGTTCCTGCAGACCGGCGGACTGGATCAGGAACACGAAGGGACCGGCACTGCCGTCCATGATCGGTACTTCGACCGCGGACAGCTCGACGTAGGCATTGTCGATTCCCAGACCGGCCATGGCCGACAACAGGTGCTCAACGGTACCGACCTTGACGCCACTGTCACTGAACAGGTTGGTCGACATGGTGGTTTCACCCACGTTCTCGGCCCAGGCCGGGATTTCCACGACCGGATCGAGATCGGTGCGACGGAACACGATCCCCGTATCGACCGGAGCCGGCTTCAGGGTCAGGTAAACCTTTTCCCCGGAATGCAGGCCGACGCCAGTGGCGCGAATGGTGTTCTTGAGGGTGCGTTGTCTAATCATGCCAGGGCCGCTCGGTCGCAGGGTGCGAATGGTGTTCAACGAAGTCGCGATGATAGCAGATGCGAAAATCGATGCCCACTAATCACACCCTGGCTTGTGATATACCCGATCAATCAGCCTGACGACGCAGGAAGGCCGGGATGTCCAGGTAATCCAGGTCGTCGTTGGGATTGACCTTGGTCGCCGCTGCCGAGCCGCCATGATTCTGGCTGCCACGACCGGAGCGCATCGAGGTCGGGTACTTGAGGTCGTCGTAGTTGACCGGAGCGCTTTCCTGACGGGCCGCGGCCAGGGTCTGAGCGGTGTTGTCCACCACCTTGACCGGCTTCTCGATGCGCGCACCCAGGCCGGTGGCGACCACGGTGACGTGCAGCTCGTCGCGCATTTCCGGATCGATCACCGCGCCGACCTTGACGGTGGCGTGCTCGGACGCGAAGTCCTCGATGATCTCGCCGACGGCGGCGTATTCACCCAGGGACAGGTCCAGCCCAGCGGTGATGTTGACCAGGATGCCGCGAGCGCCGTGCAGGTTGACGTCTTCCAGCAGCGGGTTGCGGATGGCGGCTTCGGTGGCTTCGCGCGCACGGTTCGGACCGCTGGCGTGGCCGGTACCCATCATGGCCATGCCCATCTCGCCCATCACGGTCTTGACGTCGGCGAAGTCGACGTTCATCAGGCCGGGACGCTGCATGATGTCGGAGATACCGCGAACGGCGCCGGCGAGGACGTCGTCAGCCTTGGCGAAGGCGGCCAGCAGGCTGGCGTCCTTGCCCAGAATGGTCAGCAGCTTCTCGTTGGGGATGGTGATCAGCGAGTCGACGCATTCGGACAGGGAGCGAATGCCTTCGTCGGCGACCTGCATGCGCTTGCGGCCTTCGAAGGGGAACGGACGGGTAACCACGGCAACGGTCAGGATACCCATCTCCTTGGCCACTTCAGCGATGATCGGCGCGGCACCGGTACCCGTGCCACCGCCCATGCCGGTGGTGATGAAGACCATGTCGGCGCCTTCGAGGACTTCGGCGATGCGCTCACGATCTTCCATGGCCGCCTGGCGGCCGATTTCCGGGTTGGTGCCCGCACCAAGACCCTTGGTGACGCCCGGGCCGAGTTGCAGCACGGTACGGGATGTGACGTTCTTCAGGGCTTGGGCGTCGGTATTTGCACAGATGAATTCGACGCCTTCAACACCGCTTTTGACCATGTGGTTGACGGCGTTGCCACCGCCACCGCCCACGCCGATGACTTTGATCACGGCGCTTTGTGGAATGTTGTCTACGAGTTCGAACATGGTCCCCTCTCTTCCTTTCGGATCTTCGCCTACTGCCGCGGTTTAATTGTGAATTACAAGTTGCCCTGGACCCAACGCTTCATGCGTTCCAGGACTGTGGATTTGGTTTCGCTGCTATATCCGCCAGAAACAACCGGCAAGGGATCGGTCTGCTTTTGCAGACCATAGAGCAACAGGCCGACGCCTGTGGAATAGATCGGGTTGCTGATCACGTCAGTCAGACCCTTGACCGTCTGGGGCACCCCCAGGCGTACCGGCATATGGAAAATCTCTTCCGCCAGCTCGACCGCGCCTTCCATCTTCGCGGTGCCACCGGTGAGTACGATCCCTGCGGGGATCAGATCCTCGTAACCACTGCGGCGCAGTTCCGCTTGCACCAATGTGAATAGCTCATCGTAACGGGGCTCGACCACTTCCGCGAGGGCCTGACGCGACAATTCTCGCGGCGGACGATCACCCACGCTGGGCACCTTGATGGTTTCGCCCGGTCCAGCCAGTTTCGCCAAGGCACAAGCATACCGAATCTTGATTTCTTCGGCATATTGCGTTGGGGTTCTCAAGGCCATGGCGATGTCGTTTGTGACTTGGTCGCCAGCAATGGGTATTACCGCCGTATGGCGGATGGCGCCCTCGGTGAAGATGGCTATATCGGTAGTGCCGCCGCCAACATCCACCAGGCAGACGCCCAGTTCCTTTTCATCGTCGGTCAGCACCGAATAGGCCGAAGCCAGCTGCTCGAGAATGATGTCGTCGACTTCCAGGCCGCAACGACGAACACATTTCTCGATGTTCTGCGCGGCGTTGACGGCGCAGGTAACGACATGGACCTTGGCTTCCAGACGCACACCGGACATGCCCAGGGGCTCGCGCACCCCTTCCTGGTTGTCGATGACATAGTCCTGGGCCAGGGTGTGCAGCACGCGCTGGTCGGCGGGAATGGCCACCGCCTGGGCGGCATCGAGCACCCGCTCGATGTCCGCAGGGCTCACTTCACGATCGCGGATCGCCACGATACCGTGGGAATTCAGACTGCGAATGTGATTGCCGGCAATGCCGACGAAGGCCGAATGGATCCGGCAACCGGCCATCAGCTGGGCTTCTTCGATGGCCCGCTGGATGGAGGCGACGGTGGATTCGATATTGACCACCACGCCCTTCTTGAGCCCGCGCGACGGATGGGTGCCGATCCCGACGATCTCGATCTGACCATCGGAAGACACCTCGCCGACCAGAGCCACGACCTTGGAAGTGCCGATGTCGAGGCCGACGATCATCTTGCCGCTTTGCACGCTTGCCATAGTAAAAAACTTCTCCTCAATGCTTGGCCGGTTCGGTCACGGGGGTGGCGGCGACAGCGGGATCACGCCAGGCCACGGCCAGACCGTTCGGATAACGCAGATCGATCCGCGCGATATTGTCCATCTGTGCCTTGAGCACCTGATCGTACAGGCGCATGAAGCGCCGCATCTTTTCCACCAGCTGGTCGCGGCCGAACACCAGTTCCAGGCCCTGACCGGTGGTGAGGTACCAGCTGCCGCGCTCATGCATTTCCAGGCGCGACACGGTGTAACCGAGCGGCCGGAGCATCTGGCTGAACATCTGGTACTGCTGCATCACCTGCTGCTGGGCCCGCTTGGGGCCGTACAGCCGCGGTAGATTGTCATAGTTGGCCAGATCCTGCGGGGCAAAAGCCTCACCCTGGTTGTTCAGCAGCGCCTCGTCGCCCCAGCGGGCGATGGGCATCTGCTCTTCCAGGCGGATGCTGATCTCGTCCGGCCAGACCCGGCGCACCTCGGCGTGGGCGATCCACGGCATGGTTTCCAGTTCATGGCGCATGTCGGCCAGGTCGACCTGGAAGAAGGTGGTGCCGACAAAGGGCGCGATTCGCTGCTGCACCGCGGCCTGGCTGATGTAGGAGAGATCGCCCTTGACGCTGACCTTGGCAATCGGTCGGTCGGCATAGGGCAGCAATTTCTGGGCGCCTTCGTAGGTGCCGAAGCCCAGGCCCAGCAGCAGGAACGGCCAGAGGATACGCTTGAGCAGACCCAGGCTCGGGCGTGGCAGGCGTGTCGACAGCGGCTCTTCGGCGACCAGGCGACTGGCGCCCCGTTGTTCGACGTTGCGCGACCGACCGAAGCCGGGCTGGTTGTGACGTAGGGTGGCGACCAAGGTTCAGCCCTCCACGTGCGCGCCGGCAACAGTGGTTGCCGGCAAGGGGTTGTACGGATGACGGCTCATGCCGAACTCCCGGTGGTCGCGGCAGTGGCGAACAGCGGATGGTTGAGCAGTTGCGGCGCCAGCGCGCCGATGTCGCCCGCGCCCTGGCAGAGCAGGATGTCGCCCGGGCGCAGCAGTGGCTTGACCAGCGGCGCGATGTTGCTGCCGCGCTCGACATAGATGGGATCGAGCTGACCGCGCTGGCGGATGCTGTGGCAGAGCTGGCGGCTGTCGGCTCCGGGAATGGGTTCTTCGCCGGCAGGATAGACTTCCATCAGCAAGAGGACGTTGGCATCGGCCAGCACCTGGACGAAGTCTTCGTAGAGATCGCGGGTACGACTGAAGCGGTGCGGCTGATAGACCATTACCAGCCGGCGCTCGGGCCAGCCGCCGCGCACGGCCTTGATCACCGCGGCGACTTCACGGGGATGGTGACCGTAGTCGTCCACCAGCATGACGCTGCCACCGGCGACCGGCAGTTCGCCGTACACCTGGAAGCGCCGCCCTACCCCCTGGAAGCCGGACAGCCCATTGAGGATGGCCTCGTCGCTGACGCCTTCGTCGGTGGCGATGGCGATGGTCGCCAGGGCGTTGAGCACGTTGTGCACGCCCGGCATGTTGACCGAGACCGCCAGCGGCGCGCGGCCCTCGCGCAGCACGGTGAAATAGGTGCGCATGCCTTCCTGGCGGATGCCCACGGCACGGACGTCGGCGTCTTCGGCGGTGCCGTAGGTGACGGTGGGCCGGGCGACCTGGGGAATGATCTCGCGCACCACCGGATCATCGACGCAGAGTACGGCCAGGCCATAGAACGGCAGGTTGTGCAGGAAATCGACGAAGGTGCGCTTGAGCCGATTGAAGTCACCTTCGTAGGTGCTCATGTGGTCGGCGTCGATATTGGTGACCACGGCAACCATGGGCTGCAGGTGCAGGAAACTGGCGTCGCTCTCGTCGGCCTCGGCGATCAGGTAGCGGCTGGTGCCGAGCTGGGCATTGGTACCGGCGGCATTGAGGCGGCCCCCGATGACGAAGGTCGGGTCCAGGCCTTCGGCCGCGAACACCGAGGCGATCAGACTGGTGGTGGTGGTCTTGCCATGGGTACCGGCGACGGCGATGCCGTGGCGATAGCGCATCAGTTCGGAGAGCATCTCGGCGCGGGGCACCACGGGAATGCGCTGCTCGAGGGCGGCGGAGACCTCCGGATTGGATCTGTTGATGGCACTGGACACCACCAGCACGTCGACCTGATCCAGGTTCTCGGCGCGGTGGCCGATGTAGATGCGCGCGCCAAATTGCTGCAGGCGCGCGGTTACCGCGGATTCCTTGAGGTCCGAGCCCGAGACTTCGTAACCCAGGTTCAGCAGCACCTCGGCGATGCCGCACATGCCGACGCCGCCGATACCGACGAAGTGGATGCGCCGGATGCTGCGCATGCGCCGAACCTCGGCCTGAATGGCACTTTGCGACTTAACCACGGGCAACCTCCAGACAGGCGTCGACGACTGCGCGGGTGGCATCGGGTTTGGCCAGGGCGCGGCTGCGAGCGGCCATGCCGGCAAGACGTTCGGGATGCATCAGGACCTCGGTAAGCTGCGCGGCGAGATCCGCCGGGCGGGTGGAATGTTGCGGCAGCACCACACCGGCACCGGCGCGCTCCAGAAAGCGCGCATTGCTGGTCTGGTGGTCGTCGATGGCATGCGGCAGGGGGATCAGCAGCGCCGGCAGGCCGGTGGCGGTCAGCTCGGCGACGGTCAGGGCACCGGCCCGGCAGATCACCAGATCGGCCCAGGCATAGGCGGCGGCCATGTCGGCGATGAAGGGCTGGACATCGGCCTCCACGGCGACGTTGGCATAGCGCTCGGCGGTCACCTCGGCATGCTGGCGACCGGCCTGGTGGCGCACATTGGGCCGCAGGCCAGCGGGCAGCTGGGCCAGGGCGTCGGGCAGCAGCTTGTTGAGCGGCTCGGCGCCCAGGCTGCCGCCCAGGACCAGCAGATTGGCGGCGCGCTCTTCCAGCGGCGCGCGGGTCACCGGGGCGAAGAGTTCGGCGCGCACCGGATTGCCGGTGGACAGGCGCTTGGCGGACGCCGGGAAGGTGTCGGCAAAGCCTTCGCAGACCCGTGCGGCCATGGGCACCAGCAGGCGGTTGGCGGTGCCGGCATGGGCATTCTGTTCGTGGATCACCAGGGGAATGTTGCACAGCCTGGCGGCCAGACCACCGGGACCGGTGACGAAGCCGCCCAGGCCCAGCACGCAGACCGGCTTGAGCCGGCGCATGAGCCCCACGGCCTGCATGAGCGCCCCGCTGAGTTGCAGCGGCGCCTTCACCAGGGAGCGCACGCCCTTGCCTCTCAGGCCGGTGACCGGAATGTGGTGCAGGGTGATGCCGGCCTTGGGCACCACGTCGTTCTCGATGCCGCGCGGGGTACCCAGCCAGTGCACGGTATAGCCGCGGGCTTCGAATTCACGAGCGCAGGCCAGGGCCGGGAAGACGTGCCCGCCGGTGCCGCCGGCCATGATGAGGACGTTAGCGGACATCGGCGAAATCCTCTTCGGTGAATTCCACATCCTCGGTATCCACCAGGGTGCGTCTCTCCCACTCGATGCGCAGCAGCAGGCCCATGCTCACGCAGCAGATCACCAGGGAGCTGCCGCCATAGCTCAGGAACGGCAGGGTCAGGCCCTTGGTCGGCAGCAGGCCGACGTTCACGCCGATGTTGATCAGGAACTGGCCGATCCAGAGCATCGACAGGCCGTAGGCCACATAGGCCGAGAAGAACTGCTTGGACTGCTCGGCCCAGTGACCGATGAACAGCCCGCGCACGCAGACGAAGAGGAACAGGCCGACGGTGGCCATGGCACCGATCAGGCCGAGTTCTTCGGCCAGCACGGCGAAGAGGAAGTCGGTATGGGCCTCGGGTAGATAGAACTGCTTCTGGATGCTGTTGCCCAGGCCGAGACCGGTCCAGCCGCCGCGACCGAAGGCGATCAGCGCCTGGGTCAGCTGGTAGCCGGAACCGAACTGGTCGGCCCAGGGATCGGTGAAGGTGATCAGGCGCTGCATCCGGTATGACTGGGTCTGCACCAGCACGAACACCGCCAGCACGGCCAGGGCGACCATCATCAGGAAGCGGAACAGACCGACGCCGCCAAGGAACAGCATGGCACCGGCGGCGCCCATCATCACTACGGTGGCACCGAAGTCGGGTTCGCGCAGCAGCAGCATGGCCATCGGCAGGAGCACGATGAAGGGCTTGAAGAAGCCGGCCCAGGTGTGGCGCACCTCATGCTGACGACGAACCAGGTAGCCGGCCAGATAGAGCACCACGAAGACCTTGGCGATCTCCGAGGGCTGCACGTTGAAGATGCCGAAGCCGATCCAGCGCAGGGAACCGTTCACCTCGCGGCCGATGCCGGGCACCAGCACCGCCACCAGCAGGAGGAAGGCGATGATCAGCAACGGAAAGCCGAAGCGCTGCCAGGTGGCCATGGGGATCAGCATCACCACGCCGCAGGAGACGAAGCCGATCGCCAGATAGACCAGGTGGCGGTACATGAAGTACAGCGGATTGCCCGACTGGGCGGCGGCTACCTCGGAGGAAGCCGAGGTCACCATCACCAGGCCGAGGCCGAGCAGCAGCAGGCAGCCCGCCAGCAGCGGGAAGTCCAGGTCGATGCCATGGCGGCTGGCCAGCGGCGAGGGATAGGGGCGCAACAGGCTGAGGATCATGCCAAGGCTCCCACGGCCTGGGCGAACAGCCGCCCGCGTTCTTCGAAGTTGCGGAACATGTCGAGACTGGCGCAGGCCGGCGACAGCAGCACGGCGTCGCCCGGCTGGGCCAGCCGGCGGCTCTCGGCCACGGCTTCTTCCAGGGTGGTGACACGCACCTGTTGCACGGTGGCCGGCAGGATCTCGGCGATCCGTGCCGCGTCGCGACCCAGCAGCACCACGGCGCGACAGTGACGCGCGATGGGCTCGCGCAGGGCACTGAAATCGGCGCCCTTGCCGTCGCCACCGGCGATCAGCACCAACTGGCCGGCGATGTCATCGCCGAGGCCTTCGACCGCGGCCAGGGCAGCGCCGACGTTGGTCGCCTTGGAATCGTTGTAGTAGTTGACGCCCGCGACCTCGCCGACCCACTGGCAGCGATGCTCCAGACCCGGGAAGGCGCGCAGGGCCTCCAGCATGGGTGCCAGCGGCAGACCGGCGGCCTGGCCGAGGGCCAGCGCGGCCAGGGCATTGCTGTGGTTGTGCGTACCGCGGATCTTGAGTTCCTCGACATCCAGCAGGTTGTCGAAGGCCAGCGCCAGATAGCGACGGCCCTCCTCCTCGCGAATGCCGAAGGCACGGAAATCGGGCCGTCCCAGGCCGAAGGTCAGGCGCGGCACATCATCGCCGATCAACGGCCGCGACAGCGCATCGTCGCGATTGATCACCACCTGGCGGGCGCCACGGAAGATGCGGTGCTTGGCCTGGTGATAGGCCGGCATGCCGGTGTAGCGATCCATGTGGTCTTCGCTGAGGTTGAGCACCGTGGCCACCTCGGCGTTGAGCCGCTCGCAGGTCTCCAGCTGGAAGCTCGACAGCTCCAGCACATAGAGCTCGACGTCATCGGCCAGCAGGTCCAGCGCCGGGGTACCGAGGTTGCCCCCCACGGCCACGCGCTTGCCGGCGCGCAGCGCCATGTCACCCACCAGGGTGGTGACGGTGCTCTTGGCGTTGGAACCGGTAATGGCGACGATGGGTGCCTGGGCGTGGCGCGCGAACAGCTCGATATCGCCGGACAGCCGCACGCCCCGGGCGGCGGCCTCCTGCAGCGCCGGCGTTTCCAGGGCCAGGCCGGGACTCACATAGAGTTCGGCCGCACGGGCGAGGAAGTCGACATCCAGCTCGCCGCAGCGCACCTCGACCTGGGGATACTGGGTTTTCAGGGTCGCAAGTTCCGGCGGCTGTTCCCGCGTGTCGGCCACGGCAAAGGGCACGCCCCGGCGCGCGAGAAAGCGCACCAGCGACATGCCACTCTTGCCGAGGCCGACGACGATACGGAACTGGTCGGAAGCGATGAGCACTGCGATTACCTCAGTTTCAGGGTGGCGAGACCGAACAGCACCAGGATCACGGTGATGATCCAGAAGCGCACGATGACCCGCGGTTCGGGCCAACCCTTCAATTCGAAATGGTGGTGGATCGGCGCCATGCGGAAGACGCGCTTGCCGGTCAGCTTGAACGAGGCGACCTGGATGACCACCGAGAGGGTCTCCATGACGAAGACGCCACCCATGATGAACAGCACCACTTCCTGGCGGACGATGACGGCGATGGTGCCCAGGGCGGCGCCCAGCGCCAGAGCGCCGACGTCACCCATGAAGACCATGGCGGGATAGGTGTTGAACCAGAGAAAGCCCAGGCCCGCCCCGATCAGGGCGCCGCAGAAGACGATCAGTTCGCCGGAGCCTTCCACATAGGGAATCAGCAGGTAGTCGGCGAATTTCACGTTGCCCGACAGGTAGCAGAAGATGCCCAGGGCGCCGCCGACCATCACGGTGGGCATGATCGCCAGGCCGTCGAGGCCATCGGTGAGGTTGACCGCGTTGCTGGAGCCGACGATGACGAAGTAGGTCAGCACAACGAAGAAAATCCCCAGCGGGATCTCGATGTTCTTCAGCAGCGGCAGGATCAGCGTGGTTTCGATCGGCGCCTTGGCCGTGACATAGAGGAAGATCGCCGCCCCCAGGCCGAATACCGATTGCCAGAAGTACTTCCAGCGACTGGGCAGACCGCGGGAATTCTTCTCGATCACCTTGCGATAGTCGTCGACCCAGCCGATGGCGCCGAACAGGAAGGTCACCGCCAGCACGGTCCAGACGTAACGGTTGTGCAGATCGGCCCACAGCAGGGTGCTGATACCGATGGTGGTCAGGATCAGGGCGCCGCCCATGGTGGGGGTGCCGGATTTGGACAGGTGCGACTGGGGGCCATCGTTGCGCACGGCCTGGCCGATCTGGCGGATCTGCAGGGTGCGGATCATCCAGGGGCCGAGCCACAACGACAGCAACAGGGCGGTCAGAACGCCCAGAATGCCGCGCAGGCTGAGGTATTGGAAGACGGCGAAGCCCTTGTAGAACTGTTGCAGGAACTCCGCCAACAGCAGCAGCATCAGTGTTTCTCCTCGGTGTTGATAGCGCAAAGCGCGGCGACGACCTTGTCCATCGCAGCGCTGCGGGATCCCTTGATCAGCAGGGTGGTTCCGGCCCGGTCCTCGTCAGCCAGGGCCTCGATCAGCTGTTCGCGATCGGCGAAATGCCGGGCCTCGACGCCATAGGCGCGGGCCGCATGGGCCATCGAAGGACCGACGCTGTAGAAGGCATCCACCTTGCCGCGGGCGTGCTCGCCCACCTCGCGATGGCCCTGTTCGGTCCACTCGCCCAGCTCGGCGATGTCGCCCAGGACCACCACCCGACGGCCCGACAGGGCAGCCAGCAGGTCGATCCCGGCCTTCACCGACGCGGGGTTGGCGTTGTAGCTGTCATCGATGACCTGGGCGCCGTGCTGGCTGGTGCGGGTCAGGGTGCGCCCCTGCACCGGCGCCGCCGCGGCGAGACCACGGGCGACGGTGTTCAGGTCCAGGCCGAAGCTGAGCGCCGCAGCGGCAGCGGCCAGGGCGTTGCCGACGTTGTGGGCACCCAGCAGCTGCAGGGTGACCGGCGCCTCGCCCTGGGCGCTGTGCAAGAGGAAGCTCGGGCGGCCCTGGGCATCCAGGGTCACCTCGCTGGCGCGGACGTCGGCGCGGGCATCCAGGCCGAAGGCGACGACGGTGCGACCGGCCGCGCGGCGCTGCCAGGTCTCGAAGGCGGCGTCATCGCGGTTGAGCACCACGGTGCCCGTCTCGCCCACGCCTTCGATGATCTCGCCCTTGGCCTCGACGATACGATCGACGCCGCCGAATTCGCCCACATGGGCCTGGCCGGCATTGGTAATGATAACGACATCCGGGCGTGTCAGGCTCACGGTGTAGGCGATGTCCCCGACGTGCGAAGCACCCAGTTCGATGACGCCAAAGGCGTGCTCGGCAGCCAGTTGCAGCAGGGTCAGGGGCGCCCCGAGATCGTTGTTCAGATTGCCCTGGGTGGCCAGGGTGGCGCCCTGCTGACGCAGGATGGCGGCGAGCAGCTCCTTGACCGTGGTCTTGCCACTGGAGCCCGTCACGGCAGCGAGCTTGCCCTGGAACAGATCACGATTGAAGGCGCCCAGACGACCCAGCGCCAGGCGGGTATCGGCGACCACCAGCTGGGGCAGATGGACCTCGGGCACAGCCCGCTCCACCAGGGCTGCCGCGGCACCCTGAGCGGCCACGTCGGCCAGATAGGCATGACCATCGAAGCGCGGCCCGCTCAAGGCGACGAAGAGCTGGCCGGCCACGGCCTTGCGACTGTCGGTACCGACGCCGTCGAACAGGGCATCGGTACCCAGCAGATTGCCGGTCAGGGCCTCGGCCACTTCGGTGAGGGTGAAGGTTCTAAGCATGCTGTCGCTCCCAGGCGGTCAGGGCCCGCTCGGCCTGGTCGAGATCGGAAAAGGGATGACGGACACCGGCGATTTCCTGGTAGGGCTCATGGCCCTTGCCGGCCAGCACCACGATATCCTGGGCGGTCGCCGCGACCACGGCCTGGGCGATGGCCGCTTCGCGCCGGCCGGCGAAGCTCACCTGCTCGGGATGCACGAAGCCGGCGCGGATGTCGGCAACGATGGCGGCCGGATCCTCGGTACGGGGGTTGTCGTCGGTCACCACCACCTGATCGGCCAGGCGCTCGGCCACCGCGGCCATCTCCGGCCGCTTGCCGCGATCGCGATCGCCGCCACAGCCGAACACGCAGACCAGCCGACCCTGGGCACCGACATGGGGCCGCAGGGCCGTGAGCACCTTGTCCAAGGCATCGGGGGTGTGGGCGTAGTCCACCACCACCAGCGGTCGCCCGGCGCCACCCAGTCGCTGCATGCGCCCGGCCGGGCCCTGCAGTTGCGGGAGGATGGCGAGGATGTCGGCCAGCGCATGACCGAGCCCCAGCAGGGCACCGATGGCGGCCAGCAGGTTGCTCAGGTTGAAGCGCCCGATCAGCTGGCTGCGCAATTCACCCTCGCCCTGGGCGGTGACCAGCCGGGCGCGTACGCCGTGGTCATCGAACTGGATGGCCTGGCAGTGGAGGTTGGCAGCCGGATCGCTCAGGCTGTAGGTCAGGGTCGCTGCCGGGCTGGGACGAGCCGCCAGTTCGCGGCCAAAGGCGTCATCCAGATTGAGGACGCGGGCACCGAGCCCCGGCCAGGCGAACAACTGGGCCTTGGCTTCGCCATAGGCGGCCATGGTCCCGTGGTAATCGAGGTGATCGCGAGACAGGTTGGTGAAGACCGCGACCTTGAAGGCCAGCGCCGCCACCCGACCCTGCGCCAGGCCATGGGAGGATACTTCCATGGCGACTGTAGCGGCGCCGTCCTCGGCCAGTTCGGCCAGGGTCGCCTGCAGCTTGAGGGCATCCGGGGTGGTGTGACGGCCTTCGGCGAGGGCGCCATGGAAGCCGCTACCGAGGGTGCCGACGATGCCGCAACGCTGACCGAGCAGGTCGCAGGCCTGGGCGATCAACTGGCTGACACTGGTCTTGCCATTGGTACCGGTGATGCCGACCAGCGCCAGGCGCCGGCTCGGCTCGCCGTGGAAACGACCGGCGATGGCGGAAAGCCGCGCGGCCAGGCCTTCGACGGCGACCAGGGGGATGTCCAGGGCCGGCAGCGCGGGAGCGTCCTTCGCCTCATAGGCGATGGCCGCGGCGCCGCGCTCGGCAGCGCTGGCGATGTGGGCGCGGCCGTCGCTGTGCAGACCGGGAATGGCCAGGAACAGCGAGCCCGGGCGGACGTCGCGACTGTCCAGTGCCAGGCCACCAATGTCGACGGCCGTGGCAGCTTCAGGCAGGAGGTCGGTCAGCAGGCGGCTCATCGATCACGCTCCCCGACCAGCAGCGGCTTGCCGGCCTGGGCCTGCTGCACCGGCAGCGGCTGGAGGTTGTCCGGCTGGATGTTCATCAGGCGCAGGGCGCCGGACATCACGCGGCTGAACACCGGTGCCGAGACTACGCCACCGTAGTAGCCGCCCTTGCTCGGACGATCGATCACCACCACCGCGGCCAGGCGCGGATTGCTGGTGGGGCCGAAGCCGGCGAACAGCGAGCGATAGGAATTCTCGGCATAGCCACGGGTGCCGGTGCTGGTCTTGCGCGCGGTACCGCTCTTGCCGGCGACGTGGTAGCCCGGTACCTGGGCGCGGAAGGCCCCGCCCGGAGCTTCCACGACCTGCTGCAGCATGCCCTGCAGGGTCTTGGCCACGCGTTCTTCCACCGCCTGATCGCTGGCCGGGGCCTTGTCCAGGCGCACCATGGACAGCGGCACCGAGCGACCGTCGTTGGCCAGCACCGAATAGGCATGGGCCAGTTGCACGGCGGTCACCGCCAGGCCATAGCCATAGGACAGGGTCGCGGTCTCGGCCGGACGCCAGTTGCGATGGTTGGGCAGGTTGCCGACCCGCTCGCCGGGAAAGCCCAGACCGGTGTCCTGGCCGAGGCCCACGGCGCGCATGGCGTTGTAGATGTTCTCGCCACCCACGTCGAAGGCGATCTTGCTCATGCCGACGTTGCTGGACTTGATGAGGATGCCGGTCAGGTCCAGGGCGCCATCGCTGTGGGAGACGTCCTTGATGGTGTAACGACCGATCTGCAACGAACCGGGATAGACGTTGACCTTGTCGGTGGGCTTCCAGCGACCGCTGGCGAGCGCCGCGGTCATGGAGATCGGCTTCATCACCGAGCCGGGCTCCATGACGTCGATCATCGCCCGGTTGCGCATGGCGGCCGGTTCGAGACTGCGGCGATTGTTGGGGTTGTAGGTGGGCATGTTGACCATCGCCAGGACCTCGCCGGTCTTGACGTCGACGATGGTCAGGCTGCCGGCCTCGGCTTCGAACTGGGTCAGGGCATTGCGCAGTTCGCGCGCGGCGAGATACTGCAGCCGCAGGTCGATGGACAGCGCCAGGGTATTGCCCGGCTTGGCGTTCTTGGCGACCTGGACATCGCGGATCAGCCGACCGCGGCGATCCTTGACCACCTGGCGACGACCCGGCACGCCGGACAGCCATTCGTTGAAGGCCAGCTCGATGCCTTCGCGGCCGTGGTCGTCGATGTCGGTGAAGCCGACCACATGGGCCGCCACCTCACCCGCCGGATAGAAACGCCGAAATTCCTCGATGTCGTAGACCCCGGGAATCTTGTGCGCCTTGACCTGGCTCATCACCGCCTCACCCTGCTCGGGCGTGAGGCCACGGGCCAGGTAGAGAAATTCCTTGCTGGCGTTCTGCTCGATGCGCTTGGCCAATTCCGCACGCGGCTGGCCGACGGCATCGGCCAGGGTCGCCCAGCGATCCTCGGCGCCCAGCAGTTCCTTGGGATTGATCCACAGGGTGGTGACCGGCGTACTCACGGCCAGGGGCTCGCCGTTGCGATCGGTGATCAGGCCACGGTGCGCGGGAATGGGGATGGTGCGCACGCTGCGCGCATCGCCCTGCCCCTTCAGAAAGGCCCGGTCGATCACGTGCAGATCGACGATGCGCCAGATGATGGTGCCGACCATGACCAGCAACAGCCCGATAATGAGGCTGAAGCGCCATGGCAGGCGCGCGATCAGGCCTTTCACGGATTGACCATCCGGATTTCGGTCGGATCGGGAATGCGCATCTGCAATTGGCCGCTGGCCAGGGCCTCGACGCGACTGTGGGCGGTCCAGGTGCTCTGCTCCAGCAGCAGCCGACCGTATTCGGCCTGGGCCTTGTCGCGGATGGCCATCTCGCCATAGAGGGTGTTGAGCAGCTGGCGATTCCAGTGGGCGCTATAGGCCACGGCTACCGCCGACAGCAGTACGCCGGCGAACAGCACCAGCATGACGCTGCTGCCCAGGGGCAGTTTCTTGACGAAGAGCCGGCTCATTTCAGCTTCTCGGCAACGCGCATCACGGCGCTGCGGGCGCGGGGATTGGCGGCCAGTTCGGCTTCGCTGGCATAGGCCGGCTTGCCCAGCAGGCGCAGCGAGGGCTCGAAGACCGTGGCGCGGATCGGCAGGTCGCGCGGCAGCTGGTCGGCCTCGCCCTTGGCCAGTCGGCGCATGAATTGTTTGACGATGCGGTCTTCCAGCGAGTGGAAGCTGATCACTACCAGCCGGCCACCCACGGCCAGTTGCTCGTAGGCCGCCTGCAGGCCCTGCTCCAGATCGCTCAGTTCGCGATTGATGTAGATGCGCAGCCCCTGGAAGGCACGGGTAGCAGGATGCTTGCCCTTTTCCCAGGCCGGATTGGCCTCGGTGAGCACCTTGGCCAGATCGCCGGTACGTTCGAAGGGCTGGACTTCACGACGCTGCACCACGGCGCGCGCCATGCGCTTGGCGAAACGCTCTTCGCCGAATTCCTTGAATACCTGGGCGATGTCGGCCTCGGGCGCCGTGGCGATCCAGACGGCGGCGCTCTGCCCCCGACTCGGATCCATGCGCATGTCCAGGGGACCGTCCTGCATGAAGCTGAAACCGCGCTCGGGATCGTCGAGCTGGGGCGAGGACACGCCCAGATCCAGCAGCACGCCATCGACCTGCCCGGACCAGCCACGGCTGACGAGTTCATCACCCAGTTCGGCGAAGCTGCGCTGGACGATCTCGAAACGCGGATCTTCCGCAGCCAGGGCCTGGCCGGCGGCGATCGCCTGGGGATCCTTGTCGAAGCCCAGCAGCCGCCCTTCTCCACCCAGCAGGCGCAGCACGGCCCGGCTGTGTCCGCCACGGCCGAAGGTGCCGTCCAGATAACGGCCGGCAGGCTGGATTGCCAATGCCTGAACGGCCTCGTCCAGGAGAACGGAGACGTGGTGGAAGACTGGGTTCATGGTCACAGGATCAAATCGCGCATTTCATCCGGCATACCGCCGGGTTCCTTAATCGCCAGGAGATCCGCGTCGCACACGGCACTCCAGGCGTCCTCATCCCATAACTGGAACTTGTTGAGCTGACCGACCAGCATCACGCGCCGGTCCAGCTTGGCGTATTCACGCAGGCGCGGCGGAACCAGGAAACGGCCACTGCCGTCGAGCTCCAGATCCACCGCATTGCCGATCAGCAAGCGTTGCAGGCGGCGAGTCTCCTCACGTAGCGAGGGCAACTGCCGCAGCTTGCTTTCGATGATTTCCCATTCCGGGAGTGGATAGACGCAAAGGCAGGGGTCGACGGCATCGATCGTCACGATGAGCTGGCCGGCACAACGCTCCAGCAGCTCGTCACGATACCGGCTCGGCATCGCGGCGCGCCCCTTGGCGTCGAGACTGATGGCGTTCGCTCCCCGGAACAATTTCGCGTCCTCTAATAGGCTGTCCTTGCCATTAAATCCCACTTCGCCCCACTTCGTACCACCGGCCGCCACTATATTGAGGAGGGCCACTTTCAGTCAAGGTAAGCGAGGGGGTAGCCAGGCCGCGTGGGACGGGGATTTCGAGCAAATTGCACGAATTCACGACCAGGACGAACGACATCGATTTCCGACAAACGGAAATGAAGTCAATTGATTGGCTCAATTGATTAAAGTGATGTCTTAAGAAGAGGTCTCAGACGCCGGGCGCAGAGGCCCAGGAGGGAGGGGTGCGAGAGCCGACCTGTAAGCCGGGTTCTGTCGAGGACAGTCATTCCTCTGGGACAACCATCGCTGATTGCCTCTAGCGACCTACCCGAATCCAGCGCGGGCCACGCCTATGGATTCCTATTTGGTCTTGCTCCAGGTGGGGTTTACCTAGCCACGAACTGTTGCCAGCCGTGCGGTGCGCTCTTACCGCACCTTTTCACCCTTACCGGCGCTTGCGCGCTTAGGCGGTTATTTTCTGTGGCACTTTCCGTAGGCTCACGCCTCCCAGGCGTTACCTGGCACCTCGCCCTATGGAGCCCGGACTTTCCTCCCTCGCAACCCTTGCGGATCACGACAGCGACTGCCCGGTCGGCTCTCGCGGCGCAAGGGTATAGAGACTGAGGGCGGATAACAAGGAAAGATGCCCACTAATTCACCCTGACTCAGCCCGGCTCGCCCTTGCGCTCCAAGGCCAGCTGATAGAGCTGGTTCTTGCGCGCGCCGGTGATCTGGGCGGCCAGGGCAGCGGCGCGCTTGATCGGCAGCTCGGCCAACAGCAGATCGAGGATACGCAAGGTCTCGGCATCGACCTCCGCGTCCTCCGGCGCCGCCCAGCCACCCACCAGCAGCACGCACTCGCCGCGCTGCTGATCCAGATCCGCGCGAATCCAGGCCAATAGCTCGCCGGCGGGCAGGCCGCGCAGGGTCTCGAAGGTCTTGGTCAATTCGCGACCGAGGACGATGTGCCGCTCAGGCCCGAAGGTGCTCGCCATGTCGGCCACGCAATCCTTGAGCCGATGGGGCGCCTCGTAGAAGATGAGCGTACGCGGGTCTTCGCGCAGCGCCGCCAGACGTGCCTGCCGGCCTACCGCCTTGGCCGGCAGGAAGCCTTCGAAGCTGAAGCGATCCGAGGGCAGACCGGCCGCCGACAGCGCCGCGACCAGGGCGCAGGCGCCGGGAATCGGCGAGACCCGGATGCCCTGGGCGCGCGCCGCGCGCACCAGGTGAAAGCCCGGATCGGAAATCAGCGGCGTGCCCGCATCGGAGATCAGGGCGACGTCTTCCCCCGCCAGCAGCCGGGTGATGAAGCGGCCACCGGCATCGCGTTCGTTGTGGTCGTGACAGGCCGCGAGCGGCGTCTCGATGCCGAAATGGCGCAGCAGGCGCGCCGAATGACGGGTGTCTTCGGCGGCGATCAGGGCCACTTCGCGCAGCACCTTGAGCGCGCGGGCGGTGATGTCGTCCAGGTTGCCGATGGGCGTGGCAACCACATAAAGAGTACCCGGCGAAATCATGATGAAACCTGACGGACTGGAAATAGCCCAACAGTGTACGCCGCTCTCGCCCTCGGCGTTCGCAGCGCTTGGGTGCTGTGAGACAATCGCCCCCTTTCCAGACTTTTGCTCAGGAACCACAGCATGAAGTTCCGCCTGCGTCCGCTGCTCTGCGCCACCGCCTTCGCCCTGCTCGCCGCTTGCAGCAGCTCGCCCGTCAACAACGCCCTCGGCGACCTGCCCCAGTCCAGCCAGGCCAGCATCGAGCAGCTGCTGAATCAGGCCGGCTCCAGTCAGTCCGAGCAGGCCAATCTGCTGCGCCTGACCGCCGCCGACAAGGCCTATGCCCAGCAGAATTCCCGCGAAGCGCGGCAGATCCTGGGCTCCATCAATGTCGAAGGCCTCAAGCCGGCACAGCAGATGTTCGCCCAGACGCTGCTGGCCCAGCTCGACCTGCTCGACAAGCAGCCGGCCCAGGCGCTCAAGCGTTTCGACCACCCGAGCTTCGCCCAACTGGGCGAACTGCCGGCCCAGCAGCAGATCCGCAGCGGCCTGACCAAGGCCGAGGCCCAGGCCGCCAACGGCCAGCCGCTTGCCGCCGCCCAGGAACGCATCTTCCTCGGCCCGCTGCTGGACGGCGATGCCGCCCATGACAACCGCGAGCGGATCTGGCAACTGGTCACCAGCCTCCCGGACGCGCAGTTGCGCCAGAGCGTGAAGGACGCCGACCTCAATGGCTGGCTGGCGCTGGCCGCCATCACCCGCGGCAACCTGGCGCTGGATCAGCAGCTCGCCGCCATCGAGGAATGGCAGAAGCAGAACCCCGGCCATCCCGCCGCGCGCAATCTGCCCGACGACCTGGAGCGCCTGAAGACCCTGGCGCGGGAACCGCTCAATCGCGTCGCCTTGCTGCTGCCCCTGCAGGGCCAGCTCGCCGGCGTCGCGCGCGCGCTGCAGGATGGTTTCATGGCCGCTCGCTACGAAGCCCTGGCCGCCGGCCAGAGTGCCCCCGCCGTGACCGTCTACGACAGTACCCAGATGGGTTCGCTGGACGCCTTCTACCGCCAGGCGCAGGCCGCCGGCATCCAGCTGGTGGTCGGCCCGCTGGAGAAGAACTTCGTCAAGCAGCTGGGCGATCGCCCGCAACTGCCGATCAATACCCTGGCGCTGAACTATGGCGACAGCCAGGGCGCCCAGCCGCCGCAACTCTTCCAGTTCGGCCTGGCCGCCGAGGACGAGGCCCGCGAGGCCGCGCGCCGTGCCTGGGCCGACGGCAAGCGCAGTGCCGGCGCCATGGTGCCCCAGGGTGACTGGGGTGCCCGCGTGCTGGCCGCCTTCCAGAACGAGTGGCAGCAGCTGGGCGGTCGCCTGGTGGCGGCCGAGCGCATCGGCCAACCGGTCGAGATCGCCAATCGCATCACCAGCCTGTTGCAGATGCGTCAGGGCATGGACTTCATCTTCCTCGCCTCGACCCCGGCCCAGGCCCGCCAGATCAAGCCGATCCTGGTCTACCAGAACGCCCGCGATCTGCCGGTGTACGCCACCTCCAACCTCAACAGCGGCGTCAACGAACCCGGCGTGAACCAGGATCTCAACGGCATCCTGTTCTGCGAGACCCCCTGGCTGCTCGACCCGAGCAATCCGCTGCGTGCCAAGATCACCGCCCAATGGCCCCAGGCCGGTACCAGCATCGGTCGGCTCTATGCCATGGGCGCCGACGCCTACCTGCTGGCGCTGCATCTGCAGCAGCTCAAGGCCCTGCCCAACTCCGAGCTGCCCGGCCTGTCCGGCAATCTGAGCGTGGCGCCCGACCAGCGCGTGGTGCGTCACCTGCCCTGGGCGGAATTCCGCAACGGCGTGGCGCAGCCGCTGCCCGCCAATAATGCACCGCTGCCCACCACCAGCGTGCCGGCTTCGCTCAGCACCCCGTGAAGCAGGCGCCGCATCTCCAGCGCGGCAGGCAAGCCGAGGATCGCGCCCTGCAGTTCCTGCAGACGCGCGGCCTCCGGCTGATCGCTCGCAACTGGCGCTGGCAGGGTGGCGAGCTCGATCTGGTCATGCTCGACGGCGATACAGTAGTATTCGTCGAGGTACGCGCCCGCAGGCACACCGCCTGGGGCGGCGCCGCGGAAAGCATAGATGCCCGCAAGCGACAGCGACTGGTCAACAGCGCCGCCCTCTTTCTGCAATCCGAAGCGCGCTGGGCCAAGCGGCCCTGTCGTTTCGACGTGATCGCGATCGGCCCCGGGGCCGACGCATCCCCTCAGGCACTCGAATGGATCAAACAGGCCTTCGACGCCTGAGGCCCTCCACAGCACAGGTCAAAGATATCGCGATGGACACCCACGCCCGCATCCAGAAGCTCTTCCGGGACAGCATCGAAACCAAGCGTCAGGCCATGGAAGTCCTGATTCCGCATATCGATCTGGCCAGCCAGGTCATGGTTGCGGCCCTGCTCAACGAAGGCAAGATCCTCACCTGCGGCAATGGCGGTTCCGCCGGCGACGCCCAGCACTTCTCCTCGGAATTGCTGAATCGCTTCGAGCGCGAGCGGCCCAGCCTGCCGGCCCTGGCCTTGACCACCGACACCTCGACGCTGACCTCCATCGCCAACGACTACAGCTACAACGAGGTGTTCTCCAAGCAGATCCGCGCCCTGGGTCAACCGGGCGACATCCTCCTGGCCATCTCCACCAGCGGCAATTCGGCCAACGTGATCCAGGCGATCCAGGCTGCCCACGACCGCGAGATGACCGTGGTCGCCCTGACCGGCCGCGACGGCGGCGGCATGGCCTCCCTGCTGCTGCCCGAGGACGTCGAGATTCGCGTGCCTGCCAAGGTCACCGCCCGCATCCAGGAAGTGCACCTGCTGGTGATCCACTGCCTGTGCGACCAGATCGATCAGCAACTGTTTGGAAGCGAAGAATGAAGAAGGCTCCCCTGCTCGCCATCCTGGCGCTGTCCTTTGCGGTCGCCGGCTGCAGCAACGTGGTCACCGCCAGCCGCGACAAGCCCATCGACGACAACCGCGGCACCCGCACCCTGGGCAGCACCGTGGACGACGCGCTGATCGAGACCAAGGCCTCGGTCAACATCTCCAAGGCCAATGCCGATCTGGCCAGCTCGCACATCGTGGTGGTGAGCTACAACGGCGTGGTGCTGATCGCCGGCCAGACGCCGCGTGCCGATCTCAAGGCCCAGGCCGAACAGGCCGTGCGCAGCGTGCAGCGGGTCAAGACGGTGCACAACGAACTGCAGGTGACCGGCAACTCCTCGCTGCTGGCGCGCAGCAACGATTCCTGGCTGACTACCCGCATCAAGACCCAGATGTTCGCCGATGAAGACATCCCCGGTTCGCGCATCAAGGTGGTCACGGAGAACGGCATCGTCTATCTCCTGGGCCTGGTGACCCAGCAGGAAGGCGCCCATGCCGTGCAACTGATCCAGAGCGTCTCGGGCGTGCAGCGCATCGTCAAGCTGTTCGAATACATCAACTGATCCGTATTCGCCGCCCAACAAAAAGCCCCGCATCAGCGGGGCTTTTTGTTGGGCGGCGTGCCTTAGGCGGCCTGCCACTCGCTTTCGGCTTCGTCGCGGGTCTTGGACAGGCGTACCTGGCTGCCATCCACCGACTGGACCCAGCTCAGCGGAATGTAGTGATGCTTGCCATCGGCATCCTGATCGCGCTTGGTCAGCTTGATGCGATCGGCGCCTTCCATATGGTCGACGGTGCCCACGTGCTGGCCGTCCGAACCGACAACTTCCGCATGCTCTTTGATCTGGGTTGCATCTACCATGGTGGTTCTCCGGCAGGTTAAGAATTAAGAGGCTGCTCTCTGAGTGCCTGCTGGATAGGAGGCACGGGACAGCGTCTGGGTTCGACCTTTGCCGACGAATGGCCCGCCTGGCAGTCAAAAGCCCGACACCTGCGAAGAGGATCCATCGATGAGCGACGAGCCGAGCAAGCTGACCCGCTCCAAGGAGCGCTGGGCCCAGGAGGGACGCTTCCTCACCGGTCAGGGTGCACGTGCGGAAAGCGAGCGTCTGCCACCTGGCCAGCACCGCGTCAGCAACTGGCCGGTCCTGGACCTAGGCATACGCCCGGAGGTCAGCCGGGAGCGCTGGCAACTGGCGGTGACCGGCGCGGTCTGCAAGACGCTGCGCTGGAACTGGGAGACCTTCGCCGCGCGGGCGACCCGCGAGGCCGTCAGCGACATGCATTGCGTCACCACCTGGTCACGCTATGACAATCACTGGATCGGTCTGCCGATAGCTGAATTGCTCGACGAGGTGCAGCCGCGGGACGAGGCGACCCATGTGCTCCTGCACAGCCATGACGGTTACATCACCAATCTGCCGCTGGCCGATTTCGCCGCACCGGGCGCCATGCTGGTGCACAGCTGGGAAGGCCAGCCGCTGACGGCCGAGCACGGGGGGCCGGTACGGGCCCTGATCCCGCATCTCTATCTGTGGAAAAGCGCCAAGTGGCTCAGGCGCATCGACTTCCGGGTCGGCGACACGCCTGGCTTCTGGGAAATGCGCGGCTATCACGACCGCGGCGATCCCTGGCAGGAGCAGCGCTATTCCGAGGACGCCTGAAGGCGCCTCAGTGCGCCGCCGGGGCCAGTTGCAGCTCTACCGGATCGCCGGGATTGAGGCTGCGGATACGGAATTCGTCGCGGCTGAGACTGAGGATTTCCGTGGGATAGGTGATGCCTTCCTCGATCATGTTCAGACCCTTCTCGGTGCGCGTCCAGCGGCCCAGGGAGGGCTGGCTGCTCGGCGACGCCATCACCAGGGTGCCGTCGCTGAGGAAGACGTAGAGCATCCCCGGCTCGATGCTGTTGCTGGTCTTGATCTGCCAGACCTTGTTGACGAAGCCTTCCTGGGCACTGCCCTGCTTGTCGCGCCCGCCCTGACCGTAGCCGATCAGTCCGGCCACGATACAGAGCGCGCCTATCACCAGCACCACCACGCGCCAGTAACGACGCGCCTTGTCTTGCAAACTCATGTCACTCCTTGGGTGTTCTTGAGGCTGGCCAGGTAGGTGCCCAGCGGGGGGCGCTCCTGGAAATAGCCATGCAGGCCGGCGAAGATCGAATCGGCCAGCTGCTTCTGGTGGCGACTGTCGAGCAGGCGTCGGCAGTCACGATCATTGGAAATGAAGCCCGTCTCGACCAGGATCGAGGGGATATCCGGCGATTTGAGCACAGCGAAGCCCGCCTGCTCCACTCGTTTCTGGTGCAGGTTGGTGATGCTCGACAATTGCCCCAGCACCTTGTGGCCCAGGTCCAGGCTCGACGAGATGGTGGCGTTCATCGACATGTCCAGCAGCACGCCGGCGAGCATGGGATCGCGTCCCTTGAGAATCTCGTTGGCGCCGATCAGGTCGACGTTGTTCTCGCTGTCGGCCAGGAAGCGCGCCGTGGTGGAAGTCGCTCCACCCTCGGACAGGGCATAGACCGAGGCGCCGTAGGCGGTGCGTCGCGGCGCGGCATCGGCATGCACCGAGACGAACATGTCGGCGTTGTAGCTGCGTGCGACCTCGACGCGCTTGCGCAGCGGCACGAAGAAGTCGTCGTTGCGCACCAGCTTGGCCTTGAAGCCCTTCTGCAGATTGATGCGGCGCGCCAGATTCTGCGCCACGATCAGGGCGATGTCCTTTTCCCGATCGCCCCGGGCGCTCAGCGCACCCGGGTCCTTGCCGCCGTGACCGGCATCGACCACCACCATGATGTCGCGCCCCGTGGCCAGGCCCTTGCCGCGCTTGACCTCCAGTGGCGGCTCGGCGTCGGCCGGCTTGCGTGCAGCCACCACCGGCGCTCCGGCGCGCTTGAGATCCAGCACCAGACGATTGGCCGCGCCCTCGCCCGGACCGAGGATGAAGCTTTCCACCTCCACCGGATGGGCCAGCTCCAGCACCACCCGGGTGTCCTGGGCGCCATAGTGAGCGCTGCGCACGGCCCGCACCGGCGACCCCTGCAGGGCGAGGTGATTGAGCACCGCGGGAGCCTGGGTATCGGCGAGGTCGAGAATGATGCGATCCGGCGCGACCAGGGTGAAGGTCTTGTAACGCACCGGTCCGGTGAGATCGAAGACCAGGCGGAGCTTGTCGGCATCCTGCCAGGCCCGGGCACCCTTGAGTTGCTGCCGGGCGGCAAACGCCGGCAACCCGACGGGCAAGGTCATGCCAGCCAGGATCAGATTGAGCAGACGACGGCGATTCATGAGGTCCTCGCGAGAAACGAGAAACGGCTGGGAAGTTACAACATAACGCTAAAGATCGCCTGCCGCCTGACCTCTGTCAACTGCCATTCGGACAAAATAATCCTTAGAAAACGGGGGCATAGCGTTCGTTTGCAGAATCAGCTTTAGATACAGTCACTTGCCGAGGCCAACGTCCGGTCCGTCAAAGTGACAAACCGCGAGAAGTGCGACGGAGAGCGAATTTATCGGCGCCGCCATCGTCGAAGTGTCAGGCACTTCCGCCTTTGAAGGGATCACACCATGAACAAGAAGATTGCTGTCGCGACCGCGCTGCTGGCTGGCACCGTGCTGGCGGGCTGCTCCTCGGTGAAGAACACCGCCGACTACACCGTGGGCCGCGTCGAATTTCGCGAGCAACCGCTGGTGAAGCAGGTGGACAAGGGCATGAGCAAGGCTGACGTGCTGCGCATCGGTGGCACCCCGTCGAGCACCTATACCCGCAAGTTCCGCCCCGGCACCTGCAACAACTATGTGCTTAACAAGGACGGTAAGGAGCAGGTCTATTCGATCGGCTTCGACAGCATGAACCGCGTCGACAGCAAGGACTTCGAGACCTGCGAAAGCGCCGATCGCGCCTGAGTCGGGAACTGACCGGCCGCCCAGGCCGGGTGTCCTGAAGGACGCTGGCGGCGTCTGATGGACAGGATGGGCGAGCGGCAGCACCATGGGCCCTCGCCATCCCCGATCGCTGCGCCAACCTCCTGCACTGTGGATCGACGCAGGCGCGGCCAGCGCCGCCAGGCTCTACCCATCGTTCCAAGGAATTCAGGCATGTCCAGACGTCACCTCATACTCACAGCTGCGGTGCTTTCCCTGACTGGCTGCGGTGGCTATGACTACAGTTGCGATGCGGCCAAGACCGCCGAGCTGGTCCGTCAGCAATACGCCCAGACCATCAACGAGATCTATGCGGACGACATCGCCGCCGGCCAGCCCGCGCTGGAAGCCGGCCAGGTCTCGCTGGTCGACATCAAGACCCAGGAAGAACCCTCGGACAGCGGCGAAGCGGGTTTCTATACCTGCAACGCGACCGTCGAGGCCACCTGGCCCAAGGCCGCCCTCGAGCGCCTGGCGCCGGCCGCCGCGCAGCTGGCCAGCGTCGGCGCCATCCTCGAGAACGGCCACCTGCGCCATGCGCTGAGCTACGAGTCCTCGCTGGAAGGCAGCGACAAGCAGCGCGTCGACATCACCCTGCCCGAAGCCGTGGACCTGAGTCTCAAGACCCTGGCCGGCCAGGAGCCCATGGACGAATACCTGGAAGACGCCCCCGACGGCGAACAGGAAGCGCCCTAGGCCTTGCCTGAAAAGTGCCTGCGCCCGGCGACTTTCAGACAGGTCCTAACCCTTGGGCGCCGGCCTGCTGTGCAGTGCTGGCGCCCGGGTGTATGATCCGAATTCCCCTCCGCCAGCATCCTCCGGCGGGTTCGTGAGCCCTGGCAGCCCCTGTGGAGATCCCGCATGGCGTGGCCGCCCTCCGGCCCGGCAACCGTCACTCCGCGTTTGCACCGTGCCTCGTCTGCGCTCACGATGACCAGAACCGTGATCTAGAAAGCCGCCTCGGAGAGACGCTTCATGCCTGACTATCGCTCGAAAACCTCCACCCAGGGCCGCAACATGGCTGGCGCCCGGGCGCTCTGGCGCGCCACCGGGATGAAGGACGAAGATTTCAAGAAGCCCATCATCGCCATCGCCAACTCCTTTACCCAGTTCGTGCCGGGCCATGTCCACCTCAAGGACCTCGGCCAGCTGGTCGCCCGGGAGATCGAGAAGGCCGGCGGCGTGGCCAAGGAATTCAACACCATCGCCGTCGACGACGGCATCGCCATGGGTCACGACGGCATGCTCTATTCGCTGCCGAGTCGCGAGATCATCGCCGACGCCGTGGAATACATGGTCAATGCCCACTGCGCCGATGCCCTGGTGTGCATCTCCAACTGCGACAAGATCACCCCCGGCATGCTGATGGCCGCCCTGCGCCTGAACATCCCGGTGGTGTTCGTCTCCGGCGGCCCCATGGAAGCCGGCAAGACCAAGCTGGCCAGCCATGGCCTGGACCTGGTCGACGCCATGGTCATCGCCGCCGACAGCTCGGCCAGCGACGAGAAGGTCGCCGAATACGAACGCAGCGCCTGCCCCACCTGTGGCAGCTGCTCGGGCATGTTCACCGCCAACTCCATGAACTGCCTGGTCGAGGCCCTCGGCCTGGCCCTGCCCGGCAACGGCTCGACCCTGGCCACCCACGCCGACCGCAAGGAGCTGTTCCTGCAAGCCGGCCGCACCATCGTCGAGCTGTGCCGTCGCTACTACCAGGAAAACGACGAGTCGGCGCTGCCGCGCAACATCGCCTGCCATGCGGCATTCGAGAATGCCATGACCCTGGACATCGCCATGGGCGGCTCGACCAACACCATCCTGCACCTGCTGGCCGCCGCCCAGGAAGCCGAGGTGGACTTCGATCTGCGCGACATCGACGCCCTGTCGCGCAAGGTGCCGCAGCTGTGCAAGGTGGCGCCGAACATCCAGAAGTACCACATGGAAGACGTGCACCGCGCCGGGGGCATCTTCAGCATCCTCGGCGAACTGGCCCGCGGCGGTCTCCTGCATGCCGATCTGCCCACCGTGCACAGCCGGACCCTGGGCGAAGCCATCGAGCGGTGGGACATCACCCTGACCCAGGACGAGGCGGTGAAGACCTTCTTCCGCGCCGGTCCCGCCGGCATCCCGACCCAGGAAGCCTTCAGCCAGGCGACTCGCTACGACACCCTGGACGACGACCGCGCCGAGGGCTGCATCCGCAGCGTCGCGCATGCCTATTCCCAGGAAGGCGGCCTGGCCGTGCTCTACGGCAACATCGCCCTGGACGGCTGCGTGGTGAAGACCGCCGGCGTGGATGAATCCATCCATGTGTTCGAGGGCAATGCCAAGGTCTTCGAAAGCCAGGACGCCGCGGTGCGCGGCATCCTCGCCGACGAGGTCAAGGCCGGCGACATCGTCATCATCCGCTACGAAGGGCCCAAGGGCGGCCCGGGCATGCAGGAGATGCTCTATCCCACCAGCTACCTGAAGTCCAAGGGCCTGGGCAAGCAGTGCGCCCTGCTCACCGACGGTCGCTTCTCCGGCGGCACCTCGGGCCTGTCCATCGGCCATGCCTCGCCGGAAGCCGCGGCGGGCGGTGCCATCGGCCTGGTTCGGGATGGCGACAAGGTGCTGATCGACATTCCCCAGCGCAGCATCAACCTGCTGGTGAGCGACGAAGAGCTGTCCCACCGCCGCATCGAGCAGGACAAGCTGGGCTGGAAGCCGGCACAGCCCCGTGCCCGCCGCGTGACCACCGCGCTCAAGGCCTATGCCCTGCTGGCCACCAGTGCCGACAAGGGCGGCGTGCGCGACAAGGCTCTGCTGGGCTGATTCGCAGGCTCCGGGGACGGCATCCGCCGTCTCCCGGACGCTCCGCCCCACCTTCCCTCCTGCTTCTCCGCTCTACTTCGCCCTTCCGCTCGCCTCCTTTCCTCTCCGCTTCGCCTGCCGCTTCTTCACCTGGAACAGCCCGCGCCACTACCCCATTCCAGAGGGGTTCCACAGTTGCTTGGCTTGCTATTTTTGCAGAAGCACAGCCTGTGATTCAGCTCACACATCGCCGGAATGGAGCCGCTAGGCCGTTGAGTGATCAAAGGCTACCCTCCGTCTGCCGCTGAATTGATTCAGCGATAGGTTTGTAGTCAGGTTGGTTTCCAATGGTCACACCTATGCTGATCTTCCGCTCGAGCACGGCGGATCAGGTGCAGGCCAGGCACTGAGTTACACAACAACAATAAACAGGGAACATAAATGAATAAGAAAAAGGCTATGCCCTTGGCCAGGGTTTCGGTCGCGTCCTTGATGAGTACCCTTCTCCTGATTCCTGCGGCGCACGCCCTGGAAACCACCGGTTACTTCCGTACCGGTCTCGGTGATTCCTCCGGCTCGGACTCCATGCGCTGCTTCAAGCTGCAGGGCGCGCAGTCCAAGTACCGCCTGGGCAACGAGTGCGAGCAGTACGGCGAACTGGCGCTGAAGCAGAATGTATTCAATCTCGACGACGGCTCGGCAATCGGCGTCTACGGCATGGGCAGCTTCTTCAACAAATACGATCGCACCCCGACCTTCAATGGTGACAACGGGGCGATCCGTGCAGTCCAGGCCTACGCCTACTGGAACAACATCGCCGCACTGAACGGCGGTAACCTCTGGGCCGGTCGGCGTTACTACAAGCGTAACGACATCCATATCTCCGACTTCTTCTACTGGAACCAGAGCGCCACCGGCGGCGGTATCGAGGACGTCAACATCGGCGGTCTCAAGTACAGCCTGGCCTTCTCGCGCAAGGACAACCAGAACCAGAAGGACTTCCAGAACCGCATCGACTTCAACGTCGCCGGCTTCAACACCAATCCCAATGGTTCGCTGGAGATCGGCGTCAGCTACCTGGACAAGCCCACCAATCAGCCCAACGCCAACAGTGGTGTAGCCGTGACGCTGCAGCACAAGCAGGCCAACTTCATGGGTTGGGGCGGCGTGAACACCTTTGCCGTGCAGCGCGGCCAGGGCCCGGGCACCGCCCTGGGCAGCACCGGCGATCCGACCCTGAGCAGCGCCGACGTATCCTATCGCGTCGTCGACTTCTTCGACTGGCAGATCAGCCGCTACTGGGGTGGCCAGATCGCCGCGGTCTACCAGAAGGACGAGCGTCCCAATGGCAACGACCTGCGCTGGACCTCGCTGGGCGGCCGTCTGGTGTACGGCATCAGCGACCAGTTCAAGTTCTCCACCGAACTCGGTCATGACCAGGTGCAGGCCCCGGGTGGTACCCGCAAGCTGACCAAGCTGACCCTAGCACCCACCTGGTCGCCCAAGGGTCCGGAATTCAAGTCGCGTCCCGAATTCCGCCTGTTCTACACCTATGCCGCCTGGAACCGGGCAGCCCAGCAGGCAGCCGATGAATTCGACGCCGGCTCCGCGCTGTCGAGCACCGGCAGCTTCGGCAACGATCTGCACGGCTCCAACGTCGGCTTCCAGATCGAGCAGTGGTGGTAACAGCTCCACCGCGACCGGCGCTCCGCCGGTCGCGTTCCTGTCTCCGAACCTGAGCGCACAACAATGAAAAGAACCGTCTCCCTCGCGTCCTTCGCCGGTTGCCTGTTGGCGGCTGCCCTCGCCAGCGGCACCGCCCAGGCAGCCCCCGTTTCCGCCTGCCTCATCACCAAGACCGATACCAATCCCTTCTTCGTGAAGATGAAGGAAGGCGCCACCGCCAAGGCCAAGGAGCTGGGGGTGACGCTCAAGGCCTACGCCGGCAAGATCGACGGCGACAGCGAAAGCCAGGTGGCCGCCATCGAGACCTGCATCGCCGACGGTGCCAAGGGCATCCTCATCACCGCCTCGGACACCAAGGGCATCGTGCCCAACCTGCAGAAGGCGCGCGAAGCCGGTCTGCTGGTGATCGCCCTGGATACCCCACTGGATCCGGTGAGCGCCGCCGACATGACCTTCGCCACCGACAACCTGCTGGCCGGCAAGCTGATCGGCCAGTGGGCGCGGGAAACCCTGGGTGACAAGGCCAAGGATGCCCGGGTGGCCTTTCTCGACCTGAACGCCTCCCAGCCCTCGGTGGACGTCCTGCGCGACCAGGGCTTCATGCTCGGCTTCGGCATCGATCCCAAGGATCAGAGTCGCATCGGCGACGAGACCGATCCGCGCATCGTCGGCCACGACGTGACCAACGGCAACGAAGAAGGCGGCCGCGCCGCGATGGAGAATCTGCTGCAGAAGGATCCGACCATCAACGTGGTGCACACCATCAACGAACCGGCCGCTGCCGGCGCCTACGAGGCGCTCAAGGCCGTGGGTCGCGAGAAGGACGTGCTGATCGTCTCCATCGATGGCGGCTGCCCGGGCGTGCACAACGTCGCCGACGGCGTCATCGGCGCCACCTCCCAGCAGTACCCGCTGCAGATGGCGGCGCTGGGCATCGAGGCGATCAAGACCTTTGCCGACACCGGCAAGAAGCCGACGCCCACCGAAGGCAAGAGCTTCGTCGACACCGGCGTGAAGCTGGTGACGGACAAGCCGGTCCCCGGCATCCAGTCCATCGACAGCAAGACCGCCCTGCAGAAATGCTGGGGCTGATGGCCTCTCGTCTACGCTAGAGAAGATCGATCGCAGCGCCTGCCGCGCCGGCGCGGGCGATCGACTCTCGGCCGCTTTCCCGCTCTCAGGAGATTGCCATGAGCGATCCGACCTCGCCCTCCCCGTCCGGCCAGCCTTTCGAACAGGTGCTCAAGCACAGTGCCACGGAGGTCGCCTCCTTCGCCCGTGACGAGCGCAGCCCGCTGGTCAAATTCCGTCACTTCCTGCATTCGCGCCCCTCGGCGGTATCACTGCTGGTGCTGCTGCTGTCGCTAGCCATCTTCGGCGCCCTGCTGGGCGGCAAGTTCTTTTCCGCCTTCGCCCTCACCCTGATCCTGCAGCAGGTCGCCATCACCGGCATCGTCGGCGCGGCCCAGACCCTGGTAGTGATCACCGCCGGCATCGACCTCTCGGTAGGCGCCATCATGGTGCTGTCCTCGGTGGTCATGGGCCAGTTCACCTTCCGCTACGGCCTGCCGGTGGAGCTGTCGATCCTCTGCGGCCTAGCGGTGGGCACCCTGTGCGGCATGGCCAACGGCTGGCTGATCGCCCGCATCAAGCTGCCGCCCTTCATCGTCACCCTGGGCATGTGGCAGATCGTGCTCGCGGCCAACTTCCTCTATTCGCGCAACGAGACCATCCGCGCCCAGGAAATCGGCGCGACCGCGCCGCTGCTGCAGGTGTTCGGCGACAATTTCCGCCTGGGGGGCGCGGTCTTCACCTATGGCGTGATCGCCCTGGTGGTGCTGGTCGCCCTGCTCTGGTACGTGCTCAACCACACCGCCTGGGGTCGGCACCTCTATGCCGTGGGTGACGATCCCGAGGCCGCGGCACTGGCCGGGGTCAACGTCCGCCGCATGCTGATCACCGTGTACGGGCTGTCGGGGCTCATCTGCGCCTTCGCCGGCTGGGTGCTGATCGGCCGCATCGGCTCGGTCTCGCCCACCGCTGGCCAGTTCGCCAACATCGAGTCCATCACCGCCGTGGTGATCGGCGGCATCTCGCTGTTCGGCGGCCGCGGCTCCATCCTCGGCATGTTGTTCGGCGCCCTGATCGTCGGCGTCTTCGCCCTCGGCCTGCGGCTGCTGGGCACCGACGTGCAATGGACCTATCTGCTGATCGGCACGCTCATCATCGCGGCCGTGGCTATCGACCAATGGATCAGAAAGGCGGCCAGCTGATGACTACCGAACCCCTGCTCATGGCCCGTGGCCTGGTGAAGCGCTATGGCCGCGTCACCGCCCTCGACCACGCCGACTTCGACCTGCTGCCCGGCGAAATCCTCGCCGTGATCGGCGACAACGGCGCCGGCAAGTCCTCGCTGATCAAGGCCATCTCCGGTGCCCTGCGGCCCGATGAAGGCGAGATCCGCTTCGAGGGCCAGCCCGTGCAGTTCGCCTCGCCCATCGCGGCGCGGCGGGCCGGCATCGAGACGGTCTACCAGAACCTGGCGCTGTCGCCGGCGCTGTCCATCGCCGACAACCTCTTCCTGGGTCGCGAATTGCGCAAGCCGGGGCTGCTGGGCACCCTCTGCCGCACCCTGGACCGCAAGGAAATGGAGCGCATCGCTCGGGAAAAGCTCTCCGAACTGGGATTGATGACCATCCAGAACATCAACCAGGCGGTGGAAACCCTGTCCGGTGGCCAGCGCCAGGGCGTAGCCGTGGCCCGGGCGGCGGCCTTCGGTTCCAAGGTGATCATCCTCGACGAACCCACCGCGGCGCTGGGGGTGAAGGAGTCGCGCAAGGTGCTGGAGCTGATCCTCGATGTGCGCGCCCGCGGCATCGCCATCGTGCTGATCTCGCACAACATGCCCCATGTGTTCGAGATCGCCGATCGCATCCACATCCATCGCCTGGGTCGCCGGCTGACGGTGATCGATCCGCGCCAGCACTCCATGGCCGACGCCGTGGCGCTGATGACCGGCGCCCAGACGGTCGCCGCCTAGGCGTAGGCCAGGCCCCGGCGCTCCCAGGCTACGGCTGAGCGGGAGACCCGGGGCCTGCCTGATCGCCCTTGGTCCGGCCCCACCGCAAAAACCTGACTGGCCGCTCAAGTTATCTCCGGCAGGCACCGATAAAGTCCGACAATTAATTAATTATCGGAGTCACCCCGCCGTGCCTGCCTTGTCGTTGAAACAGAAACTCTCGTTGTCTGCCACCGCGGCCGTCCTGGTCGTGGGGGTGGGTCTTACCACCATCAACTTCTTCAATACCCGAACGGCGCTGGAAGCCTCCACGGTCGAGCAGCTGAAAACGGTCAGCTTCGTCTTCAACGGCGGGGTTCGCCAGTGGCTGGACGGCAAGGCCGCGGCGCTGGGCGCCCTGGCCGCCGACACCCAGGAGGCGAACCTTCCGGCCGGGCTCAACCAGGTCAAGAACTCCGGCGCCTTCGACAACGTCTTCTATGCCCGGAGCGATGGCAGCCAGGTCAATGCCAATGGCGTCCAGCTGCCGCCGGACAACAATGATCCGCGCAAGTGGCTGTGGTACCAGCAGACGCAGCAGAATCCCGGCAAGGTGTTCTTTTCCATTCCCACCGTGGCGGCGGCGACCAAGCAGAACGTGCTGTCACTGGGCTGGGCGCTGCAGTCGGCGGGCAAGACCACGGCGATCCTTGGCGCGGACGTCAGCATCAGCGACATCCTCGACCAGCTCAAGCGCGTGCAATTACCGGGCGCCGGCAGCGCCGTGCTGGTCAACGGCCAGAACATCGTCCTGGGCCACGAGGACGCCGCCCTGCTGGCCAAGCCGATCACCGAACTCTTTCCCCAGCTCGACGCGGACACCCTCCAGCGCCTGGCCCAGGCGCCCGGCGAGCGCCATGTCGAAACCGCCGCCGGCCAGCGCCTCTATGCCGCGCCCATGAATCACAATGGCGAAACCCTGGTGATGATCGTCGACAGCGGCGTGCTCATGGCACCGCTGCAACGCCAGCTGTGGATCAGCCTCGCCATCCTGGCCGTGGTGCTGGGTGGCTCGCTGCTGCTCATCAACCTGCTGTGCAGCTATCTGCTCCGGCCCCTGGGCGTGGTCTCGAGCGGCCTGCAGGTGATCGCCGATGGCCAGGGCGATCTGACCCGCCGCATCGCCGTACAGAGCACCGATGAGGTCGGCGGTCTGGCCGGCCACTTCAATCAGTTCGTGGCCAGCCTGCACGGCCTGATCGGTGGCGTGCGCCAGCATGCCCGGAGCGTGGACGCCGAATCGCAAAAGGTCCTGCAACGCAGCGCCGCGGCCACCCAGGAGCTGGGTCGCCTGCAGCAGGAGATCACCCTGGTGGCCACGGCCGTTACGGAAATGGCTTCCGCCACCCAGGAGATCGCCCGCAATGCCGAGCAGACCGCCGAGGCCATCCGCCAGTCTTCCGACAGCACCGCCCAGGGCCTGACCCTGGTGCAGACCAGCAAGGAATCCATCAACAGCCTGGCCCGGGAAGTGGATGACGCCACCCGGGTGATCGGCGAACTGGACCACCACTCCCAGGCCATCGCCAAGGTGCTGGACAGCATCCAGAGCATCGCCGAGCAGACCAACCTGCTGGCGCTCAACGCGGCCATCGAAGCGGCCCGCGCCGGCGAGCATGGCCGGGGCTTCGCGGTGGTCGCCGACGAGGTGCGGACACTGTCGCAGCGGACCCAGGCGTCGACCCGGGAGATCAACGAGACCATCGGCACCCTGCAGCAGATGACCCGCCAGGCGGTGCAGCGCATGGACAGCAGCATGGCCATCGCCGAGCGCAGCGTCGCCGACGTGGAACGCGCCTCCAGCGCTCTGGAAGAGATCGCCCAGAGTGCCGGCGTCATCTCCGAGATGTCCCTGCAGATCGCCACGGCAGCCGAGGAGCAGACCTCGGTCACCGAGGAGATCACTCGCAACGTCATCACCATCAAGGGCCTCGGCGACACCCTGGCCAGCGGCGCCGAGGATTCGGAACGCCAGTCGCGCTCCCTGCAGCATCACGCTGCCGACCTCAATCGCGACGTGGCCCGCTTCATCCTGTAACCACGCAAACACAGCCGCCGCCTCCGGGCCGGCGGCTGCGTCCTGGCCGAAGACCCTGCGCCACGGGGCGAGCATCCGGTAAGATCGGCGCTTTTTCCGCGACGACTCCGCCCATGTCCCAGCCTTCCCGCTCCGAACTGCTCTATGGTCCCCAGGACCGACCGCGCCCGCTGATCGCCCTGCTCGCTGCCATCCAGCACCTGCTGGCGATCATCGTGCCCATCGTCACCCCCGGTCTGCTGATCTGCCAGGCCCTGGGCGTCTCGCCGCGCGACACCAACCTGATCGTATCCATGTCGCTGGTGATCTCGGGTATCGCCACCTTCGTCCAGTGTCGTCGCTTCGGGCCCTTCGGTGCCGGCTTGCTGATCGTCCAGGGCACCAGCTTCAACTTCGTCGGCCCGCTGATCGCCGGGGGCGCCCTGATGGTGAAGAACGGCACCCCGGTGGAAGCCGTGATGGCGGCCATCTTCGGCGTGGTCATGGCCGGTTCCTTCGTCGAGATGGGGGTGTCGCGGGTGCTGCCCTTCGTCAAGCGCCTCATCACCCCGCTGGTGACCGGCATCGTGGTCCTCATGATCGGCCTGACGCTGATCAAGGTCGGCCTGATCAGCATGGGCGGCGGCTTCGCAGCACTGGGCAACGGCACCTTCGCCAACGGCGAGAACCTGCTGCTGTCGGGCACCGTGCTGGCCACCATCGTGGTGCTCAATCGTCTCCCGTTGCGCGGCCTGCGCAGCAGCGCCATCGTCGTCGCCCTGTTGCTGGGCTATGCCCTCGCAGCCTGGCTGGGTCGGCTGAATTTCACCGGCATGCACGAGGCCGCCTGGGTGCAGATCCCCATGCCGCTGCACTTCGGCCTGGGCTTTTCCTGGTCGCTGTTCGTGCCCCTGCTGGTGATCTACCTGGTGACCTCGCTGGAGGCCATCGGCGACATCACCGCCACCAGCAAGGTCTCCCGCGAACCGGTGGAAGGTCCTCTATGGATGCAGCGGATCAAGGGCGGGGTGCTGGTCAACGGCGCCAACTCGCTGCTGGCCGGGCTGTTCAACACCTTTCCCAGCTCGGTGTTCGCGCAGAACAACGGGGTGATCCAGCTGACCGGCATCGCCAGTCGCCATGTCGGCCTGTGGATCGCCGCCATCCTGGTCCTGCTGGGGCTGTTCCCGGCGGTGGCCGGGGTGATCCAGGCAGTGCCCGAGCCGGTGCTCGGCGGCGCGGCCATGGTGATGTTCGGCGCGGTCGCCGCCTCGGGGATCAACATCCTCGCCAGCGTCGAGCTGGACCGACGCGCGCTGCTGATCATCGCCGTGTCCCTGGCGCTGGGACTGGGCATTTCCCAGGTACCGGAATTTCTCGCCCATATGCCGGCCGGCTTGAGAGCGGTACTGGAATCCGGCGTCGCCACCGGCGGCCTGTGCGCGCTGCTGATGAACTGGTTCCTGCCGGAGACGCCCAGAGCCGCCGACTAGACCGGGCTTTTTCATCCGCGGGCTGAAGTTCCGCGCAGGGATGCCGATAAGCCTGGCAAGTCACCTGTGGGCTTGCCGCGATCGTCGTTTCGACCGTGGGCGACCCACCCAGCAGAGCGCCCATGATCAGCCCGGATGTTCCTGTCGTTAAGGTCCCGCTGCGCGAATATGCCGTCCTGGCGCGTGCCATGGGCGCCACCGTCTTTGCCCAGAACCTCGAAAAGCGGCCGGGCGAACTGGTCGGCTGGCGCTTTCCCAAGGGCTGCTTCGTACAGAAGGCGCACTTCCAGAGTCTGCTGGGCCGCCAGCCGGAGACCCTCTAGGCTTTGCCTTCCAGCGCCGCGAGCAGGCGCTGCGCCTCATGCAGCTCGGTCTCGTTGAAGACGGCGACGCCCGCGCGCTTCAGCGCCGCCGCCGTGACGCCCTCGCCCGCCACCCGGGTGCCGCTGAAGCTGCCGTCGTAGTTTTCCACATTGCCGCAAGACGGACTGCGCGCCTTGAGCACCGCCAGGCGGATGCCATGGCGCGCGATCAGTTCGAGCGCGGCCTCGGCCCCGGCGACAAAGGCCAGGGTCACGTCCTCGCCGCCATCGGTCACCACCGGCAGCCGACCGTCGAGCACTGCGCCACCCTGGCCGCCGGGAATTTCCGCCGGCGGACGGGGCGTGGGCAGGCCACCGGCCACTTCCGGACAGAGCGGCACGATACGGCCCTGCGCCTGCCAGACCGCCAGCAGGTCGAAGGGGCCGTGGGCGCCGCCGTCATAGCGCACCCGATGCCCCAGCAGGCAGCGACTCACCAGTATCTTTTCCATGTGTCCTCCCGGTCCGCCGCCAGTCTACCTACCTAAGCCTGCAGCGGATTGTCACCCCGCCGGCGGAACCAGCCGGTCAGCGACAGCCGCTCGCGGGTGGCCGGCAGCACCTCGTGGGGCAGCTGGCCGGAGAGAAAGCACACCAGGCTGCCGCCCAGGGGCAGGACATCCTGTTGGCGCTGCTCGTCCAGATAGAGCCGCAGCTCGCCGCCCTGCTCCGGCAACCAGGCGTCGTTGAGATAGAGCACCAGGGAGACCATGCGCCGGTCATCGTCGCGGAAGCGATCCAGGTGGCGTGCATAGAAGGCGCCGGGCGGATAGAGGGCGAAGTGGCTCTCGTAGTCTTCCAGCCCCAGGAACAGGGAGCGGTTGAAGGCCTCGCGCAGGGTGTCCATGAGTTGCAAATAGCGCTGCACGCCGGGATGGGCATCGTCCGGCTCCAGCCAGGCGATATGGTCGCCTCGTACCCCTTCGCGGATCAGCGGGCTTTCGCCGCGACCGATGCCGGCGCGCTCCAGCTCACCGCGGGCGTGGCGCAACCGGCACTCGGCGGCCAGCTCGGCAGTGAGGTCCAGGGGCAGGAAGATGCTCTGCCGTGACCAGCCGTGCTCGGCGAGATCGTCGACGATACGTTGCAGTAGGGGATGCTCGGGGTGCAGAGCCATCGCGGAAACCGTCAGAACCGGGCCAGGCCGGCGGGATGCCGAGTGTAAGAGAAGTCGGCCACGGCTGCGCGCCTGCCTTGACCAGGCGACGAATGCCCGGGATGAGCGCCTCGACAGCCAGCCTGGGGTTGCCGACAATGGCGGACTTTCCGGCTCCGCGCCGCTGCCCGAGGTGTCCATGCGCGTTTTGTTCGCTTCCCTGCTTTTCGCCATCAGCCTGCCCGCCCTGGCCGACGATACGGTCAGTCTCTATCAGGCCGCAGGTTGGCCCGAGCAGCGCGGACACTTCCGCGACGCCCTGCAGGCTGCCCAGCAGCGCTACCAGAACAGCCTGCCGCCGGCGCTCTACCAGAGCCTGGTGGACAACAGCAACAAGCGCTACACCGCCGCGGCCATCGATCAGCGCGCCCTGGCCGCCTTGCGCCAGAGCCTGCCTGCCGACGGCCCCGCACTGCAGTTTTTCCAGTCACCGGTGGGACGCAAGGTGGTCGCCGCGGAAATCGCCGCCACTCGCAGCGATCAACTGGCCAAGAACGCCAATGGCGTACCCCAGATGCAGGCCAGTCCGGCCCGGCGTGCCCAGGCCAAGCGCCTGGCCACCGCCCTGCCCGTGCGCGAAGCCGGGGCCGAGGTCAGCGTGGCCTTGGCGGGCCTCGCCGCCGACAGCCTGAGTTCGATGCTGCCGGGCCTGATGGGCCAGCAGCAGTCCGGAGGCATGATCGAGCAGCAGCGCCAGCGATTCATCCAGCAGATGAATGCCGGTGACCTGGAGAACACCCTGCTCTATGTCTATCGCACCCTGAACGACAGCGAACTCGGCCAGTTCGCCGACTTCGCCAGTTCGGCCAATGGCAGCGCCTACTACCGCGCCGCCGTGGCTGCCCTGCGCGCCGGCCTGGGTGGCGGCGGCCAGTAGGACGGCTCAGGCGAGACGGTCGTCCAGCCAGCGGAAATAGCGCTGGCGCAGGGCCTCGGTCTCGTTGACCAGATGGTGCCGCGCCTCCGGCAGGCGCAGCACCTCGGGCCGCGCGAACTTGGCCTCCAGCACTCCCAGGTTGTGCCGCCAGTCGACGGTGAAATCCTGCTCGCCCTGGATCACCAGCAGGCTCCGGGTACTGGCCGGCGCCCTCTCCAGTTGCGGAATCCAGCGCGCCAGGGCGCCCACCCACTGCGCCGGCAGCTCGCGTGGCTGCAGACTGTCCCGCTGCAGGAAGTCGAGAAAGGCCGGATCCCCGGAATTCACCGAGAAGCGCCGCGGCAGGGCGCGCGCGAAGGGCTTCACCAGGCGATAGGTCCACAGGCCCTGGCGCCAGGCGTGGGGCCTGACCAGGGGCGCCAGCAGGATCGTCTCGCCCAGTTCGGGGGCGGGCTCACCGCGCAGCAGATAGTCCAGCAGGATGGCGCCGCCGGTGCTCTGGCCGAGCAGGTGCCAAGGCCGCGGCAGGTCCAGGCGCCGGGCCTCGGCGATCAGGGCCGCCAGGGCGGTCTGGTATTCGGCGAAGTCGTTGATGCTGGCGCGGGCCCCGCTCGACAGGCCATGTCCGGGCAGGTCGCAGGCCAGCACCGCCAACCGCCGTGACAGGGCCCAGTCCACCACGTGACCATAGAGGCCCATATGGTCGTAGTAGCCATGCAGCATCAGCAGGCTGCCCCGCGGCTCGCGCGGCCACCAGCCCTGCACCGCGAGCCGGTAGCCGCCGGCGGCCAGCGCGCCCAGGGCCACCGTCACCTCCGGCCGCGCGAGGCTGTCAGCCAGGCGGTAATGGCGGCGATAGGCCTGGTGGTCGGGATCCGGCGGCAGGTCATGCTGCAAGGGCACCAGGGCCTGGCGCAGGCGGTCTAGATCGAAATGAGGCGTCATGGCTCGGTTCACGGCGAAGTTGCCCCCCATGATCGACGTCCGGGCCGCTACAGGACAAGGCTTCGCCAAAGGACTTTTCCAATTGTTTCAAAATGCGCAACTCTCCCCTGCGCAGAGGTGTCTGAATATTTCACTGCCTAGGCAGTATTCTGGATCCGCTTCATTGCCTGGGCAGATACTGCAATGTCACATTTCGACCGTAGCAACTTTCCCCTGCGCTATTCCGTAGGCCATCTGATCCACCTGGCGAATCAGTACAAGGATCGCCTGCTGGACAGTCACCTGGTGCCCTACGACATCACGGCTGCCCAGTTCAAGGTGCTGCTGCTGCTCGCCCGCGACCTGACCGACACCCCGGCCGAACTCAGCCGCTGCCTGTCGCTGGACAGCGGCGCCATGACCCGCATGCTCGATCGTCTGGAAGCCAAGGGTCTGCTGCGCCGCGTGCGCAGCCTGAGCGACCGTCGCCAGGTGCGCCTGGAACTGACCGAACAGGGCAAGGCCCTGAGCAGTGAACTCATGCAGATCGGCGTCGACGCCCTCAACGACCTTACCCAGTGCCTGGACCGCCAGGAGCTGGACGACCTTGAACGCCTGCTCCGCCGCCTGCTCAGCCCCTCCGGCCTGTTGCCGGAGACCTCTGGAGACCTCTGACCCATGACCTTTCGCCTGCCATTGACCGCCCTCTGCGCCGCCCTGCTGCTGGCCGGCTGCGTGTCGTCCGAGGGGTTGCACACCCAGGGGCGCGCTGTGGATCCGGCGACGCTCAAGGGCGAAGCCACCTTTGCCAGCGATTGCCTCTCCCCCGCCCAGTGGCCAAGCGCCGACTGGTGGACCCGGCTGGGCGATCCGCAACTCGACAGCCTGATCCGCGAGGCCTTGCGTGACAGCCCCTCGCTGCAGGAAGCCGATGCACGCAGCCGCCAGGCCGATGCCGCGGTACTCGCTGCCGATGCCGACCGCTATCCGCAGATCGACGCCAGTGGCGGCGTCACCCGTTCGCGCCTCGCACGGCCGGACGATCCCGTCGGCCAGGGCGAACGCTACAGCACGCTGCGCCAGTTCGATGTGAGCGGCAGCTACAGCTTCGACCTCTGGGGTGGCCAGCGCGCCGCCTGGGAAGCCGCTCTCGGCCGCGCTCGCGCCGGCGAGGTGGATCGCCAGGCCGCCCGCCTGACCCTGGCGGCCAACGTCAGCCGCGCCTACAACCAACTCGGCCTGGCCTACGCCAATATGGACGTAGCCCAGCAGGACCTGGAGCGTACGCGCGGCATGCTCGATCTGGCCCAGCGCCGGGTGGACGCCGGTCTCGACAGCGACTACCAGCTGCAGCAGACCCAGAGCCTGGAAGCCAGCTCGGCCTCGGCCCACACCGCCGCCGAGCAGCAGGTGCGTACGGCGCAGATCCGCCTCGCCGTGCTGCTGGGCAAGGGGCCCGACCGTGGCGCCGAGATTCCGCGGCCGAAGCTGATAGCTCCCGCCGCGGTCAACCTGCCCGGCCAGCTGCCCGCCGAATTGGCCGGTCGCCGCCCGGACCTGATCGCCGCCCGCTGGCGGGTGGAGGCCGCGAGCAAGGACATCGCCGCCAGCAAGACCAACTTCTATCCCAACCTCAACCTCACGGTAGCGGCCGGCAGCAAGGCCATCCTTGGCGATGCCCTGTTCGGCGGTCCGGCGCGCTTCTTCAACGTGGGGCCGGCGTTGTCACTACCGATCTTCGATGGCGGTCGCCGTCGTTCCGATCTCGCCAGCCGGGACGCCGACTACGACCTGGCCGTGGCCCAGTACAACCAGATCCTGGTGCAGGCGTTGGGCGACATCGCTGACGCCATCACCCGCCAGCGTTCGCTGGATCAGCAGATCGTCCAGCAGCAACGGGCCCGCGACATCGCCAAGAGCTCCTTCGACATCGCCATGCAGCGCTATGGCGCTGGCATTGGCAACTACCTCGACGCCCTGACCGTCGAGCAGCAACTGCTGCAGGCCGAGCGCCAGCTGGCCAGCCTCCAGGCCGATCGCGTCGACAGCGGCGTGCTGCTGATGCAGGCCCTGGGTGGCGGCTTCCAACCGTCCGAACTGCCGCCGGCGCCCGCCGCAGCGGCCACACACTGATACCGAGAGCCCGACCATGGCCGATTCCGCCGCAACCCCCAACGACAATGCCCAGGAGCAGAAACCGCAGCGCTCCGGCAAACGCAAGGTCCTCCTGCTGCTTCTGCTGCTGGTGGTGATCCTGGCTGGCGTGGGCGTCTACTGCTACCACCTGTTCTATGGCCGCTTCCATGCCAGCACCGACGATGCCTACGTCAACGGCAACCTGGTGCAGATCACGCCCCAGGTCGTCGGCACCGTGACCCGCATCGCCGTGGACGATGGCGACTTCGTGCGTCAGGGCCAGCCGCTGGTGGAATTCGACCCCAGCGACACCGCCGTGTCCCAGCAGAGCGCCGAGGCCAATCTGGCCAAGACCGTGCGCCAGGTGCGCGGCCTGTACAGCAACGTCGACAGCTACAAGGCCCAGGTGGCCGCGCGGCGCGTCGAGGTCGAACGGGCCCGCGCCGACTACGCCCGCCGCCAGCAACTGGCCAAGGGCGGCGCCATCTCCAAGGAAGAACTGGCCCATGCCCGGGACACCCTGGTCGCGGCGCAGAGCTCCCTGACCTCCGCCCAGCAGCAACTGGACACCAACCAGGCGCTGGTGGACGACACCGAGATCGCCTCGCACCCGGACGTCAAGGCCGCCGCCGCCCAGTTGCGCCAGGCCTATCTGAACCATGCCCGCAGCACCCTGGTGGCGCCGGTCAGCGGCTATGTCGCCAAGCGCTCGGTGCAGGTCGGCAGTCGCGTGCAGCCCGGCGCGGCGCTGATGGCCGTAGTGCCCCTGGACCAGATCTGGATCGACGCCAACTTCAAGGAAACCCAGCTCGCCGAGATGCGTATCGGCCAGCCGGTGGAAATCCATTCCGACCTCTATGGCGACGACGTGCGCTATCGCGGCGTGGTGGAAAGCCTGGGCGTGGGTACCGGCAGCGCCTTCTCGCTGCTGCCGGCGCAGAACGCCACGGGCAACTGGATCAAGATCGTCCAGCGCCTGCCCGTACGGATCCGCCTGGAAGGCGACAACCTGGACAAGCACCCGCTGCGCATCGGCCTGTCGACCGTGGTCGACGTCGACCTGCACGACCAGGACGGCGCGCGCCTGCCCACCACCACGCCGCAGCAGCCGCGCTACAGCACCGACGTCTACGACCATCAGCTGGCCGATGCCGATCAGCTGATCCAGCAGATCGTTCACAACAACGGTCCGGCGGCGCGTGCCGCGGGCGTCGCCAAGCGCTGACAGCCAAGGAGGCTCCTGGGGAGCCTCCCCGTCCACCCCTTCTGGTAATCCGTCATGAGCGATAACGCCTTTCGCCCGGCGAGCCTGGTGCTCGCCACGGTGGGCCTGTCCCTGGCCACCTTCATGCAGGTGCTCGACACCACCATCGCCAACGTCGCCCTGACCACCATTTCCGGCAACCTCGGGGTGAGTTCGGAACAGGGCACCTGGGTCATCACCGCCTTCGCCGTGAGCAACGCCATCGCCCTGCCGCTGACCGGCTGGATGGCGCGCCGCTTCGGCGAGGTCAAGCTGTTCATGGCCGCCGTGGTGCTGTTCGTCATCACCTCCTTTCTCTGCGGCATCGCCACCTCCATGCCCGAGCTGGTGATCTTCCGCGCCATGCAGGGCTTCGTCGCCGGCCCGCTCTATCCCATGGCCCAGACCCTGCTGCTGGCGATCTTCCCGGCGGCCAAGCGCGGCATGGCCCTGGCGCTGCTGGCCATGGTGACGGTGGTGGCGCCCATCATCGGCCCCATCGCCGGCGGCTGGATCACCGACAACTACAGCTGGCCGTGGATCTTCTTCATCAACATCCCCATCGGCATCTTCGCCACCCTGGTGGTCTGGAGCCAGCTGGGCAAGAAGCCGGAAAAGCTGGTGCACCAGCCCATCGACTATGTCGGGCTGATCCTCCTGGTGCTGGGTGTGGGCGTGTTGCAGGTGGTGCTGGACAAGGGCAACGACCTGGACTGGTTCGAATCCAACCTGATCTGCCTGGGCGCGGCCTTTTCCGCCGTGGCCCTCACCGCCCTGGTGATCTGGGAGCTGACCGACAAGCACCCCATCGTCAACCTGCGGCTGTTCCGCTATCGCAACTTCAGCTTTGGCACCCTGGCGCTGGTGCTGGGCTATTCGGGCTTCTTCGGCATCAACCTGCTGCTGCCCCAGTGGCTGCAGACCCAGCTCGGCTACACCCCGGTGTGGGCCGGTCTGGCGGCGGCGCCCATCGGCATCCTGCCGGTGATCCTCTCGCCGCTGGTGGGCAAGTTCGCGCACAAGACCGACCTGCGCCTGCTGGCCGGCGGCTCCTTCCTGGTGATCGGGGCATCCTGCTTCATGCGCGCCACCTTCAACAACGAGGTGGACTATCGCCACATCGCCGAGGTGCAGACCTTCATGGGCCTGGGCGTAGCGCTGTTCTTCATGCCCACCACCAGCATCCTGCTGTCCAGCCTCAAGCCGTCGGAGCTGGCGGATGGCGGCGGCCTGGCGACCTTCCTGCGGGTCCTCGGCGGCAGCTTCGCTTCCTCCCTGACCACCTGGCTGTGGCAGCGCCGCGCCATCCATCACCATGCCCAGCTGACCGAGGACGTCACCGTCTACAGCCCGGCCACCCAGCATTACCTGGACGCCCTCGGCGGGCCGTCGCAGCAGGCCTATGCCCAGCTGGACAAGGTGGTGGAGAGCCAGGCCTACATGCTCTCCACGGTGGACTACTTCACCCTGCTCGGCTGGATCTTCATGGGCCTGTTCCTGATCATCTGGCTGGCCAAGCCGCCCTTCGCGGCCAAGCCGGGGGCCGGTGGGGGCGACCACTAGTCCGGCATTCAGGGAGTGCCGGGCTGGGTCTCCAGGTAGTCGGCGATGTCGCGCAGGTCCTCGGCATCGCCGATGCCCCAGAATCTCATCTTGGTGCCTGGCACCTTCGTTTCGGGATCGCGCAGAAAGGCCGCCAGGGCCTCGCGGTCCCAGGCGAAGCCGGCCTGGCGCATGGCGTCGGAGTAGTTGTAGCCCGCCAGGCTCCCGGCCTGGCGACCGACGAGGTCGTTGAGCTGGGGGCCAAAGCCGGACTGGGCGCCCGGCCCCACCGAATGGCAGTTGTGGCAGCGGCGCAGGAAGAGGTTGCGGCCATTGTCGGCATCGGCCCAGGCCACCTCCCCGCTCAGCAGCGTCAGCAGGACCACCCCGGCCAGGGGCCTCATCGCTGGCACTTGCGGCAATAGACGCTGGCGCGCTGGCCCAGGCGGATCTCCTGCAGGCCCGTGCCGCAGACCTTGCAGAATTCGCCCTTGCGCCCGTAGACGAACAGCTCCTGCTTGAAATAGCCCGGCGCCCCGTCACCGCCGATGAAGTCGCGCAGGGTGGTGCCGCCGCTCTCGATGGAGCGCGCCAGGACCTTCTTGATCTCTTCGGCCAGGCGCTCGTAGCGCGCCCGGGAAACGCTGCCGGCGGCACGGCGGGGATCGATGCCGGCGGCGAACAGTGCCTCGGCGGCGTAGATGTTGCCCACCCCCACCACCACGGCGTTGTCCATGATGAAGGGCTTGACCGCCATGCTGCGCCCGCGCGACAGCTCGAACAGCCGACCGCCGTCGAAGGCCTCGGTCAGCGGCTCGGGCCCCAGCTTGCAGAGCAGCACATGGGCATGGGGATCCTGGGTCCAGAGCAGCGCGCCGAATCGGCGCGGATCGGTGTAGCGCAGCGACAGCCCGGATTCCAGCTCGATGTCGACGTGCTCGTGCTTGGCCGGCGGCTGGTCGGCCGGCACCAGGCGCAGGCTGCCGGACATGCCCAGGTGGCCGATCAGGGTGCCGCTCTCGGCGCGGATCAGCAGGTACTTGGCCCGCCGCTCGACGGCCTCGATGCGCTGCCCGGAGAGGCGCACGTCCAGGTCCTCGGGTACCGGCCAGCGCAGCCGGCCATCGCGGACGATGACCCGGCGCACGCGCTGACCGACGACATGGGGCTCGATGCCCCGGCGGGTGGTTTCGACTTCAGGTAGTTCGGGCATGGAGGTCCAGGAGGCTTGCAGATGCCTTAGTAATTGATCCGGCCGCTGCCCATTTCAAGGATGGTTTCCTTGAGCGACTCGAAGTCGTACTCGGACAGGCCGACGTGATCCAGCACCCGCGGCGCGATGGCCTGCCACTCGTGATCCTCGTCCTGGCCACCGAGGGCGCGATAGCAGCGGCAGATGTGCTCGGCCATCTTCAGCAGCGCCAGCAGGTTCTTGATCTGGATGTCGGCCGAAGAGTCCTCGTCGAAGACCGACTGGGCGTTGTGGTGATTGGCGATGGCCTGGCCGACGTGTTCCGGCAGGCGCCAGGAGCGGGAGATGAAATAGCCCACCACGGCATGGTTGGTGCTGAAGATGCGGTTCTCCACGTCCACCACCCGCACCTGCTCGTTGACGCTGGCATAGGCCTCTTCCAGCACCGCCATGTAGTTGGGGAAGCGCTTGAGCATCAGCGGGATGCCGCAGTTGTGGAACAGACCCAGGGCATAGGCCTCGTCCGGAGTCGGATAGCCGGTCTTCTTGGCCAGGCTCAGGCAGGTCTCGGCGACGTCCTGGGCGGTGTCCCAGAAGCGGTTGAGGATGACGATGGTCTCGTCGGTGAGCTCGCCCTTGATCGACTGGGCGTTGATCAGGTTGATGACCGACTGGCTGCCCAGCAGGTTGACCGCCCGCTGGATCGAGGTGATGCGGTTGCTGAGGCCGAAGTACGGCGAGTTCACCAGCTTGAGCAGGGCACCGGAGAGCCCCGGATCCTGGCCGATCAGGCGGGAGATGACCTTGAGATCGGGGTTGGGCATGAGCTGTTCGAGTTGCAGATCCACCATGATCTGCGGCTGCGGGGGAATGCTGATGCCTTGCAGGGCCTGACGGATCTGCTCCTCGGTCAGCTGAGGGGACGCTTGGGACATGGGGACTACTCTGCGATGGATGTCGCAAATCTACTCCGCGCCGCTCGGCGATGCCATCGGGCGCGACGAAGGAACTTAGCAGCGGCAAAACGAGCCGGATTCAGGAGCGCTGGCAAAAGGCTAGCCTGACCGAATTACTATCGAGGTATCCGCAACCATGGCTACATCCCTGAACGGCAAGAAAATCGCCATCCTGGTCACCGACGGCTTCGAACAGGCCGAACTCACCGGCCCCAAGCAAGCCCTGGAACAGGCGGGCGCCCAGACCCACATCATCTCCGCCGAGAAGGGTGAGGTGCGCGGCTGGGACGGCACCGAGCCGGCCGACAGCTTTCCGGTGGACCTCACCTTCGCCGCAGCCAATGCCGGCGACTATGACGCCGTACTGTTGCCCGGCGGCGTGGTCAATGCCGACACCATCCGCATCGACGCGCAGGCCCAGCAGCTGACCAAGCAGATCGCCGACGCCGGCAAGCCGGTCGCCGTCATCTGCCACGGTGCCTGGCTGCTGATCTCCGCCGGCTTGGTGCAGGGCAAGACCCTGACCAGTTGGCCCTCGCTGACGGACGACCTCAAGAACGCTGGCGCCACCTGGCAGGACCAGGAGGTCATCGTCGACGGTCAACTGGTGAGCAGCCGCAAGCCAGACGACATTCCGGCCTTCAATCGCGAGTTCATCAAGCTGCTGGCGGGCTGAATCAGCAAGACTGGCACTTTGATCTCATAAGACTGAACTTATGGCAAAGTGCCAGAGTCTTATCGAGTGCCCCCAAAGCACTTTTAGCCCGCCCTGCCCGGCGGGCTTTCTTTTGCCCGGCGTTTGGGCCCGGAGCCTGTCCGGAATCTTGCGAGCTAGCGCCAGACAAGGCGCGGGCGGGGTTGGCCTTCCAGGGCGTTTTAAAACGCCGTTTGGCCTACGCCCAGCAGATCATGTACAGGCTCTCAGGCCTGGAAATCACCTTGCAGATCCACCAGATGGCGCTCGATGTCGGCCAGGCGCTGGCCCTGATCGCTCATGCCCAGCCAATCCAGCTTGAGGTGCGCCTCGAACGGCAGCAGGTAGGCCAGCTGGCAGCCCAGTGCCTGGCGGTCGACAACCTCGCCGCCCATGTCCAGGCTGGCCACCATCGGATGCTGGGCCAGGGCCGCCAGCAGCGCCATCAGGTCGGCGTCGCCATCGCGTAGCGGCTGGGGATCGGTCTCGGGGAGCCACTCCACCTCACCCACCACCAGGTGATCGGGTTGCTCTTCCTGGCTCAGGAGGCGAAAGCGCCGTCCGCCTTCGATGCGGATGCCCAGCAGGCCGTTGCTCTGCTGCTGCCAGTCGCGGATCAGCGCCTCGCAGCCATAGGCGCCCAGACGATTGGGCGCCGCACCGGTCTCGCGGCCCTCGAGGATGGTCACCACGCCAAAGCTGCTGCCCTGCTTGAGGCAGCGACCGAGCATGTCCAGATAGCGGGCTTCGAACAGCTGCAGATCAAGGCGGCAACCGGGAAACAGGGTGGTGTTGAGCGGAAACAGGGGCAGCGTCATGAAACCTCCGGGGCTTGAGGGTCCTGCTGGATAGAGCATCGAGCGCCGCCGAAGGCTCCCGCGCGGCGACGCGCGGGAGCCTGGTCGGGTCAGAAGCGGTAGACCTCGGCGCCGGTGCGGATGGGCACCACGGCCGGCAGCGTTGGCCGAGCCTGGGCCTCTTCGACAAGTTTCTTCGGCTCCTTGCGCGCCATCTCGGTCTCGCGGCGGCCGCGCTGGGCGACCTTGGTGAGATCGGTGGCCAGCCGCGCCGACAGTTGCTGCAGCAATTCGCCCTGGGCCCGCACCTGGGCCGCGCGATCGCCCGCGTGCCGGGTCTGCAGGTGGATCACCTCGGTGTCCAGCAGCCGGCCCTGGCCGTCGCGCAACTGCCAGCTGGCATCGAGGGTGGCAGGCGCCTGGTCACCCGCATCGAGGCGGGTCACCACCAGTTCCACCCGGTACTGCGGATCGAAGCCTGCGGGTTGCTCCCCCACCACCACCCGGCCGCTATTGAGGCGGCCGGCGAGCTGGCGCTGCAGCAACTGGCGCACGTTGGCGTCCAGCGGTCCGGCCCAGTGATCGCGGGTGGTCTTGAGACTGCCGTCGGGCTGGCGCTCCAGCAGCACGTCGCGCTGCAGGTAGTCGGCCAGTTGCAGGCTTTCGATCCACACCGCCAGGCCGCGCTCACTGCTCGCCGGCGCACGCGCATTGCCGCCATCGAGCTGGTAGTAGTGGCTGGGGCCGAGGCTGGCACAGCCACCCAGGCCGGCCAGCAGGCCGACGAGCGCCAGCCTGGCAAGACACATCCGTTTCATCGAGGCTCTCTCTCGACGGGCATCAAGGCCCGGCGAGTCCTGGTCGAAAAAATCCGGGCTATGCTAGCGGCTGACCGCGGGCGGCTCAAGTTTCCACCTGCAGCGAGTCCACCCGCTGGAAGCCCCGTGGCAGCTTGTTGCCCCGCCGGCCGCGCTCGGCACGGTAGTGCTCCAGGTCGCTGCCCTTGAGGGTATAGGGCCGTTTGCCGGCCTGCAGCGTGAGGGAGGCGCCGGCCGGCACCACGGCCAGATCGATCACGTATTCCTCGCGTTTGGCGACCCGATCGCCGGGAATGGAGATCAGCTTGTTGCCCTTGCCCTTGGCCAGTTGCGGCAGCTCGGTGATGGCGAACACCAGAAGCCGTCCCTCGTTGGTAACCACCGCGAGGGAGGTGTCTTCCAGGGAAGCCACCGGCTTGGGCGGCAGCACCCTGGCGCCATTGGGCAGACTGATCAGCGCCTTGCCGGCCTTGTTCTTGGCCTGCAGGTCCTCGCCCCTGACCACGAAGCCGTAGCCGGCGTCCGACGCCATGACATAGAGGCCGATGTCATCCGGCAGCAGCAGGCACTCGAAGCTGGCCCCCGGCGGTGGCGTCAGGCGTCCGGTCAGGGGCTCGCCCTGGCCCCGCGCCGACGGCAGCGAATGGGCGGCGACGGAATAGCTGCGGCCGGTGGAGTCGATGAAGACGGCGAACTGATTGGAGCGGCCCAGGGCCGCTGCCTTGAAGCCGTCGCCGGCCTTGTAGGACAGCCCGGTCGGATCGACGTCATGGCCCTTGGCCTGGCGCACCCAGCCCTTCTCGGAAAGCACCACGGTCACCGGCTCGGTGGGCATGAGCTCGGTTTCGGACAGGGCCTTGGCCTCGGCCCGGGCGACGATGGGCGAGCGGCGGGCGTCGCCATAGGTCTCGGCATCCTTGATCAGTTCGTCGCGGACCAGGTTGCGCAGCTTCTTGTCGCTGCCCAGCAGGGTCTGCAGGCGCTTCTGCTCCTTGAGCAGCTCGGCCTGTTCGCCGCGGATCTTCATTTCTTCCAGGCGCGCCAGCTGGCGCAGGCGGGTCTCGAGGATGTAGTCGGCCTGGTCCTCGGAGAGTTCGAAGCGGGCCATCAGCGCTTGCCTGGGATGCTCTTCGGTGCGGATGATGTGGATCACCTCATCCAGGTTGAGGAAGGCGATCAGCAGGCCATCCAGCAGGTGCAGGCGACGCTCGACCTTGTCCAGGCGGAACTGCAGGCGGCGGCGCACGGTGCCGATGCGATAGATCAGCCATTCCTGGAGGATCTGCCTGAGGTCCTTGACCTGGGGCTTGCCGTCCAGGCCGATGACGTTGAGGTTGACCCGGTAGCTGGATTCGAGATCGGTGGTGGCGAACAGGTGCTGCATCAGCTCGTCGGCATCGATGCGGTTGGAGCGCGGCACGATGACGATGCGGGTCGGGTTCTCATGGTCCGACTCGTCGCGCAGGTCCGCCACCATGGGCAGCTTCTTGGCCTGCATCTGGGCGGCGATCTGCTCCAGCACCTTGGAACCGGAGACCTGGTGCGGCAGCGCGGTGATGACCACGTCGCCATCTTCGCGGCGGTAGACGGCGCGCATGCGCACCGAGCCGCGACCGGTCTCGTAGATTTTGCGCAGGTCGGCGTGGGGGGTGATGATCTCGGCTTCGGTGGGGAAGTCCGGGCCCGGCACGTGTTCGAGCAGTTCGGGGATCCCGGCGATGGGATCGTCCAGCAGGCGCACGCAGGCGGCCGCCACCTCGCGCAGGTTGTGCGGCGGGATGTCGGTGGCCATGCCCACGGCGATGCCGGTGGTGCCGTTGAGCAGCAGGTTAGGCAGCCGTGCCGGCAGCACGGCCGGCTCGTTCAGGGTACCGTCGAAGTTGGGCACCCAGTCCACGGTGCCCTGCCCCAGCTCGTTGAGCAGCACCTCGGAATAGCGCGACAGCCGCGCCTCGGTGTAGCGCATGGCGGCAAAGGACTTGGGATCGTCGGGCGCACCCCAGTTGCCCTGGCCATCCACCAGCGGATAGCGATAGGAGAACGGCTGCGCCATGAGCACCATGGCTTCGTAGCAGGCCGAGTCGCCATGGGGGTGGTACTTACCGAGCACGTCACCCACGGTACGGGCGGATTTCTTGTGCTTGGCGTCGGCGTCCAGGCCCAGTTCGCTCATGGCGTAGATGATGCGGCGCTGGACTGGCTTGAGGCCGTCGCCGATATGCGGCAGGGCGCGGTCCATGATGACGTACATGGAGTAGTTCAGGTACGCCTGCTCGGTGAAGTCGGCCAGCGAACGGCGTTCGACGCCATCCAGGCTCAGGTCGAGGGGTGCACTCATGGGAATCCTTTGGTGTTACGTCGGTAATCGGATGGCGTGCCTTTATCGCGGCCATGGGTTGCTCCTACCGGAGGAGCGGCCCATGGCCGCGATGGGCACGACCAATGAGTCAGGCGCTCAAAGCAGCACTTCGGCGCGATCGCCCTTGGATTCCAGCCAGCTCTTGCGATCGCCGGATCGCTTCTTGGCTAGCAGCATGTCCATCATCTCGAGGGTGCCGGGCACGTCCTCCAGGGTCAGCTGCACCAGGCGCCGGGTGTTGGGGTCCATGGTGGTCTCGCGCAGCTGCAGCGGATTCATCTCGCCGAGGCCCTTGAAGCGGGTCACCTGGGGCTTGCCGCGCTTCTTTTCCGCCGCCAGGCGATCCAGGACACCGTCGCGCTCGGCTTCGTCGAGGGCGTAGTGCACCTCCTTGCCGAGGTCGATGCGGTACAGCGGCGGCATGGCCACATAGACGTGGCCGGCATCCACCAGCGGCCGGAAGTGCTGCACGAACAGCGCGCACAGCAGGGTGGCGATGTGCAGGCCGTCGGAGTCGGCGTCGGCGAGGATGCAGATCTTGCCGTATCTCAGGCCGCTCAGGTCGGCGCTGCCCGGGTCGATACCGATGGCCACGGCGATGTCGTGCACCTCCTGGCTGCCCAGCACCTCGCTGCCGTCCACTTCCCAGGTATTCAGGATCTTGCCGCGCAGCGGCATGATGGCCTGGAATTCCTTGCTGCGCGCCTGCTTGGCGCTGCCGCCGGCGGAGTCGCCCTCCACCAGGAACAGCTCGGATCTCATCGGATCCTGACCGGCGCAATCGGCCAGCTTGCCGGGCAGCGCCGGCCCCTGGGTGATCTTCTTGCGCTCGACCTTCTTGCCGGCCTTGAGGCGGCGGCCGGCATTGTTGATGGCCAGTTCGGCGATCTGCTGACCCAGCTCCGGATGGGCGTTGAGCCAGAGGCTGAAGGCGTCCTTGACCACCCCGGAGACGAAGGCCGCGGCCTCGCGGGAGGACAGGCGCTCCTTGGTCTGGCCGGAGAATTGCGGCTCCTGCATCTTCATCGAGAGAACGAAGGCGATGCGCTCCCAGACGTCTTCCGGGGCCAGCTTGAGGCCGCGCGGCAAGAGGTTGCGGAATTCGCAGAATTCGCGGATGGCATCCAGCAGGCCCTGGCGCAGGCCGTTCACATGGGTGCCGCCCTGGGCGGTGGGAATCAGGTTGACGTAACTTTCCTGCACCGACTCGCCGCCTTCGGGCAGCCAGAACAGTGCCCAGTCCACCGCTTCCCGGGACGAGGCCAGGCTGCCGTGGAAGGGTGCCTCGGGCAGCCGCAGGGCATCGCCCACGGTGTCGATCAGATAGGACCTCAGGCCGTCTTCGTAATGCCATTCGCTGCGCTCGCCGCTGGCTTCGTCGTGGAAGCTCACCGCCAGGCCCGGGCAGAGCACCGCCTTGGCCTTGAGCACGTGCTTCAGGCGGCTGACGGAGAACTTGGGCGCATCGAAGTACTTGGGATCCGGCCAGAAGTGCACGCTGGTGCCGGTATTGCGCTTGCCAACGCTGCCGACCACGGCCAGTTCGCTGGCCTTGAAGCCATCGGCGAAGGCCATGCCGTATTCGTTGCCTTCGCGCTTGACGCGCACCTCGACCCGGGTCGACAGGGCGTTCACCACGGAAATGCCCACGCCGTGCAGGCCGCCGGAGAACTGGTAGTTCTTGTTGGAGAACTTGCCACCGGCATGCAGCTTGGTAAGGATCAGCTCGACGCCGGAGACGCCCTCTTCCGGATGGATGTCCACCGGCATGCCCCGGCCGTCATCGATCACTTCGAGGGAGTTGTCGGCGTGCAGGATCACCTGCACCTGCCGCGCATGACCGGCCAGGGCCTCGTCCACGCTGTTGTCGATGACTTCCTGGGCCAGGTGGTTGGGCCGCGAGGTGTCGGTGTACATGCCAGGGCGCTTGCGCACCGGATCGAGTCCGGAGAGGACTTCGATGGCGTCGGCGTTATAGGCGTTCTGCGTGGCCATGGGGTCTCTATTCGAAGGTGTTGAAATCCAGCTCGCGCCAGAGCGCCGGGTCGAAGCCGGCCAGCTCCAGCAGCAGCGGCAGCTGGCGATGGAAGCCCTGGAAGCCGTGGTCGCCACCCTGCTCGATACGCAGGGTGCAGCCGCCGTAGTAGCGTTCGGCGTCGCGGTAGTCGAGGGTCTCGTCGCCGGTCTGCAGCCAGACGTGGAAACGCTCGGGATCCGCCGGCACCGCGACTTCCAGCGCGCGCATGGCCTCGACGTGGGCCTCGGTGAGGGTCCAGCTCTCGCCGGTATGGTGATTGCGCTGGGGCCCCAGGTAGTGCTCCATGAAGCGCCAGGGCCGGACCGCCGGATTGATCAGCACGGCCTTGAGCCCGTGGCGCTTGGCCAGGACGGTGGCATAGTAGCCGCCCAGGGAGCTGCCGACCAGCAAGGGGGCGTCCAGCTCGGCCAGTTCGCGCTCCAGGAGGGCGAAGGCGGCGTCGGCATCATTGGGCAGCGCCGGCGCGCGCAGGCGGTCCGCCAGGCCGAGTCGGCTCATGCAGGCGGTGAGCTGCCGCGCCTTCAGGGACGCGGGTGAGCTGTTGAAGCCATGGATATAGAGGATCGACGGCATCGGGCCGCTCCTACTGGATAAAAAAACAGGTAAAGGGTAACCCGTTTCGACCCTCGCGACCAAGGCAGCCGACCGGCGTCAGCCCTAGTAGCCCGCGGCGCTGTGATCCACGGTGAAGGTGTGCTGTTGCAGGCGCGAGACACCGGTTTCCAGAGTGCCGTCGGGCAACAGGCGCAACCAGCGGTAGCCCGGGGCCTGGTCGCCCGCCTTGAAGTCCTCGCTGCCCGGCTCGAATTGCAGACCGGTGGACGGCGACGCCAGCAGGCGCACGCCGTTGCGCAGCTGATCGAACTCCTGGTGGATGTGCCCCCAGAGCACCACCCTGACCTGGGGATGGCGGTCCAGCACGGCAAACAGCTCGTCCGCCCGGTGCAGGCCCAGGGGCTCCATCCAGCCGCAACCCACGGGTACCGGGTGATGGTGCAGGCAGATCAGGGCCGGACGCTCGGGCGCGGCGCTCAGGGCCTCGTCCAGGGCCAGCAGCTGCGCCTGCTCCAGTTCGCCGAACACGCAGCCGCGCACGGTGCTGTCGAGCAGGACGAGGCGCCAGGCGCCCAGGTCGGTGACGGTTTCCAGGAAGTCGCGATTGCCACAGGCCTTGGCCATGGGCGCGTTCTCGTCATGGTTGCCGGCCAGCCAGCGCATGGGCGCAGCCAGGGGTTCGGTCAGCTCGCAAAAGCGTTGATAGGAGGCCACGGAGCCGTCCTGGGAGAGATCACCGCTGGCCAGCAGCAGATCGATGCGTGGCTGCTCCCGTACCACCTGCGCCACCACCTGCTGCAGGCTGGCTGCCGTATCGATACCCAGCAACCGGCCATTGGCGCGTGCAAACAGATGACTATCGGTCAGTTGGACGACGAGGGGAGCGTTGACACTATCCGGCAAACTCACCAAAGCCTCCTAGGGGCATAAGGGGACAACGAGCGCAGGCAGGGTGCAGAAAAGTTCCCGGGAACTTGCGTGCATGCTTCACATTTTCGCAGCTTGCACAGCGTGAGGGAAGCTACGGCTGTCAGCGTTGCGCCCCAGTGCTCATCGCTGCAGGATAGGTTCAGCTTCGTGGCCACAGGCCAGGCAGTGACTCAGCCACTCGCCGAGAAACAGATTGAGCTGACTCTTCTCGTCAGGCTGATACATGGCCTGATTGGGATAGGGATAGCGCCCGAGCAGGTGCCGGGAGGCCCCGGCCGACACCACTTCCGCCATCCGCGCATCGTGATAGACGCGCACTTCCAGTTCGGGCACCGGCAACCAGGGCAACCCCAGTTCCTGGCGGACCCGCAGGACCGTCGTATAGGGACAGGCCTCGGTGACTTCCAGGGCGAGCACGCCCAGCGGGCGCTCGCCTTGCGACAACATGACGCGGCGCGATACCACGGCTTCGCGCATCTTGGGCAGAAGCCGCATCAGCCGCACGTAGTTGGCCTCGCACGTGGCCTGCAGGCCCGGCAGGTCAACTCGATAGCGATCTCGCAGTTTCAGCCCCATAACCCCCGTACCTCGGCGCGATTGAGCGCCAACCATTGCAGGGCGATGATTGCCGCTGCGTTATTGATTCGACCGTCGCGAACCCCTGCCAGTGCCTCGTCCAGCGACCAGACATGGACGCGAATGTCCTCGCCCTCCTCCTCCAGGCCATGGACGCCGCCGGCATCCGCGGTGCTGCAGCGACCCAGGTAGAGATAGACCTGTTCGTCGCTGCCGCCAGGCGAGGGGAAGTAGGTGGAGATGGGCCAGAGCGATTGCAAGGTCAGCCCGGCTTCTTCCTCGGCTTCCCGATGAGCGACCGCCTCGACGGCCTCGCCCTGCTTGTCCACCAAGCCCGCCACCGGCTCAAGCAGCCAGGGATGAGCGGTCTTTTCCATGACGCCGACGCGAAACTGCTCGATCAGTACCACCTCGTCGCGCACGGCGTCGTAGGGCAGCACGCAGACGGCATCGGGACGCACGAAGACCTCGCGCTCCAGTTCCGGCCCCAGCGCGCCGGAGAACTGGCGATGGCGCAACCGGAAGCGGGCCATGCGATAGAAACCCTGGAAGCAGATCTCGCGGCTCAGGATTTCAACGGCGGGCGCCTGGGATTCGTTGGCTTCGGTCATGGGCGCTCCAGCGCTGATTGAAGAGTGATCAGATCATCCTAGCGTGCCGCCTGCACTCGTGCAGCCCCTGGCGCGCCAAGTCGCGAAAAGGACAACAAGCCGGGAAACCTCCGCCCGGCCCTGGCAAACTTATGGGGCCAGACGGGTTCGAAAGCCGTCATTCTCTGTTTCCATGACAAGGAATCCCATGCGTATCCGCCCGCTCCTCCTGCTCGCCGGCCTGCTGCTCGGTGGTTGCCAAAGCGTCTTCGGCCCCAACCTCGACAAACCTCTCACGCCTCGCCACCAGGCCTGGGAGCACCGCCCGACCGGTTGCCAGGGCGAAGACTGCCCGCTGATCAACATCGACTACGTCGAATTCGGCGACCCGGCCCTGGACGCCCTGGTGCAGCGGCACCTGCTGGGCCTGGCCCGCGCCGAGCCGGGTGCGCCCATCCCGGCCTCGCTGGGGAGCTACGAGCGGGATTTCCTCGCCAAGGCGCAGCCACGCTGGAGCAGCTATCTGCAGGCCAAGGTGCGTGAACAGCATGACGGCCTGGTGATCATCGAATTCTCCAGCTACCTGGCCAATGGCGGCGCCCATGGCCTGGCCGGCCGCGACTTCGTCACCTGGGATCGCCATCTCAACCGGCAGATCACCCTGGGCGACATGCTGGTGCCGGGGCAGGAAGCCGAGTTCTGGCGGCTGGCGCAGCTGTCGCGCGAGGCCTGGATGGTCAGCAATGGCGTCGGCGATGCCGAGTTCCGCCAGCAGTGGCCCTTCCTCAAGACCAACAACGTGGCCCTGGACTTCGGCGCCCTGACGCTCAAGTACGACATCGGCAGCATCGCCCCCTACGCCATGGGCCACCCGGAGCTGAAGATCCCCTATCCCAAGCTCAATGGCATCCTCAAGGGCGAGTATTTCCCGGGGCGTGGCAAAAGCCGCCAGCCGTAGTCCGCGTTGTTGGGCTTCGACGATGGAGCCGTCTCAACCCAACCTGCGGTGTCACGTCGGCCGCCGTAGGTTGGGTTGGGCGCAGCGAAGCCCGACAGGTCCGACTCAGTCGTAGGGTGGATGACGGCGCAGCCTCATCCACGCGTGCCGACTTGCCCCCACCCCAACCCTCCCCCGCAAGCGGGAGAGGGGGCAGTTAGGCGTAGGTTGGGTTGAGCGCAGCGAAGCCCAACGGCCGGACGCTAAACTCGCTTCAACCCCAGCAGCGCCTGCGCGGTACCCGCCACCACGACGGCTGGCAGGGTCGCGCCCCAGGCGGGGAGCAGCGTCGGCAGCAGGTGGTAGACGGCCACGCCCAGGGCCCAGGCGATCAGGGACTCCAGGCGCAGCGCCCGGACCCGCTGCGGAGCCTTGCGGCGGCGCAGCAGGAAGTGGTCCACCAGCACCACGCCGAACAGCGGGGCGAACACCGAGCCGATCAGCAGCAGGAAGTGTTCGTACTGGGCCAGGGGTACCAGGAGCGCCAGCAGGGTGCAGAGGATGCCGATGGCCAGGGTCAGCTGCCAGATCTTCACCTGGGCCAGGAAACCCGTCGCTACGGCCGCCGAGTGATAGGCGGCGAAGGCGTTTTCCGACTCGTCCAGCAGGATCAGCAGCAGCGGCAGGCCCAGGCCGGCCACGGCCAGGGCGCGTAGCAGGGCGTCGGCTTCACCGCCGCTGGCGAAGGCCAGGGTATAGGCGAAGCCCAGGCCCATCAGCCAGAGGTTGCCACAGAAGTAGCCGAGCAGGACGCCGCGACCGGCGCTGCGGCCGGTGCGGGCGAAGCGGGTGTAGTCGGCGATCACCGGCAGCCAGGACAGTGGCATGGCCACCACCAGGTCGAAGCCCAGCGCCTGGGTCAGGGAACCGTCGCCCGGGCGCTGCCAGAGCGCGGCCAGGTCGGCGCGCAGGAAGAGGTCCAGGGTCAGCCAGGTGCAGGCGCCCAGCAGCAGCCAGATGCCCCAGCGACTGAGAAAACGGCGCACGAAGGTCAGCGGACCGGCCACCGCCAGGGCCGTGGCCAGGGCGCCGAACACCAGGGTCCAGAGCACGGGCGAGGACCAGGCCTGCAGGCCCCAGCTGCCCAGCAGCACGCTGGCCGCCTCGCGCATCACCACCAGTTCGAAGGCGCCCCAGCCGATCAGCTGGGTGATGTTGAGTACCGCCGGCAACAGCGCGCCGCGCTGGCCGAGGCTCTGGCCCAGGGCGCTCATCCCGGCCAGGCCGGTGTCGCTGCCCACCAGGCCGGCCGCCGCCAGCAGCAGCACCCCGACCCCGGTGCCGAGCACCAGCACCAGCAGGCCATCGGCCAGGCCCAGCCCGGGCGCCAGCAGCGCGCCGGCCTGGGCCACCATGAGGCCGATGCCGAGGGAGAACCAGAGGGTGAAGAGATCGCGCCCGCCAAGGATGCGGCGGTCCGCCGGAACGGGGACGGTGGGGATATAGAGGCCGGGGGCCTGGGCCATGATGGGTCTCTTGAGCAAGGGGTTGAGGGCGCCCGACGTCGTTGGGTGACGCCGGGCATTGTTGGGCTTCGCTGCGCTCAGCGCCAACCTACGGTCGTCAGACCTGCTTGTAGATCACGCCGCCTTCGTCCTTGAAGCGCGCCGCCTGTTCCTGGAAGCCGGCCTCGATGGCCTTCTGCTCGTCGGTCAGGCCGTTTTCCTTGGCGTAGTCGCGGACCTCCTGGGTGATCTTCATCGAGCAGAACTTGGGGCCGCACATGGAGCAGAAGTGCGCCACCTTGGCCGAGTCCTTGGGCAGGGTCTCGTCGTGGAAGGCGCGCGCCGTGTCCGGGTCCAGGCCCAGGTTGAACTGGTCTTCCCAGCGGAATTCGAAGCGCGCCTTGGACAGGGCGTTGTCGCGGATCTGGGCGCCGGGGTGCCCCTTGGCCAGGTCCGCGGCATGGGCGGCGATCTTGTAGGTGATGATGCCGGTCTTGACGTCGTCCTTGTTGGGCAGGCCGAGGTGCTCCTTGGGCGTCACGTAGCAGAGCATGGCGCAGCCGAACCAGCCGATCATGGCGGCGCCGATGCCGCTGGTGATGTGGTCGTAGCCGGGGGCGATGTCGGTGGTCAGCGGGCCGAGGGTATAGAACGGCGCCTCGTCGCAGCACTCCAGCTGCTTGTCCATGTTTTCCTTGATCAGCTGCATGGGCACGTGGCCCGGACCTTCGATCATGGTCTGGACGTCATGCTTCCAGGCGATCTTGGTCAGCTCGCCGAGGGTTTCCAGCTCGCCGAACTGGGCGGCGTCGTTGGCGTCGGCGATGGAGCCCGGACGCAGGCCGTCACCCAGGGAGAAGCTCACGTCGTAGGCCTGCATGATTTCGCAGATGTCTTCGAAGTGGGTGTAGAGGAAGTTTTCCTTGTGATGCGCCAGGCACCACTTGGCCATGATGGAGCCGCCGCGGGAGACGATGCCGGTGACGCGCTTGGCGGTCAGGGGCACGTAGTGCAGGCGTACCCCGGCATGGATGGTGAAGTAGTCCACGCCCTGCTCCGCCTGCTCGATGAGGGTGTCGCGGAACAGCTCCCAGGTCAGCTCCTCGGCAACGCCATCGACCTTTTCCAGGGCCTGGTAGATGGGCACGGTGCCAATGGGGACCGGCGAGTTGCGGATGATCCACTCGCGGGTCTCGTGGATGTGCTTGCCGGTGGACAGGTCCATCACGGTGTCGGCGCCCCAGCGAATGCCCCAGGTCAGCTTCTCGACCTCTTCCTCGATGGAGGAGCCCAGGGCGCTGTTGCCGATGTTGCCATTGATCTTCACCAGGAAGTTGCGGCCGATGATCATCGGCTCCAGCTCCAGGTGGTTGATGTTGGCCGGGATGATGGCGCGGCCGCGAGCCACTTCGTCGCGGACGAATTCGGGGGTGATTTCCTGGGGAATGCTGGCGCCGAAACTCTGGCCACGGTGCTGATTGCCGAGCAGGCCGGCGGCGCGGGCTTCCTGCAGCTTCATGTTCTCGCGGATGGCGATGTATTCCATCTCCGGGGTGACGATGCCCTGGCGGGCATAGTGCATCTGGGAAACGTTGCGCCCGGCCTTGGCCCGGCGCGGCTGGCGCGCCAGGTCGAATCTCAGGGCGGCCAGGCTCGGATCGGCGAGGCGCGCCTGACCGAAGTCGGAAGACAGCCCGGCCAGCAGCTCGGTGTCGCCGCGCGCTTCGATCCAGCGCGAGCGGACGTCCGGCAGGCCCTTGCGCAGGTCGATGTGCACCGCCGGATCGGTGTAGGGACCGGAGGTGTCGTAGACGCACACCGGGGCGTTCTTTTCACCGCCGAACGCGGTGGAAGTATCGGCGAGGGAGATTTCCCGCACCGGCACGCGAATGTCGGGACGCGAGCCGGTCAGATAGACCTTGCGCGAATTGGGCAGCGGCTGGGTGGACTGGCGGTCGACGCGGGTGAAGTCGGTGACGTTGTTCTGCTTGTTCATCGAGGCTCTCCTGGTGGGCGCGTTGCCGAGGGAAGAACCTGGACGAAGGGTGGGCACGCAAGGAGACGCAAGCCCGGACGGATGGCGACCACGGATGGAGACAGCGGACGCCCTCTTGTTCCCTACGCAGGTTGACGCACCGCCATGCGGCGCGCCTAGCCTGATCAGGTTCAACGGGATCCGGGACTACCCGATCTCAGCGCCTCGTAGCGCACCCCGACAAGAACGCGGCCAGTGTAAACCCAGAGCGGCAGAAACTTCGACCGCTATTTCCTCTCCTATGGCGGATTCGGACGAAGCCACTACACTGGCGCGGTCCCTCAAGGAAGGCTCCAAGAATGCGAAGATTCCTGCTGCTCGCGGCGCTCTGCAGCACGGCCGGCCTGGCCCAGGCCCAGGTCGCCGGCAATGGCCTGCTCGACGTCTACCGCGAAGCGCTGGACAACAACGCCGACCTCGCCGCCGAACGTGCCGGACTTGGCGCCCAGCGCGAGGCGGTGCCCCAGGCGCGCGCCGGCCTGCTGCCGCAGATCGGGCTCGGTGCCCAATTCAACGACACCCATACCAGCCTGCAGCTCAAGGACAATCCGGCGCTGGGCGTCCAGGGTGGCCGCTACAGCAGCGACCGCAGCAGCCAGCTGATCCAGGCGACCCTCAGCCAGCCGCTGTTCCGCGCCGATCGCTGGTTCCAGCTCAAGGCGGCCCAGGCCGCCACCGAGCAGGCCGAGCTGCAGTTTTCCGCCGCCCAGCAGCAACTCATCCTGCAGACCGCCGAGGGCTATTTCAGCGCCCTGCGCGCCCAGGACGCCCTGGCCACCGCTCGCGCCGAGGAAAAGGCGCTGTACCGTCAGCTGGACCAGTCCCGCGAGCGCTACAAGGTCGGCCTGACCGACGACACCGACGTGCTCCAGGCCCAGGCCAGCTTCGACAATGCCCAGGCCAACCGCTCCCAGAGCGAGCAGCAGGTGGCCGACGCCTTCCAGGCCCTGACCCGGCTGACCGATCGCGACTACGGCAGCATCGCCGGCATCCGCCACGACCTGCCGATCCTGCCGCCACAACCCAACGATGCCCGCCAGTGGGTGGACACCGCCATGCGCCAGAATCTGCAGCTGCTGGTTGCCGGCCAGGGCGTCAATGCGGCCCAGGAAACCCTGCGCCAGCGCCGCGCCGGGCACCTGCCGACGGTGGATGCGGTGGCGCGCTACAGCCACAGCGACAACGACGCGGTGAATCTGCCCAACGCCGAGCAGCTGTCCCTGTTCGGCAGCCCGGTCAACAGCCGCAGCATCGGTATCCAGGTGGAGGTGCCGCTGTACAGCGGCGGCGCCACCAGCTCCCAGGCGCGCCAGGCCTACCAGCAGCTGGACCGCAGTGAGCAGCAGCAGGAAAGCCTGCGTCGCCAGGTGGTGCAGAACACCCGCAATGCCCATCGGGCAATCAACACCGACATCGAGCAGGTGCGCGCTCGGCGGCTGTCCATCGCCTCCAGCCAGCGCGCCCTGAGAGCCACCGAGATCGCCTACCAGGTGGGCAGCCGCACCATCGTCGACGTGCTCGACGCCCAGCGGCTGCTGTACAACGCCGTGCGCCAGTACAACGACGCCCGCTACAACTACATCCTGGACACTCTGAGGCTCAAGCAGGCGGCCGGCACCCTGGCGCCCAATGACCTTCTGGCGCTGTCGGGCTATCTCGATCCCCACTACGACCCGGATCGCGACTTCCTGCCGCCGGACCTGGCCAAGACCCGCGCCGACGTCCTGCCGGCGCGTTCCGCTCAGGGCTTGAGAGCCTGCTCAGGATCTCGCGAGCTAGAGACAAACAAGGCGAAAGTGCCTGAGGAAGCGGAGTTTACGTGCGGTAAATGAGCATTCCGAAGGCACTTTCAACGCAGTTTGGCCGACGCGCAGCAGATCATGAGCAGGCTCTAAGCAGTCCGTCGAGCCCGGAGAGCAGCCGCTCCAGCGCGCCCTGATTGGCGGCCAGTACCGCCAGGCCCGCCTGCCGGCGCCGCTCGGTTTCCGCCGGTTCGGCCCAGAGTCGGCTCACGGCCGCGGCAATGGCCGGGGCTTCCGCGACTGTTTCCAAAGCGCCGGCGTCGCGCAGCTGGGCGACGATGTCGAGGAAGTTGAATACATGCGGTCCGCTGAGCACCGGCACGCCGAGAGCGGCCGGCTCCAGCGGATTGTGCCCGCCACGTTCGATCAGGCTGCCGCCGACGAAGGCGACGTCGGCCAGGGCGTAGAGAAACAGCAGCTCGCCCATGGTGTCGCCCAGCAGCACCTGGGTCTGCGGCTGCACCGCCTCCCCCGTCGAGCGCTGGATCACGCTGAAGCCTTTACCGCGCACCTCGCCCAGCACCTCGGGAAAGCGTTCGGGATGACGCGGCACCAGGATCAGCAGGGCATCGGGGCGTGTGGCCAGCAGTTGACGCTGGGCCTGGAGCAGGATCTCGTCTTCGCCGGCGTGGGTACTGGCGGCGATCCACACCGGGCGACTGCCCCAGCCCTGGCGTAGCGCAGCCGCACGGGTCGGCAGCTCGGGATCGATGCGCAGGTCGAACTTGATGGAACCGGTGACCGTGACCCGCTCGGCACGGGCACCGAGGGCCCGGAAGCGCTCGGCTTCCACCGGCGTCTGCACCGCCAGCCAGGCCAGCTCCGCCAGCATCGGCGCGGTCACTCCGCCCAGTTTTCCGTAGCCCCGGGCGGAACGCTCGGACAGCCGGCCGTTGGCCAGGGCGATGGGAAGGTCACGGCGCGCCGCCTGGTGGATGAGGTTGGGCCAGAGTTCGGTTTCCATCACCACCCCCAGGCTTGGCCGCAGCCGGTCGAGGAAGCGCCCGGCTAGCCTCGGCAGGTCGTAGGGCAGATAGCAGTGATGGACCTCGCTACCGAACAGGGCGCGAATGCGCTCCGAGCCGGTCGGCGTCATGCAGGTCACGGTGATCGGCAATTCGGGATGGCGCTGGCGCAGCGCACGGATCACCGGCGCGGCGGCGATGCTCTCCCCCACCGACACCGCATGCACCCAGATGCCGCCGGGTGGCACCTCTGGCAACCCCAGTGCCAGGCGCTCGCCGATGCGTTGCCGATAGGCGGGCGCCTTGCGTCCGCGCCAGAGCAGGCGCAGCAGGATGAAGGGCAAGGCCAGGGTGAAGATCAGGCTATAGAGGGTACGGTTCATGGCGGCAGAGCTTAATGAAGCCCGGCCGCCAGTGCGAGTCTGTTCGATCTAATGCGAATGCCGCGGCACCCCGCCTTCGCGGGCGATCACCTTGAGGTGCAGGGTGGCCGGCTCCAGGCAGCCGCCGGTGGAGAGCTGGCCCACCAGTTGCCGGTAGAGTTCCTGCCAGGGGGTCTGGGCCGGCGGCAGGTTGGGCGTCCATTCGGCGCGGCGGCGTTCCAGCTCGGCATCGTCGAGCAGCACGTCGACGCTGCGGGCATTGAGGTCCACGCGCAACCGGTCGTTGGTCTTGAGCAGCGCCAGGCCGCCACCCACCGCCGCCTCAGGCGACATGTTGAGGATCGAGGGGCTGGCCGAGGTGCCGCTCTGGCGCCCGTCGCCCAGGCACGGCAGGGAGTCGATGCCCTTCTTGATCAGCGCCGCCGGCGGGGCCATGTTGACCACCTCGGCGCTGCCCGGATAGCCCACCGGACCGGCACCGCGGATCACCAGGATGCAGCGCTCGTCGATGTCCAGCGCAGGGTCGTCGATGCGCGCGTGGTAGTCCTCCGGCCCCTCGAAGACGATGGCCCGCGCCTCGAAGCTGTTTTCCGCCCCGGGCTCGGCCAGGTAGGTCTGGCGAAAGGCCTCGCCCACCACCGACATCTTCATGATGGCGCTATCGAAGAAATTGCCGCTGAGCACGATGAAGCCGGCGCGGTGCTTGAGCGGCGCCTCATAGGGCTGGATCACGGCGGGATCGGTGCTGGCCGCGCCTTCGGCGATGGCACCGATGGTGCGCCCGGATACCGTCAGGCAATCGCCGTGCAGGCGCCCCGCCTTGAGCAGTTCGTGGAGCACCGCCGGCACCCCGCCAGCTCGGTGGAAGCCCTCGCCCAGGTACTTGCCGGCGGGCATGCAGTTGGCCAGCAGCGGGATGTCCTCGCCCAGCCGCTGCCAGTCGTCCAGCGACAGTTCCACGCCCATGTGGCGGGCAATGGCGATCAGGTGCGGCGGGCAGTTGCTGGAGGCGCCCAGGGCCGAGGCCACCACGATGGCGTTCTCGAAGGCCTCGCGGGTCATGATCTGCGAGGGGCGGACGTCGTCCAGCACCAGCTGGCAGATGCGCTTGCCGGTGGCATAGGCCATCTGGCCGCGCTCGCGGTAGGGCGCGGGGATACTGGCGCAACCGGGCAGCGACATGCCCAGGGTCTCGGCCAGGGCATTCATCGACAGGGCCGTGCCCATGGTGTTGCAGTGGCCCACCGAGGGCGAGGCGGCGGTGGTCAGGGCCATGAAGCCCTCGTAGTCGATCTCGCCGGTCGCCAGCAGGTTGCGCGCGTGCCAGAGCACGGTACCCGAACCGATAAGCTCGCCCTTGAAATGCCCGTCCAGCATGGGGCCACCGGACAGCACGATGGCTGGTAGGTCGGTGGTGGCCGCGGCCATCAGGCAGGCCGGGGTGGTCTTGTCGCAGCCCGTGGTGAGCACCACGCCGTCCAGCGGGAAGCCGTGCAGGATCTCCACCAGGCCGAGGTAGGCCAGGTTGCGATCCAGGGCCGCGGTGGGGCGGCGACTCTGTTCGGCGATGGGGTGCACCGGGAATTCCATGGGGATGCCACCGGCGTCGCGGATGCCGGCCTTGACCCGCTGGGCCAGCTCCAGGTGATGGCGATTGCAGGGGGTGAGATCGCTGCCGGTCTGGGCAATGCCGATGATGGGGCGGCCGGACTGCAGTTCGTCACGGGTCAGGCCGTAGTTCATGTAGCGCTCGACATAGAGCGCGGTCATGTCGGCGTGGGCAGGATCATCGAACCATTGCTGGCTGCGCAGCGGGCGTTTGGCGGAAGTCATGATGGTCTCTGGTTGTTATTAGGAAAGAGCGCTTAGCGGCCCAGCAGGCCGCGGGCGGCCAGGTTGTGCATCAGGGCACCGAGGCCGAAGCGCCAGGCCGGGGCCTGGTCGCTGGTGGTCACCCTATTGTGCAGGGTACCCAGCAGCGGGCTGGCGATGCTCACCCGGTCACCCACCTTGTGGGTGAAGCCGCCGCCCGGGGCGTCACGGTCCTGGGTCGGGGCGAACAGGGTGCCGAGAAACAGCACGAAGCCGTCGGGATACTGGTGGTTGGCATTGAGGGTCTGGGCGGCGAGATCGGTGGGATCACGACTGATCTGCGCCATGGAGCTGCTGCCCTTGAGGTGAAAGCCGTCCTCGCCCTGGACCTCCAGGGTCACCACGCACTGGCGGACCCGGTCGAGATCGAAGGTCTCGTCGAACAGGCGGATGAAGGGCCCCAGGGCGCAGGAGGCGTTGTTGTCCTTGGCCTTGCTCAGCAGCAGGGCGCTGCGGCCCTCGATGTCGCGCAGGTTGACGTCATTGCCCAGGGTGGCGCCATGCAGGCGGCCACGGCTGTCGGCCACCAGCACCACCTCGGGCTCGGGATTGTTCCACTGGGACACCGGGTGGATGCCGATGGCGCTGCCACTGCCGACCGCGGCCAGCACCGGCGCCTTGGTGAAGATCTCGGCGTCCGGCCCGATGCCCACCTCCAGGTACTGCGACCACATGCCCTTCTCGATCAGCAGTGCCTTGAGCGCCTGGGCACGCGGACTGCCCGGCTCCAGGCCCTGCAGGTCCGCGCCGATCACCGCCTGCACCTGCTCGCGGATGGCCACGGCGCGCCCGGCATCGCCGCCGGCCTGCTCTTCGATCACCCGTTCCAGCATGCTGGCGGCAAAGGTCACCCCGGCGGCCTTGATCACCTGCAGATCGGCCGGCGGCAGCAGGTGCAGGCGATCCGGATCGGCCTGCTCGCCGCTGTTGGCCAGTAGTTCCTCCACGCTGCCGAGGTAGCGCCCGGGTGTGTCGCGCAGGGCCTGCAGCGGCGCTTCCTCCTCGAACAGGGCGCTCAGGGTGGCGAAGCTCTGGGAGACGTCGAAGACGCCGTCTTCGCGCAGCACCACGGGCGAGGGACCGGCCAGCGGACCGGGCACCCAGGCGCGGCCCACCAGGGTGCCGGCCAGGCCATCGACGGGAAGGGTATTGGCAGGCGAGAGACGAAGGGACATGGGCAGGACTCCAGGGCTGATGGGTCCACGCTAGGCAGCCGGACTGATAAACTCAAATGGGCTTATTTCATCATTCGATAACCTGCGCTTATCGCCTGGGAGGCATGCGTGTCCGAGCCGTCGTTCAGCCAGATCTGCCACTGGCTCAAGTTTCGCCACCTGCTGCTGATCGACACCCTGGGGCGCACCCGCAACATGCACCTGGCGGCGCAGCAGATGAACCTCAGCCAGCCGGCCATCAGCAAGATGCTCAAGGAGATCGAGCACCTGCTGGGCTTCGCCCTTTTCGAGCGCCAGCCGCGCAGCATGCCGCCCACGGCGCTGGGCGAGCACGTGCTGCGCTACGCCCGGGTGGCGCTCAACGATGCCCGCGATTTCGCCGAGCAGATCGACAGCCTGAGACGCGGCGGCCACGGCCAGCTCAAGGTCGGCGGCATCTTCGCCGCCACGGCGGTGGCCCTGCCGCAGGCCATCGTCGCGATCAAACAGCGCTGGCCGCTGCTGGCCATCGAGGTGGTGGAACAGACCAGCGATCACCTGATGGAGATGCTCGACGACAAGCTGCTGCACCTGGCGGTGGCGCGCTTCACCGACGAAGCCCAGGCTCAGCGCTTCGACTTCCAGCCCCTGGCGCCGGAGCCCTTCCGCTTCGTGGTCAACGCCGATCACCCGCTGGTGGGTAGCGGCCGCGTAGGCCTCGATCAGGTGCTGGCCTGGCCCTGGATCCTCTATCCCAGGGGCACGCCCATCCGCGGGCGCATGGAGCGGGCCTTCGCCGCCGCCGGCCTGCCGGTGCCGAGCAACACCATCGATACCATCTCCATGCAGACCTTTCTCCAGGTGCTGCGCGCCGGCCCCATGATCGGCATGCTGCCGGAGGCCATGGTCGAGCCCTATCTCGCCAGCGGCGCGCTCAGTGCCCTGGAGTTGCCCTTGCACCTGCCGGCGCAGGACTACGGCATCCTCACCCGCAAGGGCGAACCCCTCGGCGAGGCGGCCCGGGAATTCGCCGCCATCCTGCTAAGCCATGCCGGTCGCGAGAAGGCCTCGGCCTAGAGGCTTCGATAACGCGCCGTTATCGAATGATCTGCAAATGCCATTGGGAAAGAATCGCTCTCGCTCCTAGAGTGGCCTGGCGATTCAGACGGCCATCCTGCATCCCCGGCCGCCTTCGACCTCTTCAATAACAACAACGGGCCCCAAGGCCCCGAAGGTCATTCCCATGTTCGAGACCACCGCTCCCCAGGGCGCCGCTGGCGACGCCTTCGAAGAACGCACCTATCGCAAGGTGGTGCTGCGCATCCTGCCGATCCTGCTGCTGTGCTACATCGCCGCCTACCTGGACCGGGTCAACGTCGGCTTCGCCAAGCTGGACATGCTGGGCGACCTCGGCTTCAGCAACACCGTCTATGCCCTTGGCGCCAGCATGTTCTTCTGGGGCTACTTTCTCTTCGAGGTCCCCAGCAACCTGCTGCTGCATCGCTACGGCGCGCGTTTCTGGATCGCCCGCATCATGCTGACCTGGGCGATCATCTCCATGGCGGTGGCCTTCACCCAGCCGCTGGCGCAACTCTTCGGCCTGCAGTCGAGCACCCTCTTCTATGTGCTGCGCTTCCTGCTGGGCGTCTGCGAGGCGGGCTTCTTTCCCGGGGTAATCCTCTATCTCAACTACTGGTTCCCGACCCGCCGGCAGAGTCGGGTGATGTCGGGCTTCCTCATCGCCCTGCCCTTCAGCCTGAGCTTTGGTGGCGTGCTCTCCGGCTGGCTGATGAGCAGCCTGCACAACTGGCATGGCCTGGCCGGCTGGCAGTGGATGCTGCTGGTGGAAGGGGTGCCCTCGCTCATCATGGCGGTGGTGGTGTTCTGCTGCCTGAGCGACAACATCGACCAGGCGCCCTGGCTGGACGCCCGGGAAAAGGCCCTGCTCAAGCGCAACCTGGAGCAGCAGAACGCCGGCAAGGCGTCGCGCCTCAGCGAGGTGTTCTTCAATCCGCGGGTCTGGCTGCTGGTGTTCATCCTGCTGACCTTCAACACCGGCTTCTATGGCCTGGCCTTCTGGATGCCCTCGATCATCAAGAACGCCGGGGTCAGCGGCAGCCTGCAGATCGGCCTGCTCACCGCCATCCCCTACAGCGTCGCCCTGGTGGTCATGCTGCTCAACGCCCGCCACTCGGCACGCACCGGCGAGCAGCGGATGCATGCGGCGGTGCCGGCCTTCGTCGGCGCCCTGGGCCTGGTGCTGAGCGCCTGGTTCATCCACAACATCGTGCTGTCAATCTTCTTCCTCACCGTGGCCGCCTCGGGCCTGCTGGCGCTGATGCCGATCTTCTGGTCGCTGCCCGGCACCCTGCTTTCCGGCGTCGCCGCGGCGGCGGGCATCGGCATGATCAACGCCATCGGCAACCTCTCCGGCTTCACCGGCTCCATGATCACCGCGACCATGGAAACCCTGACCGGCGACATCAACAACGGCACCTATGTGCTCGGCGCCAGCCTGTTCGTCAGCGGCCTGCTGATTCTGGCGATCCCGGCCTCGATGCTGCAGCGCACGCCGACCGCCGTGCCGCTGGACCTCAAGACCGCCTAGCCCACCTCGGGCACGACCGAGCGCCCGGCTCCCGCGGCGCTCGGTCGCCCGATCCACAGGGCCATCAGCGCCGCCAGCAGACCGGTCAGCCCAGCCAGCACCAGGGCCTCCTGGTAGGAGCCGAAGTGCTCGCGCAGGGCACCGGCGAGAAAGGCCGCGCAGGCGGCGCCCAGCATGTGGCCGCAGAACACCCAGCCAAACACCACCGGCGCGCTCCGTTCACCAAAGCTCTGGTTGGTCAGCTTGACCGTGGGCGGCACCGTGGCGATCCAGTCCAGCCCGTAGAAGATGCCGAACAGCAGCAGCTGCTCGGGGGCGAAGCCGGAGAACGGCAGGTAGATCAGCGAGAGGCCGCGCAGGCTGTAGTAGACGAACAGCAGCCGGCGCGGATCGTATCTGTCGGTCAGCCAGCCGGAGGCGGTGGTGCCCACCAGGTCGAAGATGCCCATCAGCGCGAGGATGCCGGCGGCCTGCACCTGGGACAGCCCGTGGTCGTGGCCCATGGCGATGAAGTGGGTGCCGATCAGGCCATTGGTGGTGAAGCCGCAGACGAAGAAGGTCAGGAACAGCAGCCAGAAATCGCGCCGCCGACTGGCCATGGCCAGGGTGCCGAGGGTGACGCGAAACAGATTGCCCGGTGCGCTGGCGACCGGCGCCTGATAGTCCGCCGGGGCGCCATGGGGCCGCAAGCCGACGTCCGCCGGCCGCTCCGGCAGCAGCCAGGCCACCAGCGGGATCAGGGCGGCGCTGGCCACGGCCACGGTCAGCACCACGGTCTGCCAGCCTTCCTGACTGGCGAGATGAGCCAGCAGCGGCAGAAACACCAGGTTGCCGGTTGCGGTGCTGGCGGCCAGCAGGCCCATCATCAGCCCGCGGCGGGCGATGAACCAGCGATTGACGATGGCGGCGCCCAGCACCATAGCCACGCACCCGGTGCCCAGGCCGCTGAGCACGCCCCAGGTGGCGACCAGCTGCCAGGGCTCGCGCATCAGGGTGCTCAGGGCGGTGGCCAGGCTGATCAGGGTCAGGCCGCCGAGCAGGGTGCGACGGATGCCCAGGGTCTGCATCAGGGCGGCGGCGAAGGGTCCGACCAGGCCATAGAGAAAGATGCCGATGGCGGCGGAAAGCGAGACCGTCTCGCGACTCCAGCCAAAGGTCTCCTGCAACGGCAGCAGCAGCACGCCTGGGGTGGACCTCACCCCGGCCGAGACCAGCAGGGCGAGAAAGATCAGCGCCAGGACGACGAAGACGTAGCGCTGGCCGAGGGCGGGAGATGGGGTCATGGCGATCGTCACGGACTGGGAAGGGGTGAGTCGAGTATTGCAGTCCTGGCGACCTGGCGCTGGTCAAGCTGCCCCACGGATCTGGCCAGAAAGGCACTTTCGTTGGCATGGGCAGTGGGCAGTGGGCAGTGCTGACGGTTCGGCTTGCTGGGCTTCGCTGCGCTCAGCGCTAATCTACGAGCGCTCGGCGTAGGTTGGCGCTGAGCGCAGCGAAGCCTAACAAATCAATCTCAACCAATCGCCCGCAACTCTTCGGCCAGCCGCTGCGCCAGCCAGCGCGCGGCCGGCCCCGGCGCGGCGTTGCGGCGCCAGGCCAGCTCCACCACCAGGGCCGGCGGTACCCAGTCGCATTCCAGCTCGGCCAGCAATCCCTGGTAGGTGGGATAGCGCGCCACATGCCGCGGCAGCCAACCCCAGCCGAGGCCGCGCATCAGCAGTTCGGCGAGCAGATAGAAGCTGTCGGCGCGCCAGACCTGGGGCGCGATCTGCTCGCCGCCGGGATAGGGATTCTCCAGCGGCGCGATCAGCAGCTGACGGTGGCGGGCCAGCTCCCGCCGCCCTACCCCACGCTGGCTGGCCAGGGGATGCTGGGCGCCGCAGGCGGTGACCTGGGCCACATCGCCCAGGGCCTGGCGCTCCAGGGCCTCGGGCATGTGCTCATGGCGAAACAGCAGGCCGAGGTCGGCCTGGTCGGTCAGCAGCTTGCGCGCCACATCGCCCTGCGCGCCGCTGGTGAGCTGGACTTCCAGGTGCGGGAAGGCCGCGGCCAGGGCGTCCAGGGCATCGAGCACCGGCTGGTAGGGCATGGCCTCGTCCAGGGCCAGGCGCAACAGCGGTTCCTGTCCGGCACAGAGCGCCTGGGCCCGGCTGTCCAGGCGCTGGCACTGGCGCAAGACCTCACGCGCCTCCTCCAGCAGGGCCAGACCGGCCGCGGTGATGACCGGCGTGCGGCCGTTGCTGCGCGTGAACAGCACGACGCCCAGATCGATCTCCAGCAGGGCGATGGCGGCGCTCACCGCCGATTGCGCCCGCCCCAGACGGCGCGCCATGGCCGAGAAACTCGCGCCCTCGGCGATGCCGACGAAGATCTCCAGTTGCTCCAGATTCCACTGCATGACCCATCTCCTAAACGGATAGGTATCAACTTTTACCTATCGGCCGGAAAGGCACAATGGGGGTATTCGACAGGAGGAATCATCATGAGCGGATACATCTACCTGGCCATCGCCATCGCCGCCGAAGTCGTCGCCACCACATCCATGAAGGCCATCAGTGGCTTCAGCAAGCCACTGCCCCTGTTTCTGGTCATCACTGGCTACGGCCTGGCCTTCTGGATGCTGACCCTGGTGGTGCGCAGCATCCCGGTGGGCGTCGCCTACGCCATCTGGGCCGGGCTGGGCATCGTGCTGGTCAGCATCGCCGCGGCGGTGCTCTACGACCAGAAGCTGGACCTGCCGGCCCTGCTCGGCATGGGGCTGATCGTCGCCGGCGTGGTGGTGATCCAGCTGTTTTCCGGCAGCACCGGGCATTGAGACCAGCGGCGGCGAGGAGCGTGTAAAATCACTCCTTTGCCGATTACCCAGCAGGCCGTTCATGTCCCAACCCTGGTCCACCGATATCCTCATCGTCGGCGGCGGCGTCGCCGGCCTCTGGCTCAACGCCCGTCTCAGGCGCGCCGGCTACGCCACCGTGCTGGTGGAAACCGGCGCCCTGGGCGGCGGCCAGAGCGGCAAGTCTCAGGGCATCATCCATGGTGGCACCAAATATGCCCTGACCGGGATGCTCACTGGTGCCTCCGAGGCCATCGCCGACATGCCGCGGCGCTGGCGCGAAAGCCTGGCCGGCAGCGGCGAGCTGGATCTCTCCGGCGTACGCCTGCTCTCCGAAGCCCACTACCTCTGGTCGCCGGGCAGCCTGGCCGGCAACCTCACCAGCTTCTTCGCCAGCAAGGCGGTGCGCGGCCGGGTGGATGCGGTCAAGGGCGATGAACTGCCCCCGGCCCTGCGCGACCGCGCCTTCAAGGGCAAGGTCTATCGCCTGGCCGAGCTGGTGCTGGACGTGCCCAGCCTGGTCGCGCGCCTGGCCGAGCTGGCCGGCGACAGCCTGCTGGCCGGGCATGACCTCCAGCCCCTGCGCGAGGACGGCGAACTGACCGGCCTGGAGGTGGACGGCCAGGCCATCCGCGCCTGCCGCATCGTGCTCACCGCCGGCGCCGGCATGGCCGATCTGCTCCAGGCGCTCCACCTCGAACAGCCGGCCATGCAGCGCCGCCCGCTGCACATGGTGGTGGTCAAGGGCCCCATGCTCAAACCCCTCTATGCCCACTGCCTGGGTGGCGGACCCAAGCCGCGACTGACCATCACCAGCCACCCCACCGCCGATGGCCAGTGGCTGTGGTACCTGGGTGGCGACCTGGCCGAAGCCGAGGGCGTGGCGCGGGAACCCCAGGCGCAGATCGCCGCGGCGCGCGAGGAATTGCAGCGCCTGCTGCCCTGGATCGACTTCGACGGCGCCCGCTGGGCGACCCTGCGCGTGGATCGCGCCGAGCCGGCGCAATCCGGACTGGTGCGCCCGGACAATGCCTTTCTCGCCGAGGAAGGCCGCCTGCTGGTGGGCTGGCCGACCAAGCTGGCCCTGTCGCCGGACCTGGCCGACCGGGTCCTGGCCAATCTCGACCGCGATGGCATCGCACCGGGACAGCACCCCGCCCTGCCCGTCCATCCGCAACCGCCGGTGGCCGCGCCCTTCTGGGAGGAGCTGCTGCCATGAGCCTGCGCACTCTGCACGGCCTGCAGCGTCCGCTGGGCAGTACCGGCCTCCAGATTTCCCCACTGGGCCTGGGCACGGTCAAGTTCGGGCGCGACCAGGGCGTGAAGTACCCCAACGGCTTCACCATCCCCGACGATCGCAGCGCCGCCGATCTGCTCAGCCTGGCCCGCGAGCTGGGCATCAACCTGCTGGATACCGCGCCGGCCTATGGCCGCAGCGAAGAGCGCCTGGGGCCGCTGCTGCGTGGCCAGCGCCAGCACTGGGTGATCGCCAGCAAGGTCGGCGAGGAATTCACCGATGGCTTGTCCAGCTTCGACTTCAGCCCGGCCCATACCCGCCGCTCGGTGGAGCGCAGCCTGCGCCGGCTGGAGACCGACTGGCTGGACCTGGTGCTGGTGCATTCCGATGGCAACGACCTGGCCATCCTCCAGGACAGCGGCTGCTACGAGACCCTGGCCGAGCTCAAGCGCGAAGGCCTGATCCGCGCCTTCGGCTTTTCCGGCAAGACCGTCGCCGGCGGCCTCAAGGCCCTGGAGCGCGGTGATTGCGCCATGGTCACCTTCAACCTCAACGAAGACGCCGAGATCCCGGTGATCCAGGCCGCCGCCGCCCAGGGCAAGGGCATCCTGATCAAGAAGGCGCTGGCCAGCGGTCATGCGGTGCTGGGCGCCGGCCAGGATCCGGTCCGGGCCAGCTTCGCCCGGGTGTTCGGCGAGCCGGGGGTAAGCGGTGCGATAGTCGGCACTATCGATCCCCTGCACCTGTCACATAATGTCCGTACCCTGGCCGAAGTGATCACCGCTCGGCCCTGATCCAGAGCGTTTCGCTGAACCCTTGCCTTCGTCCGCTGGACGCCCTGCCCGGTCGCCCGGGACGGTGCGTCCGCGGCACACTACAACAGGAGTCGGCCATGCCCCAGCTCATCGCCCGCCACAATCCCAAGGCGTTCAAGACCCTGCCCCTTTCGGTCGAGGCCAATCATGACGGCCTCACCTACCAGGCCCTCGGCCAACCGCTGAATTTCAGCGAGATGCTGGAGCGGCGCAAGCCCATCGAGATCGACGATGCCCAGCACTTCAGCGCCAGGCTCGCCAACCTGGGCGTCTCGGTCCGCCTGACGCTGAACTGGCAAGGCCAGGATCATTGGCTGCTGGTGCGCCAGCGCCGGCCCGACCGGGGCGACGTGGTGCTCAAGCTGATCTCCGGATACATCCCGACCCACGAACTGGCCCTGCCGCTGCTCACCGCCGTGCAGGAGGTGGCCGAGGAGTGCCTGATCGAGACGCCGCGCGGCTGGCTGGCCGGACGCTTCGCCGACACCTGGCTGCCGACGCCCTATGCCCCGGCCCTGCACTATCGCGAAGACGTGGCCTTTCGTCTGACCCCGCGCTCGGGCGCGGCGCGGCCGGTGCGCTGCGGCAGCCTGGCGCTGCTGGAGCGCCCACGCGCCTATGTGCACACCCCCACCGCCTCGCTCCAGCTGGTCTATGACCTGCTGCTGGAGCTGCCCAAGGAGTGCAAGGCGCCGAGTCTGTTCCACGTCGACGAGAAGATCGAGAACGGCCAGTTGCTCGCGCGTCTCGCCCGCCAGCGCCCGGATCTCTATCTGGTCGCCCTGGACGACGGCAAGCCCACCGGTGAGCTCTATACCCTGTCCGCCGGCCAGCGCCTACCAGTGTCGACCCGCGGCCTCTGGCTGTCGGAAAGCTTTGCCCGCCAGGACGGCTGGCTGGTCCACGACAGCCGCGTGCGCTGGCGTGACTGGCTGGAGCGCATGGCGCCCCAGAGCGCCCTGCAGCGGGCCTAGGGTAGGCGAGGGATCAGTCGCCACCCGCGCGGCGTTCACCAGTGACGCCGCCAGCCGCGGCCTGGACCCGGCCGGCTAGCCGCGAAAAGGGCAGCGTCTGGATCCACACGGTGCCGTGGCCGCTCAGGGTCGCCAGCACCAGACCATCACCGCCGAACAGCATGCTGCGCAGCCCCCCAGCCAGCTTGATGTTGTAGTCGATGCCACTGGTGAAACCTACCAGGCAGCCGGTATCCAGGCGCAGCGTTTCGCCCCTTAGCTCCTTGCGGATCACCGTGCCCCCGGCATGCACGAAGGCCATGCCATCCCCCTCCAGCCGCTGCAGAATGAAGCCCTCGCCACCGAAGAAGCCGGCGCCCAGACGGCGGGTGAAGGCCACGCCGATGCGGGTACCCCTGGCGGCGCAGAGAAAGGAATCACGCTGGCAGAACAGGGTGCCGCCCAGGGCCGCCAGATCCAGCGGGATCACCTGGCCTGGATAGGGTGCGGCAAAGGCGACGTGGCGCTTCTCCCGGCCCTCATTGGTGAAATGGGTCATGAACAGCGACTCCCCACCAAGCATCCGCTTGCCGGCGCCCCAGAGCTTACCGAGCAGCCCGGCAGAGCCATCGCCCATACGCGCGGTGAAATCGATGTCTGCCTCCATGTAGGTCATGGCACCGGCCTCGGCGATCACCGTCTCGCCAGGATCGAGACCTATCTCCACTGCCTGCAGGGATTCGCCGAGGATGCGATGGTCGAGGATATGGCTGGCCATGAGGGCTCCCGTGTGGCTACGCAAGCGCCCAGCCTAACAGCCGCCAGCCGCCTTGGCGCGCCTCTTCAGGTCACTGAACGGCGCTTCGCTGTCCACTCGCACTCGTCGGCCAGGCAGCCAGACGGTGGAACGCCAGCCCGCTTCCAGGGTTCCCCTCTAGGTACCCGCCGGCTTCCTGTCCGGCTCAGTTCCAGAGGTGAACATGACCAAGCAATCCGCCCACTCCCCCGCTCAACCCCTGCACGGCACCCAGGAGCACGGCAGCGCCGGGGGCTGGGGTGCGCTCAATGCCGTGACCCAGCACCTGAGCCGCCAGAAGGTGTTGATGCGCGGCAACAAGGCATTGCTGACCATGAACAAGCCGGGTGGCTTCGACTGCCCGAGCTGCGCCTGGCCCGATCCGAAGACCCCGCATACCTTCGAATATTGCGAGAACGGAGCCAAGGCAGTGGCCTGGGAGGCCACCCGCAAACGTACCACTCCGGAATTCTTCGCGGCCCATACCCTGACCGAACTGCGCACCTGGACCGACCATGACCTGGAAGACCAGGGCCGTCTCACCCACCCCATGCGCTACGACGCCGCCAGCGACACCTATCGCCCGGTCAGCTGGGCGGACGCCTTCGCGGAGATCGGTACCGAGTTGCGTGCCCTGGATGATCCCTGGAAGCTGGAGCTTTACACGTCAGGCCGTTCCTCCAACGAAGCCGCCTTTCTCTACCAGCTGTTCGGCCGGCTCTACGGCATGAACAACTTTCCCGACTGTTCCAACATGTGCCACGAGACCACCACTACCGCCATGCCAGAGAGCATCGGCGTCGGCAAGGGCACCCTGGACTTGGAGGATTTCGCCCAGGCCGACGCCATCTTCATCATCGGCCAGAATCCCGGTACCAACAGCCCGCGGATGATGAGCGAGCTGCACGATGCCGTGCACCGCGGCGTCCCCATCCTCACCTTCAATCCATTGCGGGAAAAGGCCCTGGTGCGCTTCGCCTCACCTCAGGCCGTGCGCGACATGGCACTGCCGGGCGGGGGCGTAGCCATCAGCTCCCAGTACCACCAGGTACGCATCGGCGGCGATATGGCAGCCATGCAGGGGCTGTGCAAGGTCGTCATCGAGGCTGACGACGAGGCGCGCCGCAGCGGCGCCCCGCGCATCCTCGACGTGGCGTTCATCGAACAGCATTGCGTCGGCCTGGAAGCCTTCGCGGAACACTGCCGAGGTCTGAGCTGGGAGCGTCTGGAGCGCTATTCCGGCCTGACCCAGACGGCCATGAGGGAAGCGGCCGAGGTCTACATGAAGGCCGACCGGGTGATCGCCTGCTGGGGCATGGGCGTGACCCAGCACCGCCGCGGTGGCGATGTCCTGCAGCAGATCATCAATCTGTTGCTGCTGCGTGGCAACGTCGGCAAGCCTGGCGCCGGACCGTGCCCGATCCGGGGTCACTCCAACGTCCAGGGCGACCGCACCGTGGGCATCTACCAGAAACCCAAGGAGCCCTTCCTGGCCCGCCTCGACCAGGCCTTCGCCTTCCGCGCGCCGCGCGAGGGCGGCCATGACGTGGTGGAATGCTGCGAGGCCCTGCTGCGCGACGAGCCCCAGGCCTTCATCGGCCTGGGCGGCAACTTCTTCCGCGCCATTCCCGACATCGAGCGGGTAGCACCCCATGTCGCCAACCTGCGCCTGACGGTACAGATCGCCACCAAGCTCAACTGGAGCCATACCTTGCACGGCCGAAGCACCTTCCTGTTGCCCTGCCTGGGCCGCACCGAACGCGATGTGCAGGCCAGCGGAGTGCAAACCATTACCGTGGAGGACTCCATGTCCATGGTGCATGGCTCCACCGGCAGCCTGGAGCCAGCCTCGCCGGAGCTGCTGTCGGAGATCGCCATCGTCGCCGGCATCGCCAAGGCGACCCTGGGCGAACGCCATCCCCATATCGACTGGGACGCCCTGGTCGGCGACTACGCGCTTATTCGCGACAAGATCGAGGCAGTGCTGCCCGAACAGTTCGCCGACTACAACGCCCGCATCGAACAGCCCGGAGGTTTCCGCCTGCCCAATGGTGCCCGTGAGCGACAGTGGGATACACCCAACGGCAAGGCCAACTTCCTCTTTCCCGGCGACGTGCTGGACGAGGACGACAGCCCGCCGGATGCCGAGCACCTGCAGCTGATGACGATCCGCAGTCACGACCAGTTCAACACCACCATCTACTCCAATCGCGACCGCTACCGCGACATCGACGAACGCATGGTGGCCATGCTCAGCCCCGAGGACATGCGACGCCATGAGGTGCAGGAGGGTGACTTCATCGACTTCATCGGCGCTGCCTTGGACGGTATCTCGCGCCGCGCCGGCCCGTTCAAGGTCATCGCCTACGACGTGCCGGCCGGTTGCTGCGCGGCCTACTACCCCGAAACCAACAGCCTGGCGCCCCTGGCCAACCATGACACTCGCAGTCATACCCCGGCGTCCAAGTCCCTACCAGTACGAATTGAGCGGCTCAGTCAGGAACAGGCGATGCAGCGACGCGGGTTGATCGCGGCAGGATAGTTTCATGAGGCGTTAGTGCGACAAGGACATCGCGGCCATGGGCCGCTCCTACATAGGTCTATGCTCCTGTAGGAGCGGTCGCTACGGTGTCCCGGCATGGCCGTGATTAGATAGAAACCATACGTTGGAAACCTCTATCCGGTTCCCTCACCTCAACCCTCTCCCAGAGGGAGAGGGGGCGCTTCGATGCAGACGGGAATTCCGTAGGTTGGGTTGAGCACAGCGAAGCCCAACAACCAGACGCGGCCCCCACCCTTTGGGCTTCGACGATGGAACCGTCTCAACCCAACCTGCGCAGGCCGGTCAGACGTCTCGCAGCTCTCCGGCGAAACGCTCCAGCCGTCTACGCAGGCGCTGGTTCTCGCGGCGCAGCTCTTCTACCTCATCCAGCAGATGCAGGGCCAGGGCGGTTGCGGACCAATCCAGGTCCAGTTCGTGGCGCAGGCGCACGGCGCGACGGGCGCGGTGCAGGGCACCGGTGTCGAAATGCCACTCGGCCGGGCGCTTGCCGCGCTGGGGCGCCAGGATGCCGTGCTCGACGATCTCCACCACCACGGGCTCACTCACCTCGCAGAGCACGCAGAATTCCTGCAGGACGATCAGACTGCTCATCAGACTTTCCTCCAGTCTTGGCGGGGATCGAAGGCCGCCCGCTCGGCCAGTTGGCGCCACAGCGCCTGGGTTTGCTCATCGCCCTTGGGTGGCATCACCACCTTGAGTAGGGCATGCAGATCGCCCTGCCCGGTCTTGCTGGCCAGGCCCTTGCCCCGCACCCGCAGCCGCGCACCGTTCTGGCTGCCGGGCGGGATACTGAGCATGATCTGCCCATCCAGCGTCGGCACCTGCACCCTGGCGCCCAACGCAGCTTCCCAGGGGGCGAGCGGTACGCTGACCACCAGATCCTGGCCGTCCACGTCGAACAGCGGATGGGGCACCAGGCGGATGACCAGATAGAGGTCTCCCGCCTCGGCACCGCCGAGCCCCGACTCGCCCTGACCTTTCAGGCGGATGCGTTCGCCGTCGGCGCTGCCGGCGGGAATCTTGACGTTGAGCGTCTTGGTGGTCTCGCCCACGCCGCGGCCCAGTTCATCCCGTTGCGGCAGGCTGAAACTCAGCGGCTTGGTGCTGCCGGCCTGGCTCTCTTCGAGAAACAGCGGCAATTCCAGCTCGATGTCGCGCCCCCGGCGAGCGAAACCGCCGTGCTGGGAACGCCCGGCAGCGCCGAACAGGGACTCGAAGAAATCGGAATAGTCCTCGCCGAAACCGGCATGGGGATCGCTGTAGTCGGCACCGGAGCCCGGCTGCCAGTCCGGCGGCACCTGGAAGCGCTCGCCCTGCTGCTGATAGCGGCGGACCTGATCGTATTCAGCGCGCTTGTGTGGATCGCGCAGGACGTCATAGGCCTCGGCCACCTCCTTGAAGCGAGCCTCGGCATCGGCCTCCTTGCTCACATCGGGGTGGTACTTGCGCGCCAGCTTGCGATAGGTGGTCTTGAGGGTCTTGTCGTCGACGTCGGGGGCGACGCCGAGCACCTCGTAGTAGTCCTTGAAGTCCATCGCGGTCTCCAGTGGGGGTTCCCCTAGAGACCGCGCGGCGCCTGCAACGGTTGCATGACGCCGGTCAGTCGCCGCGCTTGCGAAAGGCCAGGCTGCCGGCCAGCACGGTGAAGGTCGCCACCAGCGCCACCAGGATCCAGAAACCGTGGGGCGAGTCGGAGAGCGGGATGCCGCCGACGTTCATGCCGAAGAAGCCGGCGATGATGTTGATCGGCAGGGCCAGCACCGTGACCAGGGTCAGGGTGAACAGGGTGCGGTTGGTCTGCTCGGCGGAGGCGGCGGCGATCTCTTCCTGCAGCAGCTTGAGCCGCTCCACTAGGGCGGCGAGGTCGTCCAGCACCCGGTCGAATTCCTCGGTGGCCTCGCGCAGGGTCTGGATGTCGTCGCGCCGCAGCCAGGCCGGTGGCCGGTTGAGCAGCCGCAGCAGGGAACCCGGCTCCAGGGCCAGCAGCCGTTGTAGCCGCACCAGGGCACGTCTCAGGCCGCCGAGTTCGGCGCGACTGGCGGACAGGCGCTGGGACAGCAGGCGATCCTCAATGGCATCCACCTTGACCGTGGTGTCGCGGATGATGCCAGTGAGCACATCGGCCTGGTCGCGCAGGAGGTGCACCAGCAGCTCCAGGGTGGAGCCGAAGCCCTCGCCGCGCCGTACCGCATGACGCAGGCGATCCACCGAGCGCAGCGGCTGGGCGCGGGCGGTCACCAGCAGGCCCGGGCGGGCGCAGGCCCAGAGGGTAGCGACGTCCACCGAGACCTGGCCGTAGGCCAGGGTCACATCGTTCACCACCCCGAGCAGGGTGTCGTCGGCCGGCTCCAGCCGGGTCGAGTGGGAACCGGCGTGCAGGGATTCGAAGAATTCCTCCGGCAGCCCCAGGTGCTCGCGCATCCAGCGCTCGGCCGCGGCGTGGGCCAGGTTGAAGTGCAGCCAGCGAAAGCCACCCTCTTCCGCCTCCCAGGGATCTTCCGGCGCCATGGTCAGGGCGCGGCCCGGCTGGCCCGAGGTGAAATGGTAGGCGTAGAGCAGCCCCAGCCGTTCGGCGGCCGGATGCAGGGGAATCAACGTATTGGTCATGGCTACCTGCGGAGGAACGCGACATCAGGGCTCTGTTAGCAGGTCCGGATGAACCTTTGATGACAGAGCCCCGAGTCAGCAGGTGCCAGCGGCGCCCCCGGAATGGAGGCGCGGCGCTTATTGCGGACGCATGTGCGGGAAGAGGATGACGTCGCGGATCGACGGCGAATTGGTCAGCAGCATCACCAGGCGGTCGATGCCGATGCCTTCGCCGGCGGTGGGCGGCATGCCGTATTCCAGCGCGTTGATGAAGTCGGCGTCGTAGTGCATGGCCTCGTCGTCACCGGCGTCCTTTTCCTGGACCTGCAGCATGAAGCGTTCGGCCTGGTCTTCGGCGTCGTTGAGCTCGGAGTAGGCATTGGCGATCTCGCGACCGCCGATGAACAGCTCGAAGCGGTCGGTGACGCTGGGGTTGTCGTCGTTGCGACGCGCCAGCGGCGAGACCTCGAAGGGGTACTCGGTGATGAAGTGCGGTTGCTCCAGCTTGCTCTCCACTAGCTCTTCGAAAATCATCACCTGCAGCTTGCCCAGGCCTTCGTGACCCAGCACCTTGGCGCCGGCCCGCTTAGCGATGGCACGGGCCTTCTCGACGTCCTGCAGGTCTGCCGCGGTGATGTCCGGGTTGTACTTGAGGATGGAGTCGTACACCGACAGGCGCACGAAGGGCTCGCCGAAATGGAAGACCTTGTCGCCATAGGGTACGTCGGTGCTGCCGAGCACGGCCATGGCCAGCTCGCGGAACAGCTCCTCGGTGAGGTCCATGTTGTCGTGGTAGTCCGCGTAGGCCTGGTAGAACTCGAGCATGGTGAACTCGGGGTTGTGCCGGGTCGAGACGCCTTCGTTACGGAAGTTGCGGTTGATCTCGAAGACCTTCTCGAAGCCACCGACCACCAGGCGCTTGAGGTACAGCTCCGGCGCGATGCGCAGGAACATGGCCAGGTCCAGGGCGTTGTGGTGGGTCTCGAAGGGCTTGGCCGCCGCGCCGCCCGGAATGGTCTGCAGCATGGGGGTTTCCACTTCGAGGAAGCCCCGCTCCATGAGGAAGCGGCGGATGTGGGCGATGACCTGGGAGCGCACGCGGAAGGTCTGGCGCACCTCCTCGTTGACGATCAGGTCGACATAGCGCTGGCGATAGCGCAGCTCGGTGTCGGTCAGGCCGTGGTGCTTGTCGGGCAGCGGGCGCAGCGACTTGGTCAGCAGGCGCACGTCGCTCATGTTGACGTAGAGATCGCCCTTGCCGGAGCGGGCCAGGGTGCCTTCGGTGGCGATGATGTCGCCCAGGTCCCAGCTCTTGACCGCTTCCAGGGTTTCCGCCGGCAGGGTCTTGCGGTCGACATAGACCTGGATGCGTCCGCTGGTGTCCTGCAGCACCATGAAGGCGCCGCGGTTGAGCATGATGCGCCCGGCCACCTTGACCTTGATGCCTGCGGCTTCCAGCTCTTCCTTGGTCTTGTCGGCGTACTGCTTTTGCAGGTCACCGGCCAGGCTGTCGCGACGGAAGTCGTTGGGGAAGGGAATGGCCTGCTGGTCGCGCAGCGCGGAAAGCTTTTCCTTGCGCTGGGCGATCAGCTTGTTGTCTTCCTGTTCCTGGGCTTGGGGATCTAGGGGTTGTTCGCTCATGTCTGCTGTTTACCTGGGGTGCTGACCGTAGGAGCGGCCCATGGCCGCGATAGAGCTTTATCGCGGCTATGAGCCGCTCCTACAGGAAATGATGGATTAAACGCCCTGCTTGAGGCTGGCTTCGAGGTATTCGTCCAGATCGCCGTCGAGCACCTTGTCGCAGTCGCTGCGTTCCACGCCGGTGCGCAGATCCTTGATCCGCGAGGCGTCGAGCACATAGGAGCGGATCTGGTGGCCCCAGCCGATATCGGACTTGGAGTCTTCCAGGGCCTGGGACGCGGCGTTGCGCTTCTGCATCTCCAGCTCGTACAACTTGGCCCGCAGCATCTTCATGGCGGTGTCCCTGTTGGCGTGCTGGGAGCGTTCGTTCTGGCAGGCCACCACGGTGTTGGTGGGCACATGGGTGATCCGCACCGCGGAGTCGGTGGTGTTCACGTGCTGACCGCCGGCGCCCGAGGAGCGGTAGGTGTCGACGCGCAGATCCGAGGGGTTGATCTCGATGTCGATGTTGTCATCGATCTCGGGCGAGACGAACACCGCGGTGAAGGAGGTGTGGCGGCGGTTGCCCGAGTCGAAGGGACTCTTGCGCACCAGGCGGTGCACGCCGATCTCGGTGCGCAGCCAGCCGAAGGCGTATTCGCCCTTGATGTGCACGGTGGCGCCCTTGATGCCGGCGACCTCGCCTTCCGACAACTCGACGATCTCGGCGCTGAAGCCATGCTGGTCGGCCCAGCGCAGGTACATGCGCAGGAGCATGTTGGCCCAGTCCTGGGCCTCGGTGCCGCCGGAGCCGGCCTGGATGTCCAGGTAGCAGTTGTTGGGGTCCATCTCGCCGCTGAACATGCGGCGGAATTCCAGCTTCTCGAGGATGCCGCGCAGGCGCTCCACCTCGGCCGCCACGTCATCGACCGCGCCCTGGTCTTGCTCTTCGGCGGCCATTTCCAGCAGGTCGGTGGCATCGGCCAGGCCGCCGTTCAGCTCGTCCAGGGTACCGACCACCTGGGCCAGCAGGGCGCGCTCGCGGCCAAGATTCTGGGCGTACTCGGGCTTGTTCCAGACAGCGGGGTCTTCGAGCTCGCGCTCGACTTCGACCAGACGATCCTTCTTCAGATCGTAGTCAAAGATACCCCCGAATGGTCTCGGTGCGGCTGGAGAGGTCCTTGATGCTGGTGACGATCGGGTTGATTTCCATGGGGGAAACACTCGCGAGAAAAGCTGTGGAAAAGCTCGCGAGTATAACCCAATCGGCGGTGAAACTCAGCGGCCGGCGGGGTGCGCCGCCCGCACCGGCCTCAATCGGCGTCGAGATCGCGGTGGCGGGTTTCCGGCAGGCACAGCAGCCCCACCACCAGGCTGACGCCGGTCACCAGCACCGGGTACCAGAGGCCGTAGAAGATGTCGCCGGTATAGACCACCAGGGCAAAGGACACCGTCGGCAGGAAGCCGCCGAACCAGCCGTTGCCGATGTGGTACGGCAGCGACATGGAGGTGTAGCGGATGCGCGTCGGGAACAGCTCCACCATCAGCGCCGCCAGGGGACCGTAGCAGAGGGTCGCGATCAGGATCAGGGCGAAGATCACCGCCACCACCATGGGCTTGTTGACCTGGGCCGCATCGGCCTTGGCCGGATAGCCGGCAGCCTGTACCGCCGCGCGCAGGGCCGGCTCGTCGAAGCCGACGATGACCTTGTCGCCGACGTTGACCTGCACCGCGTCCCCCGGCGCCGCCGCCACGCTGCGGTAGGGCAGCCCGCTCTTGGCCAGCAGCGTCTTGACCCGGTCGCAGGGACTGTCGAAGCGCGCCTTGCCCACCGGGTCGAACTGGAAGGTGCAGGTGGCTGGATCGGCGGTCACCACGATGGGCGCCTGCTGGCTGGCCTGGTAGATCTGCGGATTGGCGTAGTGGGTCAGGGCCTTGAACAGCGGAAAGTAGAGCACCGTGGCCAGCAGCAGCCCCAGCATCAGGATCGGCTTGCGCCCGACCCTGTCCGACAGCCAGCCGGCGATGACGAAGAAGGGTGCGCCGAGGATCACGCTGATGATCAGCAGGTTGTTGGCCAGCACCGGGTCGAGCTTGAGGGTCTGGGTGAGAAAGAACATCACATAGAACTGCGCCAGGTAGAAGGTCACCGCCTGGCCGCCGTTGATGCTGAACAGCGCGATCAGCACCACCTTGAGATTGCTCCAGTTGGTGAAGGAATCGCGGATCGGCGCCTTGCTCTGCTTGCCTTCGGCCTTCATGCGCAGGAAGGCCGGCGATTCGTGCATGGACATGCGGATCCAGGTGGAGATGGCCAGCAGGAAGATCGACAGCAGGAACGGCAGGCGCCAGCCCCAGACCTCGAACTGGTCGCCGGTCAGGTAGCGGCAGACCAGGATCACCACCAGCGACAGCAACAGCCCCAGGGTCGCGGTGGATTGCAGCCAGCTGGTGTGGGCGCCGCGCTTGCCGGGCGGCGCGTGCTCGGCGATATAGGTGGCGGCACCGCCGTATTCTCCGCCCAGTGCCAGGCCCTGCAGCAGGCGCAGCACCACCAGGATGATGGGCGCGGCCACGCCGATGCTGGCGTAGGTGGGCAGCAGGCCGACGCCGAAGGTGGCGATGCCCATGAGGATGATGGTGGCGAGAAAGGTGTACTTGCGGCCGACCAGATCGCCCAGGCGCCCGAACAGCAGGGCGCCGAAGGGCCGCACCACGAAGCCGGCGGCAAAGGCCAGCAGGGCGAAGATGAAGGCGGTGGTGTCGTTGACGCCGGCGAAGAACTGCTTGCTGATCACCGCCGCCAGGGCGCCATAGAGAAAGAAGTCATACCACTCGAAGACGGTCCCCAGGGACGAGGCGAAGATCACCTTGCGCTCTTCGCGGCGACTGCTGGCCGCGCTGGGTTGGACCCGGGGTTGGGCATAGTCGGACATCGCACGTTCTCCTGACCCGGGATCGCCGGGCTGATTGTTGTTATGGGCGACAGCTACTACGGTGGAAACGGCGGGAGGCCCCGCCGTCGGTGAAACCGGATGGACGCGTCTAGGCAGCGGAGACCGCGCTGGCCCTGGCGATCGCGGCGGGCACCTCGATGCTGCCCTGTTCGCGGGCCTCGGCCAGCATGAAGTTGGCCGCCTGCTCGGCGATCATCAGGGTCGGCGAGCAGCTGTTGCCCGAGACCAGGGTCGGCATGATGGAGGCATCGGCCACCCGCAGCCCCGGGATGCCATGCACCCGCAGGCGCGCATCGACCACGGCATCGGCATCCTGGCCCATGCGGCAGGTGCCGGACGGATGGAAGATGGTGGTGCCTATGGCGCCGGCGGCCTGCCGCAACTCCTCCTCGCTCTGGTAGGCCGGTCCCGGCAGGTATTCCTCGGGCCGGTAGGCGGCCAGGGCCGGGGCGGCGACGAGGCGCCGGGTCAGGCGAATGGCATCGGCGGCCACCCTGAGGTCTTCTTCCGCGCTGAGGTAGCGCGGCTGGATCAGCGGCGCGGCCAGCGGGTCGGCGCTGCAGATGCTCACCTGGCCGCGACTGGCCGGCCGCAGGTTGCACACCGAGGCGGTAAAGGCGGGAAAGCCGTGCAGCGGCTCGCCGAAGCGCTCCAGCGACAGTGGCTGCACGTGATACTGCAGATTGGCCGAGGGCTGCGCCGGATCGGAGCGAGCGAAGGCGCCCAGCTGGCTCGGCGCCATCGCCAGGGGACCACTGCGCTTGCAGAGGTATTCCAGGCCCATGCCCAGCTTGCCCCAGAGACTGCCGGCCAGGGCATTGAGGGTCGGCACGCCGTGCACCCGGTAGATCAGGCGCAGTTGCAGGTGATCCTGTAGATTGCCGCCCACCCCTTCCAGCCGGTGCCGGACGCCGATGCCCAGGCCTTCGAGCAGACCGCGCGGACCGATGCCGGAGCGCTGCAACAGGGTCGGCGAGCCGATGGCGCCGGCACAGAGCACGATCTCCCGCCGTGCCACCAGGCGCTGGGGTTCGGCCTGGCCCGGCAGCCGCGCCAGCACCGCCCGTGCCCTGCCCTCCTCCAGCAGCACCCGCTCCACCTGCACACCGGTCAGCACCTGCAGATTGGCGCGCTGGCGGATGGGCTTGAGAAAGGCCTTGGCGGCATTCCAGCGCACGCCATTGCGCTGATTGACCTGGAAGTAGCCGCAGCCTTCGTTGTCGCCGGTGTTGAAGTCGTCCACCGGCGCGATGCCGGTTTCGCCCGCGGCGCTACGAAAGGCGTCGAGCAGCGTCCAGTGCAGGCGCTGCCGCTCGACCCGCCATTCGCCCCCGGCACCATGAAAGGCCGAGGCGCCATCGCAATGATCTTCCATGCGCTTGAACAGCGGCAGTACGTCCTGCCAGCCCCAGCCGGGATTGCCGGCGGCGGCCCAGCCGTCATAGTCGCGGGCCTGGCCGCGCATGTAGATCATGCCGTTGATGGAGGAGCAGCCGCCCAGCACCCGCCCACGGGGATAATTGAGCGCGCGGCCACCCAGGCCCGCTTCCACCTCGGTCTTGAAGCACCAGTCGGTGCGCGGATTGCCGATGCAGAACAGGTAGCCGACGGGGATGTGGATCCAGGGATGGTTATCACGGCCGCCGGCTTCCAGCAGCAGCACGCGATGGGCCGGATCGGCGGACAGCCGATTGGCCAGCAGGCAGCCGGCCGGACCGGCGCCGACGATGATGAAGTCATATTCCGCAGCAGGACCGGGCATGACGTTCCCTCGCTTTTTTGTTGTTGTGGTCCCTATCCTAGTGTCGTCATCCGCGAACAACAGTCGCAGAAAACGGGCAACGGCTGTGCATTTCTGAACAGTGACCAGCAAGCGGCCGGGCAGACAGGCCTAGACGAGGAAAAGGGATGTTCGACTGGAACGATCTGCGGGTTTTTCTGGAGGTCCAGCGCCATGGCCGCCTGCTCACCGCCGCCCGCAGTCTGGGCGTCAGTCATGCGACCGTTGCCCGCCACCTGGAGGCTCTGGAACGCGCCCTGGGCAGCCAGTTGCTGGTGCAACAGGCCAGCGGCTACCAGCTCACCCCGGCCGGTCAGGCCCTGCTGGCGCACGCCCAGGCGATGGAGGAAGCCGCCCTGCTGGCCCAGGAGGCGGTCACCCAGCGACTCAATCCGCTGGGCCAGGTGCGGGTCGGAGTGACCGAAGGCCTGGGCACCGGCTTTCTCGCCCAGCGCCTGGGGGCGCTGCTGCGCGACTATCCGGGGCTGGAAGTGGAGCTGGTCTCGGTGCCGCGCTTCGTCAGCGTCACCAACCGCGAGGCCGACATCGCCATCACCCTGGAAAGACCCACCGCCGAAGGCCTGATCGGCCGGCGACTGACGCCCTATCGCCTGAGGTTCTATGCCAGTCGCGCCTATCTGGATCGAGCACCGGCGCTGGACGCCGAAGCCGACCTCGGCGAACAGACCTTCATCGGTTACGTCGACGACCTGCTGTACACCCGTGAACTGCAATTCATCCAGGGGCTCTGCCCCGAGCCGCGCATCGTCTTTCGCAGCACCAGCGTCATCGCCCAGCGCGAAGCCGCCTGCGCCGGCATCGGCATCGCGGTGCTGCCCTGCTACCTGGTGGGCCAGAACACCCCCTTGGAAGGCGTGCTCCCGGAGCGGTCCTTCACCCGCGAGTACTGGATCTCGACCCACCGGGAGTTGCACCGCTCAGCGCGCCTGCGCGTGGTCTGGGATTTCCTGCTGCACCTCTGCGCGGCGGAGCGGAGCGTCCTGCTGGGCGAGGAACGCCCGCTCGCCTAGCCGTCAGACCGCCGCGGCCTCACGCTCCAGCTCGGCGCGCAGGCCGGGCTCCAGGCGCAGCTGGCGCGCCAGCTCGTCCAGGTAGGCCTTTTCCATGTATTGCTGATCGTCGATCAGCATCAGGCTGGCCAGGTACATCTCGGCGGCCATCTCGGGCGTTTCCGCCGCCGCGGCGACCTTGGCCGGATCCAGCGGCTGCTCCAGTTCGCGCTGCAGCCAGCCGCGCAACTCGGGATCGTTGTCCAGCTTGGCCATCTCGGCCTCGATGGCCTGGCGCTCCTGGTCATCGACGTGACCATCGGCCTTGGCTGCCGCGATCAGGGCGATCAGCACCGCCCGGCCATGGGCCTCGGCTTCGTGTTCCGGTACCCGATCCACGGTACGGGGCTCGACGGCCGCCGTACCCTGGGCCTGATTGGCCTGCCAGGACTGATAGGCCTTGTAGGCCACCATGCCGAGCGCTGCCAGACCGCCATAGCCGACCGCCTTGCCACCCATGGCGCGACCGCGCTTGCTGCCCAGCAGGGCGGTGAGGGCCCCGGCCGCCAGGCCGCTGTTGCCCAGTCCGGAGAACAGACCGCCCAGGGGATCCTTGCCGGTGGACGCCGTGCCGGGTCGGGGGGCCGAGTGACCGGTCTTCTTGGCCAGCGCCTGCTGACCGGCCTTGAGCAATTGATCAAGCAAACCGCGGGTGTTCATGGATGACCTCCACAGAGTCAGGATTCAGCCCTTTAGGACCGCCGACCACACCGTCTGGCTCCCGGCACCTGCTTACCGAATGTTGCCGGGTCGCCGTCGCGACCAGCCGGTCGATACAAAATATTGCTGACCGCGGGCCGCCCACGGCGCTACTCTTGCGCCTTCCCCCTGCAGTTGCCGGAGACACCCCATGCGCTCGCGTCTGGCTGTGCTGTTCGCGCTTTCGCTCGCCCTCACCGCCGGCCAGGTTCAGGCCGCCGCCGAGGACGCGCGCCTCATCGCCAATCGCTATCTCGATGCCTGGAACGATCACGACGCTGAGGCCGCCAGCGCCCTGCTCGATCCCAAGGTGCAGTATTTCGACAGTGGCGCCGCCACCACCGAGACCAGCCGCACCCAGGCCCGCGACCGGATCGTCAAGGTTACCCTCAAGGCCGTTCCGGATCTGCAGGTGAAGATGGTGCACAAGCCGGTCATCGGCCCGCGCAGCATTGCCTTCGAATGGGAACTGACCGGCAACCGCGTCACCGCCACCGGCAAGCAACCGGTCAAGATCCGCGGCGCCAGCATCATGAAGATCCGCGACGGCCGCATCTGGTACCTGGGCGACTACTACGACAGCGACGCCTTGGAGGCGATGCTGCGCCCTGTCAAGCCCTGACCCGGGGAGCCATCCGCACGGATGGCTCCGTCCCGCGCCCTATTCCGCCCCGAATGGCTTGCGCAGCGGCGTATCCCGGTGGGCGGCGCGCACGTACTGCGGCGGCCAGGAGACCTTTTCGCGCAGGGCCTCGGCGGCATTCAGCGGCCAGTAGGGATCGCGCAGCAGTTCGCGGGCCAGCAACACCAGGTCGGCCTGGCCGGTGCGCAGCACGTGCTCGGCCTGGGCGGCATCGGTGATCATGCCCACCGCGCCACTGGGAATCCCGGCTTCCTTGCGTACCCGCTCGGCGAACTGGGTCTGGTAGCCGGGCCCGGTGGGAATGTCGGCCTGGGCCGCGGTACCGCCGGAAGAGACGTCGATCAGGTCGACGCCCAGGGTCTTCAGCCGCCGCGCCAATTCCACCGTCTCGTCGACGTCCCAGCCGTCTTCCACCCAATCGGTGGCCGAGACCCGCACGAACAGCGGCAACGCTTCCGGCCAGACCGCCCGCACGTCGGCGGTCACCTCCAGCAGCAGACGGATGCGATTCTCGAAATTGCCGCCGTAGTCGTCTTCGCGGCGGTTGGAGAGCGGCGAGAGGAACTGGTGCAGCAGATAGCCGTGGGCGGCATGGATCTCGGCCACCTTGAAGCCGGCCGCCAGGGCCCGCTCGGCGGTGTCCACGAAGGCCCGGCGGATGCTGGCGATGTCGTCGCGATCCACCGCCGTGGGCCGGGTGTGCTGGGGATCGAAGGCGATGGCCGAGGGCGCCACCGGCACCCAACCGCCTTCGGCGATGGGCACGCTGCCGTGCTTGCCGAGCCAGGGCTGCCAGGTGCTGGCCTTGCGGCCGGCATGGGCCAGCTGGATGCCGGCGACGCTACCCTGGCCTTCGATGAACTGGGTGATGCGCCGCAGGGGCTCGATCTGCTCGTCCTTCCACAGCCCCAGGTCCTGGGGCGTGATGCGCCCATCGGCGGTGACCGCGGTGGCCTCGAAGATCACCAGACCGGCGCCACCGGTGGCACGACTGCCAAGGTGAACCAGGTGCCAGTCGTTGGCGAAGCCGTCTTCGCTGGAATACTGGCACATCGGGGAGACCACCACGCGATTGGGCAGGGTCAGCTGACGCAGGGTCAGGGGTTGGAACAGGAGACTCATGGCGGACCTCGTCTAGTCGGGATGCACGGCATTGGAGTGCGTCCGACCAGAATAGATCGCCGATCCGACCGGGCTCGCCGGAAAAGTCGCCGAGCGAAGGCCAGGCAAGGCGCAACGACCAACGGGAGTAACAGCCAACGACTGGCACGGAGGGTGAGCGCCAGCGAATCAGATCAGCGCGGAAGCGGATCGGACTCGCGCTCGAGTTTGCGAGCGGTAAACGGGCATTCGCTCGGACTGGCGATCCAGCTGATTTTCAACGCGCCATCACCGCGCGCAGGCGCTTTTCAAGCGAGACCTAACGCGGTGCCAGGTGCACCACCAGCAACTGCACGCTTTCGTTGCCGCGGAATTCGTTCACGTCCAGCCGATAGGCCAGTTCGGCCCAGCGGATGTTGGGATCGGGCCAGGTGTCGCGGTCGATGTTGAAGGCGATGCCGTCCAGCTCGGGGCCGCCCTGCTCGCTGCGCAGGGTCAGCTTGAGGTGCCGTTCCTTGAGCAGCCGCTGGGAGAGGATCTCGAAGGTGCCGTGGAACAGCGGCTCGGGAAACTGCTGGCCCCAGGGACCGGCCTGGCGCAGGGCCTGGGCCAGGCCGAGCTGAAATTCGGTCGGGGCCAGGCAGCCATCGGTCTGCAGGCGACCGCTGAGATCCTCGGCCTGCAGGTGGCGCCGCACCTCGGCATCGAAGGCGGCGGCAAAGGTCTCGTAGTGCGCCTGGGGCAGACTGAGGCCGGCGGCCATGGCGTGACCGCCGAACTTGGTGATGAGTCCCGGATGACGGGTCGCCACGGCGTCCAGGGCATCGCGGATGTGCAGGCCGGGTACCGAACGCGCCGAGCCCTTGAGCATGCCGTTGCCACTGCCGTCGTCGGCGAAGGCCAGCGCCGGGCGGTGATACTTTTCCTTGAGGCGCGAGGCGAGGATGCCGATCACGCCCTGGTGCCACTCCGGATCGAACAGGCAGAGACCGAAGGGCAGATTGTCTTCCGGCAACTCCTTGAGCTGCTTGAGCGCCTCGCGCTGCATGCCCTGCTCGATGCTCTTGCGATCCTTGTTGAAGTCGTCCAGCTGCTGGGCATATTCCTGCGCCAGCTGCGGGTCTTCGCAGAGCAGCAGCTCGATGCCGATGGACATGTCGTCCAGGCGCCCCGCCGCATTGAGCCGCGGGCCGAGAATGAAACCGAGGTCGCTGGAGGCCACCTTGCCCGGCTGGCGCCCGGCCACTTCCAGCAGCGCCTTGAGCCCCGGTCGTGACCGACCGGCGCGGATACGCATCAGCCCCTGGTGCACCAGGATGCGGTTGTTGGCGTCCAGCGGCACCACGTCGGCGACGCTGCCGAGGGCGACCAGATCCAGCAACTCGGCCAGATTGGGCTCGGCCAGGCCCTGACGGGCGAACCAGCCGTTCTCGCGCAGGCGACTGCGCAGGGCCAGCATCACATAGAAGATCACCCCGACGCCGGCGATGCATTTGCTGGGAAAGGCGCAGGCCGGCTGATTCGGATTGACGATGGCATCGGCGGCGGGCAATTCGGCGCCCGGCAGGTGGTGGTCGGTGATGACCACCTGCAGCCCGGCCGCCTTGGCCGCAGCCACGCCGTCCAGACTGGAGATGCCGTTGTCGACGGTAAGCAGTACCTCGGGTTCGCGCTGCAGGGCCACGGCGACGATCTCGGGCGTCAGGCCGTAGCCGTATTCGAAACGATTGGGCACCAGGTAGTCGACCCAGGCCGCGCCCAGGCGACGCAGGGCCAGCACGCCCACGGCACTGGCGGTGGCGCCGTCGGCATCGAAATCGCCGACGATGAGGATGCGCCGGCGCTCTTCCAGGGCGCGCGCCAGCAGCTCCACCGCCGCCTCGATACCCTTGAGCTGGTAATAGGGCACCAGCCGCGCCAGGCCCTTGTCCAGTTCTTCCGGCAAGGTCACGCCGCGCGCGGCATAGAGCCGGGTGAGCAGCGGCGGCAGGTCGCCCAGGTCGGGCAAGACCGCCGGCAGCGGACGGGGCTCCAGGCGCATCAACGTTCGCCCAGCAGCCATTCCAGCTGCAATTCGTGCTGACCGCGGTCGTCGGTGACGAACAGGGTGCCTTCGCTGATCGTCACCTGCCAGGAGATGCTGCGCGGCAGATCGCGGGCCAGCTCGGCCAGGGGCTCGGCGGGAACCGCGGCGATATGCAGATTCTTCAGCGTCCTGACCGCGTCCACCACCTTGGTCTGCCAGACGCGCAGGTTGCCGTAGGCCAGCAGGCTGGTGCGCTCGGTGCGACGGCTGCACCAGGTCAGGCGGTCGGCATCGGGCTGGCCGACTTCGATCCAGTGCAGCACCCGGCCATCGAGACTCTTTTCCCACAGCGCCGGCTCGTCGACGTCGGACAGGCCGCGGCCGAAGGCCAGCTGCTCGTTGTACCAGAGCACATAGGCCAGCAAACGCACCGCCATTCGCTCCTCGGTCTCGGAAGGATGCCGCGCCACGGTCAGACGCAGATTCTCGTAGACCCCGCGATCCAGATCGGTGAGGTTGAGTTCGACTTTGTAGGGCGTGGCTTGCAGAGCCATGGGCGGGTCACCGGCAGGGAAAGCCGGGCATTGTACCGGAAAAGGCAGAGGGGCTTGGGACCGCGGATCCGTAGGTTGGCTTGCGCGCAGCAGCGACGGTTGGAGTCTGCCTTGTTGGGCTTCGACGCTGGAGCCGTCTCAACCCAACCTACCTGATACGTAGGGTGGAAAACCGCGCAGCGTTTTCCACGCCGGGCTTCGGGCACCGGTGGGTAAGGCTGCGCCGTTACCCACCCTACGCCGCTCATCGCGGCCATGGGCCGCGATAGTCGCGATCTGGAGGGCTAAAAACCCTACAGCGGCTGACCGCGCTTGCCGTGGCGGCTGACGAAGGCCTGGACGGCGGCGAGGTCGTTGGGCAGCACGGTGCAGCGCTCTTCGCGTTGCAGCAGGTCGGCCAGGTGGGTCGGCAGGCTGAGGGTCGCGCCGATGCCGGCCTTTTCCACCGCTTCGGGGAATTTCACCGGGTGCGCCGTACCCAGCACCACCATGGGCGTGGCCAGGCTGCGCCGGCATTCGCGAGCGGCGCGCACGCCGATGGCGGTGTGCGGATCCAGCACCTCGCCGGTGGCGGCATGGACCTCGGCGATGGTGGCGCAGGTCTCTTCATCGCTCACGGCAAGGGAGTCGAACAGCTTGCGCGCTTCGGTCCAGCGATCGTCCGCCACCGTCAGGGTGCCGCTGCTGCGGAAGTTCGCCATCAGCTCGGCCAGGGCCAGGCCATCGCGACCGTGCAGGTCGAACAGCAGGCGCTCGAAGTTGGACGAGACCATGATGTCCATGGACGGCGACAGCGTGGCTTCCAGCTGCTGCTTGTCGTAGCGATTGCCGGACATGAAGCGGTGCAGGATGTCGTTGCGGTTGGTGGCCACCACCAGGTGGCTCACCGGCAGACCCATGTTGCGTGCCAGGTAGCCGGCGAAGATGTCGCCGAAGTTGCCGGTGGGCACCGAGAAGGCGATGGAGCGCGCCGGGGCGCCCAGCTGCAGGGCCGCGTGGAAGTAGTAGACGATCTGGGCCATGATCCGCGCCCAGTTGATCGAGTTGACCGCCACCAGCGGGGTGCCCTTGAGGAAGCCCTGGTCGGCGAAGCTGGCCTTGACCATCTCCTGGCAGTCGTCGAAGTTGCCTTCGATGGCGATGTTGTGGATGTTGTCACCCAGCAGCGTGGTCATCTGCCGGCGCTGCACTTCCGACACCCGCTGGTGCGGATGGAGGATGAAGATGTCGACGTTCTCGCAGCGCTTGCAGCCTTCGATGGCCGCCGAGCCAGTGTCGCCGGAGGTGGCGCCCATGATCACCACGCGCTCGCCACGCTTGGCCAGCACGTGATCGAGCAGCCGTCCCAGCAGTTGCAGGGCGAAGTCCTTGAAGGCCAGGGTCGGGCCGTGGAACAGCTCCAGCACCCACTCGTTGGCGTCCAGCTGGCGCAGCGGCGCAATCGAGCCATGGGCGAAACCGGCGTAGGTCTCTTCCAGGATGGCCTTGAATTCGGCATCGGCGATGGAGCCGGCGACGAAGGGCTTCATCACCCGGAAGGCCAGCTCGTGATAGGGCAGGCCGGCCCAGGAAGCGATCTCCTCCAGGGAAAAGCGCGGCAGGTTTTCCGGTACGTAGAGACCGCCATCGCTGGCGAGACCCGCCAGCAGCACTTCTTCGAAATTCAGCGCGGGCGCCTGGCCGCGGGTACTGATGTAACGCATGACTCGACCTCGGGAAAGACGGCGGCGCCGGGCGCCGCCAGGCTGCTCAGTTCAGGTGCTCGACGCGGATGCGGACGACATCGCCGACGACATCGTCCAGGGCTTCCAGCGCGGTGATGGCCTCGACCATGTGGCGCTCGGTCACGCGATGGGTCAGCAGGATCATGGGCACCAGGCCGTCATGTTCCTCGGCTTCCTTCTGCATGATGGACTCGATGTTGATGCCACGCGCCGAGAGGATGCTCGCCACCTGGGCCAGCACGCCCGGGTGATCCTTGGCCTGGATGCGCAGATAGTAGGCGCTCTCGCAGGCCTCGATCGACAGCACCGGATGGTCGGACAGCGCATCGGGCTGGAAGGCCAGGTGCGGCACGCGATTCTCGGGATCCGAGGTCATGGCGCGAACCACGTCCACCAGGTCGGCCACCACCGCCGAGGCGGTCGGCTCCTGCCCGGCACCGGCGCCGTAGAACAGCGTCGAGCCGACGGCATCGCCATTGACCATCACCGCGTTCATCACGCCGTTGACGTTGGCGATCAGGCGATCGGCCGGGATCAGCGTCGGGTGCACCCGCAGCTCGATGCCCTGGGCGGTGCTGCGCGCCACGCCCAGGTGCTTGATGCGATAGCCCAGCGCCTCGGCGTAGCCGACATCGGCGGTGGTCAGGCGGGTGATGCCCTCGGTGTAGGCCTTGTCGAATTGCAGCGGAATGCCGAAGGCGATGGAGGCCAGGATGGTCAGCTTGTGGGCAGCATCGATGCCTTCGACGTCAAAGGTCGGATCGGCCTCGGCATAGCCCAGCGCCTGGGCTTCGGCCAGGACATCGGGAAAGGTGCGCCCCTTCTCGCGCATCTCGGAGAGGATGAAGTTGCCGGTGCCGTTGATGATGCCGGCCACCCAGTTGATACGGTTGGCGGCCAGGCCTTCGCGCAGCGCCTTGATCACCGGGATGCCGCCGGCCACCGAGGCCTCGAAGGCGACGATCACGCCCTGCTCGCGTGCCTTGGCGAAGATCTCGTTGCCGTGCACGGCGATCAGCGCCTTGTTGGCGGTGACCACGTGCTTGCCGTTGGCGATGGCGCGCAGCACCAGCTCGCGGGCCAGGGTGTAGCCGCCGATCAGCTCCACCACCACGTCGATCTCGGGATTGTCGGCCACCGCCAGGACATCGGCGGTGATCGGCGTACTGCCGGTGTCGCACTGGGGATTGGGTCGGCGCTGGGCGATCTGCGCCACCTCGATACCCCGCCCGGCGCGCCGGGCGATTTCCTCGGCGTTGCGCTTGAGCACGTTGAAGGTCCCGCTGCCCACGGTACCCAGACCACAGATGCCTACTTTGACCGGCTTCACACCCTTATCCCCCTATCAGGTGGCGCCGCTCCGCAGCGCCGTTGAAATCTCTCGCCGCGCCTAGCGGGCGCTGATTGCCGCTTCCGCCAGCTGGTCAGCCGGCTGGTAGCCCGGGATCATCTGGCCATCGGCGAGGATGATCGCTGGCGTGCCCTGGATGCCCATGTTCTGCCCCAGCGCGAATTGCTGGGCGACCGGATTCTGGCAGCTCTCGGACTTGACCTCACGGCCGGTGAACATCTGGTTCAGCGCCGCCGGCTTGTCCTTGGCGCACCAGACCGCCTCCAGCTGCTTGGAACCCGGCGAGCCCATGCCCTGGCGCGGGAAGGCTAGGTAGCGTACCTCGATGCCGCGCTTGTTCAGCTCGGGCACCTCGGCGTGCAGCTTCTGGCAATAGGGGCAGGTGGTGTCGGTGAAGACGGTGATGTGCGCCTTGGTCTCGCCCTGGGCGGGATAGACGATCATCTGGTTGCGATCGAGGCCATTGATCTGCCGCGCCACGGCGACGTTCTCGGCCTTCTCGGTCAGGTTGGAGGCCTTGCCGTCCTTGACCTGATACAGATAGCCCTGCATGACGAACTGGCCATCGCCGCTGGCATAGAGCACGCGGCCGCCCTTGAGCTGGACCTGGTAGAGGCCTTCCAGCGGACTCTTGGCGATGGACTCGATGGCGAGATTGGGTTGCAGCGCGGTCAGGCTCTGGCGAATGGCCTGCTCAGGTTCGGCCTGAGCCAGTTGCACGCCGAGCCCCAGGCAAGCGGCGAGCAACAGTTGGGAAATACGCATGTTTGACTCCTGTTGAGACGCCGGCAAGCCTACCACAGACCTGCCGGCTACGGCGGTGGGCCCTAGCCGCGCGGATGGTGCTGGGCGTGCAGTTGCTGCAGCCGCACGCGGGCGACGTGGGTATAGATCTGGGTGGTGGACAGGCTGGTATGGCCGAGCAGCATCTGCACCGTGCGCAGATCCGCGCCGTGGTTGAGCAGATGGGTGGCGAAGGCGTGCCTGAGGGTGTGCGGCGACAGCGAGGTACGGATGCCGGCCACCTGGGCATGCAGCTTGATGCGGTGCCAGAAGGTCTGCCGGGTCATGGGCGTGCCCCGCTGGCTGGGAAAGAGGATATCGCCGGGCTGGCCGCCCAGCAGCAGCGGACGCGCGGTCTTCAGATAGTTTTCCAGCCAGGCGATGGCCTCTTCGCCCAGGGGAATCAGCCGTTCCTTGCTGCCCTTGCCGAACACCCGCAACGAACCCTCGCGCAGGTTGATCTCGTCGAGGGTCAGGCTGATCAGCTCGGTCACCCGCAATCCGGTGGCATAGAGCACCTCGAGCATGGTGCGATCGCGCAGGCCGAGACTGTCTTCGGTATCCGGCGCGGCCAGCAGCGCCTCCACATCCGCCTCGGACAGACTCTTGGGCAGCGGCGCGCCCAGTTGCGGCATGCTCACCAGCAGCGTCGGGTCCTCGGCGATCCGCCCTTCGCGTACGCCGTACTTGTAGAAGCTGCGCAGACCGGAGAGAAAGCGCGCCGTGGAACGTGCCTGGTAACCCTCGCTCAGGCGCCAGCCGAGGTGATCGAGCACGGCGTCACGGCCGACCGTCTCCAGGGTCAGCCCCCTGCCCTCGAGCCACCGGGCAAAGGCCAGCAGATCGGTGCGATAGGCGCTGCGGGTATGGGGCGACAGCCCCTTTTCCAGCCACAGGGCGTCGAGGAATTCCTCGATCAGCCGCTCGGCGCTCACGCGGCGAATCCGGGCAGCACCGGCGTCGGCTTGCCCTCGTCATCGACGGCGACGAAGCTGAAGGCACCGTTGATGGCGCGCTCGCGCCCTTCCGCCAGCATGCCTTCGACGAAGACCTCCACCTGCACCTTGATGCTGGTGTTGCCGACCTTCACCACCCGGCCGATCAGCTCGACGATGGAGCCGGCGGGAATGGGGTGGTTGAAATCGATCCGGTCGGTGGAGACCGTCACCAGCGGCTTGCGGCAAAAGCGCGTGGCGGTGATGAAGGACACCTCGTCCATCCAGGCCAGGGCGGTGCCGCCGAACAGGGTGTCGTGATGATTGGTGGTGGGCGGGAAGACCGCCTTGGCCACACGGGTTTCCGACAGCGCCGTGCGCCGCTGGATTTCCGCTTCGCGGGTCGTCATGTCTGCCATACCTCGAACCTCAGAAACGAAAAAAGCAGCCGAAGCTGCTTTTTTCTGGTCACGCCGCGATCAGGAAAGCTTTTCCTTGATGCGGGCAGCCTTGCCGGACAGTTCGCGCAGGTAGTACAGCTTGGCCTTGCGCACGTCACCGCGACGCTTGACGCTCAGGCTGTCGACCAGCGGGCTGTAGGTCTGGAAGGTACGCTCGACGCCAACGCCGTTGGAGATCTTGCGTACGGTGAAGGCGCTGTTCAGGCCGCGGTTACGCTTGCCGATCACCACGCCTTCGAAGGCCTGCAGACGCTGACGGTCGCCTTCCTTCACCTTAACCTGGACAATCACGGTGTCGCCGGGGGCGAACGCCGGGATTTCTTTGTTCATCTGCTCAGCTTCGATCTGGGCAATGATTTTGTTGGTCATGTCACTCTGCTCCTAAGACAGGCCGCGGCCCGCCATCGATACCTAACTATCGTTCCGCTGACGGAGATATTCCGCCAACAGGTTCTGCTCTTCCCCAGAAAGCGAGCGGCCATCCAGAAGATCGGCGCGTCGCTCCGCAGTACGTCCCAGGGACTGCTGCAGGCGCCAGCGCCGGATATGCTCGTGGTTACCACTGAGCAACACGTCGGGTACGCGACGGCCCTCGTACACCTCGGGTCGGGTGTAGTGCGGGCAATCGAGCAGACCGTCGGTAAACGAGTCCTGCTCGGCGGAATCCACATGCCCCAAGGCTCCGGGCAGCAGTCGCGTAACCCCATCGATCAGCACCATGGCCGGCAATTCACCGCCGGACAGCACATAGTCGCCAATCGACCATTCTTCATCCACGTGCGTCTCGATGAAACGCTCGTCGATACCTTCGTAACGCCCGGCGATGAGGATCAGATGTTCCTCCTGCGCCAGTTCCCGTACCGCCGCCTGGTCGAGCTTGCGACCCTGGGGGGACAGGTAGATCACCTTCGCCGCCGAATTACCCCTGGCATCGGCCAGGGCACGCTCCAGCGGCTGGATCTTCATGACCATGCCGGGACCGCCGCCGAAGGGCCGGTCGTCCACGGTCTGGTGGCGATCCTCGGTATAGCTGCGCGGGTTGTAGCAGGTCAGCTCCAGGAGCCCCTGCTTCATCGCGCGACCGCTCACGCCATAGGCGCTCACGGCTTCGAACATCTCGGGAAAGAGGCTGATGACAGCGATACGCATGGATCAGAAATCCGCGTCCCAGTCGACCTGCATCTCGCCCTTGGCCAGATCCACCGCCAGCACGTACTGGTCGGGCAGATAGGGCAACAGACGCTCTCGATCGTCGAGGCTGCCAGCACAGGGCATGACCACCATGACGTCGTTGGCCCCGGTCTCCAGCAGATGATCCACCACACCCAGCCACTGGCCTTCGCGATTGATCACCTTGAGACCTTCCAACTGATGCCAGTAGTAGTCACCGGCGCCCAGTTGGGGCAATTCGCTGCGCGGCACGCAGATCTCGAAACCGGCCATCAGGCGGGCTTCTTCACGATCGTCCAGGCCCTGCAAACGTACCGTCAGGACCTTGCCGTGCAACCGACCGCCGAGCACCTTGACCTGCCGGGTCTCGCCTTCGCGCCTGAGCGTCCAGGTCCGATAGTCCAGCAGATTGTCGAGCGGATCGGTAAAGGAGTAGATCTTGAGCTCACCGCGTACGCCGAAGACCGAAACTATCTTGCCCAGGACCACCAGGTCGGGGGCGGAGGTCGGCGTACTCATGATCTTCAGGCGGTAGCCTGAGCGCTCTTGAGCAGCTGAGCGACGCGCTCGGACGGCTGGGCGCCCTGCGACAGCCAGTAGCTGGCACGCTCTTGGTCCACCGACAGACGGATTTCAGCGCCGCTGGCCACCGGGTTGAAGAAACCGATGCGCTCGACGAAACGACCATCACGCGCATTGCGGCTGTTGGTCACGGTCAGGTGGTAGAAGGGGCGCTTCTTGGAGCCGCCACGGGCTAGACGGATGGTTACCATTGAACTTCGTTCCTGTAGTCGGTGCTTGTAGCTGTGGGCACACTGGGCCACATGGCCCGAAAGGCCGCATATTCTAAGGGCTGTCACCCGGTTTGCCAATGGCTTTAAACGGTGCCCTCGGCATTGCGGCAGCCTGGAGACTCCAGCAGCGGAGCCTCGTCGCTCGCGAAGGTGCATCAGCACTGGTGCCGACACCCCTTGCAGAGCCCTTTCCAGTGCCGACCATCTGGCGACGGGCGGCACCAGGAAATCACATCTTGGGCATGCCGCCGCCGGGGAGCATGCTGCCCATGCCGCGCATCATCTTGGCCATGCCACCCTTGGCGGTGACCTTCTTCATCATCTTCTGCATCTGCTTGTGCTGCTTGATGAGGCGGCCGACGTCCTGCACCTGGGTACCGGAGCCCAGGGCGATACGCTTCTTGCGCGAGCCACTGATCAGCTCCGGATCACGGCGCTCGGCCGGGGTCATGGAGTCGATGATGGCTTCCATCTGCTTGAAATGCTTTTCCGCGGCGCCCTGGGCATTACCCATCTGCTGGATGTTCATGCCGCCCATCATGGTCGGCAGCTTGTCCATCAGCGAACCCAGGCCGCCCATGTTCTTCATCTGCCGCAACTGGTCGCGGAAGTCTTCGAGATCAAAGCCCTTGCCCTTCTTGAGCTTCTTGGCCAGTTTGTCGGCCTTCTCGCGATCCAGGGTCTGCTCGGCCTGCTCGATCAGCGAGAGGACGTCGCCCATACCGAGGATGCGCGAGGCGACGCGATCCGGGTGGAAGGGATCGAGGGCTTCGCTCTTCTCGCCCATGCCGATGAACTTGATCGGCTTGCCGGTGATGTGGCGGACCGACAGGGCGGCACCGCCCCGGGCATCGCCATCGACCTTGGTCAGGATCACGCCGGTCAGCGGCAGGGCGTCGTTGAAGGCCTTGGCGGTGTTGGCGGCGTCCTGACCGGTCATGGCGTCGACCACGAACAGGGTCTCGGCCGGCTTGGTGGCGGCATGGACCTGCTGGATCTCCGCCATCATCTCGCTATCGATGTGCAGGCGACCGGCGGTGTCGACGATGACCACGTCGATGAACTTGAGCTTGGCTTCACGGATGGCGGCCTGGGCGATCTCCACCGGCTTCTGGCTGATGTCGGAGGGGAAGAAGGTGACCCCCACCTCCCCGGCCAGGGTTTCCAGCTGCTTGATGGCGGCCGGGCGGTAGACGTCGGCGGAGACGACCATGACGGTCTTCTTCTTGCGTTCCTTGAGGAAGCGCGCCAGCTTGCCCGCGGTGGTGGTCTTGCCCGCGCCCTGCAGGCCGGCCATGAGGATGACCGCCGGCGGCGCGACGTTGAGCGCCAGATCCTCGTTCGCCGCGCCCATGATGGCTTCGAGTTCGGCGCGCACGATCTTCACGAAGGCCTGCCCCGGCGTCAGGCTCTTGGACACCTCGGTGCCGACCGCCCGCTCCTTGACCCGGTTGACGAACTCCTTGACCACCGGCAGGGCGACGTCCGCCTCGAGCAGCGCCATGCGCACCTCGCGCAGGGTGTCCTTGATGTTGTCTTCGGTGAGCTTGGCCTTGCCGGTAATGTGGCGCAGGCTTTGGGACAGGCGGTCTGTGAGATTCTCGAACATGCGGACATCCAGGGCAGAAACGGCGGCTGACCGACAAGTATAACGAAAGAGCGCCTGACCAGGGATAGCCGCTGGGGCCTGTACCGCGTGAATCCGTCAGCAATGCCCGATTCGGCGAGCAGCCGAGAAAGGAAAGACAGGCACCGGCGCCAAGGCCGGTGCCCGAGGGGACGGGATCAGAAAATCAGCGAGAAGATGCCGATGACCACCACCAGGCCGATCAGAAAGATGATGCCCATGGTACCGCCGAGAAATTTAAGCATGGTCGCGACCTCTTCTAGATATGTACCTCTTGGGACCACCCGGTGGCGGCAAGGGTTCGCCCGGTCTGGCCGGCCGGCGCCAGGGCGCGGCTCAGACTTTCTGTACCGCCCTGTCTGTGCCACACTCGCCTGCTTTCCGCTCTGCTGAATCCGGACCATGCACGCCCTGCTGCCCACCCTCCTGGCCGCCGCCCTTTATCTGCTCGCGACCCTCTACCAGGGCAGTTGCCTGCTGCGCAAACAGCCATCGAACAAGCCCCTGGTCCTGGGCGCCGGCATCCTGGCCCTGCTGCCCCACGCCCTGGCCGTCTACCTGCAGCTGATCCTCGAGCCGACCCTGAGCCTGGACTTCTTCGACGCCTCGAGCCTGATCTCGGCGACCGCCATCGCCCTGATGCTGATCGGTTGCCTGCGCATGCCGCTGCAACCCTTGCTGGTACTGGTCTATCCCCTCGGCGCCATCACCGCGCTGCTGGCCGAATTCGTGCCGCCGGGCACCGTGACCCCGCTGGACGTATCGCCCAAGATCGTCGTGCACGTACTGCTGTCGATCATCGCCTATGGTCTCTTCACCCTGGCGGTGCTGCAGTCCTGCCTGGTGCTGCTGCAGAACCATCAACTCAAGAACAAGCACCCCTCGGGACTGATCCGCAGCTTTCCGCCGCTACAGACCATGGAAAGCCTGCTGTTCGGCTTTCTCTGGGCGGGCTGGGTAGTGCTGTCGCTGGCGCTGATCTCCGGCTGGTTCTTCGTCGAGGATATGTTCGCCCAACACCTGATCCACAAGACGGTGCTCTCCTGCATCGCCTGGGTGGTGTTCGGCATCCTGCTGTGGGGCCGCCATCGCCTGGGCTGGCGCGGCCATACGGCGATCCGCTGGACGCTGCTGGGCTTCATCCTGCTGATGCTGGCCTACTTCGGTAGCAAGCTGGTGCGGGAATTCATCCTGCATCGTTGACAGTCGTCGTTCCACTACCTGCATAATCAGGCGACCGAACCACGTTCGGCGCGACCCGGCCAACAGCCGCTTCGCGCCCGGCACGTCATAACAGGTCGTCCCGCCCGTCCCCATCCTCGGACAGCCGCTGCCCCATCGGGCCGCTCCGGCAGACGCCTCCTACAAGAACGACTGCCCGGTACCCCTGCATGTCCACGACCGCTGCCGCCTTCGACGCGCCCACCTCCGTGCCGCGTAATTCCCCTACCCGCGTGGCCACCGCCAGCTTCATCGGCACCGCCATCGAGTTCTATGACTTCTATGTCTATGCCACGGCCGCGGCCCTGGTGATAGGCCCCGTATTCTTTCCCCAGGGCGCGGGCATGGCCCAGACCCTCAGCGCCTTCATCACCTTTGGCATCGCCTTCCTGGCGCGCCCCCTGGGTTCGCTGCTGTTCGGCCATTTCGGCGATCGCATCGGCCGCAAGTCCACGCTGGTGGCCTCGCTGCTGCTGATGGGCATCTCCACCACCCTGATCGGCCTCCTGCCCGGCTATGCCAGCATCGGCGTCTGGGCACCGATCCTGCTGTGTCTACTGAGATTCGGCCAGGGCCTGGGCCTGGGTGGCGAATGGGGCGGCGCGGCGCTGCTGGCCACCGAGAATGCCCCACCCGGCAAGCGCGCCTGGTTCGGCATGTTCCCCCAGCTCGGCCCCTCCATCGGCTTTCTCATGGCCAACGGCCTGTTCCTGGCCCTGGCGCTGCTGCTGGACGACGAGCAATTCCGCGCCTGGGGCTGGCGCATCCCCTTCCTGCTCAGCGCCCTGCTGGTGGTGGTCGGCCTCTATGTGCGGCTGTCACTGCACGAGACGCCGGTGTTCGCCGAAGCCATGGCCCGCCGCGAGAAGTTGCGCCTGCCCATGGTCGAGACCTTCGGCAAACACGGGAAGGCAGTGCTGCTGGGCGCCCTGAGCATGGTGGTGTGCTACGCCCTCTTCTACATCTCCACGGTGTTCTCGCTGAGCTACGGGGTGAAGAACCTCGGCTACAGCCGCCAGGAATTCCTCGGCCTGCTCTGCGTGGCGGTGCTGTTCATGGCCCTGGCCACGCCGCTGTCGGCCTGGCTGGCGGATCGCTTCGGCCGCAAGCCGGTACTGGCGGCGAGCGCCGTCGCCGCCCTGCTGTCGGGCTTCGCCATGGAGCCGCTGCTGACCCACGGCTCCAGTCAGGCGGTCGGCCTGTTCCTGGCCCTGGAGCTGTTTCTCATGGGCATGACCTTCGGTCCCATGGGCGCCCTGCTGCCGGAAATCTTCCCCACCCGGGTGCGCTACACCGGCGCCTCGGCCGCCTATAACCTGGGTGGCATCCTTGGCGCCTCCCTGGCCCCCTACGCCGCGCAGCAACTGGTGGAAGCCGGCGGCCTGAGCTGGGTGGGCGGCTATGTCTCGGCGGCGGCGGCCATCAGCCTGGTGGCGGTGCTCTGCATGCGTGAAACGCGCGACCAGTCGCTGTAGCTTTTTCCATCCAAGAAAAAGGGCCCCGCGGGGCCCTTTTTTCGTGATGCGCGGACGCCGTTACAACTCGACCTTCACCGCCTGGGACGCACGCACGGCCTTGGCCCGCGCGGCCTCGATGCTTTCATCGCGAGCCAGGGCCACGCCCATGCGCCGCTGTCCCTTCACCTCGGGCTTGCCGAACAGGCGCAGCGCGGTGTCGGGTTCGGCCAGGGCCGCGCCCAGGTTGGCGAAGGCGGTCTGGCGCGAGTCGCCGTCCACCAGGATCACCGCCGAGGCCGAGGAGCCGAACTGGCGGATGGTGGGAATCGGCAGGCCGAGGATGGCCCGGGCATGCAGGGCGAATTCGGAGAGATCCTGGGAGATCAGGGTCACCAGGCCGGTGTCATGGGGCCGCGGCGAGACCTCGCTGAACCAGACCTGATCGCCCTTGACGAACAGCTCCACGCCGAACAGGCCACGACCGCCCAGGGCCTCGGTGACGGCACGGGCGACCCGCTCGGATTCGGCCAGGGCCTGCTCGCTCATGGCCTGGGGCTGCCAGGACTCGTGGTAGTCGCCCTTGACCTGGCGATGCCCGACCGGCGCGCAGAAGGAGGTGCCGCCGACGTGGCGCACGGTCAGCAGGGTGATCTCGTAGTCGAAGTCGACGAAACCCTCGACGATCACCCGGCCCTTGCCGGCACGCCCGCCCTCCTGGGCGTACTGCCAGGCGGCCTGCAGCTCGTCGGCACTGCGCAGCAGACTCTGGCCCTTGCCCGAGGAGCTCATGATCGGCTTGACCACGCAGGGATAGCCCAGCGCCTCGGCGGCGGCGGCGTAGTCCTCGTAGGTGTCGGCGAAGTGATAGGGCGAGGTGGGCAGGCCCAGCTCCTCGGCGGCGAGGCGACGGATGCCTTCGCGATTCATGGTCAGCTGGGCCGCACGGGCGGTGGGCACCACGGTGTAGCCCTCGCCCTCCAGCTCCACCAGGGTGGCGGTGGCGATGGCTTCGATCTCCGGCACGATGAAATGCGGCTGCTCGCGCTCGATCACCGCGCGCAGGGCGGCGCCGTCGAGCATGTCGATGACGTGACTGCGGTGGGCGACCTGCATGGCCGGGGCATCGGCGTAGCGATCCACGGCGATGACTTCGACGCCCAGGCGCTGCAGTTCGATGATGACTTCCTTGCCCAGTTCGCCGGAGCCGCAGAGCAGCACGCGGGTGGCGCTGGGGGACAGGGGGGTACCGATACGGGGCATGACAGATCTCTCCGGCTGATATCAGGTCAGGAAGGCCGCACCGCCCGCCCGCGCCCGCTCGTCGCAGCGCAGCAGCACCTCGCGGCGCTCGCTGTCGCTCATGGACATCCAGCGGGTGATCTCGGCGGCGCTGCGCTGGCAACCGATGCAGATGTCCTGTTCGTCCAGGGCACAGACATGGACGCAGGGCGAACGCACGGGTGAATCGGCGGTGGTCATGCGGCTTCCCTCGAATGGCCGCGCATTGTGCCCGTTAATACCAAATTTGGCATGTGCCTTTACCTTGCCGATACCGCTCAATCCCGCTTGGGCGGTGCCTTGAGCACGATGCCGGCGTCGTACAGCAGGTTGACCAGTTCGACGATGATCACCGCGGTCAGCCCCCAGATGCGGTGCTCGCCATATTGATAGCTGGGCACCTGCCAGCGCAGGCCATCGTGGTCGACCCGGAAGGTGTAGTCCGGTGGCACCTCGCAGAAGAACCGCAGGGGCACGGTGAAGATCGCGGCGATCTCGGCTTCGCTGGGGATGTATTCGAGCTGATCGGGAATCAGCGCGACGATGGGGGTCACCGCCAGGCCGTAGCGCGACACCAGCGGACTCAGGGGTGCGATCACCTCCACCAGGCCCGGCGGCAGGCCGACCTCTTCCTCGGCTTCGCGCAGGGCGGTGGCCACCAGGTCGGCATCCTCGGGATCACGACGGCCGCCCGGCAGGGCCACCTCGCCGCCGTGGGTGGACAGGTTGCTGGCCCTCAGGGTGAGCAGCAACTCGGGATGCTCGCCCCGAATGATGGGCACCAGCACCGCCGCTTCCTGGTAGCTTTCGGTCCCGCTCAGGGTGCGCGGCTGATAGTGACGCAGGCGCTGGAGCAACTCATCCACGCCAAGATTCTCCCTTGCTCATCGTATCCCCTGGATCATGGCACGCCCGCCGGGCAATCCCAAGTCCAGCCATCGCTTGCGAGGCCCGGGAGCGCCCCGGCACACTGCAGCAAAACGAGGATGAACCATGAAGCATTGCAATCACTGTGGCGGACTGCTGGAAGCGCGCACTCCCGCGGGTGACAACCGGATGCGCCTGGTCTGCAGCCAGTGCGGCGCAGTGCATTATCAGAATCCGCGGGTGGTGGCCGGCTGCCTGGCGACCTGGGAGGGCAAGGTGCTGCTCTGCCAGCGCGCGATCGAGCCGCGCAAGGGTTACTGGACACTGCCGGCGGGCTTCATGGAAAACGGCGAGACCACCACCGAGGCTGCCGCCCGCGAGACCTTCGAGGAAGCCGGCGCGCACGTGCAGGGCCTGGAGCTCTATACCCTCTTCGATCTGCCGCACATCGATCAGATCTACATGCTGTTCCGTGGCGAGCTGGTCGACGGCCGCTTTGCCGTCGGCGAGGAAAGTCTCGATGTGCGCCTTCTGGACGAAGCCGACATCCCCTGGTCGTCTCTGGCTTTTCCGACCATCAAGCGAACACTAGAATGCTTTTTCGCCGACCGCCGTCGCGGCGAGTATCCGTTGCGTCATGAGGGCATGGCGCCCATGGTGGTCGCCCCCAAGCCTGCCTAAGGCCTGTTCAAAGTCTGCCGCGCGTCGGCCCAACGGCGTTGAAAATGCCTTGTTTGTCTCTAGCTCGCGAGACCCTGAACAGGCCCTGAGCTCTTCCGAGGATCTTCCCGACATGCGTCCGTTGCACCTGTTGTTGGCGCTCTGCTATGCGCTGTGCGGTTCGTTGCTTCCCCAGCTGGCCCAGGCCAGCACCAGCGTCACGGTGATCCGCCAGCCGGCCGCGCCGCTGATCGACAAGGTGCTGGTGATAAAGTCGCGCAATCAGCTGCAACTGCTCAGCGGTGATACCGTGATGAAGTCCTATCGCATCTCGCTGGGCAAGAACCCCCGCGGCCCCAAGCTGCGCGAGGGCGACCAGCGTACGCCGGAAGGCTTCTACTGGATCGACTGGCGCAAGACCAGCGACAAGTTCAACCTGGCCATGCACATCTCCTATCCCAACCGGGAGGATCTGGCCCGCGCGCATCAGGCTGGCGTACCCCCAGGCAGCATGATCATGCTGCACGGTACGCCCATCGACGAGGAATACCCCGAGTGGTACTTCAACTCACTGAACTGGACCAATGGCTGCGTCGCGCTGACCAACCATGACATGCGCGAGGTCTGGGGCCTGGTCAAGGACGGTACCCTGATCGAGATCCGCCCCTGAGAGCCTATCCAAAGGCTGCGCGTCGGCCAAACCGCGCTGAAGAGGCCCCGGGTCGCCAGCCCGGTCTGGGCGGCCCTGTCGCAATGCTCATTTACCGCCCGTAACTCGCGCGTGAGCCCGGTCGAGCGCGCGTCCGATCCGCTTCCTCAGGTGTCTTCGCAGGGCCCCCTAGGCCTTGCCTGGCTCTAGCTCGCGAGCCTTTGAACGGACGCTGCGCCGACAGGCTTCCCCTGCCCTACCCCGCCACCTGCTCCGCCGGCGAGACGATGGTGGTCTTGCCACGCGACCGACCGCTGCTGAGATAGTCGGCGATGGATTCCTGGGTGACCTCACCCAGGAAGTCGTTGTCGGCGCTGAGTACCGGCAGCCAGGAGCTGTTGAACTGGTACATGCGTGACAGCAGGATGCGCAGGTGCTCGTCGAAGGCCGCGGTGGCCTTGAACGGGGTCACGAAAGGCGCCACCGGTCCGCTCTGGCCGCGCAGGTCACGCCGACGCACGTAGCCCAGGCCCTTGTTGGCGGCATCCGTCACCACCACATGGCGGCGGTCGTGCTCTTCCATCAACTCCACGGCGTCGCCGATCAGGGTTTCGGCCTGGATCGACGGTGCATTGTCGGCCGCGTCCTCGGCACGGATCAGCAAGAGGCGCTTGAGGGTGCTGTCCTGGCCGACGAAGTTGCTGACGAAGTCGTCCCTGGGATGGGCCAGCAGGGTGTCCGGATGATCGAACTGCACCAGGCGGCCGCCACGGAACACGGCGATCTTGTCGCCCAGGCGGATGGCTTCGTCGATGTCATGGCTGACCATGATCACCGTCTTGTTCAGCGCCCGCTGCATCTGGAAGAACTCGTTCTGGATGGCGTCGCGGTTGATCGGGTCCACCGCACCGAAGGGTTCGTCCATCAGCAGCAGCGGCGCCTCGGCCGCCAGGGCGCGAATCACCCCGATGCGCTGCTGCTGGCCACCAGACAGTTCGCGCGGATAGCGCGACAGGTACTGCTTGGGCTCGAGTTGCACCATGCTCATCAGCTCGGTGGCACGCTCGCGGCATCGCTTCTTGTCCCAACCCAGCAGCTTGGGCACCACGGTGATGTTTTCCTCGATGGTCATGTTGGGAAACAGACCGATCTGCTGGATCACGTAGCCGATATGCCTTCTGAGGGTCACCTCGTCGATGCCGGTGGTGTCCTCGCCATTGATCAGTACCCGTCCCGAGGTGGGTTCGATCAGGCGGTTGATCATCTTCAGGGTGGTGGTCTTGCCGCAGCCGGAGGGGCCGAGGAAGACGCAGATCTGGCCCTCCTCCACGGTGAGGCTCACGGCGTCCACCGCGGTCACGTCCTTGCCGTGCTGCTTGAAGGTCTTGGTCAGGCGGTCGAGTTCGATCATCTGGGTCTCCTTAAGAGGCGCTGCGCAGGCCGCGCGGAGTGAGGCGGCGTTGCAGCCACTGCAGGACGAGGTCGGCGACGATGGCCAGCAGGCTGACCAGCACGGCGCCAACGATGAGGGTGGCCATGTCGCTGCGACTGATGGCGGTGAGGATGAGCACGCCCAGGCCGCCGGCGCCGATGGTGGCGGCGATGGTCATGACGCCGATGTTCATGACCACGGCGGTGCGCACCCCGGCCAGGATCACCGGCAGGGCGATGGGCAGCTCGACCATGCGCAGGCGCTGCCAGAAGGTCATGCCGATGCCGGCGCCTGCTTCGCGAATGCCCGGTTCGACGCTGGTCAGCGCCAGGTAGGTGTTTCTCAGGATCGGCAGCAGCGAATAGAGGAATACCGCGGTGATCGCCGGCAGCGGACCGAGGCCCTGGCCGAACTTGGAGTAGAAGGGCAGCAGGAGACCGAACAGGGCGATCGAAGGCAGCGTCATGACCACCGTGGCCAGCGCCTGCAGCGGTCCGGCCAGCGCAGGGTAGCGGGTCATGAGGATGCCCAGGGGCACACCCACCAGAATCGCCAGGGTCACGGCGACGCCTACCAGAGTGATGTGCTGGCGCGTCAGTTCGAGGACCTGCAACCAGTCGATGTGATTGAAGGAGGTGACGAAATCCATGGGTCATTGCCCTCCGTCTAGGGGATGCCGGGCAAGGAAGTCGCGCGCTACCTGGGCCGGTGTCTGTCGCTCGATGTCCACCTTGGCGTTGAGCTGGCGCATGGTGGCCTGGTCCAGGCTTTCCGCCAGCGGCTTGAGCAACGTGGCGAGATCCGGATGCCTTTCCAGGTACCGGGCGTTCACCACTGGTGCGGCGGTGTAGTCGGGGAAGTAGCCCTTGTCGTCGTCCAGCACCTTGAGCTTGAAGGCGTCCAGGCGGCCGTCGGTGGTGTAGACCAGACCGGTGAAGACCTGGCCGTTGCGCAGGGCGGTGTAGACCAGGCCCGGGTCCATCTGGCGGATATCATCGCGGGTGTAGCTCAGGCCATAGGCCTTGACCAGGCCGGCGAGGCCGTCGGAGCGATTGGCGAACTCGATGTCCAGCGCGGTGAGGTGCCGCTTGCCCGCCTCGGCCTTGAGCAGCCCGGCCAGGTCACTGATGCTGTCGAGTTCGGGATGCTGCCGGGCGACCTTCTCCGGCAGCGCCAGGGCATAGGTGTTGTTGAAGCGGGTGGGCGCCAGCCAGGCCAGACCGACCTTGGCATCCAGCTGCTTGACCCGCTGGTAGGAGGCGTCCTTGTCCAGTCGTTCGGTGACATGGTTGTAGGCCACCAGTGAGGTGCCGGTGTATTCCCAGGTGAGGTCGAGCTGGGCGTTCTTCACGCCGTTCCAGGCGATGGTGCTGCCCAGGCCGCCGACGATCTCCGGCTGGTAGCCGTGCCTGGACAGATACTGCCCGGTGAGTTCGGCGAGGATGGCCTGCTCGGTGAAGACCTTGGCACCGATGCGGATCGGATCGGCCTGGGCACCACTGGCCAGCGTCAGTCCGAACCAGGCGGCGCCCAGGGCGATAAGCAACTTCTTCATCTCGTCTCCTTAGCGGGCCAGGCCGCGTTCCAGCCAGAGGCGACTGGCGACCAGCACCAGGCCATCCAGCAGCAGCGCCAGCAGTGCGGTGGCGGCGGCGCCCAGCAGCAGCTGCGACTGGTTCTCCAAGGCGATGGCGGGAAAGATCAGGCTGCCCAGGCTGTTGGCGCCGATGAGAAATACCAGCGGCGTGGTGCCGACATTGATCGCCAGGGCGACCCGGACCCCGCCGATGATGATGGGCACGGCATTGGGCAGCTCGACCTTGGTCAGCACCTGGGTGGGCGTCATGCCGATGCCGGTGGCCGCTTCCTTGAGCGAGGCGGGCACGTTCTTCAGTCCCTCGTAGGTGTTGCGCACGATGGGCAGCAGCGAGGCGAGGAACAGCGCCAGGATCGCCGGTCCGTCGCCAATGCCGACGATGCCCAGGGCAATGGCCAGCACCGCCAGCGGCGGGACGGTATTGCCGATGTTGAACACCTGCATGAAGCGCTCGGCGCTGCGGGCGAATCGCGGTCGACTGAGCAGCACCCCGGCGGGGAGTCCCACCAGCAGCGCCAGTACCATGGAAACGGCCACCAGGTAGAGATGGGCCTGGAGATAGAACAGCAGATCCGCGCGATAGGTAGCGAGGGTATCCCTGCCGATCCAGTGCACCAGCAGTGCCAGGATCACCACTCCCACGGCCGTGCCGAGCAGGAGGGTCTTGAACTTCGCCATGTCAGGCTCCTTCAACGGGCGGACAGGCCGCATGCCTTCCGAGTGCGGACCTCGCGACAGGAGCGGGGCGCAGGACGGCTGTCCGGGTTCAGGGTCGAGACACAGCAGGGCATGGCGGGTATGCCGGCTGGACCAACGGGGCACTGCGGATCTCGGATCTGCCTAGCCCTTGGGTGTCGCTCCCTGGGGAACGACATGGCGCCTTGCCTCGACCGAAGAGATTGACGCCCATCGCAGTCGATAGTTCGTCAGCTCCTTTTCAGGCTAACCCAATAGACTCGCTCAATGCCAATCCGATCGCGAAAGCTGCATGGCTTGACAGGGTGAAAGGCCCGGGCGAGAGGCGCTCATCTCCCACCGGAGGCGAGAGGCGCGGGCTAGAGCGGCCGACAAATATGTGACGATAAATTTAATACATTTACTGTTGGCTACTCTGCAACACCAGTGCGAACCCTGTCGCAGATAACCTGCCGAGCCGCCTCGGTTTCGTGGAGCGGCACACAGGCTGGCTGACGTACGGTCATCACTGAAACATCTTTCTGTGCGCCAGTGCGGTGACGAGGTTTTGGCACCTCTTTATCATGCCGACGAGTGGCTGACGCTTTGAGGGAACATTCAGCCATACCAAGGTCAATAGGTGGCCCAGTGATAGCACCAAGCGCCATTCCTGGTACCGCTATAAAAACAGACTATTCATTGAGCTAACTTCAAAGGGAACGTTATGAATGACATGACGGCTTGTGCATCGTTGGACTCTGCTGTTCTATCCTCTGCCCCGGTAATGCTGCTGCAACCCAAGGTGGAAAATTGGGTCGTGGTCTATGCTCATGGCGGCCTGATCGCCGACTTCGATGACGAGGCTTCGGCCCGCCGCGAAGCCGAGCAGTGGGCTGGAATCTGCCTGCGTCGCTAAACACCGCTTTCGAATGATCTGCCTGCGCCATCAACCGGTGGAAAGCAGTCACAGGCAGCTCATTACCCGCTCCAGCGTCTTTCATCCCGCCCCTCGCCAGACGCCCCAACGTCCGGTCTTGCGCTGCCCGCAGCCTTACCCAGCTCGCATTTCGGCTGCTTTCGCCTGGCATTAACGTCGTCTGGCGCACCTTCTGAGCGTTGCATTGCAACTTCCCGGCGTCTCTTCAGGCCTGATGGCGAATCGGACCCCTGCGCCCGATCACCCAACGTCTTCCGTCACTGTCCGGGACCTTGCCGATGACGCTCCGCCTGAAATCCGCTATCACCACCCTGTTCGCCCTGCTCGGCTGCCTGGCAGCCGCACCGGTCACCCAGGCCGCTCCGCGGGACTTTCCCACCGATCTGGTCGGCCTGAATTTCTCCGGCGCCGGCTTCGCCCCTCACGTACTGCCGGGCAAACCGGGCACCAACTATTTCTTTCCCGACGCCGGTCATTACCGGCGCTGGGCGGCCAAGGGTATCCGGGTGATCCGCTTCCCGGTCATCTGGGAGCGCCTGCAGCCGCGTCTGGGGCTGCCCCTGGACCCCGCCTACGCCAAGCTGATCGACCAGACCCTGGACAACGCCAAGCGCTATCGCATGCGCGTGATCCTGGATCTGCACAATTACATGAGATACCGCGGCCAGATCATCGGCAGCGCGGCGGTGCCCTATCCGGCCTATGCCGATGTCCTGCGGCGAATCGCCCAGCGCTGGCACGAGCACCCGGCCCTGGCCGCCTACGACATCATGAACGAGCCCCACGATGCGGTTGAGCAGTGGCCGGTGGCGGCGCAGCATGGCATCGACGCCGTACGTGACGTCGATCGGGCGCGACCGATCCTGATCGAAGGCAACGGCTGGTCCAGCAGCTATCTCTGGCCGCGCTACAACGCCAAGCTGCTCGGCCTCAAGGACCCGGCCGACAACCTGATCTATTCGGCGCACGTCTATTTCGACAATGACGGTGGCGGCAAATACCTCAGGAAGGACATGACCGATTTCGACCCGGATGTCGGCATCCGCCGGGTCGAGCCTTTCATCACCTGGCTCAAGCAGCACGGCAAGCGCGGCCACATCGGCGAGTTCGGCGTACCGGACAACGATCCGCGCTGGCTGGCAGCCATGGACAGATTGCTGGCACGGCTGCGTCAGGAATGCATTCCGGCCATGTATTGGGCGGCCGGTCCCAACTGGGGCGACTACCCCCTGGCGATCGAGCCGGTCAAGGGCAAACCCCGGCCGCAGTGGAGCGTGCTGCAGAAGTACGTGAAGCCCGCCGACTGCCAGGCGCTGGGCCCGCGCTGAGCGAAGCGCCGCCGGGTGAACCAGGCGGCGCCTTCTTGCAGTTATGCGACAACTTGTCCGGAAATCGGTGACTGCAATCACAAAACGCCTGGCCATGGACGGCCTTGCACGAACTTGCTGGCTTTTGGCGATCAAAATGTAACAGCAAGTAATAGTGCGACTATTAAGACGCTTGCGACGCAAAAGAGAAAGGATGCCATGTCAGCTATCGCTTTTCCGCACTACCCCTCCGCTCTTTCCCCCCAACGGTAGCGCTGCATCCGTTCGCCTTTCTTGCCGCACCCTCAGGGATACCCCATGGAAAGATTTGTCGCTTTGGATAGCTTTCGCGGTCTGCTCGCCGTCGCCGTCGTCCTGTTCCATACCTATGTCGCTCAGGCCGCCTCGGAAAATCCGTTGATCGCCAACGCCTACCTGTTCGTCGAATTCTTCTTCGTGCTCAGCGGCTTCGTGCTCATGCACACCTACGAAAACCGGCTGCGTACCCTGGACGACTATCGCGATTTCGCCATCAGTCGCTCGGCACGGATCCTGCCGCTGCACCTGGCCATGCTCGGGCTCTATGTACTGCTGGAATGCGGTCGCCTGCTGGCGGAAAAACTGGGAGTCGGCTTCAACGATCCGGCTTTCAGCGGCGCCACCGCGCCCGAGCAATTCCTGCCCAATCTGCTGCTGCTGCAATCCTGGCTGGGCCAGGCCATCACCGGGTCGTTCAACTACCCGTCCTGGAGCATCAGCATCGAGTTCTACCTCTATCTGGTCTTCGGTCTGCTGGTGCTCAAGGGCCAGGGTCATCAACGCCAGTGGTTCCTGGCGATCGCCCTGCTGGCCTTCGTGCAACTGCTGTTTCCCTTCCTGCCGCTGAAGACCGAGATCTTTCGCGGCCTGTCGTGCTTTTTCGCCGGCGCCTGCACCTATCGCCTCTACGTCTGGATCAAGCAGCACAACCAGGGGCAGTTCGGCGGCACCCTGCTGGAACTGGCCTGCCTGATCGCCGGTGCCGCGGTGATGACCTCCGATCTGCCGGTGCCCAAGAAGGGCGTGCTGGCGACCCTGGTGTTCTGCGTCACCGTCCTTACCTTCGCCTTCGAGCGCGGCCTGGTCTCCAGCGTGCTGCACCAGGGGTTCTTCGTACGCCTGGGCGTGCTGTCCTATTCGATCTACCTGTGCCACGCCGCAGTGATCTTCGTGTTCAAGAGTGCCTTCATCGTGCTGGGCAAGCTGCTGCACCAGGACCTCACGGTAGTGGCGCCCTCCCATGATGCGCCGCTGCCCTTCATGATCCGCTACATCGCCACGGGCAGCGTCGTGCTGGACAACCTGGTAGTGCTGGTGGAGCTGGCGGTGGTCTTCGCCTTCGCCTGCCTGACCCACAGGTACATCGAGATCCCGGGCATGGCGCTGGGCAAGCGGCTGGTCCGCCGCAAACGCAACCCGCCCTGCTGCGACGGCAACATCCAGCCGCAGCGCTGAGCCGCGCCCTGGCAGCCCCACCGACCTCAAGCCGGTGGGGCTGCCCTCTGCTATACTCCGCCCCCTCTTTTTTCTTCCCGCCCAGGTTCATCCATGACCACCCAGGCCGCCGAAGTCGCCAAGCGCCGTACCTTCGCCATCATTTCCCACCCCGACGCGGGCAAGACCACCATCACCGAAAAGCTGCTGCTGATGGGCCAGGCCATCGCCGTCGCGGGTACGGTGAAATCGCGTAAATCCGATCGCCATGCGACCTCCGACTGGATGGAGATGGAAAAGCAGCGCGGCATCTCCATCACCACCTCGGTGATGCAGTTCCCCTACCGCGAGCACATGATCAACCTGCTCGACACCCCCGGCCACGAAGACTTCTCCGAAGACACCTACCGCACCCTGACCGCGGTGGATTCGGCGCTGATGGTGCTCGACGGCGGCAAGGGCGTCGAACCCCGCACCATCGCCCTGATGGACGTCTGCCGCCTGCGCGACACCCCCATCGTCAGCTTCATCAACAAGCTCGACCGCGACATCCGCGATCCCATCGAGCTGCTCGACGAGATCGAGGCGGTGCTCAAGATCAAGGCCGCGCCCATCACCTGGCCGATCGGCAGCTATCGCGACTTCAAGGGCGTCTATCACCTCTCGGACGACCGCATCTACGTCTACACCCCCGGCCATGGTCACGAGCGCATCGCCACCAAGACCATCGACAAGCTGGACTCCGATGAAGCCCGCGCCCACCTGGGCGATCTCTACGAGCGTTTCGTCGAGGAGCTGGAGCTGGTGCAGGGCGCCTGCCATGAATTCGATGGCGAGGCCTTCCTGCGCGGCGAGATGACCCCGGTGTTCTTTGGTACCGCCCTGGGCAACTTCGGCGTCGACCAGGTGCTCGACGCCGTGGTGGACTGGGCGCCGCGCCCGTTGTCGCGCGCCGCCCACGAGCGGGTGGTGGAGCCGGTGGAAGAGAAGTTCTCTGGCTTCGTGTTCAAGATCCAGGCGAACATGGATCCCAAGCACCGCGACCGCATCGCCTTCATGCGCATCTGCTCGGGCAGGTACGAGAAGGGCATGAAACTGCGCCACGTGCGGATCAAGAAGGACCTCAAGATCGCCGATGCCCTGACCTTCTTCTCCAGCGAGCGCGAGCACCTGGAAGAGGCGTTCGCCGGCGACATCATCGGCCTGCACAACCACGGCACCATCCAGATCGGCGACACCTTCACCGAAGGCGAGCTGCTGGGCTTCACCGGTATCCCGCACTTCGCCCCGGAACTGTTCCGCCGCGTGCGCCTGAAGGATCCGCTGAAATCCAAGCAGCTGCGCCAGGGCCTGCAGGAACTGGCCGAGGAAGGCGCCACCCAGGTGTTCTTCCCCGAGCGCAACAACGACATCGTGCTCGGCGCCGTGGGCGTGCTGCAGTTCGACGTGGTCGCCAGTCGCCTGAAGGAGGAATACAAGGTGGAGTGCGCCTACGAGGCCATCAACGTCTGGTCGGCGCGCTGGATCGAGTGCGACGACAAGAAGAAGCTCGAGGATTTCAAGAACAAGGCCTTCGAGAACCTGGCGGTGGATGGCGGTGGTCACCTCACCTACCTGGCGCCGACCCGGGTCAACCTGGCGCTGATGGAAGAGCGCTGGCCGGAGATCAAATTCCGCGCCACCCGCGAGCACCACTAAGCCCTACTGCCTGACCGGTGCACCTGGCGCCGGTCAGGGGTACCGGCCTCTTCCCCAAATCAGCTCTGGTCGGAAGATTCGGCCGCAGCCTCCAGCTCGACCATCGTCAGCTCCAGCTCCGCCCGCTCGGTCCACTGGCCGTCCAGCTCGGTGCGTACCGCCACGCCCAGTTCCTTGAAGTCCGCCACCTGCTTGACCAGGTTGCCCGGGCCGCCCACCAGCTGGCCGCAGGCCTTGCGATAGGCCTCGCCGGCCTTGTCCAGACTCTTGCCGATGCCGTCCATGCTGCCGAGAAAGGTGCGCAGCTTGTCGTAGACCTTGCCGGCGCGCTCGGCCAGTTCGGCGGTATGGCGATTCTGGTCCTCGAAGCGCCACAGCTGGCGGACGATGTTGAGGCTGGTCAGCAGAGTGGTGGGCGTCGCCACCAGCACGTTCTGCTCGATGGCGCGCTGGAACAGGCTTTCGTCGGCCTTGAGCGCCTCGACGAAGGCCGATTCGATGGGAATGAACAGAAAGACCATCTCCGGCGAATTGAGCCCCGGCAGGCTGAAGTATTCGCGATCGGCCAGCTCGCGGATGCGCTCGCCCACGGCGCGCACGTGCTCGCCCAGGGCCAGGCGCCGCTCGCCCTCGTCCTCGCTGTTGACGTAGCGGGTATAGGCGTTGAGCGACACCTTGGCGTCCACCACCAGATGCTTCTTCTGCGGCAGATGGACCAGCACGTCCGGCCGGCGGCGGCCGGTCTCGGTGGTGAAGCTGCGCTCGCGGACGAAGTCGCGGCCCTCGCGCAGACCGGAGCGCTCCAGCACGTTTTCCAGGATGAGTTCGCCCCAGTTGCCCTGCGCCTTCTTCTGGCCGCGCAGGGCGGTGGCCAGGTCGTGGGCCTCCTGGGTGATCTGGCGGTTGAGCTCCTTGAGGTCGAGCAGTTGCTGGCCGAGCGCCGCCTGCTGCTGGACATCCTTGTGGTGGATGTCCTCGACCTTGGCGCGAAAGCCTTCGATCTGCTCGCGGAACGGCCGCAACAGGGCATCCAGCGATTGCTGGCTGTGCTGGGCGAAAGCCTGGCCCTTGGCGTCGAAGATGCGCCCGGCCAGTTGCTCGAATTCCAGCTTGAGCTGCTCGCGACTCTCGCGCAGTAGTAGCTGCTGCGCCTGGAAGTGCTCCTCCTTCTGCTCCAGGGTGGTCCTGAGCGTCGCGTGTTCTTCGGCCAGGCGCGCATGGCGTTCCTGCACCTCGGCGTGCAGCTGCTGCTCGCGGTGCTGGCGCTCGCGCAATTCGGCGAGCTGTTCCTGGCTGCCCTGCAGCTGGGCGCGGGTGGCCTCGGCCAGGGCGTGCTGTTCGGCGGCCTGCAACTGGGCCTGGCGGGTCTGCTGGCGCAACTCGGCCTCCAGCTCGCGATTGACCTCCAGCTGGCGCTGCAGGGTGGCGGTGCGTTCGCGCTCGGCGCCCAGTTCCACCACCTGGCGACCATTGGCCAGCTCGGCCCGTTGCAGGTCGTCGCGCAGCATGTCGTAGCGCTCGGCGGCGCTGTCGAGTTGCTGTTGCAGATAGCGTTGGCGTCCGGTCAGCCAGACGGCCGAACCCGCCCAGCCGGCCAGCAGCAACAGGGGAAGCACAAGGGAAACGAAAGGCAGGGAAGTCATGGCGCTCTCATCGCGGACGGCTCCCCTCACCTTAGGCAGGCGCAAGGGGAGCGTCCAGCATTTATCTGTACATTTACACAGTGTTTCGCAAATCCAGGTCCAGCCCGCTGACGCGGCGGACCCGGCGGGCCACGGCCTCGGCGAAGATGCCGCCACGGGCCTCGATCAGGGTGAAATCATCGCGCGCCCGGGTGATGCCGGTATAGACCAGCTCCTTGGTCAGCACCGGACTGAGCTGCTCGGGCAGCAGGAGCGCCGTGTGGGCGAATTCCGAGCCCTGGGACTTGTGCACGGTCATGGCGAACACCGTCTCCACCGCCGCCAGCCGACTGGGCAGGACGAATCTCAGGCCACCGCTGCCATCGCCGCGGGGAAAGGCGACCCGCAGGACCTTGCGCCCCGGCTGGTTGGCGTCCGGCAGGCAGAGGGTGATGCCGATGTCGCCGTTCATCAGCCCCAGGCTGTAGTCGTTGCGCGTCACCAGCACCGGGCGGCCCTCGTACCAGCCATGCTCGCCCGCGAGCAGACCCGCCGCCAGCAGGGCGCTGGCGATGCGCAGGTTGAGGCCTTCCACGCCCCAGGGCCCCTTGCGCACGGCGCAGAGCAGCTGGAAGTCGTCGAAAGCGGCCAGCACCTGGCCGGCCCAGCGCGTCCAGGCCGGGTCCTCCAGCACGGTGTCGAGCTGGGGCCGGGTCTCCTGCAGGACCTGCAGATAATGACGATAGCCGCGGGCGCGCCCGCGCCCTTCCAGCACCAGGCGTTCCAGGGCACGATCCTCCGGGCCCTTGAGCAGCACGCGATGAAGATCGGCGTAGCCGCCGTCGACCAGCACCTGCTGCGCGCCCGGGCCGTCCTGGGCATTGACCCGACGGGCCAGCTGGCCGATGCCGCTGCCGGCACCGAAGCGCCGCGAGCGCCTGAGCATCACCACCTGCTGCGCCAGGGCGTCACCCTGGTCATCGCCGACCGTCAGCGGCGTCTGGGCCAGCGACTGGCCACTCACGGCTTCCAGCCAGGCGCGGGTGGCCGGGCTGTAGCGTCCGGCTTCTGCATCCCGGCAGAGATCGCCGAGCACCGCGCCCGCCTCCACCGAGGCCAGCTGATCCTTGTCACCGAGCAGGACCAGGCGTGCCCTGGGCGGCAAGGCCGCCAGCAGGCTGGCCATCATTTCCAGGTCGATCATCGAGGCTTCGTCCACCACCAGCACGTCCAGCGGCAAGGGCTGCCCGCGGTGGTGGCGGAAGTGCCGGGTGTTGGGGCGACTGCCCAGCAGCCGGTGCACCGTGGTCACCCCGGTGGGGATGTGCCGGCGCAGCTCATCATCCACCGGCAGGCGACTGACCTGGCCGCCGATGGATTCGGTGAGCCGCGCGGCTGCCTTGCCGGTGGGCGCGGCCAGGCGGATACGTAAGGGGCGACCGGCCGCCGCGGCGGGCGCCTGGAGCAGCGCCAGCAGCCGCACCACGGTGGTGGTCTTGCCGGTGCCAGGGCCGCCGGTGACGATGCTGAAGGCGCCGCGCACCGCCAGGGCGCAGGCCAGTTTCTGCCAGTCGGGTTCGCCCCCCGCGTCGGGGTCCGGCGGAAACAGCCGGTCGAGGCGCTCGGCAAGATCCGCCGGCAGCGGCTCGGGAGTGGCCAGGCGCTGCCGCAGGCTGGCGGCCACTGCGCGTTCATAATTCCAGTAGCGCCGCAGGTAGAGGCGCTCGCCGCCCAGCACCAGCGGTCGCTCCGGACAGCTGCCGTCGCCATCGACCAGGGCGCTGGCCAGCAATGCCCGCTGCCAGGCGTCAAGGGTCTGGCCATGCAGCAACTGCGACGGCAGGAGCGAAGCGCGCGCCTCGTCGCCCTCGGGTGGTAGCGACAGGGCGGCGTCGGGATTGCGCAGGGTGGCGGCGAGATCCAGGCAGACATGGCCATGGCCGAGTTGATGGCTGGCCAAGGCCGCGGCCAGCAGCACCGCCGAGTCGCCCTGGGGTTCGAGTTCGCCGAGAAAGCTGGTGAAGGCCCGGTCCACCTGACGGAGCCAGCCGCGCTGCACCCAGAGCTCCAGCAGGCGAAAGAGGTCGTCACGCTGTTCGAGCGGGGCGAGGGGGCGTTCCTGGGCCAGGGATGCCAGGCGCAGCAGCCGTTCGGTGGCGGGGCTGAAATCAGACATGGGCATTCTCCGCACCACTGAACAGCAGATCCAGGGTCTCGATCAGGGCCTGGGCGGGTCGCTCGACGAAGACGCCGTGGCCCGCCGGATCGCAGCCGCGCAGGAAGAGGTAGACGGCGCCGCCGAAATGGCGCTCGTAGCGGTAGTCGGGCAGCCGCGCCTTGAGCAGCCGGTGCACGGCCAGGCTGTAGAGCACGTACTGCAGGTCGTAGCGCTTGGCCAGGACGGCGGCTTCCATGGCCGCGCGGGTATAGGCCCCGGCCTCGGCGCCCAGCCAGTTGGACTTGTAGTCCACCACGAAATAGCGGCCCTCGTGCTCGAAGACCAGGTCGATGAAGCCCTTGAACAGGCCGTTGAGCTGGCCCGGCTCCAGCATCGGCCGTGCCTGGCCGCCAAGGGTGCCACGACGCACCAGGTCATCCAGCCGCTCCAGATCGACGCCATGGGTGGCGAACCAGAATTCCATTTCCACCTGGTAGCGCGCCAGTTCGCCCAGGGGCTGGCTGCCTCCCGGCAAGGGCAGCGGCAGTGCCAGCAACTGGCGCAGCCAGCCCTGCAGGATGGGAATCCAGTGATTCCAGCCACGCCGCTGGCAACGCCGGGCGATCACGTCGTCCAGCCGCTCGGGCGCGGCCTGGATGGCGGTGAAGCCTTCCTCGCCGACCCACTCCAGCAGGCTGTGCAGGAAGGTGCCCGGACCGGGCCCGCGGGGAAAGCGGTGCAGGTCTTCGCCGGCTGCCGGCTGACGCGCCTCGTCCGGAGCGAGGCGATCGTCGTCGAACAGTTTCTGGGCCGCCGGGGTATCCAGGTCCAGCTCCAGGTTGAACGGGCCCTCCTCCCGCGCCTCACCCAGCCGCGTGCCGATGCGCAGGGCGCTGTAGGAGGCGATCCACCAGTCCTCGCGGGCCGCCCGCCGCGCCGTCAGCGCCTTGAGGGTTACCGGGGCTTCACGGGACTCGGGCAGTCGGGCCGGATCGGCTTCAGGCAGCGGCAGGACGAGGGTATCGGGTTGCGCGTCGATCAGAGTACCGAGGGCGGTGCCCAGGGCCGCCGAACTCGCCAGGGGCTCGCCGCCGGTGGCCAGGTAGCCCAGGGCGCTGCGGGCGAAGCCGGATTCCTTGCTGCGCCCACGCTTGAGATCGGCCACCCCCACCCAGCAGGCATGACGGGCCCGGGTCAGGGCGACATAGAGCAGGCGCAGGTCCTCGGCCAGACGTTCGTCATCGGCGCGGGCCAGTTCCTCGGCGGAGGGCTTGTAGGTCCGGCGTACCCGGCCCTGGTCATCGTGATAGCGCAGCGGCAGGGTGGTGCCTTCCTCGGCACGATAGGCGCAGGCGAAGGGCAGGAACACCAGCGGGTATTCTAGGCCCTTGGACTTGTGCACCGTCACCACCTTGACCAGCTCGGCGTCGCTTTCCAGGCGCAGGATCTGCTCCTCGGCGGCGCCCTGGGCGGCCAGCTGCTCGGCCAGGTGGCGAATCAGCGCCTGTTCGCCGTCCAGCTCGCCAGCGGCGCGCTGCAAGAGTTCGGCGAGGTGCAGCAGATTGGTCAGCACCCGCTCGCCATCGGCGCGGGCCATCAGCCGCTGTGGCAGCCGGAAGTCCTGCAGCAGGCGGCGCAGCATGGGCAGTACGCCCTGGCCACGCCAGAGCTGGCGATAGCCACGGAATTGCAGCACCCGCGACTCCCAGGCCTGCTCGTCGTGGTTGAGGGCATCCAGTTCGGCCAGCGGCAGGTCGAGGGTCAGACTGCCCAGCGCCGCGCGCAGCCGGCGATCCACATCGGGCTCGGCACAGGCCTTGAGCCAGTCCAGCAGGCAGCGGGCCTCCTGGGCGGAGAATACCGAGTCCTTGTCCGACAGATAGACGCTGCGCACCCCGCGCCGCACCAGCGCCTGGCGCACCGCCTGGGCCTCGCTGCCGGCGCGCACCAGGATGGCGATATCGGCGGGCCGCAGGGGCACCAGTTCGCCGTCTTCACGGCGAAAGCCGGCCCTGCCCTCGGCGGCCAGGCTCAGCAGCCGCACGATCTCGCTGGCGGTGCTCTCGGCCAAGCTGGCGCGATAGGCGGTGCCGGCCAGGGGCTCGTCGCCGGCCAGCTGCCAGAAGGTCAGGGCCGCACCCGGTAGGCCGTCGATTTCCAGGGCTTCGCGCCGGCCCTGGGCGCGGACCGGCTCGAAGAGCACCGGATTGTCCTCACCCTGGCGGAACAGGAAGGCTGCGCGCGGTGTCGTCATCTCGCCATGCCGGAATACCTGGTTGACCGCCGCGACCATGGCGGCGGTGGAACGGAAGTTGGTGTCCAGCGAATGCAGGTGGCCGGCATTGGCACGACGCGCCTGCAGATAGGTGTGGATGTCCGCGCCACGGAAGGCATAGATGGCCTGCTTGGGATCACCGATCAGGAACAGCCCGGTGCCCTCCCCCGCACCATAGACGCTGTTGAAGATGCGGTACTGCACCGGGTCGGTGTCCTGGAATTCGTCGATCAGCGCCACCGGGAACTGCTCGCGGATCAGCGCCGCCAACCGCGCCCCGGCGCCATCGGCCTGCAGCGCCCGATCCAGACGGGTAAGGATGTCGTCGAAACCCAGCTCGGCGCGGCGCAGCTTCTCGCACTCGAATTTCTGCTGCACCCAGGCCGCCGCGTGCTCCAGCAGCGGCACCTCGGGGCTGGGCAGCTCGGCCAGTTGCCCGGGCAGGCGCGCCATGGCCGCCAGGGCCGGATGATCCGGCGGACTGGCCTTGGTCCAGGCCTCGGCGAAGCCCTCCTCGGTCAATCGGGTAAAGCCGGTGCCGATATCGAGGTCCTCGCTGGCGGGGTTGTCCGCCCAGGCGACCAGCTTGTCGCACCAGGGCCCGAAGAACCTCTTCTGCAACTTGCGGCCGTCGACCACCTTGGCGTCGCAGCCGGCCTGGCAGAGTTCACGCAACTCTTCGGCCCATTTGGCCCAGGGCGCCTTGAGTCGTGCCAACCGCTCTCGGCGTTCGGCCAGGGCGGTGGCCAGCAAGGCGGCGGGTTCGCCCTGGGGCGCGCCCAGGGCCTCGCTCAACAGGGGGCGCAGGCGTGCAGCCAAGGCGCGGGGTTCGCCCCAATTCTCGATCACCCAGTCCAGCGCCTCGCCTTCCAGCGGATAGCAGAAGCGTCGCCAGTAGTCGCGCACCACCTGGGCGAGCAACTCGCTCTGGTCCTGCTCCAGGTTCTGCACGAAGAGGCTGCCACTGTCGAAGGCGTGCTCTCGGAGCATGCGCTGGCACCAGCTGTGAATGGTGGAGACGGCCGCCTCGTCCATCCACTGGGCGGCGATGTCCAGGCGCCGGGCGCAATCGGCCCAGGCCTCGGCGGGAAAGTCCTCGCGCAATTCGGCGAGCAGCGCATCGGGCGCCGCGATCTCGTCGCGAAAGAAGCGCGCCGCCTCGGCCAGGCGATGGCGAATGCGATCGCGCAGTTCCTGGGTGGCGGCCTCGGTAAAGGTCACCACCAGGATCTGCGGCGGCAGCAGTTCGCGGCCAAAGGCGGTCTCGGGCGAGCCATGGCCGAGCACCAGACGCACATAGAGCGCGGAGATGGTGAAGGTCTTGCCGGTGCCGGCACTGGCCTCGATGAGCTGATTGCCCTGCAGCGGAAAGCGCAGGGCGAGCGGACGCTGACTCATGCCTGTCCCTCCCCGCCAACCACCTGCCAGCCGGCGGCGTGCACCGGCGCATAGAGGGTCTGGCACCAGCCATCGAATTCCTCGTCGGCCAGCAAGGCGGCGAAGTCCGGATACTGCCGGCGCAGCGCCGGATGGGTCGCCGCCTCGCCCTGATAGGCCTGCTCGGCGGCGGCCAGGGCCTTGTCCGGATCATTGGCCAGCCAGGCAAAGGCGGTGCGTGGCGCGACGGGTAGAGGACGGCGCTGCCCCAGGGCCCAGGCATCGAGCAGTTCGTTCAGCTGACGTCGAGCCAGCTCGGCGTCCAGCGGCGCCAGCAGTAGGGTCAGATCGGTCGCCACCACCGCCGTGGTCAATTGCAGACCACCGGCCGCGGCGACCAGGTGCTGCACCCAGGGCCGCAGCAGCCGATGCCACTTGCGAGTGCGGGTATTGCCCAGGCCATTGGCCTGGGCGGTCAGGGCCAGCAGGCCCGCAGGGCCACGGCGCAGGCGTTCGAGGTTGGCCACCAGTTGCAGCTCTTTGTGTTCGAGATCCAGGGTCACGGCCTCTTCCAGGGGTTCGGGCCAGCGCAGCGCCAGCGCCTCGACCTGGGCGACCACGGCGGGCAGAGGCTCGCGCAAGGCCCGCCCGGCCCGTTCACCAAAGCCCGCCAGCGGCAAACGACCGCTGCCGCGCAGGCGCTCGGCGGCGGCCATCAGCGCCGGCTCCGCCTCGGCCGGCACGGCCAGAGCCGCCGTCAGCAGGTCTTCGCCCAACTGGTAGCGGGTCAGGGCGTCCAGGCCGAAGGGCTCTTCGTCTTCCGCCGGCGCATCGGGCGCCGCGAAGTGCACCTTGAGGCGATTGGCGAAGAACAGGTCCACCGGTCCGCGCAGAAAGCGCGCCAGGTCATCGAGACCCAGGGGTTCTTCGGGCACCAGTGGCGGCAACAGGGCATCCTCGGCGCGGGTGGTGCGGTCATGCACGCCCAGCCATTCGGCGGCAAAGCTGAAATAGCCGCGCTCGCCGCGGAAGTAACGGGCGCTGAAGGGCTGCAGCGGATGCTTCTGGGTCAGGGCGGCCAGCAGGCGCTCCGGCTCTGCTTCATGCCCCGCCAGCCGCCAACCGGCCTGGAGATGGTCACGCAACTGGGCGACCAGCACCGATGGCGGGCGCTCGCTATTGTCGCGGATGCTGCGCCCCACCCAACTGACATAGAACTGATCGCGCGCCGAGAGCAGCGCCTCCAGCAGCAGATAGCGATCATCCTCGCGCCGCGAGCGGTCACCGGGACGATAGTCCTGGGCCATGAGATCGAAATCCAGCGGCGACTGGATGCGCGGATAGGCGCCATCGTGCATGCCCAGCAGACAGACCACGCGGAAGGGAATGGCGCGCATGGGCATCAGGGTGCAGAAATTGACCGCCCCGGCGAGAAAGCGCTGCGCCAGTCCCCCGGAATCCAGTCCGGCCAGCCAGGCCTCGCGGACCACGGTGAGCGGCAGCTCTTCATCCAGGGCGACGTCCTCGCACAACTCCAGCCAGCGCTCACGGAGGTTTTCCAGCTGCTCCAGCAGGTATTCGTCGTGCTCGTCCTGGGCGCTGAAGAACAGCGCTAGCAGCGCCTGCAGGCGGGCACCCCACTCCGCCGGCCGGGCTGGCTGGGCCAGCGCCGCCTGGGCCGCGTCCAGCGCATCGAGCAGATCCACCAGCGGCCCGACCAGGGCCGCATCCAGGCCACCCACCTCATCGAAGGGCTCGATATCGCCCAGGGCGGCGCCGCTGCCCACGGCATAGCCCAGCAGCATGCGCCTCAGGCCGAAGCGCCAGGTGTTTTGCGTCAGCCCCTCGGGCAGATCGAGGCGACTGCGCTGCTCGGCATCCAGCCCCCAGCGCACGCCCGCGCCTTCCAGCCAGAGGTGCAGGGTCGGCAGATCGCCCTCGCGCAGTCCGAAGCGGGTGCGCAGCGCCGGCACATCCAGCAGGTCGAGGATCTCGCTCAGGGCGAAGCGACTGTCGGGCAGCTGCAGCAGATGCTCCAGGGCGATCAGCAGCGGCTGGAAACCGCGCTGGTGCTGATCGGCCAGGCTGAAGGGGATGAAGCGCGGATCCTGGCGCTCCAGCTGACCGAATACCGCGCGGATGTGCGGCGCATAGGCATCGATGTCCGGCACCATGACGATGACGTCGCGCGGCCTGAGGCTGCTGTCGCTGCTGAAGCGCGCCAGCAACTGGTCATGGAGGATCTCCACTTCGCGCTGCGGACTGTGGGCCACATGGAAGCGCATGGACCTGTCCCGCGCCGGATCCACTGTTGGCCAATGTTCACGGGTCTCGCTCAGCGGGCGCAATTCGAGAATGTCATCCTGCAACTGGCCGAGCAGGTGCTGGGGTTCGGTGTCGGCGAAGAGGTCGATGCGCCCGCCATTGAGGTCCTCGAACAGGCGCCGATAGCCATCGGGCTCGTCGAATTCGTCCAGCAGGTGGATGTAGTCGCGGCCCTGCTTGCCCCAGCTCGCCAGCAGCGGCTGGCCGTGCTGGTGCAGCGCCTCGGCATCCAGGGTCTGCGGCATGCCCGGCTTGCGCTGCTGGCGCCGGTAGTTCTGCCGCAGTAGATCCTGGTCGGCGACGATGTCGGACCAGTGATGGCGACAGGGATTGTGCACGCAGAGCAGCACCTGGCTGAAGCGCGCCAGCGCGGCCAGGGCTTCCAGCGTCTGCGCCGGAATCGCCGACAGCCCAAAGATCACTACCCGCCGCGGCAGACCGGCTGGCGGCTCGGTCGCCGCCTGCATGACCTCCAGAAAGCGCCGGTGCACCCCGGCGCGACTGCGGGCCAGGCCACCGTCGCCCACGTCGTCCAGCAGCGCCCGCCACAGCTGCGCCTGCCAGCGGCAACTCTCCGGCAGGGCGCGCCGGCCATCACGCAGGCTGGCCAGCAGATCGCGTCCCGCCGCCCAGTCGTTGAGCCAGTCGGCGCGATAGACCTGGTAGCCGTCATAGAGATCGGCCAGCCGCTCGGCCAGCTGATAGCGCTTGCGCAGATCGCTGTCATCGTCGAGAAAGCGCCGCAGCGCAGCGAAGTCCGGTTGCAGGAGCAGCGTCGGCAAGAGCCGCATCAGTCGCCAGGTCAGGGGCGCGCGATCCAGCGGCGAGGATGGCGGTACCTGGTCACGGCCCAGCACCTGCCGATAGGTCCGCCAGAGAAAGGCCGCCGGCAGTTGCACTTCCAGCGCCGCGGCCACCCCGCAGCCGCCCTCGTCGTCCCCGCGCGGATCCTCCGCCAGCGCCAGCTTGAGCCACTGGGCGATGCCATTGCTCTGCACCAGCACCTGTTCGTTTTCCAGTGGCGCCAGGGGATAGCGCCGCATCCAGCCGACCGCCAGGCCGCGCAGCTCTTCGAGCCGATTGCCGTGTACCACCATGAATCCGGGAGTGAGCGCCTCGGACATCCTACGCCTCGCTGTTCGCTGTCTGCGGCCAGGGTAAGGATCACCCGCGCCGGACACCAGCCCGCAATGTGTTGACCGACGCATGACGCAGCGCACAGCCGCCCTCGTCTCCCCGCCTGCGACGGGGTTCCAGCCGGTAGACTCAGGGTCTATCGGCCGTCGGCCATCGACAGGATGTTTTCATGCGTTTCCTCGTTGCCCTTTCCCTGCTGCTGGGCGCTGCCCTCGCCCATGCCGACAACGGCGAGCCCGTCGATTGCGCCAGCCTGCAGGCCCAGTTGCCACTGCCCCTGCTGCAGCAGACCTCCGGCCTGCCGCTGGCCTATGCCCGGCAAATTGCCGGCGGCTGCGCCTTCACCGATCGCGACACCGGGCAACCGGCCAACTACCTGCTGGGCCTGTCGGCGGGCTACGAGAATGGCGGTCGGGCGCTGCCCAAACTGCGGCGGCAGGTGCAATCGCTCAGCGAGCAACTGGAATGCAAGACCATCGATGGCCTGGGCGAAGGCGCCAGCGCCTGCAGCAAGCCGCTGCTGGGCACCCAGGTGTTCTTCATCAAGCGCGACCGTATCCATACGGTCACGGCGTCCAGTCCGCTGGAATACGAGAAACCCGAGCTGGCGGCCAAGCTGCGCCAGGCCGCGCAGGCGACCGCCCAGGCCTGGGCGCAGCGCCTATAGGGGAAAGGCGGCCCTAGTGGCCGCGCCGATTGAGGTCTTCCGAATAGAGATCGTCTTCCAGGTCATTACCCGGGATGGCGTGCTCTTCCGCTGCCCAGGCACCCAGGTCGATCAGTTTGCAGCGGTCGGAACAGAAGGGCCGGTTGGCGCTCTTCTCGCTCCACTCCACGGGTGCGCCACAGGTGGGGCAGTCCACGGTAAGAGTGCTCATGCTTGGCCTCCGTCAAGGGTCAGATAAAAGGAATGCAAGCGCTCCACCTCGGCGTGGAGCATGGCGAGATCGCGGTCGTTGCAGATGACGTCATCGGCCTTGGCCAGCCGCTCGGCACGCGGCAGCTGCGCCCCCAGTATGGCCCGCACCTGAGCCTCGTCCACCCCGTCACGGCGCATGGCCCGCTCAAGCTGCAGTGCTTCCGGCGCGTCTATCACCAATCCGCGGCGGACCAGTGCCCGCTGCCCGGATTCGAACAGCAGCGGCGACACCAGGATGGCATAGGGCGATTCGGCCCGAGCCAAGGCCGCCAGGATTTCCTGGCGAATGAGGGGATGCAGCAGGGCTTCGAGCCAGCGCCGCTCGGCCGGATCGGCAAAGATCGCCGCCCGCAGCGCCGCCCGGTCCAGACTGCCATCCGGCTGCAAGACCGCCGGCGAAAAATGCCCGGCGATTTCGGCCAGCGCCGGCCGACCCGGCTCCACCACCCAACGGGCGGCCTGATCGGCGTCGACACAGGTGATGCCCAGGCGGGCGAAATGCTCGGCAGCGGCGCTCTTGCCACTGCCGATGCCCCCGGTCAGGCCGAGGGTCCAGGCAGAAGTCATCGGAATCCGGCGAAGTTCAGGTACAGGCCGGTTATTTGATCACCCCAGAGCAAGGCAATCCACCCCGCCACGGCCAGATAGGGACCGAAGGGCAAGGGCGTACTGCTTTCCGCCCGCCGCAGACGCAGGGTGATGACACCCAGGATGGCGCCTACCAGCGACGACAGCAGGATGGTCAATGGCAGGATCTGCCAACCACCCCAGGCACCGAGCAGCGCCAGCAACTTGAAGTCGCCATAGCCCATGCCTTCCTTGCCGGTCACCAGGCGGAACAGCTGGAACACCAGCCACAGACTCAGATAACCCGCCACCGCGCCCCAGACGGCATCACCGAGATTAGTGAACAGCCCGAACTGATTGGCAATCAGCCCCAGCCACAGCAACGGCAGGACGATCACGTCAGGCAACAGTTGGTGATCGGCATCGATCAGACTGGCCGCCAACAGCCCCCAGGTCAGTAGTAGAAAGGCCCCACCCTGCCAGGTCACGCCCAGGTGCCAGATGACCCAGGCCGACAGCAGTCCACAAGCCAGCTCCACCAGCGGATAACGCAGGCTGATAGTGGCCTGGCACCCCTTGCAACGCCCGCGCAGGAGCAGATAGCTCAGCACCGGAACGTTTTCCCAGGGCCGCACGGCGCGTTGGCAATGGGGACAGCGCGAAGCGGGTCGCGCCAGATTGAAAGGCACTCCGACCGGCTCAGCCGGCAACTCCAACACCTCGCGTGCCTCCGCCTGCCAGTCGCGCTTCAGCATCACCGGCAAGCGATAGACCACCACATTGAGAAAGCTGCCTACCAGTAACCCCAGGACCAGCGCGCACAGCGCCGCAGCCAGCGGCGCGCCAGCCAGGAATTCCAGCGCCGCCATCAGACCACCGAGCCGAGCTGGAAGATGGGCAGGTACATGGCGATGATCAGGCCACCCACCAAGACCCCCAGAACCGCCATGATCATCGGCTCCATCAGGGTGGTGAGGTTGTCGACCATGTTGTCGACCTCGTCTTCATAGAAGGTCGCGACCTTGGACAACATCTCGTCCAGCGAGCCCGACTCCTCACCGATAGCCGTCATCTGGATGGCCATGGAGGAAAACACACCCGTGGTACGCATGGAAAAGTTGAGCTGCATACCGGTGGAGACATCGCCCTTGATCTTTTCCACCGCATTGCGGAACACCACGTTGCCGGTCGCACCGGCGACCGAGTCCAGAGCGTCTACCAACGGCACACCGGCCGCAAACGTGGTGGCGAGAGTACGGGCATAACGGGCAATGGCCGACTTGTAGAGAATGGAACCAATCAATGGGATCTTCAGCAGTCCACGGTCGGTAGCGTCACGGAATTTTTCCGATTTCTTGTAGAAGTGCCGCAAGACGAAAGCCAGTACGAAGATCCCGCCCAGCACCAGCAACCACCACTCCTGCAGGACCTCGGAAATGGCGATAACCATCAGGGTGAATGCTGGCAATTGAGCACCGAAGCCTTCGAACACTGACTGGAACTGAGGCACTACCTTGATCAACAGAATGGCCGACACGATAACCGCGACTACCACTACTGCCGCCGGGTAGGTCATGGCCTTCTTGATCTTCTTTTTCAGCGCCTCGGTCTTTTCCTTGTAGGTGGCCACTCGATCCAGCAGGGTCTCCAGGGCACCGGATTGCTCACCCGCGTCCACCAGGTTGCAATAGAGATCGTCGAAATACTGCGGCTGTTTACGGAGAGAATTGGCCAGGCTATTACCCGCGGCGACATCCTGCTTGATGTCGTCGACCATCTTGCGCATGTTGGGATTGTCGAAGCCCTCGCCGATGATGTCGAAGGCCTGCAACAGAGGCACGCCTGCGCTCATCATGGTCGCCAGCTGTCGGGTAAACAGGGCGATATCCATGGGCTTGATCTTCTTGCCCTTGCCGAACAGCGACATCGACTTCTTGCGCACCCGGGTCGGGTTGATACCCTGCTTGCGCAACTGCGCCTTGATCAGCGCAGGATTCAGGCCGGTCATCTCGCCCTTCACCTTGGTCCCTTTGCGATCGGTCCCCTCCCAGGTGAAGCTACCCAACTTTATAGCTTTATCGGCCATGGCCTCGACTCGTCAAAGGCTCGGCCCGCCATGGCGGACCCGTCAAAAGAATGCTCTGTGCAGAGCGGGTTGCGGCTTTAGAGGCAAGCATCGCGCCACACACCAATGCACTAGTTGCTTTGAGATGCAAAACCTTATGGACGGCCATAACCCGACGCTCCGTTCCAGTCCCCTCTCCCTCCGGGAGAGGGCTAGGGTGAGGGCGTCCGCTAGTCCTTGGTCACCCGATTGATCTCTTCCAGACTGGTAATCCCCTGCATCGCCTTCACCAGCCCCGACCGCCGCAGATCATTGAAGCCCTCTTTGCGCATCCGCGCCGCGATCTCGATGGAGTTGCCCTCCTCCATGATCATCTGCTGCAGCGCTGGCGTAACCTTCACCACCTCGTAAATCCCCACTCGCCCGCGATAGCCCGCATTGCAGTCCTCGCAGCCAGTAGGCTGGTAAAGGGTGAAACTGCCGATCTCTTCCTCGCGGAAGCCTTCGGCCAGCAACGCCTCACGCGGCACCTCGTGGATTCTCTTGCACTTGCTGCACAGCTTGCGCGCCAGGCGCTGGGCGATAATGAGGTTAACCGAGGTCGCCAGGTTGAAGGCGGGCACGCCCATGTTCCGGAGGCGCGTCAAGGTTTCCGCCGCGCTGTTGGTGTGCAGGGTCGACATCACCATGTGACCGGTCTGGGCTGCCTTGATGGCGATCTCCGCCGTTTCCAGATCTCGAATCTCGCCGACCATGATCACGTCGGGATCCTGACGCAGGAAGGCCCGTAGCGCCTGAGAGAAGTCGAGTCCCTGACGCGGATTGACGTTGACCTGGTTGATGCCTTCCAGGTTGATTTCGACCGGGTCTTCCGCAGTGGAAATATTGATGTCTTCGGTATTGAGGATATTGAGGCCGGTGTAGAGGGATACCGTCTTGCCGGAACCAGTAGGCCCGGTCACCAGGATCATTCCCTGCGGCTGCTTGAGTGCCTGCAGGTAGAGTTCCTTCTGCACATCCTCATAGCCCAGGGCATCAATCCCCATCTGGGCGCTGGAGGAATCCAGGATCCGCATCACGATCTTCTCGCCCCAGAGGGTGGGCAAGGTATTGACCCGGAAGTCGATGGACTTGGTCTTGGAGACCTTGAGCTTGACCCGGCCATCCTGGGGCTTACGGCGTTCAGAGATGTCCATATTGGACATCACCTTGAGCCGCGCCGAGATCCGCGACACCAGCTGCACCGGCGGCCGCGCCGCCTCGTGCAGGACACCGTCAGTGCGGAAGCGCACCCGGTACATCTTTTCATAGGGCTCGAAATGCAGGTCAGACGAGCCCTTCTTAATGGCATCGAGCAGCATCTTGTTGACGAACTTCACCACGGGCGCATCGTCAGCGTCGGTACCCGCAACGGCTTCTTGTGCCCGCTCTCCTCCTTCAGCTTCCAAATCAAGATCAAGATCGGACAACTCAAGTCCACCGGTTCCCGTATCGAGGTACCGTTCGATGGCCTGATGGAGCTTGTCATCTTCGACCAGTACTACCTCTACCGCCAGCTTGCTGCCAAAGGACACATCGTTGATGGCCTGCTGATTGGTCGGGTCAGAGAGCGCGATGAAAAGCTTGTTACCCCTTTTGCTCAACGGTAGGAAGTGATGCTGTTGCATCAGCTTCTCGTTGACGATGTCTTTGGGCAACTGCTCTTTGTCGATAGCCGCCAGATCGAGAAAGGGGACGCCAAACTCCTGCGCTGCCAACTCGGCTAGGGGACGACTCTGCACAAGCCGCTGCTGTACGAGATAGGTCACCAGCGGCACCTTGGCCTGCTTGGCCTTGACCACCGCCTGCTGGGCGGCCGCCTCCGCCAGCAACTGTGCATCCACCAATTGCCGCGCCAGTCCCGACAGCATCACCGTCTCGTTCATCGTTGATTACTCAAGCCTGCGTTAGCTGGCCTTATAGCACCCCCCTGCCCCGCCCGTAAAATGGCGCCAGACCACTGACATTTTTTGTCATGACCTGCCCCTTTGTTGACGCCATCGACAGAGAAAGCGTGCTGGAGTAGGCATTTTTCTTTGGCACGGCCTATGCTTTGGTACTGATAGGCATGTTGGCCTGAACCAACCCGGAGATTTTGAATGAACGCTCAGAAAGGCTTTACTTTGATCGAGCTGATGATCGTGGTAGCGATCATTGGTATTTTGGCGGCGGTGGCAATTCCTGCCTACCAAGACTACACAGTTCGCGCTAGGGTTTCTGAAGGCCTTAGCCTGGCTTCGCCCGCTAGGCTTGCAGTAGCTGAGAATGCTGCAAATGGCGCTTCTAGTTTGGCACAGGGCTGGTCGGCTCCGCCCGCAACTACTAACGTCAGCTCTGTTTCTGTTGCAAGTGATACAGGCATTATTAGTATTGTTACTACCTCTCGAGCAGGAAACGTCACCTTGACCTTGACGCCTAAATCTAGTGGCGCAGCTTTGAGCTCTGGAACTGTTCCGCCGGGTGCAATTACGTGGGTTTGCGCAGTGAGCGATGCTACAAAGGCGAAATACGTCCCCTCCGAATGCCGCGGCTAATCAATAGAGATTAAAAAAGGCCGAAAGGCCTTTTTTAATATTTCGATGAAAAAATACAGCCTATCAGCTCTTTTATCTTTCGGGATCGCTTCGATACCCTTCATAAACCCCATACATTTGTACCCCGATGGCGACTTTACAAGTCAAATATTAGCATTTACGCTCTCCGTCGGACTAGTATCGTATTCGACATACAAGCATGGCAAGATTTACATCTCCACAACACCTTTATTATTATTTTATCTATTACTTGCCATATTATTAAACCCAAAGATAAATGAATACTCTTATTCGTCCGTATTAGTTATCTTTGCGGCGACCCTCCTTTCGGCGACTATCCAAAGTGAATCTAAAGAACCGATAATATGGGGATTAATAGCTGGGACAATCCTCAGCTGCGTGGCGGGCTACACCCAGCTTTTCAACCTCACCGAAATGGTAAAGCCCTACGTTTTCTGGGAGCCTAACAACCCTAACGCAACCATTTACGGAAACATTGCACAAAGAAATCTATTTACTTCCTACATCTTTATAGGACTACTTTCTGCTATACATATCTACTCAAACGAGAGCACTACAAGAAACCGGCATATTCTAGTCACATTATTATTTCTAATATCCCCCCTATTGGCGTTTTCCGCATCAAGGTCAATCTTCTTATATCTAGCAGCTTCGATAATTTTGATATTTATATTTTCTAGAACGGGACGGCCAACAGACTACTCTCGGCGCTTTCTAAAAGTACTGTTTTATTCGCTGGCAACCTTATTAGCCTGCCAAGTACTAGCAACTGTATTTGCCAACCAAGAAACAGGCATGAAGCGACTTGCCAGCGGAGACGCCATTCGTGTGGCCGAGTGGCAAAAATCCCTAAGCATAATATTGAATAATCTCCCGTGGGGAACAGGCTGGGGAAATTATGCGCACTATAGTTTTCTGGAGCAACTAAAGGAATCCAACTCAGCACAAAACATCACCTGGACCCACTCACACAATATAGTGATAAACTTATTAAGCGAATTAGGCATAGCAGCAGCTCCAGCACTAGTCGGCCTAGCAATAATTAGCATTCAACTGACAAGATCAATAAAAAACACCAAGAAAGACTATTTCTCAGTGCTTTCAGTTATCACACTGGCGCTACATAGCCTATTGGAATACCCTCTTTGGTATACGCACTTCCTCATACTAGTAGTCGCGATAATTGGCTCTTCCAATCTAAAAAGAACCGAAATCCCATTGACGAAAATTACACAAACAGTGATATGCGGAGCTTGTTTATCGCTACTAACGCTCTCCATTATCACATCATTCAAATACTCTTATTTAGTAGAAAACACATACAAATCATCAGATCAACTTTCAAATATAGAAAAAACGGCAAACTTTACTCGCATAGCTGCCAACCCGGCTTTGAGCTTCGCCGCTGATCTTTCGAATCTAAATTTCTTACCAATAGCTAGCGGCAATTTACGCCTTTGTCTTATTTATCGAATGGCAAAATCGCTCCCCACCTACACGCTACTTGACAAGCTGGCAATTGAGCTTTACACGGCAGAAGAAAACAAACTCGCACAAAGTGTCGTTAATAGCCGCTACAAAGCATACCCAACCGAAAGCGAAGAAGTATTTCTCGAAGACATAAAAGGTTTTTCGGAAAAAGATCAAAAAGCAATCAAAAAAGACATAGCCTCCGCAAAGGAAAACAAACCTGAGGAAACCCTTTATAAACTTGAGGAAATACGCTCGTGCTCGAACTAGAAGAAAAAGAGCTCTCTGGGATACTGGCAATAATAGTTACATACAATCCAGAAACGCTCAAGCTAGATGCATTGTTACTTGAACTAGAGCGCTCAAAAATAAGCACCCTTGTAATTGATAATGGCAGCGCGATAAAACCAATTATAGATAGCCAAACGCTTGCATTCATAGAAAACGAAAAAAACGCAGGTTTAGCAGCAGCTCAAAACCAAGGATTGGAATATGCAAAATCTAGAAAATTTGAGAACGTCTTACTCTTAGATCAAGACAGTTTTATCTCCAAAAGCACAATCGAAAATTTACTTAATGACTTAAAGCTCATTTCTCCTCACTATAATGTTGCTGCAATTGCCCCACTTTATAGAGGTAGACAGCACGATAATAAATATGCCAATCATATAAAAGTATCTAAATATGGTTTTTTAGTAAAAACAAGAGCAAAAAAAGCATCGAAACCTAGAGAGGTAGATCTTTTAATATCATCTGGAAAAGTAATTCCTACAAAAGTTTTTGCTACAGTGGGAATGATGAACGAAGCGCTTTTTATAGATTACGTCGACACCGAATGGTGCTTTAGAGCAAAAAACAAAGGCTTTCATCTATTTAGCTCAACACGCTGTGAAATGACTCACACCATAGGCGAGAGCTCCACTAGCTTTCTGGGATTCACCATCCCAATACATTCGCCTGAACGAAGATACTATAGGGCACGAAACTCAATAATTTTACTTGGCTTACCGCACATACCCACCGCAATTGCGCTAAGGGAAATTGCCGCATGTATATTTCATCACGCATTCTTTTTTTTATACAAGAACGACAAAAAGAAATACATAAGATCATTATTTGCGGGATTCATGGATGGCATTAAAACGCTGCAAGGGCCTACGAAAAAATGAACGCAAAATTCGCTATATTGCTAGCAGCGAAAAATGGAGAAGCATGGATATCAGAACAAATAGCTAGCATCCTTGCACAAAAAGACATTGACCTACATATATATATAAATATTGATAAATCAGAAGACAATACCGAAAAGATTATTGCCGAAGCAACGAGATTTCAAAAAAATATAACTGTACTTAATGAAAGAAAAAGCTTTGGTAGTGCAGCTAAAAGCTTTTACCATTTGTTAGAAAAAATACCGATTCACCAATACGACTACCTGTGCTTTTCAGATCAAGATGACATCTGGTCAGAAAACAAGCTTATTACTGCCTATAAAAAAATAAGAGACGGTAACTACCTCGGATACTCGAGCAATGTAACTGCGTTCTGGGAAAACGGCAGGAAAGTTTCGATAAAAAAATCACAACCTCAACAGAAATGGGATTATCTATTTGAGTCAGCCGGCCCTGGTTGCACGTACGTGATATCCAAATTCCTAGCAGAAAGTTTTCTAGAGTTCTTTAAAAATTATCGCAGCGAAATATTGAGCATAGACGTTCATGACTGGACAATATATGCTTTCTCAAGATCAAGAAACTTCAGATGGCTGATTGATGAGAATGACTCCTTTGTATTATATCGCCAACATGAATACAATGCACTTGGCGCTAATCTAGGAATAAAAGCGGCTAGAAAGCGGATCAAACAAATCAAGGAAGGGATATATAGCAAAAAGGTTCTAAAACTAGTCGCTCTTTTTCAGCCAAACCTTATCCCAATTATAAAACACCATGACGGCGGCAGAATAAAAAAATCTTTTATCTTAAAAAACTTCTTAAAATTGAGAAGACGCAGAAAAGACCAAGTACTTATGGTGGTCTTTTCGATCGCAAACATCTTATAAAAACCTCGCAGCACCAAATAAAACACCGAAAATCAATATATTTAGGTATAACGCAATCATATAAAAACGCCTATACGAAAATATAAATACGGCTACCGATTGCTAGTAATTATGGCATCCCCTTCCCCCCAAACGCCCCCACCACGGTCCCCGTACTAAAACTCATATCCTCCTCCGCCAACGCCACATACAACCCCGCCAACTCCGCTGGCTGTCCTGCCCGTCCTAGCGGCGTGTCCTGCCCGAACTCCTTCATCTGCCCTTCCAGCTGACCACCTGCCACCTGCAATGGCGTCCACACCGGACCCGGTGCCACGGCGTTGACGCGGATGCCCTTCTTGGCCAATTGCTTGGCCATGCCCTTGGTGAGATTGAGGATGGCAGCCTTGGTCGAGGCGTAGTCGATCAGTTCCTCACCAGGATCGTAGGAATTTACCGATACGGTATTGATGATGCTGGCGCCCGGCGGCAGGTGCGGGATGGCCGCTTTGCTGAAACGGAAGACGTGATAGACGTTGGTCTTGAAGGTCCGGTCGAATTGCTCGTCGGTGATCTCGAGGATGTCGGCCTTGCTCTGCTGGTAGGCCGCGTTGTTCACCAGCAGGTCCAGACCGCCAAGTTGCTGGATAGCCTTGTTCACCACCTCTTCGCAGGCCTCCTGGGTACGGATGTCGGCCGGCAGGGTGATGGCCTTGCGGCCGGCTTCGGTGATCAGCCTGACCACTTCCTGGGCGTCGGATTCTTCGGAAGGGTGATAGTTGATGGCCACATCTGCTCCCTCGCGGGCGAAGGCGATGGCCACTGCGCGACCGATACCGCTGTCGCCGCCGGTGATGAGGGCCTTGCGCCCGGCCAGGCGGCCCGAGCCGTGATAGCTGGTCTCGCCATGATCAGGACGCGGCTCCATCTTGCTCGTCAGCGCCGGCCATTCCTGGCGTTGTTCCTTGAAGGGCTCGCGGCTGTACTTGGTACGCGGATCCTGCAGGGGTTTGGTTGGCCTGATAGTGCTGCTACCTTCCTGAGCGACTGCCGCGCCCGAGGCTGCGGCGGCAAGCCCCACGGCTGAGCCGACGAGGACGTTACGACGGGTAAGGGAGTAATCGGTCATCGGGGCTCTCCGCATTGGCCGCTATCGGCCGGCAGGATGGTTGGGACAAAGCTGCGGCAAGGCTGGATCCGCGAAGAATTAGGTATGACGACTCGGGCAAAGGTTTCCCGGATGGACTCTGCCCTGACCGCTGACCTCTCCTCTCAAAAATCGCGTCAGGCCGCGGGGCATTGGCGAATCGCGAAATCCGGGGCGGGCAGCAGTGCGACACATCGCCACAGGCCTTCATGCGCGCTCAAAGGCCAGGCTTGCATAGCAGATAACTGAAGACTTATCATTGAAAGCTTCGTGCCGGTGTAGCTCAGTTGGTAGAGCGGCGCATTCGTAATGCGAAGGTCGTAGGTTCGACTCCTATCTCCGGCACCATCCTTCCGCTTCGTCCTCTCCTGGTCTTTTCAAAGCCTTCAAGGCCTTAGCCGCCTTGGGCCGCGCCTTTCTGCGCCCTTCCCCGACCTGCACCTTGCCTGGGTACCAATCGCACCAGCCCGATCGAACTGGCGACTCCCCGTCGCTCGACTACTCTTACCCAGCGCATGACAGTGCCTTACCCCGCCTGATTTCGGCTTTCTTGACAGCCGGCAAGACCTGAACGGTGGCTGACCAAAGGGTCGAATATCCAGCCCCTCTGTGGCACCATACCGCGCTGCGAAATCCCGCAATTTCTGCAATCCATCAGTCTGCCGCACGGATGCCTGTCCGTTGCGGAGCATGAGGCTGGCGACAGGCACGTTGAGAGAATAACCACGATGAGCCGCTCTACTGAGGTCGTGAGATGAAACTAACGAAGTATCTAAAACCAACCGGTTGGCTTCTGGCCGGTGCCGCCGCGCTGCTGCTCAGCGGGTGCGACGCCGTGCTGCTGGATCCGAAAGGCTCCATCGGTGTGCAAGAACGCAACCTCATCTACACAGCGTTCGGCCTCATGCTGATCGTGGTGATCCCGGTCATCGTGATGACCTTCCTGTTCGCCTGGAAGTACCGCGCTACCAACAAGGAAGCCAAGTACACCCCGAACTGGGCTCACTCCTACAAGATCGAAGCCGTGGTCTGGCTGGTCCCCCTGGCCATCGTGGTGTTCCTGAGCATCCTGTCCTGGAAGACCTCCCACGAACTGGATCCCTTCAAGCCGCTCGACCATCCCGAGCAGCCGCTGGTGATCGAGGCGATCTCGATGGACTGGAAATGGCTGTTCATCTACCCCGAGCAGGGCATCGCCTCGGTGAACGAGATCGCCCTTCCGGTCAATCGCCCGGTGCAGTTCAAGATCACCTCCGAGTCGGTCATGAACACCCTGTCCATCCCGGCACTGGGCGGCATGATCTATGCCATGTCCGGCATGCAGAGCCAGTTGCACCTGATCGCCGATCATCCCGGCGAGTTCGAGGGTCGCTCGGCCAACTACAGCGGCGCCGGCTTCTCCGACATGATCTTTACCGTGCACGCGGTACCCACCGCCGGCGATTTCGACGCCTGGGTGAACAAGGTCAAGCAGTCGGGTGGCAAGACCCTGGACCAGGCGAGCTACACCGAGCTGGCCAAGCCCAGCGAGAAGCAGCCGATCGCCTACTACTCGACGGTCGAGCCGGATCTGTTCAGAACGGTCATCAAGAAGTTCATGAAGTCCGACTTCAGCAAGCAGACCGATCACGTGATGGACATGAGCCAGCACGGTGGTCAACACGGTACCGAGGAATAAGTTATGTTCGGTAAATTAACTCTGGCGGATATTCCGTATCACGAGCCGATCATTCTCGTGACGTTCGTTGTGGTCGCCCTGGGCGGCCTGGGACTCATCGGGGCGCTCAGCTACTTCGGCAAGTGGGGCTATCTCTGGAAAGAGTGGCTGACCACCGTCGACCACAAGAAGATCGGCGTGATGTACTTCATCGTCGCGCTGATCATGCTGCTCCGTGGCTTCTCCGACGCCATCCTGATGCGTAGCCAGCAGGCCATCGCCTCCGGCGGCGCCGAGGGCTACCTGCCACCGCACCACTACGACCAGATCTTCACCGCCCACGGCGTGATCATGATCTTCTTCGTGGCGATGCCGTTCGTGGCCGGCCTGATGAACGTGGTGACACCGCTGCAGATCGGTGCCCGCGACGTGGCCTTCCCCTTCCTGAACTCGCTGAGCTTCTGGCTGTTCGTGGCCGGCGCCGTGCTGATCATGATGTCGCTGTTCGTGGGCGAATTCGCCGCGACCGGCTGGGTGGCCTATCCGCCGCTGTCAGGCATCAAGTACAGTCCAGGCGTAGGGATGGACTACTACATCTGGGCCCTTCAGCTTTCCGGTATCGGGACGACCCTGACCGGCGTCAACTTCTTCGTGACCGTGCTGAAGATGCGTACCAAGGGCATGACCCTGATGCGTATGCCGATCTTCACCTGGACCTCGTGGTGTACTGCCATTCTGATCATGGCGGCCTTCCCGATCCTGACCGTGACCCTGGCACTGCTGACCCTGGACCGTTACCTGGGCTTCCACTTCTTCACCGCGGAAGCCGGTGGCAACCAGATGATGTACACCAACCTGATCTGGGCCTGGGGCCACCCCGAGGTATACATCCTGATCCTGCCGGCCTTCGGCGTGTTCTCGGAAGTGACCTCCACCTTCAGCAAGAAGCGTCTGTTCGGCTATGTATCGATGGTCTGGGCAACGGTAGCCATTACCGTGCTGTCCTTCATCGTCTGGCTGCACCACTTCTTCACCATGGGTTCGGGCGGTAACGTCAACGCCTTCTTCGGCATCGCGACCATGATCATTGCGATCCCGACAGGGGTGAAGATCTTTACCTGGCTGTTCACCATGTACCAGGGTCGTATCCAGTTCACCTCGCCGATGCTCTGGACCCTGGGCTTCATCGTGACCTTCAGCATCGGCGGCATGACCGGCGTACTGCTGGCGGTACCGGGTGCGGACTTCGTGCTGCACAACAGCCTGTTCCTGATCGCCCACTTCCACAACGTGATCATCGGCGGCGCCGTGTTCGGCTACTTCGCCGGCATGATCTACTGGTTCCCGAAGGTGTTCGGCTTCAAGCTGAACGAGAAGCTGAACAAGCAGGCCTTCTGGTGCTGGCTGATCGGTTTCTATGTCGCCTTCATGCCGCTCTACATGCTGGGCTTCATGGGCATGACCCGTCGTCTGAACCACTACGACAACCCTGACTGGCACCCCTTCCTGGTGACCGCCGCCATTGGCGCCGGCATCATCGCCCTCGGCATCCTGAGCCAGCTGTGGATGTTCTACGTCAGTATCCGCGACCGCAATCTGCCGGAAAACGTGGACGTGACGGGCGATCCGTGGGATGGCCGTACCCTGGAATGGTCGACCTCGTCGCCGCCGCCCTTCTACAACTTCGCTGAAGTGCCGGAAGTGCACGACATCGACGCCTACTGGGGCATGAAGGAAAAAGGCATCACCGAGAAGAAGGATGCGGACTACAAGAAGATCCACATGCCGCGCAACACCGCTGCCGGCATCGTGATCAGCTTCTTCGCCCTGATCCTCGGCTTCGCCCTGATCTGGCACATCTGGTGGCTGGCCATCGCCAGCTTCGTGGGTTGCATCGTCAGTGCGGTCGTCCGCAGCTACGACGACGATGTCGACTACTACGTACCGGCGGAAGAAGTGGCGCGAATCGAAACCGCGCGCATTCAGTCCCTGGCGAAATTCAAGCAGGCCTAATCCAATGGCGAATCAAGTTATGCATAACGAAGTCGCCCATGCCGAGGAGCATGGGCACCACGACGCCGGATCGATGAAGACGTTCGGCTTCTGGTCCTACCTGATGACCGACTGCATTCTGTTCGGGACGCTGTTTGCGACCTATGCAGTCCTGAGCGGGGCCCATGCCGATGGCCCCTCCCAGAAGGACATCTTCGAACTGTCGTTCGTCCTGGTCGAAACCTTCCTGCTGCTGTTCTCCAGTATCACCTACGGCTTCGCCATGATTGCTCAGCACCATGGCAGCAAGGGTGGCGTTCTGGGCTGGCTGGCGGTCACCTGGCTGTTCGGTGCCGGCTTCATCGGCATGGAAGTCTATGAGTTCCATCACCTGATCGAAGAGGGCTACGGTCCGGATCGCAGTGCCTTCCTGTCGTCGTTCTTCGCGCTGGTCGGTACCCACGGTCTGCACGTGAGCTCGGGTCTGATCTGGATGATCGTGTTGATGCTGCAGGTTGCCTCCAAGGGCCTGACCACCACCAACGTGACCCGCCTGTCGTGCCTGAGCCTGTTCTGGCACTTCCTGGACATCATCTGGATCTTCGTCTTCACCATCGTCTATCTGATGGGGGTTCTGTAATGGCGCACGATCATAACGCCCACGGGCACACCGCCGAGAGCCATGGCACTTTCAAGAGCTACATGGTCGGCTTCATCCTGTCGGTCATCCTGACGGTCATTCCCTTCGGTCTGGTGATGTTCCCCACCTTCTCCAAGGGCGCGACCCTGGCGATCGTGGTGATCATGGCGGTGGTACAGCTGCTGGTGCACCTGTACTTCTTCCTGCACCTGAACACCTCCGAAGAGCAGCGTTGGAACGTGATCTCCTTTGGTTTCACCGTGGTCATCGTCGGTATCGTGGTCGTGGGATCCCTGTGGATCATGTACCACATGCACAACAACATGATGATCCACTGAACCGGGCCGACGTGATGATCAAGAAGTACCTTCTCGTGACGAAGCCGGGCATCATCTTCGGCAACCTGATCTCGGTTGCCGGCGGGTTCTTCCTGGCTTCCAAAGGGAGCATCGACCCGCTGTTGCTGCTGGCGACGGCGATCGGGGTGTCGTTGGTCATTGCTTCCGGCTGTGTGTTCAACAACGTGATCGATAGGGACATCGATCAGAAGATGGAAAGAACCTGCAATCGCGCCCTGGTCCAGGGCACGATCTCCTCGAAGATGGCGCTGGCCTATGCCACCCTCCTCGGCCTGGCCGGGGTGGGGCTGCTGTACGGGGCGACCAATCTGGTCGCCACCGCCTTCGCGGTGATGGGTTTCGTGGTGTATGTAGGGCTCTACAGCCTCTGGCTGAAGCGCACCTCGGTATACGGCACCCTGGTCGGCAGCCTGTCCGGTGCCGCACCGCCGGTGATCGGCTACTGCGCCGCCAGCGGCCAGTTCGACAGTGGCGCTGCGGTACTGCTGCTGATCTTCTGCCTCTGGCAGATGCCGCATTCCTATGCCATCGCCATCTTCCGTCTCAAGGACTACACCGCGGCCTCGATTCCGGTACTGCCGGTGGCCAAGGGTATCGCGGTGACCAAGCGTCACATCGTCTGGTACACCGTGGCCTTCATGGTCGCCACCCTGCTGCTGACCGTGCTCGGCTATGCCGGCTACGTCTATCTGGCAGTAGCCGCCGTGATCGGCGCCTGGTGGCTGCGCCTGGCCTTCATGGGCTATCAGGCCGAGAACGACGTGCAATGGGCACGCAAGCTGTTCGGGTTCTCCATCATCGCCATCACCGCCCTGAGCGTCATGATGTCGGTGGACTTCCAGATCCCGGGCGACGTGCTGCTAACCTACGCACGCTGAGACGCACCGTTCCATGAAAAAGCCCGGCCTAGTGCCGGGCTTTTTCATGCCTGCGTGAAAGCCTTTTCACTAATCCTGGTTGGTAATGACGCGCCAGGTCTGACGGCGGCTGGCGGGCAGGTCACCCCGCAAGCCATTCGGCGCCTTGCCGTCGCTACCATATATCGCGGCATCGGCCAGCGTACCTTCCATGCTGAAACTGCCGTCACCGTAGACGAAGGGGACGATCCCGCCGAGCAGGCCATCGAGCTGGATACGCCCATAGACCGTATCCGTCCCCAGATTGAATAGGCCACTGTTGTTGCCGCCGGTGTAGGGATCCAGGGCATAGAGGTAGGTGGTGACCCCGGCGGTGCAGGCGTCAGTGCTGGGTATCAGAGAGCTCATCAACAGGGTGCCGCTGAACAGCTGGGGCTTGTTGATCACCAGCTCGCCATTCAAGGGCAGATTCAGATACCAGCCCTGTTTGCCATTGGTCGCCGTATTGGCGTCATAGCTGACCGACGTCGTGGAGATAGTGTTCGCCGTACTGCTGACGCTGGAACCGGCAGAGCTGGTGTAATTGATGCGCTGATCATTCCCCAGGTTCTGTTGCTGCAGACTGGCGATCGTCAGTAATGGAGTGCTGCTGGCCGGCGATCCATCAGTCTGGCGATCCCAGATGCCGTAGAGAGTCATGGCTTTGCTGGTATTGGCGAGGGCATCGTTGGCCTCGAGATACTTGCCGGTACCAAAGAGCACCAGATGTCCCGTTCCACTCGGATGAGCCACGACCGCAGGACTGGCGGTGATCGGCTGGACCAGATTGGTGGTACCGGGCGCCAGGCTACTGGCCTGGGCGGTATAGAGGGGTCGACCCCCGAAGGCGACACGGAGGTTGTCCACTGCGGCCGTTGCGGTCAGGGAGGTACCGATCAGATCGAAGCGCCAAAGATTGCCGTGCATGTCACCGGCATAGGCATAGTCGGCGATCAGGTCGCCGTCAACATCGGCCACGAAGGGCGAACTCAGCCCATTGGGTGCCGCCACATTATCGGTGGCGGGCAGCGCCTTGATCAGACTGCCATCAACCACGTTCATTACATAGAGCACGGCGTTGTCCTGGGCACTGTTGTAGCCATTGCTGACCACCACGCCCCAGCCGCCGGTATGCAGCCGGGTAATGACGGGTTGGGCGTAGGTGAAGCCCAGGTCCTTGTAGCTGGCGTCGGCGTCAGACTTTTCCCAGAGCAGCACCGGGGCATTGGGATTGGTGATGTCCAGCGCAAAGATGCCCCGCCCTCCCCCGCGCAGCGTGCCGATCAGTACCGTGCGCCAGGCTCCGTTGAAATAGACGTCCCCCACTACCGGTGTATTGTCGACATAGGACTGATGCCCGCCGCCGTTGTAGCTGCGCTCGGTCAGCCGGTTGAGAGTGGCGATGACGGCGCTGGGAACGAAGGCATAGACCTCCTGCCCCTGGTCGTTGAAGGCATGCAGCATGCCGTCATTGGCACCCACATAGATACGCCGCTCACGGACTGCATTGGTAGTGCGGAACGTCGCATAGGAATTATCGCCAACGGTCGCGTTCATCAGGGCGATGGGACTATTGGGGCCGTCCACGACCACCGGTGAGGAATTCACGATGTCCCCGAGAATATGGCCGCGCGGGCGGAACGCCGGCGCGGCCCCGGGCGCCTCCAGACTGCGATCGCCGCGCACATAATCCACTCGGCGACTGCCATAGGTGTCGGCGGTACCCCCGGAGTTTTTGTTGAGACTGAGTTGTTGATCGGCATTCAGATTCGCCCAGGCAAAATCGGTCAAGGCCCCGCCCTTGGCCATGTAGATCTTGCGAGTGCCGAAGCCGGTATTGCCCGCAGCGAACTTGCCATCGAGTTGTTGAGCGGCGCTCCAGATCCTCGTCTGGGTGGTACCCGTGCGTTGGTACTTGATTACGTCCCCACTCCAGTCGGCACTGGAGAAGGACGGGGAATAGGTAAAGAGCGCGTTGGCATCCCCTACGCGGGTGGGCGATACCGTCTGGCTTGCCCCCACGCTGGTGGATTGGGTGATCCGCGTAACGACCTTGCCAAGGGAGGTGATGAGATCACTGGCGTTTTCCGCACTGAAGAACTCGCCCCGCGAATTGATCGCCGCGTGCCAGAGGTCGTAGACGTTGTTCTGGTTGACCGAGTCGGCCGCCCCCGCCACCGGCCAGGGCGTAGTGCCTGCGGCCAAGCCAGCGTAGCCACCGGCGAAGGTATCGCCATCCCAATCCGGATTGATCAGCGCACTGCTCAAGCCGATACCCACGTAGAACCCCGTGAGATGCTGCCAGGTGGCGGGGTCATTGCGCGGATTCCAGTAGGGCGAAAGCGTATTGGGGCCCCGAACCTCGCTGTTGGTCACGGTATTGTAGGGCGGTACCTTGTTGTCGAGCCCGGGTTGGGCATCGGTGCTCCAGTAGAGGAAGGCCAGGTCTGCGAGAGTGCTGGAGGTAGCGTCCTGAAAGGGAGCCTGAGGTGAATATTTCTGGCCATCAGGCAAGTCGACGGCCGTGCCATCAGCGTTGCTGGAGGCAAGGGGAGCGTTCCAGATACCGTCGGTGACAACTAGGCTGTAGCTGGCTCGACAACCGTAGACTGGCTTCTCACTATTCCCAGGATCATAAGCATAGGGACTATTGCTGCCAGTAGCCTTGAGTAGATCGCCGACTCGAGCAACTGCCTCCAGCAAAGGAGTACTCTGGTTGTAGTAAACATCGCCGAGCCAACTAAAGAAGGCGACGCGGTGTGCGCCAGTGAACGGTCGTAAGCGATTATCGTAGGATGTTGTCGGACTGATACCACGGCAGTTTGGGTCTACCGCAGCTAGAACGCAGCTTTGATTGGTACCTAGCGCCTGCCAACCCACCCGAATGTTTTCCGATGCTTCTGCCAGGGCCAGGTTGGTGGCGGTTTGGGCGGCCAGGGCGCGGCTGCGGTAGAAGGAGTACCAGTTGGCGAAGTTCTGCCGCTCGTCCGTGCCGTTGGGCCCGGAGGTGGCGGTCACGAATACGCGGCGATAGCAGTCATCGTTCTGCAGCGAAGCAGACCGGCAGCTGGTTAAGGTGGCGTCGTAAAGGTAGTAATAAGCCGAGACGCTCGACACGACCGTTGCGGTGATGGTGTAGGTCACCGACGAGAAAACACCGCCCACGGCGTAGCTCACGTTCCGCGTGCAGGTCACGCCGCTGTAGGTGATCGACGCGGTGTTGGCGATGCTCGCCGTGCACCCCCCCAGCGCTTCCGCCCGCAGCAACCAGCCGAGCAGGGACGAATCACTGATGGAGACCTGAACGCCGTTGATGGTTTCGGTAAAGCTGCCACCCAATAGGATATCCAGCAGCGTCACTCGTCCATAACTACGACTCGTGCCTTGGTAGCTGCCCGCGCTTTGGAAATCCTGCGCTGGATTTTCCGCCAGCATGCTCGGGCTGGTGTTCTGCAGCCCCGGATTTCCGTAGGAGTTGCCTCGCGCCACATTGGGATCTGTAGTGACCAGATTGGGGTTATAACTCCAGCTGACGCGGTAGTCGGTGGCCAGATTGACGCTACCCAGGCTCGATCGATAGCCGTTTACATAGGCACTAGTAAAGCTGGTGGACAGTCGCGTACGGGTCAGCCCGCCCGTACTGCTGTAGCTCACCGCATAAGGCGCCGGATAAGTGATCGCCGGGTTGTAGTAGAGGCTGTTGAAGGCCGCCGATTTGGCGCGCCGGGTTGGTCGGATAGCATCGGTATTCGACGCATCCGGCACCACCGCCATCTGCATGCTAGTGGAGTTATCCAGCGTGACGAACAGATTGGGACCGACACTGTTGGTCAGGAACAGCGGCTGCTGACTGAGATTCAAGGCCGCGGCCTGTGCCGTCGAGGTGGCCAGGGTCAGCAGCAGGGCCAGAGACCCGATGCCCGATGCAGCTCGACTCATGGCACCTCCAGGGCGACGACACTTTGCAGGATCACTGGAAAGCGCCGGCCTCTGTCTTGAGCGACGGCGGTAATCCGAAATAGGTTGGTGGCTGGCGCCGAGACATCGACCGAGCTGCTGCCGATGGCCGTCACTACCCAGCGGGGTGTCTGGGCAAAGGAAGCGCTGCCATCGGAGCCGCGATAGGCGACGGTACGCGCCGTAGGATTGGTCCCGCTTGCCTGAAGCGCCGCTGCTGCCCAGGTCTGGGTCAGGGCACCGGTATTGAGATCGCTCGCCTTGGTCAGGATGCACAGGTCACCCGTAGGCGGCTTGCCGAAAGCACTGCTTATCGCCGGCACACTTTCAGGACAGCTGGCGAAGCCGGCACTGAAGGCGGTAAAGGACGGTTGCTGACTGAGGGCCATCAATCGCCGCTCACCTTCGCGTAGCGCCGCTTCCGCGGCATTGAAGGCCTGGGTGTTTTCCAGAGCGGCACCGCCACTGCGGGCCTGCAGCAAGGTCTGACGCATGCTGGAGGCGGCCAGCAGCGACAGCAGCAGCAACATCACCAGGGCGATCAGCAAGGTCGCGCCGCGCTGCCTGTCGATGACCGGACTCATAGCGCAAGATTCCTCAGGGTGACGGTGCTCTGCAGTATCTGCATGGGTCGACTGGCGTCGGCGATCTGTAGCCCGGTCAGGGTCTGCCAATTTGCAGCCGTGTTACTGGCCACATCGTTGGTTAACGCCTCAGTGGTACTGAGCAGCGCCGCATAGCGCACGGCCGGTGCATCCGCCTTGGGTGGAATGGACCAGCGGAAGTCTTGCAGCCCCTGCACCAGCACCGCACTGCCCTTGCGCGTTAGCGCGCCTCCACGCTCGCTCCAGACGGTGCAGCTCAGGGTGCCACCGCCAGGGGTATTGCCCGCGGTGTAACGCAGCTTGAGCAGCACGTTGCCGCCGGCATTGAGATTCACCCGGGGGATGGGGTTGCCCAGGCAGTCCTGATCCTTGCTGTCCAGTGCACCCTGATAGCGAATGCAGATGCCGGTGGGCGCATTGGCATTGTCCGTGGTCGCTGCGAAGGTGGCGCCGGCAGCAAAGGCTGGACAGCTGATGTCGTCGGCATCCTTGACCTCACCCACCGCCGGAAAGGCTGCCTGCAAGGTGCCCTGATAGCGGATCTCGGCGCGGAAACCGGTACGGGCCAGTTGCCGATCGAGCACCTGCAAGGTCAGCTGGGCATTGTTGCGATTGCCGGTCTGGCCCTGCTGGAAGAGAAAGCTGCGCTTGTTGTTGATATAGATCTGCGAGACGCCCAATACCAGGAAGGTGCCTACGGTCAGAGCGATCATCATCTCGATGAGGGAAAAGCCCCTCTGTCTACGCGGTTTGAGGTCCATGGCCTACAGCTCCGAGCGCAGGGCGTAGTAGCAGACGCCCTTTGGACAGTTCAGCGAATCGTTACTGACGTCCTGCCAGGCGACGACGACCATCACCGTCGCCACCGTATTAGCCTCGCAAGCCTTGAGCGGCGTGGTATTGCCCGAGGTGTCGCTGGCTGGCAAGGGTGGCACGCCGGAGGCCGGACAGACCGCGAAACTGCTGGCGATCAGCGCGTCCGTTACCGGCAGCAAGGCCTTCACCTGGTTCAACCAGCAACCCAGATCCTGCCCCGCTACCGTCTCCCCGCCCGCAGAGCGATCCCGGGTCAAGCAGGTCTTGCCGGCATCGAGGGCCTTGGTGCGAAAGTTGGTACCGGGCTGTTTGATGTAGGCCCCATCGATCTTGACCTTGTCGCTCGCCACCACCTGGTCGCGGTTGCTACGCATGAGTTCGAGCAGGTCGTTGGCCAGAACCATCGCATTGCTGCGTTGCACCGAGTCCTGGGACAGCGCCACGCTGCGCGTCTGCAGGGCGACCATACCCAGCACGCCGATGCAGATGATCACCAGACTGACCAGCACCTCGATCATGCTGAACCCACCTTTGCGGCGCTTCATCTAGCTGCACCCCACGGCGCTGGCACGGTTAGGCGTGTAGTCGATTACGGTCAGCACCCCACCCTGGTTGAGGGTGAATTGCTTGCCCTGGGTGAGCGCATTGGTGGCGCAGACGCGAATGGTGACTTCGCCGCTGAGTTTCAGACTGCCATTGGGCTGGAAAGTCAGACTGGTAAGGGGAGCACCGCCAATGAAACCCGTCCCGTTGACGCCATTTCCCAGCCCGCCACTGTATTGCCGCAGGACTTCGGCATTGGGCAGTACCACGGTCTTGGCTGTGGTGATTTTCAGCGCGCCCATCCAGCCGTTGGCATCCTCTGGATCAGTAGTGACGACGACATTCACGCCACGACTCATGGCTTCGCTGCGCGCGTAATAGAGCGCGCGCTGCAATTCCCCGGCTGCCGCCTGGACGCGGTTGCTTTGCACCAGGCTCGCGAAGCCAGGCGCCGCCAGCGCCGTGACGATGCCTAGCAGCGCTATGACGACCAGGACCTCGATGAGCGTGAAACCCGAGAGGCGTTTCGACTGCATTCCCACCGCCTGAAAACCCGTTACTTCACCTGATAGTAGTAAGGGCTCAGGCAGGTGCTATGACCGGCTATCGCTTCTATTTGCGGGGGAAGCTACCTGGATCAAGGTGTTCGTGGGAGATGAGCGAAATAGAGCGTGGCGTGATGAGCCGAGGATGGCCAGCCGGAATACTGGAAGCAGAAAGATTTCGGGATGACGCTCAGCCTGGCGCTGGGAAAATAATGTCCCGGAAACGCAAAAACCCTCCTGGCGGAGGGTTTCTGGTAAAAATGGTGGGTCGTGCAGGATTCGAACCTGCGACCAATTGGTTAAAAGCCAACTGCTCTACCAACTGAGCTAACGACCCAAATATGGTCGGGGTAGGGGGATTCGAACTCCCGACATCCTGCTCCCAAAGCAGGCGCGCTACCGGGCTGCGCTATACCCCGAGAATGGAAGTGGCTCCGCGACCTGGACTCGAACCAGGGACCCAATGATTAACAGTCATTTGCTCTACCGACTGAGCTATCGCGGAATTTCTCTCTTCCAACCCCTCTTACGCCAGTGCCTTTCGAGCTTTGCCGTAAGTGAGGTGCGCCATTTTACGGAAGTGGAAACAGACGTCAACACCTAGCCTGCTGTTTTTTCACAAATTTATAGGAAACGCCGGGCGACCCTGGGATCGCCCGGCCATTTGCTAGGCGAAGACGATCTCGTCGCCCTCCAGGCGGCCCTGAATCCGGCTGTTCGGCGCGAAGGCGCCGGAGAGGATCCGCTGGGCCAGCGGGTTCTCGATCCAGCGCTGGATCGCCCGCTTGAGTGGGCGCGCCCCATAGACCGGGTCGTAACCCACCGCGACCAGCTTGTCCAAGGCCTCCGGCGTCAGCTCCAGTTGCAGATCACGCTCGGCCAGTCGCTGACGCAGGTGATGCAGCTGGATCTCGGCGATGCCGGCGATCTGCTCGCGACCCAGAGGTTCGAATACCACCACCTCGTCGATGCGGTTGATGAACTCGGGACGGAAATGGCCCGCCACCGCGTCCATCACCGCCGCCCGCTGGGCGTCGGGATCGCCCACCAGCTCCTGGATCTGCGCCGAGCCCAGGTTCGAGGTCATGACGATCACCGCATTGCGGAAGTCCACGGTACGCCCCTGGCTGTCGGTCAGGCGACCGTCGTCCAGCACCTGCAGGAGGATGTTGAAGACATCCGGATGCGCCTTTTCCACCTCGTCGAGCAGGACCACCGAATAGGGTTTGCGCCGTACGGCCTCAGTCAGGTAGCCGCCCTCCTCGTAGCCGACATAGCCGGGCGGTGCGCCGATCAAGCGAGCCACGGAGTGCTTCTCCATGAACTCGGACATGTCGATGCGCACCATGGCGTCTTCGGTATCGAAGAGGAATTCCGCCAACGACTTGCACAGCTCGGTCTTGCCCACCCCGGTCGGGCCGAGGAAGAGGAAGGAACCGCTGGGCTTGTTGGGATCCGACAACCCGGCTCGCGAGCGACGCACGGCGTTGGCCACGGCGGTGACCGCCTCGTCCTGGCCGATCACCCGGTTGTGCAGGGCTTCTTCCATGCGCAGCAGCTTGTCGCGCTCGCCTTCGAGCATCTTGCTGACCGGAATGCCGGTCCACTTGGAGACCACCTCGGCGATCTCGTCTTCGGTGACCTTGTTGCGCAAGAGCTGGTTGGCCGGCTTCTCGTGCTGGTCGACCATCTGCAGACTGCGCTCCAGATCGGGGATGGTGCCGTACTGCAACTCGGCCATGCGGTTGAGATCGCCCTTGCGGCGGGCGGCCTCCAGCTCGGTGCGCGCCTGCTCGATGCGCTGCTGCAACTGGGCGGAATCCTGGACCTCGGCCTTTTCGGCTTTCCAGATTTCCTCCAGGTCGGCGTATTCCTGTTCGAGGCGGGCGATGTCTTCGTCGAGCTTTTCCAGACGCTTGCGCGCGGCCTCGTCCTCTTCCTTCTTCAATGCCTGACGTTCCACCTTGAGCTGGATCAGACGGCGATCCAGGCGATCCAGGGCCTCGGGCTTGGAGTCGATCTCCATGCGGATACGGCTGGCAGCCTCGTCGATCAGGTCGATGGCCTTGTCCGGCAGCTGGCGGTCGGTGATGTAGCGATGGGACAACTTGGCCGCGGCAATGATGGCGCCGTCGGTGATGGCCACCTTGTGGTGTACCTCGTAGCGCTCCTTGAGGCCACGCAGGATGGCGATGGTGTCTTCTTCGCTCGGCTCGTCCACCAGCACCTTCTGGAAGCGCCGCTCCAGGGCCGCGTCCTTCTCGATGAACTGGCGGTACTCGTCGAGGGTGGTGGCACCCACGCAATGCAGCTCGCCACGGGCCAGCGCCGGCTTGAGCATGTTGCCGGCATCCATGGCGCCCTCGGCCTTGCCGGCGCCGACCATGGTGTGCAGTTCGTCGATGAACAGGATGATGCGCCCTTCCTGCTTGCTCAGTTCATTGAGCACGCCCTTGAGGCGCTCCTCGAATTCACCGCGGAACTTGGCGCCGGCGATCAGGGCACCCATGTCCAGCGCCAGCAGGCGCTTGTCCTTGAGGCCGTCGGGTACCTCACCATTGATGATGCGCTGGGCCAGGCCCTCGGCGATGGCGGTCTTGCCGACGCCGGGTTCGCCGATCAGCACCGGATTGTTCTTGGTCCGGCGCTGCAGGACCTGGATGGTGCGGCGGATCTCGTCGTCCCGGCCGATCACCGGGTCGAGCTTGCCGTCCTCGGCGCGCTTGGTGAGATCGACGGTGAACTTGTCCAGCGCCTTGCGGCTGTCCTCGGCGTTGGGGTCGTTGACCGCCTCGCCGCCACGCAGGTTGTTGATGGCGTTCTCCAGCGCCTTGCGCGAGACGCCCTGCCCCAGCAGCAACTTGCCGAGGCGGGTGTTCTCGTCCATGGCGGCGAGCAGCACCAGCTCGCTGGAGATGAACTGGTCACCCTTCTGCTGGGCCAGGCGATCGGCCTGATTGAGCAGGCGCGCCAGGTCCTGGGAGAGATTCACATCGCCGTTGGGATTCTGGATCTTGGGCAGCTTGTCCAGCTCTTCGGCGAGGGTCTTGCGCAGGCTGGCGAGGTCGAAGCCGACCTGGCGCAGCAGCGGGAAAATGGAACCGCCCTGCTGTTCGAGCAGGGCAGAGAAGAGGTGCAGCGGCTCGATGGCCGGATGGTCGTGGCCAACGGCCAGGGACTGGGCATCCGACAGGGCGAGCTGCAGTTTGCTGGTGAAACGGTCTATACGCATGGGCAAGGTCCTATCTGAAACGCGGGACAGCGCGACAGTGGGCGCTTTCGATTACCCGCGGGAATGACCTTTAGATAGGGGCGATGCGTAACGATTCAAGCCGGGGAGGCTTGACATCCCAAAAAAAGACCTAGGGCTTGATCCAGATCAGGCTGGCGAAGCGTCCGGTACGGGCGGCGCGCCGATAGGAGAAGAAGCGCTGGTCATCGGCGAAGGTGTCGAAGCCGCCACCATGGACCGCCGTGATGCCCTTGGCGGCGAGACGCAGACGGGCCAGGGCATAGAGATCGCCCAGGTACTTGTCCCCACCCCTGGCCACGAAGCAGTGCGCGGCGTCGGCCTGCTGGGCGACAAAGGCCTCACGCACCTCGGCACCGACCTCGAAGCTGGCCGGACCAATGGCCGGGCCCAGCCAGACCAGCACCTCGGCGGGGGCCACCTCCAGACTGGCCGCGGCAGCTTCCAGCACCCCACCCGCCAGACCGCGCCAGCCGGCATGGGCCGCCGCGACGCGGGAGCCGTCACGCCGGCAGAACAGCGCCGGCAGACAGTCGGCGGTCATCATGGTCACCGCGACACCGGGCGTGGCCGTCCAGGCCGCATCGGCACACAGCACCTGCATAGGATCGGCTTCGACCACCTCGGTACCATGGACCTGTTCGAGCCAGGCCGGCTGACACCCCAGGGTTTCGCCCAGACGACGGCGATTCTCGGCGACCGCCACCGGATCGTCACCGACGTGGTTACCTAGGTTGAAGCTGGCGAAAGGCAGCCGGCTGACCCCACCCAAACGGGTGGTGACGCAGGCCTGGACGCCGACCGGCGCCGGCCAGTCCGGCCGCAGCCAGTCGGCGCCGATCATTCGAAGGATTCCCGGTCCTGGCGCAGCAGATCCAGCAGCCAGACCAGGTCTTCCGGCAGCGGCGATTCCCAGCGCAGGCGCTCGCCGGTCACCGGATGATCCAATTCGAGGAAGCGCGCGTGCAGCGCCTGGCGCGGAAACTCGCGCAGGGTCTTGATCAGGGTCGGATTGGTCGCCGGCGGGATCTTGAAGCGCCCACCATAGACCGGATCGCCCACCAGCGGAAAACCGACGTGGGTCATGTGCACGCGGATCTGGTGGGTGCGCCCGGTTTCCAGCTTGACCCGGGTATGGGTATAGGCCCGGAAGCGCTCCAGCACCCGGTAGTGACTGACGGCGGGCTTGCCGCCGGCGATCACCGCCATCTGCTGGCGACGCTGGGAATGACGGCCGATGGGCGCGTTGACCGTGCCGCCGGCGACGATCACCCCGGCGACGACGGCTTCATAGATGCGGCTCACCGAGCGCGCCTGCAACTGGGCGACCAGATGGGTATGGGCTTCCAGGGTCTTGGCCACCACCATGAGTCCGGTGGTGTCCTTGTCCAGGCGATGGACGATGCCGGCACGCGGCACGCTTTCCAGTCCCGGCACATGGTGCAAGAGGGCGTTGAGCAGGGTGCCATCGGCATGGCCGGCAGCCGGATGCACCACCAGTCCGGACGGCTTGTCGAGCACCAGCAGGTGATCGTCTTCGTAGACGATGTCCAGCTCGATGTCCTGGGCCACCCATTCGCCTTGGGCCTCGCGTTCGGCACGCAGCGCCAGCTGGGCGCCGCCATGGACGGTGTCACGCGGGCGCAACACGGCGCCGTCGACGGTCAGGCTGCCGTCCTTGATCCAGGCGGCGAGACGCGAGCGGGAGTGTTCGGCGAACAGCTGGGCAGCGACCTGATCGAGGCGCTGGCCACCGAGTTCGTAGGGGACTTCGGCATTGAGAACGATGGATTCGGACATGGATCTGCGCGGGCAATGGCGGGGCTTTTGGAATCGGCCCGACCCTGTGGTTAAATACGGCGACTTTTTTGCCCCGGCATTCCGGGTCGATCATCATAACAGGACGGTTCCGGCCCCGTCACAGGCTAGGTGAGTGCTCTCCGCGCTCATCCCTGCACCGCCGACCGTTTCGGGGAATCCAAGCCGCCATGCAATTGAAGCACCTGCTGCTGGTCACCAGCCTAGTCCTCACCGCCGCCTGCTCCTCGAAAGCGCCCGAGGTTCCGGAAAATCTGCCGGAGGGCGAGCTCTATACCCAGGCTCAGCGCGATATCTCCAACAGCAGCTACACGGATGCCATCAGCAAGCTGAAGGCCCTGGAGTCGCGGTATCCCTTCGGTCGCTATGCCGAGCAGGCCCAGCTCGAGCTGATCTACGCCAACTACAAGAACGGCGAGCCGGAAGCGGCGCGCACGGCGGCGGATCGCTTCATCCGGCTGCATCCGCAGCACCCGAACGTCGACTACGCCTACTACATGAAGGGCGTGTCCTCCTTCGAACAGGATCGCGGCCTGCTGGCGCGCTTCCTGCCGCTGGACATGACCAAGCGTGATCCGGGCGCGGCGCGCGACTCCTTCAATGACTTCGCCCAGTTCACCAGCCGCTTCCCCAACAGCCGTTACGCCCCGGACGCCAAGGCGCGCATGGTCTATCTGCGCAACCTGCTGGCGGCCTACGACGTGCACGTCGGCCACTACTACCTGACCCGCAAGGCCTATGTGGCCGCCGCCAACCGCGGTCGCTACGTGGTCGAGAACTTCCAGGGCACCCCGTCCGTGGGTGATGGCCTGGCGATCATGACCGAAGCCTACAGGCACCTGGGTCTCAACGACCTGGCGGCCACCAGTCTGGAAACCCTCAAGCTCAACTACCCGGACAACGTCAGCCTCAAGGATGGCGAATTCCAGCTGCGCGAGCCGGACGACAAGGATCAGCAGCGCTCCTGGCTGACCCGTGCGACCCTGGGCCTGATCGATCGCCCGAGCGATCCGCTGCCGCCCGGCGAGACCCGCGCCAGCCAGGACATCCAGCGCAAGTACCAGGAAGAGCGTGACAACCTGGCGCCCGAGCTGCGCATCGTCGATCCGGCCGAAGCCGAGAAGGCCGGTGGCGCGACGCCGGCGCCGGCCAAGCGGTCCTGGTTCAGCCGCCTGACTTTTGGTCTGTTCGACTGATCCGGCGCCGGACGTAAAAAGGGGAAGCCATCGGCTTCCCCTTTTTTATGGCGCCGGAACCGGCGACCTAGTCGCCGATCCGCCAGCCCGAGGTGATCGGATAGCGCCGGTCACGTCCGAAACCGCGCTGCGTGACCCGGGCCCCCACCGCCGCCTGGCGCCGCTTGTATTCGTTGAGATCCACCAGGCGCAGCACCCTGCGCACCGTTTCCTCGTCGAAGCCGGCGGCGACGATATCCACCGCCGAGAGATCCTGCTCGACATACAGGCGCAGGATCTCGTCGAGCACCGGATAGGGCGGCAGCGAGTCCTCGTCCTTCTGGTCGGGCGACAGCTCGGCCGACGGCGGGCGGTCGATGACGCGCTGTGGAATCACCTCGCCAGCTCGATTGCGGTACCTGCAAAGACGGAACACCAGGGTCTTGGGCACATCCTTGAGCACGTCGAAGCCGCCGGCCATGTCGCCATAGAGGGTGGCGTAACCGACGGCCATCTCGCTCTTGTTGCCGGTGGTGAGCACCAGATAGCCCTTCTTGTTGGAGATGGCCATCAGCAGGGTCCCGCGGCAGCGCGCCTGCAGATTCTCCTCGGTGGTGTCCCGCCCGAGCCCGGCGAATTCGCCGGCCAGGGTCTCCTGGAAGGCTTCGACCATGGGCGCGATAGGCAGCACGCTGTAGCGCACGCCCAGCGTCCGCGCCTCGGCTTCGGCGTCTTCCAGGCTGATCTGGGCGGTGTAGTGGTAGGGCATCATCACCGCCTCCACCTGCTCCGCGCCCAGCGCATCCACGGCGACCGCCAGCACCAGGGCCGAATCGATACCACCGGACAGCCCCAGCACCACCCCCTTGAAGCCGTTCTTGCGCACGTAGTCGCGTACCCCAAGCACCAGGGCGTCATAGACGCTGGCCTCCAGCGAGGCGATGGGGGCCAGCGCGGCCGGCTGCGGTTGCAGAGCCTCATCGAAGATGACCGGATAGAGTCCCTCGACGAAGGCCGGCGCGCGCTGGCTGACCTGCCCCCGGGCATCGACCACGAAGGAGTGGCCGTCGAACACCAGTTCGTCCTGGCCACCCACCTGGTTGACGTAGACCACCGGCATGCCACCCTCGCGGGCACGTTCGCCTACCACGGCCTCGCGTTCCGGCTGCTTGCCGCCATGGAAGGGCGAGGCATTGAGGTTGAGCATCAGCCGTGCCCCGGCCGCGCGAGCTTTGGCCATGGGTTCGGCGAACCAGATGTCCTCGCAGATGGTGACGCCAATGGGTACGCCCTGGTAATCGAACACCGCGGCACCGTCACCCGGCTCGAAATAACGCTTCTCGTCGAACACCCGATAGTTGGGCAGCTGCTGCTTGCGATAGAAAGCCAGCTCGGCGCCGTCGCGATAGACCGCGCAGGCGTTGTAGCGGCGCCCCTCCTCCAGCCAGGGAAAACCCACCAGCACATGGATACCGGCGATCTCCTGGCGGATCCGCTGCAGGCCCTGCTCGATCCGGCGCTGCATGCTCGAGCGCAGCAGCAGGTCCTCCGGGGGATAGCCGCACAGCGACAATTCCGGGAAGACGATGAGATCGCCGTGCAAGTCATCCCGGGCCTCCTGGGCCGCGGCGATGATCCGATCCACATTGCCGTGGATGTCGCCGACCTTGAGGTTCACTTGCGCCATCACGACGTTCAGCAGCTGACTCATGCACTCTTCCTTGCCCGATTGATCGGCGCATTTTCCCGCATGCAGCGAAGCGGGACAATCGATGCCATGCGGGGCTCACCGGCTGCGGTAGCCCTGCTAAACTCCAGCCTCCTTCACGCTGCGAGATCGCCATGGGTCTGCTTCGCCTGCTGTTGTGGCTCGTCCTCCTGGGCGCGCTGTTCTGGATGATCAGACGCTGGTGGCGCGGCAAGACGCAGACGCCCGCCGCCAAGGCGCCCACGCTGCCGCCCGACGCCATGGTGCGCTGCGCCCATTGCGGCGTGCATGTGCCTCAGGCAAGAGCCCTGGCCGATGGCGAAGGCCAGCGCTGGTATTGCAGCGCCGAACACCGCCGGTTGCAGCATGAGCGCCGCGACTGATCCAGGCACCCTGAGAGCCGACGCGGTCCTGCGGCTCTATCACCTCTATCGCATCGTCATCGGCCTGGCGCTGGTGGTGCTGATCTCCAGCGACCTGGACCAGCACTGGCTGCGTACCGTCGACGGCCAGCTGTTCCGCCAGGCCAGCTGGGCCTATCTCGCCGTCAACGCCGTGCTGGCGGTCGGCCAGCGGCTGTTGCGCGGTCGCGCCTTCACCCTGGCGCTGATCGATATCCTCGCCCTCGGCGGCCTGTTCTTCCTGGCCGGCGGCATCGCCAGCGGCATGGGCAGTCTGCTGGTGGTGACCGTCGGGGTGTCCAACGTCCTGATCCGTGGCCGCCGCGGCCTGCTGATCGCCGCCCTGGCGGCCATCGCCCTGCTGCTGGCGACCGGCTATCTCGACCTGCGCCGCGGCGACAGTGGCAGTGGCTATGTGCAGGCGGCCGGCCTGGGCACCCTCTGCTTCGCCACGGCGCTGCTGGTGCAGGGCCTGGTCCGGCGCCTGCTGGACAGCCAGGCCCTGGCCGAAACCCGCGCCACCGCCGTGGCCGAACTGGAAGCCCTCAATGCCCTGATCCTCGAACGCATGCGGACCGGCATCCTGGTGTTCGATGCCGAATACCAGGTGCTGCTGGTGAATCCGGCAGCCCGCCGCCTGCTGGGCGTGGATGACGAGGACACCATCGCGCCCCTGGCTCTGGGGCTCGCCCAGCGCCTGGAGGAATGGGAGCGCAATCCCAGTATCCGGCCCGCGCCCTGGCGCGCCTATGCCAACGGCCCCCTGTTGCAACCCAGCTTCGCCCGTTTGCAGCAGGGCGAGGGCGAGCGGGTGCTGACCTTTCTCGAAGACGTCTCGCGCATCGCCCAGCAGGCCCAGCAACTCAAACTCGCCTCCCTCGGCCGCCTCACCGCCGGCATCGCCCACGAGATCCGCAATCCGCTGGGGGCCATCAGTCATGCCGCGCAACTGCTGCAGGAATCCGAAGAACTGACCACGCCGGACCGGCGCCTGGCACAGATCATCCAGGACCAGTCGCGGCGGATGAACCGGGTGGTGGAAAACGTCCTGCAACTGTCTCGCCGCCAGCAGGCCGCCCCCCAGCTGATCGATCTGCGCTACTGGGCGCACCGTTTCGCCGGGGAGCTGCGCCCTACCCTGCCCGCCGGCCAGACGCTGCACGTCAAGACCGAGCCGGGCACCTTGCAGACGCACATGGATCCTCACCAGCTGGGCCAGATCCTGACCAACCTGGTGCAGAACGGCCTGCGCTACAGCTGCCAGAAGCACGGCATCGGCCAGGTCTGGCTCAGCACCTACCGCGATCCGGAAAGCGACCTGCCCATCCTCGAGGTGGTCGACGACGGAGCGGGCGTCGCCGCCGAGCAACTCGACCACCTGTTCGAGCCCTTCTTCACCACCGAAAACAAGGGGACCGGACTGGGCCTGTACATCTCCCGTGAGCTTTGCGAGAGCAACCAGGCCAGACTTGGCTATCATCCCTTGGCGAATGGCAGCTGTTTTCGCATCACCTTCGCCCATCCCCGCACAATGAGCTGAGCATGGCCCGACAGAAAGTCCTGATCGTCGATGATGAACCCGATATCCGCGAACTCCTGGAGATCACCCTGGGGCGGATGAAACTCGACACCGCCAGCGCCAAGAACATCGCCGACGCCCGGGCCATACTCGAACGGGAAAGCTTCGACCTCTGCCTGACCGACATGCGTCTGCCCGATGGCTCGGGACTGGACCTGATCCAGTTCATCCAGCAGCGCTTTCCACAACTGCCGGTGGCCATGATCACCGCCTTCGGCAGCCTGGAAACCGCGGTCCAGGCCCTCAAGGCCGGTGCTTTCGACTACCTCACCAAGCCGGTGGACCTGCCGCGCCTGCGCGAGCTGGTGGGCACCGCCCTGCGGCTGTCCGGACCTGCCCCGGCAGCGGCCGGTGCCAGTGAAACCCAGCTGCTCGGCGAATCGCCGCCCATGCGCGCCCTGCGTGGCCACATCGCCAAGCTGGCGCGCAGCCAGGCGCCGGTATACATCAGCGGGGAATCGGGCAGCGGCAAGGAGCGGGTGGCACGACTGATCCATGAGCAGGGTCCGCGCGCAGGTCGACCCTTCGTCCCGGTCAACTGCGGCGCCATCCCCTCGGAACTGGTGGAAAGCGAATTCTTCGGCCACCGCAAGGGCAGCTTCACCGGTGCCATCGAAGACAAGCAGGGCCTGTTCCAGGCGGCCCAGGGCGGCACCCTCTTTCTCGACGAGGTGGCCGACCTGCCGCTGCCGATGCAGGTCAAGCTCCTGCGCGCCATCCAGGAAAAGGCCGTGCGCCCGGTAGGCAGCCAGCAGGAGATCAGCCTGGACGTGCGCATCCTCAGCGCCACCCACCGAGATCTCGCCGCCGAGGTCGCCGCCGGGACCTTTCGCCAGGATCTCTACTACCGCCTCAACGTCATCGAATTGCAGGTGCCGGCCCTGCGCGAGCGCCGCGAAGACATCGGTGCCCTGGCCAGCCACATGCTCGAACGCCTGGCGCGGGACTCGGGCCTTGCCCCGGCCACGCTGAGCGACGATGCCCTGGCCAGGCTCAAGAGCTACCGTTTTCCCGGCAACGTGCGGGAACTGGAAAACATGCTGGAGCGGGCCTATACCCTCTGCGAAGGCGACCTCATCCGCCCGGCCGATCTGCGCCTGGCCGATGCGCCGGCGGCCACCACCACCGGCGAAGCCAGCCTGGCCAACATCGCCAATCTCGAAGACCACCTGGAATCCATCGAGCGCCAGCTGATCATGCAGGCGCTCGAAGAGACCCGCTGGAATCGCACCGCCGCCGCGGAACGCCTGGGTCTCTCCTTCCGTTCGATGCGCTACCGTCTGAAGAAGCTCGGCATCGACTGATCAGCCCGCCGCCAGCCGCGTGCCTGGCGCATAGGGCGCCGGATCGATGATCGGCGTGCGTTCGGTAAGCAGATCGGTCAGCAACTGGCAGGAGGCTGGTGCCAACACCAGGCCGTTGCGATAGTGCCCGCAGTTGAGCCACAGGCCGGGCAGCTCCGGCACCGGCCCGATGAAGGGCACGCCATCCGGCGACCCTGGCCGCAGGCCTGCCCAGTGCCCCACCGGTGCCTGGCCGGCCAGCGCCGGCAGCAACTCGGCGGCCGAGGCCTGCAGACTGGCCAGTGCCTCGGCGGTTGGGGTCTTGTCGAATTCGGCATGCTCCAGGGTGCTGCCGATCAGGATATGACCATCGCGCCGCGGTATGGCGTAGCGTCCCTTGGCCAGCACCATGCTGGGCAGAAAGCCTACCGGCTGGCGATACAGCAGCATCTGCCCCTTCACCGGCCGCACCGGCACCGCCAGCCCCAGACGTTGCAGCAACTCACCGCTCCAGGCGCCCGCACACACCACCACGGATTCGGCATGGATGGCCTCGCGCGCGGTCTGCACCCCCACTACGCGCTCGTCCTGGCGCAGGAAGCCGGTCACCGGCGACTCGCTCAATAGCGTCACATTCGGCATGCGCAGCAGGGCTTCGCGCAGGGAGCGCACCAGCCGGGGATTGCGCACATTGGCCACTCCCGCCATGAAGACCGCTCGTTCATAGCCTGGACCCAGCACCGGCACCCGCTGCTGCACCGCCTCGACCGACACCGCCGCCAGCGGCCGCACGCTGCGCCGCGCCCAGTCCAGCGCCTCGGCCTCGTCCTCCAGATCGAGCCAGTACAGCCCGGTCACCTCGACCTCGGGGTCCACCCCCGTCTCCTGCCGCAACCGTTCCCCCAGCACCGGATAGAAATCCTGCGACCAGTGCGCCAACGCCGTCACCGCCGGCTGATAGCGCCAGGGATACAGCGGCGAAACGATCCCGCCGCCAGCCCAGGACGCCTCCCGCCCCGGCTCACCGCGCTCGACCACCACCACCCGCCGACCGCTCAAGGACAGGCAATAGGCCGACATCAGCCCTAGCGCACCCGCGCCGACCACCGCTACGTCAAAGATCACGTCACACCTCTACATCCTGCAATTGACTGTTCCGCCGTCTTGGCGCAAAACGGCTATCGCGGCCAGGAAGGCCGCCTACCCACAAGGACGTCAACATGACCTATCGCATCTCGCGAGGCTTCAGCCTCTTCGAAGCCCTGATCTGCCTCAGCGTGCTGAGTATCGTCGTTTCCCTGGCCATTCCCGCCTTCGGTGGCATGCTGCAGCGCAATCGTCAGCAGCTCGCCGTTCAACAACTCAGGGAAACGGTCAACTTCGCACGGGCGGCTGCCATCAACGGCTCTGGCAGTGTGTCCATCTGTCATGCACCGGCAGGCGAATGCGACAGCTCGAACCTTTGGTCGGCCACCACGCGCGTCTTCCGCGACTGGGATCGCGATGGCCTTCAGTCAGCCGAAGAGCCCACTCTACTGATCAGTCAGCTCCCCGAGGGCCTGCACTGGCGCTGGAACAATTTCCGTACGCTACCTCATCTGACGTTTTTGAACAGTGGGTGACCAACGCCCTGAACGGCAGCTTCATCCTCTGCCAGGGCACCGAGCCGCGCGCACGACTGGTCCTGAACAAGGCCGGACGGATAGAGACCGCGGATCTTCGCGACAGCGACCGCTGCGCCTGAAACCCCTGACCAGACACCTTCCCGTTTCGACCGGATATCTGCCGTACGCTGTTCCAGCCGCCCGTCATACCCCATGCTTGGCCTTCCAGCCCGGCGAAACCGACGATGCGTACCGAGTACGGCTTTACCCTGATCGAAACCCTGGTAGCGATCGCCATTCTGGCGATCGTGGTCAGCATTGCTGCGCCGTCGTTTACCCGAACGCTACAGAGCAACAGGGCTGCGGTCATGAGCAATGAATTGCTTGGCGCCATGCAGGTAGCACGCTCCGAGGCCCTTAGACGTCGCGCTGACGTCACGTTATGTCGGCGCAACATCGCGGGTGATGCCTGCGAAAACGGTACCGACTGGACAGCAGGCTGGCTGATGATTCAGGGCGCCAACGTCATTCGGATCTGGGAGCCCACCACCGGCATTACCTTGACTGGTCTTGTCAATGGCGTCACCTATCGCAGCAGCGGTCTCACCACTCTGGCTGCCGCCCAATCATTCAGCATCGAAACACCGAGCTGCCGCCGCACGGTTTCGGTAAGCCTCACCGGGAACGCTTTCGTCAACCAGAACGGCTGCCAGTCGCCATGAATGCAAAGCAGCAAAGGGGCGCAACCCTGATCGAGGTATTGGTTGCCATGGTCATTCTCGCCATAGGTTTACTAGGGCTCGCAGGGCTGCAATCGGTAAGCGTACAAAGCAACCAAGGTGCCTACTACCGCTCACAGGCGACCATCTTGGCCAACGACATGGCCGATCGTATGCGTGCGAATCGTACCGCTGCCTTGGCCGGCAGCTACGCCCTGACCACTTTTCCCGCTCCGTCGACTAGTAACGCTATTACTGGCACTCCGGCCCAGCGCGATACAGGCCAATGGCTCAACAATCTCGCAGCCACGCTTCCACAGGGTACAGGCACCATAGTGACCAGCGGAAAGATAGTGACTCTGACCATCTGCTGGAACGACAGCCGAGCCCGGATCAAGTCCAGTCAATACGTGGCGCCACAGAACGACAGCTGTACATCTACCGCCGAGAATTCGGGCTTCGAAGTCTTCTCCTACAGGACTCGCCTATGAAACACCGGGCGACTCGCCGCCAATCCGGCCTCTCCATAATCGAACTCATGATCGCCTTGCTTCTGGGCCTATTGCTCATGGGCGGCGTCATGCAGGTCTTCCTGTCTTCCCGGCAGACCTATCAGACCAATTCCGCGCTATCCCAGGTACAGGAATCAGGGCGCTTCGCCTTGGACTTTCTGGCCTATGATCTGAAAAATGCCGGCTATCGCGGAGACTGTCTGTTTCCACTCTATGATCCAACCCCCTCAACCTTGACTAAAGACGAGCGCTATGTCCTCGGCACCGGCATCGAAGGCTGGAATGACACGGGAGAAAACTCGATCCCTGGCTGGCTGAACGACGTCTACACCACAAGCCGGCGAGCCGGAACGGACGTTGTTCTGCTCAAGCATGCCGCTGGCGCGACCGGGATAACACTGTCCAATTCGATAGGTGCAAACACCGACAGGCTTGCAACCACAGCAGCAACCGGCCAGACACCTGGTAGCCTGCTGATCATTTCCGACACAGCCGGTTGCCAGCTTTTCATTAATCAGAGCGCAGCCAGCGCAGCCACCCTTACAACGCAGCAGGTAATCAACCGCGCTTATGCGCAAACGGCGTTAATCTCGAATTTCCAAAGTTCGCTCTATTACATAGGTCAGAGTTCCGTTTCAGCCGGTCTTCCTGCTCTACGCCGAGTCCGCTATCTGGCTACAACCGACGCTCAGCCTTTGATTGTCGATGAGGAGTTGGTCAGCGGCATTCAGGACCTGCAGATCCAATATGCCGTAGGTGACAGCAACGGTCAGATAACGGGTGAATACAAAGATGCCCAGCTGATTACCGATTGGCAGGCAGTGATTTCCGCTCAGATCAACTTGATCGCCGTGAGTAGAGATACCCAGGCCGTATCGCCCGATCAGCAACTTACCTTCCGTGGCAATACCGTCACCCTTGCCAATGGCCGCCTGGGGCAGGTGTTCAACCAAACTGTCAGCATTCGGAACCACCTGCCATGAGAAAGTCGGTCGAACGCCAACAGGGCGCGGTATTGATCGTGACGTTGGTAATGCTGCTACTCATGACCTTGATCGCTCTCGCTAGCATGAGGGGCACTACGCTGCAGGAACGCATGGCAGGTAACGCCCGTGACCAAAGCCAGGCGTTTCAGGCATCGGAGATGGCGCAGCGACAGGCCGAAGCCTTCGCCCTCACACGCAGCGTCACCGATTGGCAAAACACTGCCCAAACTGCCAACTGGACAAATGCGGATGCTTTGACAGACCTGCCCAATCAATCCCGCTTCAGGATCAATCCAACACCAGGGGTCAATCCGCTGAGATCCGGCGACGGCCTTCAGGTGATTCCGCTGGATGTCAGTGTGCTGCGCATCGAAACCCAAGGTGCTGGAGCAGCTACCACTGCCGGAGCCGGGTCGGCGTCCACGGCGAATGTCACCATCAACACCATCTTTGTCAGGCGATAGATACTTGGAGAGCGTCATGCCTTATCAGTTGCGATTTCTGACGTGGACTCTGCCTTCGGCGATGGTGCTGCTTCTGCTGAGTACGTCCGGTAACGCCACGGTATCCCAGACTCCGCTGGCCGTAGGAGGAGATATTCCGGGCAGCCTGGCGTTGGTGCCCTCGGTAGAATGGCCGACGGTCCTATCTGTAGCCAACCTTGGCAGCTACAGTTCCGGCAATGTCTATAGCGGATACTTCGATTCGGACAAGTGCTACACCTACGCCTTTGGCGGCTCACTGGACAATAGTTGGTTCAACCCTGTCAGCGCCGCCAATAGCCGCCGCTGCAGCGGTGCCAGGCAATGGAGCGGCAATTTTCTCAACTGGGCCGCTACTCCAACCATCGACCCTTTCCGCAGTGCCCTGACTGGCGGTGCCAGGGTGCGGGACGATGTCGGCCTTACCGTCTTGCAAAAAGCGCGTCACAGCGGACAAAACTCTGCTGGCAACCGTTTGAATAGCGGTCAGGGACTGCTTCCAGCGTCAGAGATTGCTGGCGCTACCCCGTTTGCAACCAACTGGGCTGGCTTCTATGTTCGTCTGGAAGGCCAGGGGTTCGACATGCTGTTCTCTAACTGGAACGATCGAATCGGTGGCGGCGGTTCTGCCGACTATGGCGCAGGCAACAATATGTCGAGCGTCTGGGTGAATCTGGATCCAAACGATAACAACCAATGGAGCGGAAATTTACTCAAGGCTGACTATACGGCGGGCTCGATACTCAACTCAACTCGCTACAGTGTCTATCGAGTAAGAGTTCAGGTTAAAGTATGCGACCCTACCATTGGCCTGGAAGCCAATTGCAAAAGATACTCGGCGAGCAACTACAAGCCAGAAGGCCTTCTGCAACAGTATTCTGACAAGCTGCGCTACTCGGTATTCAGCTATCTGAATGATTCCAGCGCGACACGCGATGGCGGTGTCCTGCGGGCCAACCAAAGCTTCATTGGCCCGCTCAAACCAGATCTCAGCAGTAACTCTGCACGAGCCGAATGGGACCCGCAAACTGGCATCCTGGTGCGCAATCCTTCTGCCAGTGAAGCCTCGTCGACAGGCTATGGAGTAGCGGATAGCGGTGTCATCAACTATCTGAACAAGTTTGGCTCAATGCCTTATGCGCCGAACACCTACCTGAACCTAAAAAGCAATGACCCGGTTAGCGAGCTGTATTATACAGCGCTACGTTACTTCAAGAACCAGGGGAACGTATCTGCCTACAGTACCTTGTCCGGCTCTACGGATACCGACAAATACGCCCAGGCCGACGGCTTTCCCGTAGTGACCAACTGGCAAGACCCCATCACCTATTCCTGTCAGAAGAACGTTATTCTCGGCATCGGCGACACGAACACCTGGAATGACAAGAATCTACCGGGAGGTATCACTTCCTCGGGCGGAGAACCGGCCAAGCCTGCGGAAGTGACCAGCGACACCTCTATAGATGTAGAGGCCTTGACACAGAAAGTCGCCAGTCTCGAAAACATCACCATAAGCACACCTTTCACAGGTCGCGGTAACTCTGCTTACATCGCCGGCCTTGCCTATGATGCTCATACGCGGGATCAGCGAAGCGACAAAGCAGGCAGCCAGACCATCTCCACCTACTGGATGGATGTCCGCGAGAACCAAAGTCTGGCCGGCAGATCGTCGAACCAATACTGGCTCGCTGCTAAATATGGCGGCTTCACAGTCCCTCAAGGCTTTGCCAGTAGCGCAGCCACCGCTGCTAGCATTACCGACGACCTGTGGTGGACTAGCGGTGAGTATCTCTCTTCCAATTACAAGCGCCCTGACAATTTCTACGTTGCTAGCGACGCCCCTAACATGATCAAGGGTCTTCGTGCGGCCTTTGCCAAGATCGTTCAAGAGGTAACTACTTCGACCACCTCGATCAGCACCAACGGCCAGCAACTCGATACCGGCAGCGGCACCTTTCAAACTCAATTCGAAGCCAAGTTCTGGAGTGGCGATCTTCTGGCCAGAACGCTAAGTGCTTCGGGTGTAGCCAGCTCCTCCAGTTGGAGCGCGGGAAACAAGCTTGACACTGTAGAGCCAAGCAGCCGAAAGATTTTTACGAGCAATACCCTAACCGCCCAGAGCAACAACGCCTATTCCTTGGCTGCAGGCCAGGGCGTCAACTTTCTCTGGAGCAGCTTGGATGCAGAGAGCAAGATTGCTCTGCAAGGAACAGCGACGACAGGTACTAACGTAAGCACTACAGAAGGGTCGCGACGTCTCGACTATCTGCGCGGTGATCGGAGCCAGGAGACCGTCAGTAGTAACCCCATGCGCAAACGCAAGAGCCGCCTGGGAGACATTGTAAACTCAGACCCTTTATATATAGGAAAACCAGACTACGGCTATAACCGTCTAGCCGGATCTGTATGGGGAAGTGCGGGTGAAAGCTATCTGACCTACCGTCAAAGCACAGCCTATCAGGCACGCAAGCCGCTGATCGTTGTAGGCGCCAATGACGGCATGCTTCATGGTTTCGACGCCAATCTGGCTGATGGCGGCAATGAACTGTTCGCCTATGTGCCTCGCGCCCTGATGGGTGAACTCTACCGCTTGACCGACCCCAGCTATAGCCATCGCTACTATGTAGACGGCACGCCAACGGGAGGAGACGCCTGGATCAACAATAGCTGGAAGTCCCTCATCGTGGGGACGGCGGGTGCCGGAGGAAACACCGTGTTTGCGCTGGACGCGAGCGACCCGAGTAACATGGCTCCCAGCAACGTACTCTGGGAGTTCTCTTCGCCCGACATGAGGTATCCCATTCAGAAGCCGGCTCTGGTCGCGCTGGAGAATGGCAAGTTCGGTGTGATCGTGACCAGTGGCTTCAGCGACAGCAGTGTCAGCCAGGGCAAGATCTGGATCCTGGATGCCGGCACCGGCAGTGCCCTCAAGACCTTTACTGTCGCTACGACCGGCGGCTTGGGAGAGCCGCTTGCCATCGATACCAATAACGACCGCATCGTAGACCGCCTTTATGCTGGCGATACTGCCGGCAATATCTGGCGCTTCGACCTGAAAGGCGCCAACCCGGCGAACTGGGACGCTCCTGCAGCCCTAAAGAGCGGGGCAAACATTCTGCCCTTGTTCATTGCAAGGACAGCCAATGGCGCCGGCAATCCCACTCAACCTATCACCGCGCCTCTCGAAGCCGCCCTCAACAGCGACGGCAATCCGATCATTCTTTTTGGTACCGGAAGCTACTACCAGATTGGAGACAATGAAGTACCTGCCAACCCGCGCCTGGAAACCTTCTATGGCCTGATCGACAGGGGACAGCAAATCAGCCGGAGCAATCTCGTCGAACAGGCCATTATTGCCCAACAAACCATCGGTAACCGCCGTGCCCGCGCGGTCACCAGTGCCGAGATCGGCGCGGATAAATCAGGCTGGTTCATGGATCTGGCGTGGAAGAGTAGCAACGGCGGGTCTGGAGCGCTAACAAGCGAAAGGGTCATTGCCCGGCCGACGCTGAGAAACGGCGTCTTGGTCTTCACTACCATGACACCCAACAGTGATCCCTGTGGCGGCGGAGGTACAAGCTGGATCATGACGTTGAATGTGCTGAACGGAGGCACTCTCAACTTCAGTTTCTTCGACTACAACGGTGACGGAACCTTTGATCAGCGTGACTATTACAGCTTGGCAAATGGCACCAAAGTCCCTTTCTCTGGAATCTCAGACGATCAAAGCGGCATCATCAAGACGCCCAGCTTCGTTCGCGGTAACGGCAACACGACCGACGGCTCTACAGCAACGGGAAAATTGTGCCATTCGGACGCGAGTGGCAACACGATCTGCCAAGATATCAATGACCCGAATAGCAGTTCGAAACGCATGACCTGGCGCGAAATCAGATGAAGTCAATTACGCAAAATCAGCACTCAAACCACCAAAGAGGCTTCACGCTCATCGAAATGATGATCGTTGTGGCTATAGTTGGCATCCTGGCGGCCATTGCCTATCCGTCTTACACGGAGCACGTACGCAAGGGGAACAGGGCTGACGCTGAGGCTTCGCTCATGGAGTTGGCGCAGCTCATGGAGCGAAACTACACCCGCCTCGGACGCTATACGACGGATGTGGCTGGTACAACGGCACCCACTCTGCCGTTCACTACCACTCCCAAGGATGGCGGGCGGGCCATCTACGATTTGAGCCTGGGTGCAGTTACGGCTACTAGCTATACGCTTCAGGCGACCCCACGTGCAGGCGGCCCCATGGCAGGTGATCGATGCGGAAGTCTGACACTCACCAATACCGGGCTAAAGGGACAAGCAACCGACGCCACCACCGCCGACTGCTGGCGCCGCTAGGGCGCCAGCGACGTCCTAGACCGCCTTTACCCTGAGCTCTCGCGGCAGGGTGAAGGTGATGTGTTCCGGCTCGCCTTCCAGCTCGACTTCGCCGGTGGCGCCCCAGCTCTGCAACTGGTCGATGACGCCGCGCACCAGGACCTCGGGAGCCGAGGCGCCGGCGGTGACGCCGATGCGCTGCACGCCCTCGAACCAGCTCTGCTGCATATCCTCGGCGCCGTCGATGAGGTAGGCCGGGGTGCCCAGGCGTTCGGCGAGTTCGCGCAAACGGTTGGAGTTGGAGCTGCTGGGACTGCCCACTACCAAGACCACGTCGCTTTCCAGCGCCAGGGTCTTTACCGCGTCCTGGCGATTGGTGGTGGCGTAGCAGATGTCGTTCTTGCGCGGGCCGTTGATGTGGGGAAACCTGGCACGCAGGGCGTCGATTACAATGCGGGTGTCGTCCATCGACAGGGTGGTCTGGGAGACGTAGAACAGGGCTTCGGGATTGCGCACCTCGAGCTTTGCCACATCTTCCTCGTCTTCCACCAGGTAGATGGCACCGCCGGCACGGTCGTCGTACTGGCCCATGGTGCCCTCCACTTCCGGATGCCCGGCGTGGCCGATGAGGATGCATTCCTGGCCGTCCCGGCTGTAGCGCGCGACTTCCATGTGCACCTTGGTCACCAGCGGACAGGTGGCGTCGAATACCTTGAGGCCACGCTCGGCGGCCTCGCGGCGCACGGCCTGGGAGACGCCATGGGCGCTGAAGATGAGGATGACGTCGTCCGGCACGTCGGCGACGTCTTCGACGAAGAGGGCGCCCCGGGCGCGCAGGTTGTCGACCACGAACTTGTTGTGCACCACTTCGTGACGCACATAGATGGGCGGACCGAAAACGTCCAGCGCCCGGTCGACGATGTCGATGGCGCGGTCCACGCCGGCGCAGAAGCCGCGGGGATTGGCGAGCTTGATCTGCATAGGCTCCTCTGCCCGCTTCACGGGCGGCGGTAGATCAATGGGAGACGGCAGGCTCGATGGCCAGGATGTCCACGTCGAAGGTCAGCACACGGCCGGCCAGCGGGTGGTTGAAGTCGATGATCACCTGCTCGTCGTCGTAGCTCTTGACCACGCCGGGCATCTCGCCGCCGGCGGCGTCGCTGAAGATGATCAGCAGCCCGTGCGAAAGCTCCATGTCACTGAAGTCGTCCCGGGCCATGGTCTGCAGGTTGCCGTCGTTGGGCTGGCCGAAGCCGCGCTCCGGCGGAATGGTCAGGGTCGTCTTGGTACCGGCTTCCAAGCCGAACAGCGCCTGCTCGAAACCGGGCAGCAGATTGCCGTCGCCGACGGTGAAGGTGGCCGGCGCCTTGTCGAAGGTGCTGTCCACCACGTCGCCGTTCTGCAGCTTGATGGCGAAATGCAGGGTGACCCGGGTATCCGGGCCGATGGTGATCTCAGCCATGGGCTTCCTCGGGCTTCTTCTTGCGGAACATGTCCAGGGCCAGCATCACGGCACCGACGGTGATGGCGCTGTCGGCCAGGTTGAAGGCCGGGTAGTACCACTCCTGGCGCCAGTGCACCAGGATGAAGTCGATGACGTGGCCCAGCACCAGGCGGTCATAGAGATTGCCCAGGGCACCACCAAGGATCAGGGCGAGGGCGATGGCGGTCCAGGTGTCGTTGCGCAGGCGCTTGAGCCAGACTACCAGGACCACGCTCACCACCGCCGCGATGCCGGCAAAGAACCAGCGCTGCCAGCCGGAGTGATCGGCCAGGAAGCTGAAGGCAGCGCCCGGGTTGTAGGCCAGGGTCCAGCTGAGGATGTCCGGAATCACCGGCACCCGCTGGTAGAGCGACAGGTTGGCCTGGAAATAGAGCTTGGTCAGCTGATCCAGCAGGATCACCAGCACACTCAGGGCCAACCAGGGCAAGGCACCGAAACGCGGGGCGTCACGCATGCTCGCGCACCTCGCCTGCGCCGTAGACGTTGGTCACGCAGCGCTCGCAGATCTCCGGGTGCGCGGCATCCTGGCCGACGCTGTGGCTGTGGTGCCAGCAGCGGGCGCACTTGGGTGCCTCGGACTTGCGCACCACCAGCTTGAGCCCGCTCAGTTCGCTGGCCACGGCGCCTTCCGGGGCCTTTTCCAGCGGCTGGACAGCGGCCTGGGACGAGATCAGCACGAATCTGAGTTCGTTGCCCAGGGCCTCCAGTACGGTCTGCAGGGCGCTGTCGGCGTAGAGGGTGATCTCCGCCTGCAGGCTGCCACCCAGGGTCTTGGCGGCGCGCTGGTTCTCCAGCTCCTTGTTGACCGCGGCCTTGACCGCCATCACCTGATCCCAGTAGGCGCGATCCAGGGTCGCACCCTCGGGCAGGGCGAAGAGGCCGTCGTACCAGGTGGTCAGCATCACCGACTCTTCACGCTCGCCCGGCAGGTACTGCCAGATCTCGTCGGCGGTAAAGGACAGGATGGGCGCGATCCAGCGCACCAGGGCCTCGGCGATGAGATACAGCGCAGTCTGGCAGGAACGCCGCGGCAGGCTGTCGGCACCGGTGGTGTACTGGCGGTCCTTGATGATGTCCAGGTAGAAGCCGCCCAGCTCCTGCACGCAGAAGTTGTGCACCTTCTGGTAGACGTTGAGGAAGCGGTACTCGGCGTAGGCCTGCTCGATTTCCTGCTGCAGCAGCAGGGCGCGATCCACGGCCCAGCGATCCAGGTCGATCATGTCCTCGGGGGCGACCCGATTGACTGCCGGATCGAAGCCGGACAGGTTGGAGAGCAGGAAGCGCGCGGTGTTGCGGATGCGGCGATAGGAGTCGGCGCTGCGCTGCAGGATCTGGTCGGAGACCGCCATCTCGCCGGTGTAGTCGGTCGAAGCGACCCAGAGACGCAGGATGTCGGCACCCAGGCTGTCGATGACCTTTTGCGGGGCGACCACGTTGCCCAGCGACTTGGACTGCTTGCGGCCCTGCTCGTCCACGGTGAAACCGTGGGTCAGCAGTTCCTTGTAGGGGGCATGGCCGTCTATGGCGCAACCAGTCAGCAGCGAGGAGTGGAACCAGCCGCGATGCTGGTCGGAACCCTCGAGGTAGAGATCGGCCACCGGACCCTGGTCATGGGCCAGCTCGGCATGGGAGCCACGCAGCACGTGCCAGTGGGTGGTGCCGGAATCGAACCAGACGTCGAGGGTGTCGCGACTCTTGTCGTACTGGCCGGCTTCTTCGCCGAGCAGTTCAGCGGGATCGAGCTTGAACCAGGCTTCGATGCCCTCGCGCTCGACGCGCTGGGCGACGGCTTCCATTAGCTCGACGGTGCGCGGATGCAGCTCGCCGCTTTCCCTGTGGGTGAAGAAGGGAATCGGCACGCCCCAGTTGCGCTGGCGCGAGATGCACCAGTCGGGCCGGCCGGCGATCATGCCGTGCAGCCGCGCCTGGCCCCAGGCCGGGACGAACTGGGTCTGCTCGATGGCCGCCAGGGAGCGCTCGCGCAGGGTGGCGCCCTCGTTGGGCTGCTTGTCCATGCCGACGAACCACTGGGCGGTGGCGCGATAGATCAGCGGGGTCTTGTGGCGCCAGCAGTGCATGTAGCTGTGGTTGATCGCCTCGTGCTTGAGCAGCGCGCCCGCCTCTTGCAGCGCGGCGACGATGGCCGGATTGGCCTTCCAGATGAACTGGCCACCAAACATCGGCAGCGACTCGGCGTAGACGCCATTGCTCTGCACCGGATTGAGGATGTCGTCGTTGCTCAAGCCGTATTGCTTGCAGATGCGGAAGTCGTCCTCGCCATAGGCGGGCGAACAGTGCACCACACCTGTCCCGGCGCCCAGCTCGACGTACTCGGCCAGGTAGATGGGCGACAGCCGCTCGTACAGCGGATGGCGGAAGTTGATCAGTTCCAGGGCGGCACCCGGGGCGGTGGCGATCACCTCGCCCTGCAGGCCGTAGCGCGCCAGGCAGCTTTCCACCAGCTCCTCGGCCAGCAGCAGCAGGCGATCGCCGACGTCCACCAGCGCATAGGTGAATTCGGGATGCACGTTGAGCGCCTGGTTGGCCGGGATGGTCCAGGGGGTGGTGGTCCAGATGACGATGGCGGTGGGCTTGGCCAGCGCGCCGAGGCCGAAGGCGGCCGCCAGCTTGTCGGCATCGGCGACCGGGAAGGCCACGTCGATGGCGTCGGACCTCTTGTCCTGGTATTCCACCTCGGCCTCGGCCAGGGCCGAGCCGCAGTCGAAGCAGAAATTGACCGGCTTGAGGCCCTTGAAGACGAAGCCCTTCTTGACCAGTTCGCCAAGGGCACGGATCTCGCCGGCCTCGTTGGCGAAGTTCATGGTCAGGTAGGGATTGCTCCAGTCACCGAGCACGCCCAGGCGGACGAAGCCGGCCTTCTGCTCTTCGATCTGCTCGCTGGCATAGGCGCGGCAGCGCTCGCGGGTCAGGTCCGCAGGCTGATTCTTGCCGAAGGTGGTTTCCACCTTGTGCTCGATGGGCAGGCCATGGCAGTCCCAGCCCGGCACATAGGGGGCATCGAAGCCGGCCAGGGTCTTGGAACGGGTGATGATGTCCTTGAGGATCTTGTTCAGCGCATGACCGATGTGGATGCTGCCGTTGGCATAGGGCGGACCGTCATGCAGGATGAAGGTCGGACGGCCCTTGCCGATGGCGCGCAGCTTCCCGTACAGGTCGATGTCCTGCCAGCGCTTGAGCGCTTCCGGCTCGCGCTGCGGCAGGCCGGCTTTCATCGGGAATGCCGTTTCCGGCAGGTTGAGCGTCGCTTTGTAATCGGTCATGTCAGTCCAGGCTCGTTGACGGTTGCCCCTGCCAGTAGGCGCGGGCCGTGGCGACGTCCGCTTCGATCGCCGCCTTAAGGGCCTCCAGAGAGGCGAATTTCTGTTCGTCGCGGACCTTCTGCACGAAGGTCACGCTGAGGTGGCGACCATAGAGGTCGCCGGAAAAGTCCAGCAGATGGATTTCCAGGTGCGGGCGGCCATCGCCCTGCACCGTCGGCCGCTGGCCGATGTTGGCCACGCCCGGCACCACCCGCCCATCGATCAGGCTGCTGACCAGATAGACGCCGCGCAGCGGCGGTCGGCGCCGCTTGAGCTGGACATTGGCGGTCGGCCAACCCAGCTGACGTGCCAGCTTCTGGCCGTGCAACACTCGCCCCGAGAGGCTGTAGGGGCGTCCCAGCATGCGCGCGGCCAGGGCCAGATCGCCGTCGGCCAGGGCCTGGCGGATCAGGGTACTGCTTACCCGCAGGCCATCCAGTTCGACGGTGGTGGCGGCTTCCAGGGTGAAGCCATGGCCGCGAGCGGCCAGATTCAGATAGGTGAAATCGCCGGCGCGGTCGCAGCCGAAACGGAAGTCGTCGCCGATCTCCAGATGCTTCACGCCCAGGCCGTCCACCAGCACCTGCTGGACGAAGGCCTCGGCGGACAGCTCGCGCAGCCGCCGATTGAAATTCAGGCAGAGCACGTTGTCGACGCCCAGGCGCGCGAAGCATTCCAGCTTCTCGCGCAGGCGGGTGAGGCGCACCGGCGCGATGTCGGGCAGGAAAAATTCGCGGGGCTGCGGCTCGAAGATCACCACGCAACTGGGTACCCCGAGCTCTGCCGCCCGCTCACGCAGCCGCGCGAGGATGGCCTGGTGCCCCAGGTGAACCCCGTCGAAGTTGCCAATGGTGGCAACGCAGCCCTTGGGAAAGGCGTCGAGATGATGGAGACCGCGAAACAGCTGCATGGATAGGGATTGCTCAGAAATTAATCGATTATATCCGGATGCCCGCCGCGAGGACAGGCGCACACCCGGCCTTGTGCAATCACAGCACCGCGCGCCGATTGAAGTCGCGCACACGGAAGCCGAGCAGGAAGAGACTGGCGAAATAGGCCAGCACCCCCGCCGCGACCAGCCCGCCCAGACGCAGCAGGCGCTGCCCCATCAGCCCTTCGCTCCAGCTGGGCAGCAGTTGCATCAGACCGAACAGGACGGCGGTCATCACCACCACCGCGATCAGCAGCCGGAGCAGGAAGCCCGTCCAGCCGGGCTGGGGGATGAACAGGTTATGGCGGCGCAACTGCCAGAATAAAAGGCCGGCGTTGAGACAGGCCGCCAGGCCTATGGCCAGGGCCAGGCCGACGTGCTGCAGCGGCCCGATCAGGATCAGGTTGAGCACCTGGGTCACCGCCAGGGTGAAGAGGGCGATCTTCACCGGCGTCTTGATGTTCTGCTGGGCATAGAAGCCCGGCGCCAGCACCTTGACCAGGATGATGCCGAGCAGCCCCACGGCATAGGCGACCAGCGCCCGCTGGGTCATCAGGGCGTCATGGGCGTCGAAGCGACCGTACTGGAACAGCGAGACGGTCAGGGGCTCGGACAGCAGCGCCAGGGCCGCGGAACAGGGCAGCACCAGCAGGAAGCACAGGCGCAGACCCCAGTCGAGCAGTCGCGAATACTCCTGGCGATCGGCCTTGGCGTAGGTACGCGACAGCGCCGGTAGCAGGATGGTCCCCAGCGCCACGCCGAGCACCCCCGAAGGCAGCTCCATCAGGCGATCGGCGTAGTACATCCAGGACACCGAGCCGGCCGCCAGGAAGGAGGCGAAGATGGTGTTGATGATCAGCGATATCTGACTGACCGAGACCCCGAGAATCGCCGGGCCCATCTGCCTCATGACCCGCCAGACGCCGGTGTCACGCAGATTCAGCCGCGGCAGCACCAGCATGCCGATGCGCTTGAGGTGGGGCAGCTGATAGAGGAACTGGGCCAGGCCGCCCACCAGGGTCGCCCAGGCCAGCGCCATGATCGGCGGATCGAAATAGGGCGTCAGGAACAGCGCGAAGATGATCATGCTGATGTTGAGCAGGGTCGGCACGAAGGCCGGCACGTTGAATCTGTTCCAGGTATTGAGCACGGCGCCGGCCAGGGAGGCCAGGGAGATCAGCAGGATGTAGGGAAAGGTCACACGCAGCAGGCTGGACGTGAGGGCGAATTTCTCCGGGGTATCGGCAAAGCCCGGCGCGGTGATCCAGATCACCAGGGGCGCGGCCAGCATGCCCAGCACCGTGACCACCGCCAGCACCAGGGTCAGCAGGCCGCTGACATAGGCCAGGAAGGTACGGGTGGCCTCCTCGCCCTGCTGGGCCTTGTATTCGGCCAGGATGGGCACGAAGGCCTGGGAAAAGGCGCCCTCGGCGAAGATGCGGCGCAGGAGATTGGGCAGCTTGAAGGCGACGAAGAAAGCGTCGGTGGCCATGCCGGCGCCAAAGGTGCGGGCGACGATGGTGTCGCGCACGAAACCCAGCACGCGGGACAGCATGGTCATGGAGCTGACGGCGGCCAGGGACTTGAGCAGATTCATGGCTGGAAGAGGACTCGGTGAGCGCAGCGGGACGTGACGAAGGAAGCGCGCGAGCGCAGTCGTGCGATGGGCACAAGCGATCGAGTGTAACGAGGCCCTTCATCGGCGACCAGCCGGATATCCATCCAGACGGCCTTGACAGCCGCCGCCAGGGACGTCAAGATTCGCGACCTTAATTTAGCTCTGTACTTGCTACAGAGTTCGCTCTGTACCCAATACAGTCTTTTTCGAAGGAGCTCCACGGTGGCTAACTCCCCCTCCGCCAAAAAACGCGCCAAACAGGCTGAGAAGCGTCGCAGCCACAATGCGAGCCTGCGCTCCATGGTGCGTACCTACATCAAGAACGTCGTCAAGGCGATCGAAGCCAAGGACCTGGAAAAAGCCAAGTCCGCTTACGTTGCTGCCGTTCCGGTCATCGACCGCATGGCCGACAAGGGCATCATCGACAAGAACAAGGCCGCTCGTCACAAGAGCCGCCTGAACGCTCACATCAAGGCCCTGGCTACCCCCGCCGCTGCCTGATAAGCGTTCGAACAAAAAACCGGCCCAGGCCGGTTTTTTATTGCCTGCGATTTGAGCGCCCAGGGCCTCCGGAGAGGCGCCAGGATCGACGATCGTCAGACCAGGACCAGATTGTCCCTGTGGATCAGTTCGGGCTCGTAGACGTAGCCCAGCTCGACGACGATGGCATCCGAGGGCCGCCCCAGGATGCGCCGCGCCTCGGTCGCACTGTAGTTGACCAGACCGCGCGCCACCTCGCGCCCGTCCGGACCGACGCAGGCGACCATCTCGCCACGCCGGAAGCTGCCTTCCAGCTCCCGCACACCTACCGGCAACAGACTGCGATGACCGCCCACCAGGGCCTGCACCGCACCGGCATCCAGGCGCAGGGTGCCACGCACCTGCAGATGGCCGGCCAGCCACTGCTTGCGCGCCGCCACCAGGCCGCGCTCGGGTGACAGCAGGGTCCCCAGCTGCTCGCCCTGCTGCAGGCGACTGAGCACCTGCTGGATGCGCCCTCCGACGATGACGGTACAGGCACCGGAACGTGCCGCCAGACGGGCAGCGCGCAGCTTGGTCTGCATGCCGCCACGCCCCAGGGCACCGCCGGTACCGCCAGCGACCAGATCCAGGGCCGGATCGTCGGCACGCGCCTCGCTGATAAGGCTGGCGTCGGGGTTGTTGCGTGGATCGGCGTCGAACATGCCATCGCGATCAGTGAGGATGACCAGCAGATCGGCCTCGACCAGGTTGGCCACCAGGGCAGCCAGGGTGTCGTTGTCGCCAAAGCGGATCTCGTCGGTCACGACGGTATCGTTTTCGTTGATAACCGGCACCACGCCCAGGCTCACCAGCGTCCGCAAGGTACTGCGGGCGTTGAGATAGCGCTTGCGATCGGACAGGTCGTCATGGGTCAGCAGGATCTGCGCGGTCTGCACCTGGTGCTCGGCAAAGCTGGATTCCCAGGCCTGCACCAACCCCATCTGCCCCACTGCCGCGGCCGCCTGCAACTCGTTGATGGCGGTCGGGCGCTGCGCCCAGCCGAGCCGACTCATGCCCGCCGCCACCGCGCCCGAGGACACCAGCACCAGCTCGATGCCCGCCCGGTGCAGGGCCACCATCTGCTCGACCCAACCGGCCATGGCCCCACCGTCCAGACAACGACCGTCGTCGGTCAGCAGGGCACTGCCGATCTTCACCACCCAGCGCTGGGCGCCAGACACCTGATCACGCATGGGCAAGCTCCTTTCTTACCGTACGTAGAAGATTTCCGGACCGTCGCCGTCGTCTTCGTCATCGAAGTCGTCATCGGCATCGTCCACCGCCTTGACCCCGGAACGACGCAGGGCACGCTGGTCATCCAGCGCCTGCAGCCGCGCCCGCGCCTCGTCCTCGATTCGCTGATCGAGCTCTTCCAGCGCTTCGGCATAGGCCGGATCCTCGGCGAGGCGCAGGGTGCGCTCGTCGAGATACTGCATGATCGCCTGACAGAGCTGCTCGGTCCCCTCGCGCTCAAGCGCGGAGATGACAAAGACCGGACCCTGCCAGTCCAGGTGCTCGACCACCGCCTTGAGGCGCTCTTCGCGCTCATCATCGAGCAGCTGGTCGGCCTTGTTCAGCACCAGCCAGCGGTCACGCTCGCCGAGCGCCGGGCTGAATTTGGTCAGCTCGTTGATGATGGTCTCGGCCGCCTCGGCCGGATCGCTCTCATCCAGGGGCGCCATGTCGACAAGGTGCAGCAGCAGGCGGGTTCGCGCCAGGTGCTTGAGGAAGCGGATCCCCAGACCGGCGCCTTCGGAGGCACCCTCGATCAGCCCTGGGATGTCGGCGACCACGAAGCTCTTGAAGCGCCCCACGCTGACCACACCCAGGTTCGGCACCAGGGTGGTGAAGGGATAGTCCGCCACCTTGGGCTTGGCGGCCGACACCGCACGGATGAAGGTGCTCTTGCCGGCATTGGGCAGACCCAGCAGACCGATGTCCGCCAGCACCTTGAGCTCCAGCTTGAGATCACGCTCTTCGCCGGGCTTGCCAGGCGTGGTTTGCCGCGGCGCACGGTTGGTGCTGGATTTGAAACGGGTATTGCCAAGGCCGTGCCAGCCGCCCTGGACCACACGGATGCGCTGACCGGGCTGGGTCAGGTCACCGATGATCTCCTGGGTCGCCGCATCGATCACCGTGGTGCCCACGGGGACCGGCAGCACCAGGTCTTCACCCTTGGCGCCGGTGCACTCGGTGCTCCCGCCCTTTTCACCGTTCTGCGCGGTGAAACGTCGGGTGTAACGGTAATCGACCAGGGTGTTCAGGTTGATGTCGGCTTCGAGCCAGATCGACCCGCCATCGCCGCCGTCACCGCCATTGGGGCCACCCTTCTCGATGAATTTCTCCCGGCGGAAACTCATCATGCCGTTGCCGCCGTCACCCGCTTTTACGTGTATGGATACTTCATCGACGAATTTCATCTGGACCTCCCGCGCTCGCGGGCCGCTGCAAACAAGGAAATAGCTTAACTACAAACAAAAAAGCCCCGTCGGGTAGACAGGGCTTTTCTTTCGTCACAGGCCTTAGGCGGCGGCGACGATGCTCACGTAACGACGGCCAAAGGCGCCCTTCACGTCGAACTTGATCACGCCGTCCACTTTCGCGAACAGGGTGTGATCCTTGCCGAGGCCCACGCCATAACCGGCATGGTACTGGGTACCGCGCTGACGCACGATGATGTTACCGGCCTTGACGACCTGGCCGCCGTACAGCTTCACGCCAAGGCGTTTGCTTTCGGAATCGCGACCGTTACGAGTAGAACCACCCGCTTTTTTGTGTGCCATGAGTCAATTCTCCGTTAGAGGCGAGATCAGGCCTGGATGCCAGTGATCTTGATTTCAGTGAACCACTGACGGTGGCCCTGACGCTTCATGTGATGCTTACGACGACGGAATTTGATGATGGTGACCTTGTCGTGACGGCCCTGGGCGGTCACTTCGGCGGTCACTTTGGCACCATCAACGACCGGCAGACCGATCTTGACGTCGTCACCGTTGCCAACCAGCAGAACCTGGTCGAAGGTGACGGTTTCACCGGTGGCGATGTCGAGCTTCTCGACCTTCAGGTATTCGCCTTCGGCGACCTTGTATTGCTTGCCACCGGTAACGATAACTGCGTAGGACATGGTAAATCTCCGTTAAACCTGCTCACCCGGTGCTTTATAGGAGGTATCGTCGACCGGCATGGCTGCACGGGACCGGAAGGACCGCCGCGCAATTGCGTAAGACAGGGGGTCAACCCTAGGAATGTTCAGGGCCCGCGATTCTACGCAAGCCCGGACCAGGAGGCAAGAGCCGTCCGCCCGCGCCTTGACAGCCCCCCACCCCACCCCTAGCATGCCGCGCAACCTCGTTCAGCGGCCATGCCGGGCCGGTGCCCAGCCGAATCGGCTGGAGCGGCGAGCCGCGGGAGCGCAATGGCAATCCCTGGGCATGGCACTCGTGCCGGTCCCTAGGGCATAGTCTGGCGGTCATGCGCCATCCGGCCGCCTGAATATTGCCCGGACCTCCAGTGGACACCTCTCAATGACGCAGCAATCCCAGTCCTTCTATCGCGTGGTGACGGACGATTTCGCCGCCGTAGACGGCATCATCCGCCAGCAGCTGACCTCGCGCGTGCCGCTGGTCGAGAAGATTGGCGACTACATCGTCTCCGCGGGCGGCAAACGCCTGCGTCCGCTGCTGGTACTGCTGGCCGGCAAGGCGCTCGGGCGCGCCGACCACGATCTGCAGCTGCTGGCGGCGACCATCGAATTCCTGCACACCTCCACCCTGCTGCACGACGACGTCGTCGATGCCTCGGGGATGCGCCGTGGCCGTTCCACCGCCAACGCCCTCTGGGGCAATGCCCCCAGCGTGCTGGTCGGCGACTTCCTCTATGCCCGCTCCTTCGAGATGATGGTGGCGCTGGGCTCCATGGAGGTGATGCGCATCATCTCCCAGGCCACTCGCGTCATCGCCGAGGGCGAGGTGCTGCAGCTGTCGAAGATCCGCGACGCCAGCACCACCGAGGAGATCTACATGGAGGTCATTCGCGGCAAGACCGCCATGCTCTTCGAGGCCTCCACCCACAGCGCGGCGATCCTGGCCGGCGCCAGCGCCGCACAGGCCGACGCCCTGCGCCGCTATGGCGATCATCTGGGCGTGGCCTTCCAGCTGGTCGACGACCTGCTCGACTACCAGGGCGACGCCGTGGCCCTGGGCAAGAACGTCGGTGACGACCTGGCCGAAGGCAAACCGACCCTGCCGCTGATCGTGACCATGCGCGAAGGCACTGCCGAACAGGCCGCACTGGTACGCCAGGCGATCCGCCAGGGCGGCAGCCAGGATCTGGAAGGCGTGCGCGCCGCCGTCGAAGCCGCCGGCGCCCTGGACTATACCGCGCGCAAGGCGCAGGAATTTGCCGAGCGGGCCATCGCCTGCCTGGATGCCCTGCCCGCCAGCGAATATCGCGACGCGCTCGCCGACCTGGGTCGCTTCTCGGTGGCCCGTACCCACTGAGGCCTGCCGCCGACTGACCAAGCCCGCCGTCGCCAGACTGCGGGCTTTTTCATGTCCTACTAAAAAAGTCAGGTAATCGGCTTGCTATTTATTGAATAAGAATTATTCTCATAAATAGCACAGCAGGAGCTCTTGCCATGACTTATCTGATCGACGCCTGGCTGGACCGGCCGCATCCCTATCTGCGCATCCTCAACCGGGAAACCGGCAAGGTCTGCGCGGAACTGGACGAGACGGCCCTGGAAGAACTCAAGGACCTGGGCGAGCTGGATCTGCACAGCCTCACCTCCAGCGAACCGCGGCTGGTGAAGGAGCAGATCCGCCAGGTCTTCCTGTTCAGCTACGCCCTGGCGCTACGCCCGGACAACGAGGCGCTGCGGCTGGACTGCTAGCGTTAAAGGACGTCGAGCAGCTCGACGTCGAACACCAGCACGCTGTGCGGCGGGATGCCGCCGACGCCCTGGGCGCCATAGGCCAGTTCGCTGGGCACATGCAGGCGCCACTTGCTGCCGGCAGGCATCAGTTGCAGGGCTTCGGTCCAGCCGGCGATCACGCCGCCCACCGGAAACTCGGCCGGCTGGCCGCGCTGGTAGGAGCTGTCGAACACGCTGCCGTCGATGAGGGTGCCGTGGTAGTGGGTACGTACCTGGTCTTCGCGAGTCGGCGTAGCGCCTTCACCCTGGGTGAGCACCTCGTATTGCAGACCGGACGGCAGCACCACGACGCCAGGACGCTCGGCATTGGCCTTCAGGTAGTCGACGCCTTCCTGGGCGGCAGCGGCGGCCTTGATCTGGGCTTCCGCCTGCATGCGCTCGCGGATGACCCGGAAGCTGGCGTTCAGCGACTCGACGTCCACCCGGGAATCCTGGCCATCGAAGGCCTCGTTGAGACCGGCGAGCACGGCCGCCAGCTGCATGCCGGGGACCGGATTCTGGCGCAGCTGATCGCCCAGCTGGCGGCCGATGCCATAGCTGACGCGGGCTTCGTCGGTGTCGAGCAGGATGTCGTTCATAGCAGCCTTTCCATCGTCAAAAAGGAGCCGAGCCTAGCACATCAGGGACTCGACTCGCCGCCGCCCAGGCTGCCACGCTGGCGGCGACAGCGCTCGGAGCAGTAGCGCACCTCGTCCCAGTTGCGCTCCCACTTCTTGCGCCAGGTGAAGGGCCGCTGGCAGACCGGACAGAGCTTGGTGGGCAGATCGGCCTTCTTCATAGGGATTCTCCTGCGTCGAGACGCGCCAGCAGTGCCTCGCCCCGCTGCCACAGCGCCTGTTGCCGCTCGGGAGTCTGACGATCGAGATTGCGATAGAGATTGAGCATGCGCGGATAGTGGGCGAAGCGCCCGCGATGGCGGATCAGGAAATGCCAGTAGAGGGCATTGAAGGGGCAGGCCCGCTCGCCCAGGGCCTCGCCGACCTGATAGTGGCAGCCCTTGCAGTAGTCGGACTGGCGACGGATGTACTGGCCGCTGGCGCAATAGGGCTTGCTCGCCAGGTAGCCACCGTCCGCGTGCATCACCATGGCCTGGGTGTTGGGCAGCTCGACCCACTCGAAGGCATCCAGGTAGACCGCCAGGTACCACTCGCCGATGGCCTGGGGCGCGATGCCGGCCAGCAGGGCGAAGTTGCCGGTCACCATCAGCCGCTGGATATGGTGAGCGTAACCCAGCGTCAGGGTCTGGCCGATGGCTTCGCGCAGGCAGGCCATGCTGGTCGTCCCGGTCCAGTAGAACTCCGGTAGCGCCCGGGTATTGCCCAGCGCATTGAGCTCCCGATATTCGGGCATGCGCAGCCAGTAGACGCCACGGACGTACTCCCGCCAACCGATCAGCTGACGCAGAAAACCCTCGGCGCTGTTGAGCGGCACCCTGCCCTCGCGATAGGCGGCGTCCACGTCGGCGCAGAGCTGACGCAGATCCAGCAGCCCGATATTGAGCGCCGCGCTGATCCGGGCGTGATGCAGATAGGGCTCGCCACTGGCCATGGCGTCCTGGTAGCTGCCGAAGTCGCGCAGGCCAGACGCCAGGAAGTGCTGCCAGAGGCGCTCGGCTTCGGTACGGGTCACCGGATAGTCGAAACCTTCCAAACGACCATAGTGGTGGGCGAAGCGCTGCCCGACCAGGTCGAGCACCTCCCGGGTACAGGCATCGGGCAGGCAGCTGAAGGGCTCGGGGACAGGATGGCCCCTGGGCAGGGCCTGGCGATTGTCCCTGTCCAGATTCCAGACCCCGCCACAGGGTTCGTCCTCCCCTTCCATCAACCAGCCGTGTCGCCTGCGCATGCCGCGGTAGAAGGCCTCCATCCGCAACTGGGTGCGCGCGCCGGCCCAGCGGGAGAAGGCGGCGCGGCTGCAGAGGAATCGGTCATCGCCGTACCACTGCACAGGCACCGCCAGAGCGAGCCCCCGCAATGCCTGCTCCAGACGCCATTCGCCGGTTTCGGTCAGATGCACCTCGCGTGCGCCCGTCCTTTTCGCCCAGAAGGCGATCTCGGTCGGCAGCGAGCCCTGGTTGTCCGGGTCATCCAGGGTGCGGTAATGGACCTGGAAGCCACGCGCGAGAATATCGATGGCGAAGTGGCGCATGGCGCTGAAGATCAGGGCGATCTTGCGCGGGTGATGCGGGACGTAGCTGGCTTCTTCCTGGACCTCGGCGAGCAGCAGCACGTCCTGGGCGGGATCGGCATCGCGCAGGGAGGCCAGCCGGGGCGACAGCTGATCGCCAAGGACCGGAAGCAGGCGCCGGACGGCGCCGTCGCTCAAGAGGCGTTCCGGTAGTTCAGCGGGATCTTCAGGGGTTCCGAGGAGCGTGGCGCCATGCCGACCATCTCGTCATAGGCGCTGTGCTGGATGAGAAAGCACGGCAATGCCGGCAGGTCGGCCAATAGACGCCGGGCCTGGGCAGCGGAGCCCAGGCGGTAGAAGTGGCCATCCCGCCCGGTCAGCCGCGTGCGACCGCTCCGAGTGAGCACCTCCAGCACATAGAAACCGCCCTCGATGGACAGCAGATTGAGTTCACGGACCTCGCCGGCCTGGGCGCGCTGGGTCAATTCCGGCAATTGCATGGAAACCTCCGGGTCGAGATCGACGCCAGGGATGGTATCGATCGGCAGCTGTGAGCATTCGACAACCTAGGACAAGCAAGCGCAGCGGCGCAATCCACAAAGCGTAAACGAAAGCTGCCGGCGGCGGACGAATGGCCGCCCGACCCGTCAGTGCTTGGTCAGCCGATCCAGATAGCCCATGGCGAAGGCCGAGACCACGAACACCAGATGGATGATCACGTACCACTTGAGGTATTCGGGATTGGTGTTCTGGGCATCCATGAAGATGCGCAGCAGGTGGATCGAGGAGATGGCGACGATGGAGGCAGCCACCTTGTTCTTCAGCGAGCCCGAATCCATCTTGCCCAGCCAGGCGAGCTTTTCCGAGCCTTCGTCGATGTCCAGCTGGGAGACGAAGTTCTCGTAGCCGGAGATCATCACCATGACCAGCAGGCCACCCACCAGCGCCATGTCGATAAGCGACAGGACCAGCAGGATCAGTTCGGCTTCGGTGGATTGGAAGATGTGCGGCAGGACGTGGAAGACTTCCTGAAAGAACTTGAGCGCCAGCAGGACCAATGCCAGGGACAACCCCAGGTAGATGGGGGCCAGCAGCCAGCGGGAGGCGTAAAGGGCTTTTTCGATCAGACGTTCCATGCAGACTCGCTCGGATTACCAGGGCCGGGCGAGTATACCGGGGCAGTGCAGGCGGACCAATGCGGCAGGTTGTACCTGACTCAGGCGTCGGGGCCGACCTGGAAGCGCACCTGCTGGTGGGCACGCTCGCCGTTCATCTTGCGCAGTTCGCTCTGCATGTGCAGGCGCCAGATCTGGGTCTCTTCGACCTGGATATAGCCCTGTTCCACCAGGTTCTCGGCGATGGCAGTCATGACGCCTTCGGCCGCCTTGGGACCGTGGAAAGGCCCCTGGGCCTTGATCGCGGTGGGCTGTTGGCCATTCAGGCCGGCGGCGCACAACAGGGTCCAGAGGCCCTGTTCCTGACCGAGCGGCTTGATTTCGCATTCGATACGGGTGACGAGGCCCAGGCAGGGACGGATCAGGGTAATGGTGCGGGACATGGCGTCATCCTCTCGAAGCGCTCAATGCTCGCCGGTCCTAGGCCAGAGGTATCCACAAAGGCTGTGGACAACCCTGTTGGTCAACAGGGGGCAAGCGGGTCTGGGCGCCGTGCTACTTGGGCTGCGACGCCTTGTACAAAATCCGACCTGCCCCCCGGAGCTCAGTTCTCCTCCGCTTCGTTGTTTTTCCCTTTTGCCTTGGAGTTATCACTGAGTTTGTCGGCCAGTTCATCTTCCAGCTCGAGCTCGGCGATTTCCTTGAGACGCTGCACCACGCGCGCATTTACGCTGCCGTCTGGGAAGCGCCCCTTGGCATCCGGTGCACCGGCGGGCTCGCCCACCAGCAGCGACAGAGCCTCGTCCGCCTGGCGGACGGCATAGACATGGAACAGTCCTTCGCGCACCGCTGCCAGCACGGTCTCGTCAAGCATCAGGTTGGTGACGTTGGCACGCGGGATGATCACGCCCTGCTCGCCGGTCAGACCGCGGGCCTGGCAGAGGCGGAAGAAGCCTTCGATCTTCTCGTTCACCCCGCCGACCGGCTGCACCTCGCCGAACTGGTTGATGGAGCCGGTGATGGCGAAGCACTGCTTGAGCGGCGTGCGGGACAGCGCGGAGATCAGGGTGCAGGCTTCGCCGAGGGAGGCGCTGTCGCCGTCGACATAGCCATAGGACTGCTCCAGGGCGATGCTGGCCGAGATCGACAGCGGAAATTCCTGGGCATAGCGACTGCCCAGGTAGCCGGTCAGGATCATCACGCCCTTGGAGTGAATCGGTTGCCCGAGGCTGACCTCGCGCTCGATGTCGAGGATGCCGCTGGCGCCCGGGTAGACCGTGGCGGAGATGCGCGCCGGCATGCCGAAGGCGGAATCGGCCACCTCCAGCACGGTGAGGCCATTGCACTTGCCTACCGCGGCGCCCTGGGTGTCGATGAGGATGAGTCCGGTCAGCATGTCGTCCAGCACCCGGGCGCAGACGCGACCGGTACGGGTTTCCTTGGCCTTGAGCGCGCGCTCGACATGCCCCTTGTCGGTACGCTCGTCGCCGGCCAGGTGGCGGATGAAGTCGGCTTCGCTGACCAGCTGGAACAGATCGCCGATACGCGCCGACAACCGTCCCTGGTGCTCGGCCAGCCGGGCACTGTAGGTGGCCAGCCGCGCCACGGCCGCCGAGGTCAGGGGCGCCATGCCCTCTTCCGAGGTGCGCGTCTTGAGCAACTGGGCGAACTGCTCGAGGCTTTCGTCGCGCAGTGGCAGCTCTTCGTCGAAGTCCACCAGCACCCGGAACATCTCCTGGAAGTCCGAATCCAGCTCCTGCAGGGTGTAGTAGATGTTGCGCGAGCCGATGATGATGACCTTGAGCTGCAGCGGGATCTGCTGCGGCGCCAGGCTCATAGCGGTGAGCCGACCCAGCTCGGCCAGCGGCGATTCCATCTTTAGCTGACGCGAATGCAGCGCGCGCTTGAGGGCGTCCCAGACGAAGGGCTCGGTCAGCAGCTTGTCCGCCTCGACGATGAGGAAGCCGCCATTGGCGCGGTGCAGCGCGCCGGGGCGCAGCTGGCGATAGTTGGTGTAGAGCGCGCCCTGATCGGACTGGTATTCGATACGGCCGAAGAGGTTGTCGTAGGTCGGATGGGACTCGAACACCACTGGCGCCCCCCCGGTGACGTGGTGGCCGATGATCAGATTGGGCTCGTACTGCTCGCGCAATTCCTTGCGCCGCTGCATGTCGGGCTTGGCGTCATCGGCCAGTTGCTCGACCACCGTCTTGAGCAGGTCCACCTGCATGGCCTGCAGATAGGCGCAGACCCCGGGGTTGTCGTTGTACTTTTCCGACAGCGGCGCCAGCAGCGGCTGCAGCGCCTGGATGATGGTGTCTTCATTCAGGGCGCGCAGCTGGTTGCTCGATTCTCGCCGCCACTGCGGCAGGCTGGCCAGCTCTTCGTTGAGGCGCTCTTCCAGGCTGGAGATGTCGCCATGGAAACGCTCGCGCTCGGCTTCAGGCAACTGGGCGAAGTCGGCTTCATCCAGCGCCTTGCCCTCCTTCATCGGGGTGAAGGCGACATTGTTAGCGTCGCGGTAGAGGGCGATCTCCTTTTCCAGGGCGAGCTTTTCCACCACGTCCAGCGCCTGGTCATAGCGCTGGTTGAAGGCGCGCTCGATGGCGCTCTTCTTCTGCTGGAAGGCCGGATGCTCGAATACCGCCGGGAAGGTGGCCAGCAGGTTGTCGATGAAGTGGGCCATGTCGGCCACGAAGGCCTCGCCCTCGCCGGGGGGCAACTCCAGCACGCTTGGCGCCCGGGGCTCTTCGAAGTGATTCAGGTACACCCAGTCGTTGGGCGTCGGCTGGCGCTTGGCTTCGGCCTTGAGATAGCGCTGGACGAAGGAGAAACGACCGGTGCCCGGCTCGCCCATGACAAAGACGTTGTAGCCGGGCCGCGGCATGGCCACGCCGAACTGCAGGGCCTCCACCGCGCGCTCCTGACCCAGGATGCCGCGGAAGGGCTCGAGCTGATCAGTATCGGCGAAGGAAAACTGTTCGGGGGCGAAGGGGCGGGTCAGCTCATCAGGGGCGAGCCGGAGACCGGCTGCGACGGGATCGTGCATCGTAAGTCCTTGTCAGGCATGCAAGCAGTGTCCGCATTCTGCGACCGGGATGACAACCGAAGCAAGGCAAGCGGCGCTCCGCCGCGTATTTAAGCGCAGCGGTTCGAACGGCTTGCCATGACGTCCGTCGGTATTTTTCGACCCGGGCGTTTTTTGACGAAATTCTCACCAGGCGCCAACTAAGCTTTCTGCATAGGGATCAGACGTAGTATCCCGTGAGGAGGCTCCCATGGCTGTCTCTCGTCGTCTCGCCTCGTTGCTCGTTCTGCTGGCCAGTCTCGCGGCTTGCACCAGTTACCACGACCAGTTGATCGCCAAGGGCTATCCCCCGGCCTATGCCGACGGCTTCAGCGACGGTTGCCAGACCGGCAAGCAGGCGGTCAATGGCATCGGTTACGAGCACAAGGACGCCCGTCGCTTCGCCGCGGAAAAGCCCTACCAGCAAGGGTGGGACGCGGGCTACGCGCAATGCGTGCAGGTGGCCCAGCGCGAAGAGCAGCAGCGCTTCATCGAACAGGTCCGGGAAAATCGCGAAAGCGCCGAATCGCTGTTGCAGCGCTCGAGAACACGTTGAGGTCGCAGCCAACCTTGCGGCCCTGACCGGATGACCTATGCTGGCGGGCCCGCTAGTCGAGCCCTGCCGATGTCTGTCCGCTCTCCGCTGTTCGCCGTCGCCCTGCTGCTGGTTGCCATGACCTCGATCCAGACCAGCGCCAGCCTGGCCAAGACCCTGTTCCTGCGTCTCGATCCGGTCGGTGTCACCACCCTCAGGCTGATCTTCGCGGCCCTGGTCCTGCTGATCGTGCTGCGCCCCTGGCGCAACTTCCGCCACGCGGCGCTGGGCAGCCTGCTGGGCTATGGCGTCGCCATGGGGGTGATGAACCTGACCATCTACCTTGCCATGCAGCGGCTGCCGATAGGCATCGCCGTCGGCCTGGAATTCGTCGGTCCGCTGGTGGTGGCGCTGTGCGCCCTGCGTCGCTGGCTGGACCTGCTGTGGATCGTGCTGGTGGTGGCCGGCCTGGCCGTGCTCCTGCCCTTCGGCCACAACGCCTCCGCACTGGATCCGCTGGGCACCACGCTGGCCCTGGGTGCTGGCGCCTGCTGGGCGATCTACATCGTCCTGGGCAAGCGCGCCGGCGCGGTTCACGGTACCGGCACGGTGGCTTTCGGTGCCTCCATCGCCGCCCTGGTCGTGCTGCCCATCGGCATTGTCCACAGCGGCAGCAATCTCTTGCAACCGGAAATCTGGCCGCTGGCGCTGGCCCTGGCGCTGATGTCCACGGCCATTCCCTATGCCCTGGAAATGGTCGTCCTGACCCGCCTGCCAGCCTCCACCTTTGGCACGCTGATGAGTCTGGAACCGGCGCTGGGCGCCCTTTCCGGCTGGGTATTCCTCGGCGAGATCCTGGGCGTCGCCCAGTGGTTCGCCCTCGCCTGCATCATCGTCGCGTCCATCGGCGCCACCTGGAGCAGCCGGCTGACCCCGGAGCAAACGCCGCTCTAGACACTCTATAGCGAGGCGAATCCTCACGCGGAGCGACGACGATGATCTATCTGATAATGGGCGTCTCGGGCAGTGGCAAGACCACCCTGGGCGAACTCCTGGCCAGCCGGCTGGACTGCCGTTTCGACGATGCCGATACCTTTCACAGCCAGGCCAACAAGGACAAGATGGCCAAGGGCGTCGCCCTCACCGACGAGGATCGCTGGCCCTGGCTGGATGCCATCCACGACGCCATGCAGCAGGCACAGGCCGAAGGCACCACCCGGGTGTTTGCCTGCTCGGCGCTGAAGAAGGTCTATCGCGATCGCCTGCTGAACGGCCTGGAAGGCGTCCGGCTGCTGTTCCTCAAGGGCTCACCCGAGCTGCTTGCCGAGCGCATCGGCAGTCGCCGCGGGCACTTCTTCGATCCCAAGCTCCTGCAGAGCCAGCTCGACACCCTGGAGGCGCCGGATCACCTGGAAGCCCAGGTGCTGGACGTACGCAAGGCACCCGGGCAGCTGGTGGACGAGGTGCTTGCGCACGGCCACGGCGCCTGAGCGCTGCGGCCGCCGGCTCAGACCGCGACCGGCGCCTTGATGTGCGGATGGGCCTGGTAGCCTGCCAGTTCGAAATCCTCGAAGCGGAAGGCGAACAGGTCCGTGACCGCCGGATTGAGCGTCATGGTCGGCAGCGGCAGCGGTTCACGGGTCAGCTGCAGATGGGTCTGCTCCAGGTGATTGGCATAGAGATGGCAATCACCGCCGGTCCAGATGAATTCGCCCGGTTGCAGTCCGGTGACCTGGGCCACCATCAGGGTCAGCAGCGCGTAGCTGGCGATGTTGAAGGGCACACCGAGGAAGATGTCGGCGGAACGCTGATACAGCTGGCAGCTCAGGCGGCCATCGGCGACATAGAACTGGAACAGCGCATGGCACGGCGGCAGCGCCATCTCGTCCACCAGCGCCGGATTCCAGGCCGAGACGATCAGACGCCGCGAGTCGGGCTTGGCGCGGATCATGTCCACCACCCCGGCGATCTGGTCGATATGGCGACCGTCCGGTGCCGGCCAGCTGCGCCACTGGTAGCCATAGACCGGGCCCAGTTCGCCGTTCTCGTCGGCCCACTCGTCCCAGATGGACACGCCGTTGTCCTTGAGGTAGCGGATGTTGGTCTCGCCCTGCAGGAACCACAGCAGTTCGTGGATGATGGATCGCAGATGGCACTTCTTGGTGGTGACCAGGGGAAAGCCCTCGGCCAGATCGAATCTCATCTGGTAGCCGAAGACGCTGTAGGTCCCGGTGCCGGTGCGGTCGCTCTTGAAGGTGCCGTGTTCGCGCACGTGGCGCATCAGGTCGAGGTACTGTTTCATGGCGGGAGCGCTACCTGGCAAAAGGCAAATGGTATCAAATCGCGCCCTGCGAGAGCGGTCGCGCTTGTCGCAGCCCTGATCATCGGACACAAAAAAAGCGGCCCTGGGGCCGCCTTTTCCACCAACCCTCAGCTGTTGGCCGGCGGCGCCATGAGGGTCGCCGTTTCGCGTTCGCGCCGGGTGATCTCCGAGGCCGTGGCGTCCATGGCTTCCTGCAGGCCCTGCAGGCGCTTCTTCTCGGCGCGGCGGGTGAAGTACCAGGCGAAGAAGGTGAACAGCGAGACCGCCAGGAGGATCAGGCTGGCGATGGCATTGATCTCCGGCTTCACGCCCAGGCGTACCGCGGAGAACACCTCCATCGGCAGGGTGGTCGAGCCGGGGCCCGAGACGAAGCTCGCCAGCACCAGGTCGTCCAGCGACAGGGCGAAGGACATCATGCCGCCCGCCGCCAGCGAGGGCGCGATCATGGGAATGGTGATCAGCAGGAACACCTTCCACGGCCGGGCGCCCAGATCCATGGCCGCCTCCTCGATGGACAGGTCCAGCTCGCGCAGGCGCGAGGAGACCACTACCGCCACATAGGAGGAGCAGAAGCTGGTGTGGGCGATCCAGATGGTGGTCACGCCCCGGTCCTGCGGCCAGCCGATCAGTTGCGCCATGGAGACGAACAGCAGCAGCAGCGACAGACCGGTGATCACCTCGGGCATCACCAGCGGTGCCGTGACCATGCCGCCGAAGACGGTGCGGCCGCGGAAGCGCGGGATGCGGGTCAGCACGAAGGCCGCCAGGGTGCCGAGGATCACCGAAGAGATGGCCGTGTAGAAGGCGATCTCCAGCGAGCGGAACACCGCGCTCATCAGCTGGGTATTGTCCAGCAGGCCGACGTACCACTTGACCGACCAGCCACCCCAGACGGTCACCAGCCGCGACTCGTTGAAGGAGTAGATGACCAGGATGACCATCGGCAGATAGATGAACAGCAGCCCGAGCACCAGCATCAGGTTGGTGAACTTGAGGCCCTTCATAGCTTGCCCTCCAGTTCCTTGGCTTGGTTCCTATTGAACAGCACGATGGGCACGATGAGGATCACCAGCATCACCACCGCCAGGGCCGAGGCCACCGGCCAGTCACGGTTGTTGAAGAATTCCTGCCAAAGCACGCGGCCGATCATCAGGGTCTCCGGGCCACCCAGCAGCTCGGGAATGACGAACTCGCCCACCGCCGGAATGAACACCAGCATGCAGCCGGCGATGATGCCGTTCTTGGACAGCGGCACGGTGATCCTCCAGAAGCTGGTGAAGCGACTGGCACCCAGGTCGCCGGCGGCTTCCAGCAGGGTCAGGTCATGCTTCACCAGATTGGCGAACAGCGGCAGGATCATGAACGGCAGATAGGAATAGACGATCCCCAGGTACACCGCGAAGTTGGTGTTGAGCATCTGCAGCGGACTGCTGATGATCCCCAGGTTCATCAGGAAGCTGTTGATCAGGCCGTTGGTGGACAGCAGCCCCATCCAGGCGTAGACGCGGATGAGGATGGCGGTCCAGGTCGGCATCATGATCAGCAGCAGCAGCACCGTCTGCTTCTCGCGACTGGCCCGGGCGATGGCATAGGCCATGGGATAGCCGATCAGCAGACAGATCAGGGTGCTGATGCCGGCCATCTTCAGCGAGCCGAGGTAGGCGTCCAGATACAGCGGATCGTCGGCGAACATCAGGTAGTTGCCGAAGTTGAGCGCGATATCCAGTTGCTGATCAGCGTAGCTGAACAGCTCGGTATAGGGCGGAATGGCCACGTCCGCGACCGAGAAGCTGATCTTGAGCACGATCAGGAACGGCAGCAGGAAGAACAGGAACAGCCACACGAAGGGCACGCCGATGGTCAGGCGGCGGCCATCGAGCAGGCGCTTGAGCAAGGGGGGTCTGGTCATGCTTGCAGTACCACGCCGCTGTCGTCTTCCCAGTACACCACCACGGCGTCATCCCAGGTGGGTCGCTTGCCGAGGCGCTCGGCGTTGGCGATGAAGCACTGCACGATGGGACCGGTGCCCAGCTTGACGTGATAGACCGAGTGCCCGCCCAGGTAGGCGATGTCGTGCACGGTGCCGCTGCACCAGTTGTAGTCGGGATGCTCGTGATCCGCCGGCAGGCTGGTGCCCATCAGCAGCTTCTCGGGGCGCAGGGCGAAGGTGACCTGCTTTTCCTGGGCGCGGGTGCTGATGCCGTGACCGATGTAGATCGGTCGCTCCAGTTGCGGACTGTGGATGATGGCGTGGTCGGCACCGTCGTCGGTCAGCTCGCCGTCGAAGACGTTGACGCTGCCGATGAACTCGCAGACCAGCCGGCTCGCCGGGGTCTCGTAGATGTCCATCGGACTGCCCACCTGGGCGATCCAGCCCAGGTGCATGATGGCGATGCGCTCGGCCATGGTCATGGCCTCTTCCTGGTCGTGGGTCACCATCACGCAGGTCACGCCCACGCGCTCGATGATCTCCACCAGTTCCAGCTGCATCTGCGAGCGCAGCTTCTTGTCCAGGGCGCCCATCGGCTCGTCGAGCAGCAGCAGCTTGGGCCGCTTGGCCAGGGAACGCGCCAGGGCCACCCGCTGGCGCTGGCCACCGGAGAGCTGGTGCGGCTTGCGCTTGGCGTACTGGGTCATGTGCACCAGCTTGAGCATCTCGGCCACGCGGGCGTCGATCTCGGCCTTGGGCAGCTTGTCCTGCTTGAGGCCGAAGGCGATGTTCTGTTCCACGCTCATGTGCGGGAACAGCGCATAGGACTGGAACATCATGTTGATCGGCCGCTCGTAGGGCGGCATGTCGGTGATGTCCACGCCATCGAGGAAGATGCGCCCTTCGCTGGGTCGCTCGAAACCGGCCAGCATGCGCAGCAGGGTCGACTTGCCCGAACCCGAGCCGCCGAGCAGGGCGAAGATCTCGCCCTTGTTGATGGTCAGGGAGACGTCGTCGACAGCGACGGTTTCGTCGAACTTCTTGGTAACCCGGTCGATCTTGACCAGGACTTCCTTGGCTTTCTTGTCGCCGGTGGCGGCTTTCTTGAAGGCACTGGTGGCAGTCGCCATGTACATCTCCCCAGGAAAATCGGGGACCGGTCGGGCCGGTCCGCCTTAGCGTTGGTTATTTGCCGGACTTGACCCGCGTCCAGCTGCGGGTCTCCAGGCGCAGGAGTTGCGGGGGCAGCTCCTTCATGACGTACAGCTTGTCCATCACCGCCTGTGGCGGATAGACCGTCTCGTCCTGCCGCAGCTCGGCATTCATCAGCTCGCCCGCCTTCGGATTGGGGTTGGCGTAGCCGACATAGTCACTGACCTTGGCGATGACCTCGGGCTGCAGCAGATAGTTGGTGAAGGCATGGGCCTCCTTCACGTTCTTGGCATCCTTGGGGATGGCCAGGAGGTCGAACCAGAGGTTCGCGCCCTCCTTGGGAATCGCGTAGCCGATGTTGACGCCCTTCTTCGCTTCCTCGGCACGCGAACGCGCCTGAAAGACATCGCCGGAATAGCCGAAGGCCACGCAGATGTTGCCGTTGGCCAGATCCGAGATGTACTTGGAGGAATGGAAATAGGTGATGTATGGCCGCACCTTGAGCAGCTGGGCCTCGGCCTTCTTGTAGTCGTCGGGATTGGTGCTGTTGGGATCGAGTCCCAGGTATTGCAGGACTGCCGGATAGACCTCATCGGGCGAGTCCATGAAGGAGACGCCGCACTTGCTCAGCTTCTTGAGGTTCTCGGGTTCGAACAGGATGGCCCAGGAATCGAGCTTGTCGGTGCCCAGCGCGGCCTTGACCTTGTCGACATTGTACCCGATGCCGTTGGTGCCCCACAGGTATGGCACGCCGTATTGGTTACCCGGATCGCTCTTTTCCAGCTGCTTGAGCAGCGCCGGATCGAGATTCTGCCAGTTCGGCAGCTGGCTCTTGTCCAGTTTCTGGAAGGCGCCCGCCTTGATCTGCTTGGCGAGGAAGTTGCTCGAGGGCACCACCACGTCATAGCCGGTGTGGCCGGCCAGGAGCTTGCCTTCGAGGGTTTCGTTGGAATCGAAGACGTCATAGACCGGCGTGATGCCGGTGGCCTTCTGGAAATCCTCGAGCGTGGTCTCGCCGACGTAATCGCTCCAGTTGTAGACGCGTACCGTCGGCTCGGCGACGGCGGTTCCCATGACCGTCAGGGTGGTCATGGCCAGCAGGGTTTTACGCAACGAAAGCACGGGCGGCTCCTTTCATGGCGGGCATCGGCGGCGACACCCTTTCAGCGGTCCATACAGACGTACGGCACGCCGGAGTGACTCCGGCGTGCCGTCCTTTCAGTCGCACGCGGCGACCGAACTCATTTGCCGGACTTGATGGTGGTCCAGGTACGGGTCATCAGACGCTGGGTCTTGGCCGGAAGATCCGGGAAGGCGTACAGCTTGGTCATGGTTTCCTGGGTCGGATAGATCCCCGGGTTGGTGCGGATCGCTTCGGCTACGAGCGGGGTCGCCTCCTTGTTGCCGTTGGGATACTGCACGTAGTCGCTGACCGCCGCGATCACCTTGGGCTCCATGATGTAGTTGATGAACTTCAGCGCGCCCTCGGGATTCTCGGCGTCCTTGGGAATGGCCATGGTGTCGAAGAAGGTGCCGGCGCCTTCCTTGGGAATGTTGTAGGCCACGGTCACGCCGTTCTTGGCATCGGCCGCCCGGGCCTTGGCCTGGGCGATGTCGCCGGAATAGCCGACCGCCACGCAGACGTTGCCGTTGGCCAGGTCCGAGATGTACTTGGAGCTGTGGAAGTAGGTGATGTATGGCCGCACCTTGAGGAACAGCTCCTCGGCCGCCTTGATCTCCTTGGGATCCTGGCTATCCGGCTTGTAGCCGAGGTAGTGCAGACCGGCGGGGATGATCTCGGTGGGCGAATCCAGCACGGCCACGCCGCAGCCCTTGAGCTTGGAAAGGTTCTCGGGCTTGAAGATCAGGTCCCAGGAATCCACCGGGGCGTTGTCGCCCAGGGCGGCCTTGACCTTGGCCGGGTTGTAGCCGATGCCGATGGTGCCCCACAGGTAGGGGATGGCGTACTGGTTGCCCGGATCGCTGACTTCCAGGGTCTTCATCAGCTGCGGATCCAGGTTGCTGTAGTTGGGCAACTTGGACTTGTCCAGCGGCTGGTAGACGCCGGCCTTGATCTGCTTGGCCAGGAAGGAGTTGGACGGCACCACCACGTCGTAGCCGGAACGGCCGGCGAGCAGCTTGGCCTCGAGGGTCTCGTTGCTGTCGTAGACGTCATAGACCACCTTGATCCCCGACTCCTTCTCGAAGTTGGCGATGGTGTCTTCGGCAATGTAGTCGTTCCAGTTGTAGACGTGCAGGACCTTGGGGTCCGCCGAGGCGTTGCCGGCAAAGAGGCCGGCCAGGCTCAGCGCTAGAAGAGTCTTGCCAAAAACATTCATGCGGTGGTGCTCCTCAAGTCATCGTTGGTCTTTTGATTCGGTGCGCGGCCAGCGCCCGCGCGCAGTCTGGCAAGGTCCGCCGCCGGGCTCAAGCCTTGGCGGCCATTAGCCGCGCTGGCGCAGCAGCCCATGGGTCTGATCGAGGCTCAGCCGCGCCAGGGTGACCAGTTCGTCGATGGACTCCGGCGTGATCACCAGTGGCGGCGCGATGATCATGGTATCGCCCACCGCCCGCATCACCAGGCCATTGCGGAAGCAGTGCTCGCGACAGAGCATGCCCGCCCCACCCTCGTACCGCGCCCGCGTCTTCTTGTCGCGCACCAGCTCCAGCGCCGCCACCATGCCGACACCCCGGGTCTCGCCCACCAGCGGATGGTCGGCCAGCTCCGCCCAGCGTTTTTGCAAATAGGGTGCCGTGGTGCTGCGAACCCGGTCGACGATGCCTTCGTCACGCAGGATGCGGATGTTTTCCAGGGCCACGGCCGCGGCCACCGGATGCCCGGAATAGGTGAAGCCGTGATAGAACTCGCCGCCCTCGTCGAGCACCCTGACCACTTCGTCGCGTACCACCACGCCGCCCATGGGCACATAGCCGGAGGTGAGACCCTTGGCGATGGGCATGAGGTCCGGAGCATTGCCGTAGTACTGGCTGCCGAACCATTCGCCGGTGCGACCGAAGCCGCAGATCACTTCGTCGGCGATGAAGAGGATGTCGTACTTGTCGAGGATCTGGCGCACCCGCGGCCAGTAGCTTTCCGGCGGAATGATCACTCCGCCGGCGCCCTGGATGGGCTCGGCGATAAAGGCGGCGACGCGCTCCTCGCCGACCTCGAGAATCTTCCGCTCCAGCTGATCGGCCGCCCAGATGCCGAATTCCTCCGGCCTCATCTCGCCGCCCTCACCGAACCAGTAGGGCTGCGGGATGTGCACGATGTCGGGCAGCAGGCCGCCCTGCTCGTGCATCGCCGCCATGCCACCCAGGCTGGCACCGGCCAGGGTCGAGCCGTGGTAACCATTCCAGCGGCCGATGACCACGCGCTTCTCCGGCTGGCCCTTGGTTGCCCAGTAATGGCGTACCAGGCGCAGTACGGTGTCGTTGGCCTCCGAGCCGGAACCGGTGAAGAACACGTGGTTCATGCCCTCCGGTGCCAGCTCGGCGATGGCCTTGGCCAGCTCCAGCACGGGCGGATGGGCGGTCTGGAAGAACAGGTTGTAATAGGGCAGTTCGCGCATCTGGCGGCTGGCCGCTTCGACCAGCTCTTCACGGCCGTAGCCGACGTTGACGCACCAGAGTCCGGCCATGCCGTCGAGGATGCGCTGACCCTCGCTGTCCCAGAGATGCACGCCCTCGGCACGGGTGATGATGCGCGCGCCCTTCTCGTTGAGCTGGCGATAGTCGGTGAAGGGCGCCAGCAGATGCCGGCGACTCAGGTCCTGCCAATGGGCGGTGGTAAAGGTAGTCACGAAGCCTCTCCTCGAATCGCGGTCAGACGCTGAGCAGCAGGAATTCCCGCTCCCAGGAACTGATCACGCGCTTGTAATTCTCGTGCTCGGCACGCTTGACCGCGACGTAGCCGCGGGTGAAGCGACTCCCCAGATAACGCTCCAGGGTGGCCGACTGCTCCATGCGCTCCAGGGCGGCTTCCAGGGTCAGCGGCAGGCGCAGGTTGCGCCGCTCGTAGCCGCGTCCCTGCACCGGGGCGCTGGGCGAGACATTCTCGATCATGCCCAGATAGCCACACAGCAGGCTGGCCGCCAGGGCCAGATAGGGATTGGCATCGGCGCCGGCCAGGCGATTCTCCACCCGGCGATTCTGCGGATCGGAATCCGGCACGCGCAGGCCCACGGTGCGATTCTCCTCGCCCCACTCGACGTTGACCGGCGCCGAGGTGTCGGGCAGGAAGCGGCGGAAGGAATTCACATTGGGCGCGAACAGCGGCAGCGCCTCGGGAATGTATTTCTGCAGGCCACCGATGTGGTGCAGGAAGAGTTCGCTCATGCTGCCATCGGGGTTGGAAAACACCGTCTTGCCGGTCTTGAGATCCACCACGCTCTGGTGCAGGTGCATGGCACTGCCGGGCTCACCGGTCATGGGCTTGGCCATGAAGGTGGCGGTGACGTTGTGCTTGAGTGCCGCCTCGCGCAGGGTGCGCTTGAAGACGAAGATCTGGTCGGCCAGGTGCAGCGGATCACCGTGGCGGAAGTTGATCTCCATCTGCGCGGTGCCTTCCTCGTGGATCAGGGTATCCAGATCCAATGCCTGGGCCTCGCACCAGTCGTACATGTCCTCGAACAGCGGATCGAATTCGTTGGCCGCATCGATGGAAAAGGACTGGCGCCCGGTTTCCTGGCGCCCGGAGCGGCCTACCGGCGGCTGCAGCGGATAGTCGGGGTCGTCGCTGCGCTTGGTCAGGTAGAACTCCATTTCCGGTGCGACGATGGGCTGCCAGCCGTGCTCGGCATAGAGCTTGAGCACCTTCTTGAGCAGGTTGCGCGGCGACAGCTCGATGGGAATGCCGCGCTTGTCGTAGGTGTCGTGGATCACCAGGGCAGTGGGCTCCAGTGCCCAGGGCACCAGGAACACCGCGCGATCGTCCGGGCGGCAGTGCATGTCGATGTCGGCCGGATCGAGCAATTCATAGTAGATGTCGTCGTCGACATAGTCCCCCGTCACGCTTTGCAGGAGCACGCTCTCCGGCAGGCGCATGCCCTTTTCGTTGAGGAACTTGGCGGTGGGGGAAATCTTGCCGCGGGCGATGCCGGTCAGATCGGCGACCAGGCATTCCACTTCAGTGATCTTGCGTTCTTTCAACCAGGCGGTGAGCCGGTCAAGCGGGGTGCTCATAAAGACCTCGAAGGTTCGAGCGGGGTGAACAGCATCAGCGCTCGGCAGCGCGCGCCTTGCAGGCCTTGCCGAACGCCTTGAACAAGGCGAGATAGACGGGGTGACTGCGCACCTTCCATTCAGGGTGCCACTGCACGCCACAGGCGAAGACGCGGGCCTCGCGGACCGAGACGGCCTCGATCAGGCCGTCGGGCGCCAGGGCCTCGGCGCGCAACCCCGGTGCCAGGCGATCGATACCCTGGCCATGGATGGAATTCACGTCGAAGCGTGCCGGCAGCTCCAGGGCCTCGAACAGACCACCCGGCTGGACCTCGACCGGATGGTGCAGGCCATAGTTTTCCTCCAGGGTCTCGCCGCGTTCGCGGTGGTCCATGAGGGAGCCGACCTCGTGCACCTTCTGGTGCAGACTGCCGCCGAAGGCCACGTTCATTTCCTGGAAGCCGCGGCAGATGCCCAGCACCGGCACCCCGGCCGCCACGGCGGCGCGCAACAGCGGCAGGGTCACGGCATCGCGAGCCGCGTCGTGCAGGGTGCCGGGCTCGCTGGGCGTACCCTGGTAGTGATGGGGCTCGACGTTGGATGGCGAACCGGTGAACAGCAGACCGTCCAGGCGCTCGAGCAGGGCCTCGGTGGCGATGAGATCGGCCAGCGCCGGAATCACCAGTGGCATGCCCTCGGCGCCCTCCACCACCGCGCGCAGATACTTGTCGCCAGCGATGTGAAAGGGATGCAGGCCTAGTTGCCTGGTACAGGCTGTGACACCTATGAGGGGCAGCGCGGACATGGGACACCGGGTTGAACAGGAATCATCCGAGCCTAGTCTTGTTCGTTATTTTTCACAACCACCGGCAAAAAGTTTCGAGATTCTGCACAGAAGCGGCGAAACAGAGCCGTTCCAGCCCCGCTGAATGCGCCAAAAACAGGCACCTGCGCACCACCCCTGAGCAGGGTTGCCTCCAGTTGACTTTGGTCCGCCTTTCGGATTGACTCCAGGGTGGTAACTCCGCTGATTGATATTTTTAACAGGGGCGCTGACAAAGCGTCGGAGCGCAGGCGAGACCGTACTCTCAGGTCGCTGTCGGATCGACAGCGGGCACTCGTGCCCTCACTGCGGTTGGCCCACTGGGCAAACAGGCGCATCAGGCGCTAACCGTTTTGTCGAGCGCAGCCAAAAGCAAAGGTGTTTCATCATGTCGGTACCCCCGCGTGCCGTTCGTTTGGATGAAGCGACCGACTTCCTCAGGGAACACCCTGAGGTCCAGTTCGTCGATCTTCTGATTGCGGATATGAATGGCGTGGTGCGTGGCAAACGCATCGAGCGCACCAATCTGCCCAAAGTCTTCGAGAAAGGAATCAACCTCCCCGCTTCGCTGTTCGCCCTCGACATCACCGGCTCCACCGTCGAAAGCACCGGTCTCGGGCTCGACATCGGCGACGCCGACCGCGTCTGCTTCCCCATCACCGACACCCTCTCCATGGAACCCTGGCAGAAGCGCCCTACCGCGCAGCTGCTGATGACCATGCACGAGATGGAAGGCGAGCCCTTCTTCGCCGATCCCCGCGAGGTCCTGCGCCAGGTCGTCCAGCGTTTCGACGAGCTCGGGCTCACCGTCTGCGCCGCCTTCGAGCTGGAGTTCTATCTGATCGATCAGGAGAACATCAACGGCCGCCCGCAACCGCCGCGTTCGCCCATTTCCGGCAAGCGTCCCCAGTCGGTCCAGGTCTATTCCATGGACGATCTGGACGAGTATGCGGACTGTCTGCAGGACATCATCGACGGCGCCCGCGCCCAGGGCATTCCGGCCGACGCCATCGTCGCCGAGTCGGCTCCGGCGCAATTCGAGGTCAACCTCAATCACGTTGCCGACCCGATCAAGGCCTGCGACTACGCCGTGCTGCTCAAGCGCCTGATCAAGAACGTCGCCTATGACCATGAGATGGACACCACCTTCATGGCCAAGCCCTATCCGGGCCAGGCGGGCAATGGCCTGCACGTCCATATTTCCCTGCTGGACAAGGACGGCCGCAACATCTTCGCCGGTGAGGATCCCGAGCAGAACGCCGCATTGCGTCATGCCATCGGCGGTGTGCTCGAGACCCTACCCGCCTGCATGGCCTTCCTCTGCCCCAACGTGAACAGCTATCGCCGCTTCGGCTCGCAGTTCTTCGTGCCCAATGCGCCGAGCTGGGGCCTGGACAACCGCACCACCGCCCTGCGCGTCCCCACCGGTACGCCGGAGGCGCACCGTATCGAGCACCGGGTAGCCGGCGCCGACGCCAACCCCTACCTGCTGCTGGCCGGCGTCCTGGCCGGCGTGCACCATGGCCTGACCCGGCAGATCGAACCCGGCCCGGTCACCGAGGGCAACTCCTACGAACAGCACGAGCAGAGCCTGCCGAACAACCTGCGCGATGCCTTGCGCTACCTGGACGACAGCTCGGTGATGGCGGAGTACATCGACCCGAAGTACATCGACATCTTCGTCGCCTGCAAGGAGCACGAGCTGGAGGAGTTCGAGCACTCCATCTCCGACCTCGAGTACAACTGGTACCTGCACACCGTGTAGGGACCTGCCTGCCGACCGGTCCCGCATCGGTCGGCAGCTGTTCTGCGGTACCGCCGGAGCCCTGTGCGTGTTCACGCCCGCGGCGCCCTGCCGGCCTTTCCCCCTTCTCAGCCAACGACGACTCTGGATGGAGAGCTTCGCCATGACCACCCTCACCACGCCGCGTGCCGACGGCTTCCACATGCCGGCCGAATGGGCCGACCAGCACCAGATCTGGATGGTCTGGCCCGAGCGCCCGGACAATTGGCGCCTGGGCGGCAAGCCCGCCCAGGCCGCCTTCACCGCAGTCGCCCAGGCCATTGCCCGTTTCGAGCCGGTGACCATCGGCGCCTCGGCCAATCAGTACGAGAATGCCCGTGCCCGCCTGCAGCACCCGAACATCCGGGTGGTGGAAATCAGCAATGACGACGCCTGGTGCCGAGATACCGGCCCGACCTTCGTCAGCGACGGTCAGGGTGGCGTGCGCGGTGTCAACTGGAGCTTCAATGCCTGGGGCGGCCTGGATGGCGGCCTTTATTTTCCCTGGCAGCGGGATGACCAGGTCGCCGGCAAGATCCTCGCGATCGAGAATCTGCTGGGCTATCGCACCCCGGACTTCGTCCTTGAAGGCGGCTCCATCCACGTCGATGGCGAAGGCACCCTGATTACCACCGAGGAATGCCTGCTCAACGCCAATCGCAATCCGCACCTGGATCGCGAAGCGATCGAGCGCTACCTGAGCGACTACCTGGCGGTAGACAAGGTCATCTGGCTGCCCCACGGTCTCTACAACGACGAAACCAACGGCCACGTGGACAACTTCTGCTGCTACGTGCGCCCGGGCGAGGTGCTGCTGAGCTGGTGCGACGACCAGGCCGATCCCAACTACAGCCGCTGCCGCGAGGCCCTGGCCGTGCTGGAGCGCGAAACCGATGCCCGCGGTCGCACCTTCAAGGTGCATCGGATCGTCACCCCGGGGCCGCTGTTCGCCAGCGAAGACGAATGCCGCGACGTGGATGTCTGCCTCGGCACCCAGCCACGCCGGGCCGGCGAGCGGCTGGCCGCCTCCTACGTCAACTTCCTCATCGTCAACGGCGGCATCATCGCCCCGACCTTTGGCGTTCCCGAGGACGCCGAGGCCTTGCGTACCCTGCAGGCCTGCTTCCCGGAGCACGAGGTGGTACAGGTTCCGGGCCGCGAGATCCTGCTCGGCGGTGGCAACATCCACTGCATCACCCAGCAGCAGCCGACCGGTCGCTGATTTCCGGCGGAAATGAAAAAGCCCGTCTCGCGACGGGCTTTTTTCTGACCTGAGCGCGGCTTAGAGCAGCGGCAGGGTGTAGCTGACGATCAGACGGTTTTCGTCGACGTCACGCTGGCCCGGCACACCGGCTTGGGAAACGGCCGGCAGGTCGGAACGCAGCATGGCGTTACGCCAGGTGAAGCCCAGACCTTTCAGCTGGCCTTCCGGGATCACGTAGCTGACGGTCAGATCGCGTTCCCATTCCATGGCGTCGCCAGTACGGGTACGGATGTTGTCACCGCGCTGATAGATGACGCCAGCGGTCAGACCCTTGACGCCCAGCTGAGCGAAGTCATAGGAGTAGCGAGCCTGCCAGGTGTCTTCGCCGGAACGGGTGAAGTTGTTGATCTGAATATCGGTGATTGCATAGGTCGAAGCGCCACCGTTCTCGTTCAGGTAGGGGAAGGCGCTGTTGCCGTTGCTGCCCTGATAGCCCAGACCAAAGGTGTGGCCGTAGATCGAGTAGGTGAACAGGCCGCTGTAGAGGCGGTTGTCGATCTCGCCAGTGGTACGGGTACCACCGTAGTAGCCGCTGGACACGTAGAGACCGGTGCTGTCGGCCTTGCGGTTCTCGCCCTGGCTGTTGCTATCGAAATAGCGCAGGTCGGTCTTGAAGGTACCGTCGCCCAGCTTGACGCTGTGCACCAGACCCAGGAAGTGCTGGTTGTAGAAGTCTTCCAGCTGACCGAAGTAATACTGCAGGGTCAGGTCTTTGGTGACCTTGTAGTCGGCACCGACGAAGCGGAAATGGTCGCTGTTGCGACGCAGGGCGGCATTCGCAGCACCGTTGGAGCCGGCGATGGACAGATCGTCCTCGTCGGTGGAGTTACGGTTCTTGGCACGCTCGAGCTGGCCGGCGGTCAGCGTCACGTTCTTGATGTCCTTGGACGTGATCTGAGCACCCTGGTAGGTCTGCGGCAGCAGACGACCGTCGTTGGAGACCACGACCGGCAGCTTCGGCATCAGGGTGCCGTAGCGGAACTCGGTTTCGGAGATCTTCATCTTGGCGGTAGCGCCCAGGCTGCTGAACTCGTCTACAGCGCTGTTATCGGTATCGCGCGGGAACATGGTGCCGTTCTGCACGCTGCCACCGGTGCCGCCGTTGGCCTTGCCACCGCTGTCCAGACGCAGGCCTAGCATGCCGACCGCATCGACGCCGAAGCCAACGGTGCCCTGAGTGAAGCCCGACTGGTAGTTCAGCATGAAGCCCTGACCCCAATCCATCACGCGGGAAGGATTGGCAGTACCGTTGCGGTTGTCTGTGTTGATGTAGAAGTTACGCAGACTGAGGGTAGCTTTGCTGTCTTCGACGAAGCCGGCAGCGTGGGCGGCGGCAATGAGGGACAGGTTCAGACAGGCCGCGGAGACCGCGACCACCAGTGGCTTCTTGACCATGAGTGCTCCAGGGGTGAATCGTTGTTATGCGGCCACCAGAGGTGTCAGCGCCTGCTGGTGGTATGCCCGACGGGCCGTGCGGAAGGGAAAGCTAGAGGGCTTTTGTTTCAATTTGGAGAATTATCCCGGGCCTGGTCGACTTTTAAGTTGCGACCTCCAGCACAGGGTCCCTGCCACCGTCTTCCACGTTGCGAAAGCTAATTGCAAAAAAGCATTTCGTCTAGCGATACCTGGTTGAAAACCCGCCCTGTGGTCTTCCGCTCTGACTGTTCGGTCATGGCCCAAGGGAACCTGCGCGGCCTACGCCTATGGAACGGTTCGCCGTTTCCTGGGGAGACACCATCCCAATCCGTACGCGCTGAGGCTCTGGGACGGGCCTCCCAAGGCACTGGCTCGGCCTTAAAAACCGGCCGATCTCAGCATCAAAAAAGCAAGATCTGAAGGAATTCCCTATCTGCTTCAAGGACTTGTAAGTTTTTGCGACGCCTCTTTCAGTCGATTTGCCCTGAAGACGACGCCTATCGCCCGGTATGACGCACCGCATGCCCTGCTGCAAGGGCCACCTTGCCCAGTCGATCACGCAGGCACATTCCTTCCAATCGAGGGGGCATCGCCGCGTCAGCAAGGACGGTCAACAGGACACGGAGAAGAGATCGGCTGCAGGCCAGATGGACAAGGAAGCAGGGGTGCGGAGAACCGGGTGGGATGACGTGACAGTGGTGGACGGAACCGCGAACCAAGCCGGCCGAGCTGTCACCGGCGAGGCCTGGCAAGGGATATTCAGCCCTGGACGACCTGATCCTTGCCCTGGCGCTTGGCGCGGTACATGGCCTCGTCCGCCCGCACATAAAGGGTGTCGAGGGACTCGTCGCCCTCCCGCAACACGGTGACGCCCTGACTGATGGTGACCTTCAGCGGGCCCTCGGCACTGGGTACCGCCAACTGCCGCACAGCGCGCTGCAGGCGCCCGCCGATCTGCAACGCCAGATCGCTGTCGCAGCCCGGCAGCAACAGGGCGAATTCTTCGCCGCCGATACGGCCGAACAGATCCCCGCGGCGGGTAGTTTGGGCGCCGCATTCGGCAACACGCTGCAACACTTGATCGCCCATCTGGTGACCGAAGCGGTCGTTGATCTTCTTGAAGTCGTCGATGTCGAGCAGCAGGAAGGCCAGGGGCTCGCCTTCGCTCTGGGCGAATTCGAAGGCGCGTTGGGCACTCTCGAAGAAATGTCGACGATTGCTGCTGCGGGTCAGGACATCGGTGGTGGCGAGCCGTTGCAGCTCCTCCTCCATGCGCTTCTTGTCGGTGATGTCTTCGGCGATACCCACCACCAGCAGCGGCATGCCGGCCTCGCTGCGCTGACTGACGAAGCACTTGTCGCTGAGCCAGCGGATCTCGCCGTCGGCGCGGATGATGCGGTACTCGCGGGACTCCACGGCGCCCTGCTCGATCACCTGTTCCAGGGTGCGCTGAGCGTACTCCAGATCGTCGGGATAGATGTTGTTGAGCCAGGTGCTGTAGTCGCTCAGTACCAGGGACTGGGAGCGACCGAAGATCTGTTCGTAGGCGGGACTGACATAGATGATCTGGCGAGTGCGCCAGTCCAGGGCCCAGAGCACCGCGTTGACGCTTTCCAGCAGCGCGCTGAACAGCTGCTCCCGGTCACGCAGGCGATCTGTTTCGGCCCGCGAATGCAGGAGAGCCAGCAGATTCTCTTCCGGAGTGGGAAGAGCAGACAGAGAGGGTTGTTCATCCATATACACATGCGCCTACGCGGGGTCCTGAGGGAGTTAGAGACAGCTGAAACCAGCCTGGTTCAATCCCCGCATAGAGCAGCCCACCGCTTCGGTGGGCTTTTGTGAAGCCTTTCTCAGGCGGTTCCAGCCGGCCGCAGGGAATAGGTTTTCAGCTGTTCGGCGAATTCGCGCAGGGACTGAATGCCGCTCGCTTCGGCTTCGCCGATCCACTGCCGGGTCGCGGCCAGCATGTCGTGGCCGTTGGCACTGGTCCGGGCCCAGATCTGCTGCAGCGCCAGGCGCTTTTCGTAGATCAGTTTCAGCGCCTGACTGTGCTCGAGCAGTTCGTCGATGCGCACCTGATGGCGAGCCTTGAGCAGACTGGTCTCGCGGGCCAGCAGACCTCGGGCGCGACGGAACAGCGGACGCTGGGAGGGCGCCGCACTGCCCCGCTCCTGGCGCAACAGCGGGCCGATCACCTGCTGACGGTACTGAGCCATGATCTGGAAGCGGTTGTTGAGGATGGCCATGGCGGTGTCCATGTCCAGCTGCCCCTTGCCTTCGATGCGATGGGCGATGGGGGCGACGCGGTTGACCTTGGCCAGGCGCAGCCAGGTGAACAGCTTGATCCAGGCCCAGCCCATGTCGAATTCCCAGCGCTTGACCGACAGCTTGGCCGAGTTGGGATAGGTATGGTGGTTGTTGTGCAGCTCTTCGCCGCCGATGACGATGCCCCAGGGGATGAGGTTGGTGGCGGCATCGCGGCATTCGAAGTTGCGATAGCCCACGGCATGGCCCAGGCCATTGACCACACCCGCGGCCCAGAAGGGAATCCAGACCATCTGCACGGCCCAGACGGTGAGACCCAGGGCACCAAACAGGGCGATGTCGATCAGCAGCAACAGCACCACGCCCATGTTGCGGGTGCGTGGATTGGAGTAGAGCTTGCGCTCGATCCAGTCGTCCGGGCAGTTCTTGCCATAGATGCGCAGGGTATCGGCGTTGTTCGCCTCGGCCTTGTACAGCTCGGCGCCGCGCCGCACCACGGTGGCAAGGCCCTTGTGCACCGGGCTGTGCGGGTCCTCTTCGGTTTCGCACTTGGCGTGGTGCTTGCGGTGGATGGCGGTCCACTCGCGGGTGTTCATCGCCGTGGTCAGCCACAACCAGAAGCGGAAGGCGTGCCTGAGCGCGGGATGCAGCTCCAGCGAACGGTGGGCGGAGTAGCGATGCAGGTAGACGGTGACACTGACAATGGTCAGGTGGGTCAGCAGCAGGGTGACCACCACCAGTTGCCAGACCGACAGGTCAAGCAGGCCGTTGTAGCTCATGGACGCAGAGGACCTCGCGCGGGTTGTGTGGTGCAACTGTCACTGAAAGTTCAGTGAACAGGCGTTCGCGCATTATTGCCGGGGTGGACGATAAATCCAGCCCTCCCTTTTGCTACACAACGTGTCCTTCACAGACTGCTAATTCTAAAAGTGAATAAACAAAGCATTATTAGCAATTTTAAGAAATAAAGATCAGCCCCCTAAGATGGCGCCACCTCCCCGCCCACCGCTGTACACGAGGACGCCACCCCATGAGCTCCGTTCCGTTCCGCAGCCTGGAAAACCAGGACGAAACCGCACTGCTCCGCGATATCCAGCAGGCTTTGCGCGGATTGAGATTCGGCGCCATCGAGATCACCGTGCACAACGGACAGGTGGTGCAGATCGAGCGCAAGGAAAAATTCCGGCCTCAGACCGGCCAAGCCAACAAGCCCTGAGTTCTCGCGGTCAGCGGACGAGCGGGCAAGGCGCCCGCCAGACGGTGTCCGGCTTTCTCACGTCAAGGAGCCTTTTCATGTCGATTCGCCGTTTCGCCCTGGCCGCGCTGGCCGGAGCCCTGTTCGCCACCCAGGTCCACGCCGTTGAATTGCTCAACGTGTCCTACGATCCGACCCGCGAGCTCTACCAGCAGTACAACGCCGCCTTCGCCAAGCACTGGAAGACCGAAACCGGCGAAGACGTGACCATCAAGAATTCCCATGGTGGCTCCGGCAAGCAGGCGCGCTCGGTGATCGATGGCCTGCAGGCCGACGTGGTGACCCTGGCGCTGTCCGGCGACATCGATGCCCTCAATCTGCACCAGCAACTGGTCGACCCGAACTGGCAGAGGCGTCTGGCGGACAATAGCACCCCCTACACCTCGACCATCGTCTTCCTGGTGCGCAAGGGCAATCCCAAGGGCATCAAGGACTGGGACGACCTGGTGAAGAAGGATGTCCAGGTCATCACCCCCAATCCCAAGACCTCCGGCGGTGCCCGCTGGAACTTCCTCGCCGCCTGGGCCTATGCCAAGGCCAAGTACGGCAGCGATGCCGAGGCCCTCAAGTTCGTCACCGAGCTCTATCGCCACGCCCCGGTGCTGGACACCGGCGCACGTGGCGCCACCATCAGCTTCGTGCAGCGCCAGCTGGGCGACGTGCTGATCGCCTGGGAAAACGAAGCCTATCTGTCCCTCAAGGAAGAAGGTGGCGACCAGCTGGAGATCGTCACCCCGTCGCTGTCGATCCTGGCCGAGCCGCCGGTAGCCGTGGTGGACAAGGTGGTCGACAAGAAGGGCACGCGCAAGCAGGCCGAGGCCTACCTGCAGTATCTGTACAGCCCCGAGGGCCAGCGCATCGCCGCGCAGAATTTCTATCGCCCCCGCGATGCCAAGGTGGCGGCGGAATTCAAGGATCAGTTCAAGCCGGTCAAGCTGGTGACCATCGACCAGGAATTCGGCGGCTGGAAAGCGGCGCAGCCGAAGTACTTCGCCGACGGCGGCGTGTTCGACAAGATCTTCGCCGACATCAACAAATAGCGCCGCGGCCGGGACGGCTCACGCTGACCGGCCCGGAGCAGGTATCGTTCCACCCCTCTGCGCCCTGGCGAATGCATCGCCGGGGCGCCTTGCAGAAGGACGTCTCATGTCTCGCCGTCTCTCCCCGGTCATACCCGGCTTCGGGTTGACCCTGGGATTCTCCCTGACCTACCTCGCGCTGATCGTGCTGATCCCGCTGGGCGCCATGTTCCTCCATGCCAGCCAGCTGACCCTCGGGCAATTCTGGTCGCTGATCACCGGGCGCCAGGTGCTGGCCGCGCTGCAGCTGTCCTTTGGCACGGCCCTGCTCGCCGCGCTGGTCAACGGCATCCTCGGCACCCTGCTGGCCTGGGTGCTGGTGCGCTACGAGTTTCCCGGGCGCAAACTGATCGATGCCATGGTCGACCTGCCCTTCGCCCTGCCCACCGCCGTGGCCGGCATCGCCCTGACCGCGCTCTATGCGCCCAACGGCATGATAGGCTCGCTGTTTCCCTTCAAGATCGCCTATACCCCGATCGGCATCACCCTGGCGCTGATCTTCGTCACCCTGCCCTTCGTGGTGCGCACCCTGCAGCCGGTGCTGGCGGACATCCCCAAGGAAATCGAGGAAGCCGCTACCTGCCTGGGCGCGCGCCCCTGGCAGGTGTTCCGCTACGTGCTGGTGCCGACCCTGCTGCCGGCCTGGCTGACCGGTTTCGCCCTGGCCTTCGCCCGCGGCGTGGGCGAGTACGGTTCGGTGGTGTTCATCGCCGGCAACATCCCGTTCAAGACCGAGATCCTGCCGCTGCTCATCGTCTCCAAGCTGGACCAGTACGACTACACCGGTGCCACCGGCATCGGCGTGTTCATGCTGCTGGTGTCCTTTGTCATGCTGCTGCTGATCAACATCCTGCAGCGCCGCATCCAGCCCAACATCTAAGGATGACCACATGAGCCTCATGACTTCGACCAAGGCCGATGCGCGCGCCATCAAGCAGCGCACCCCGGTGGCCATCGCGCTGATCGCCAGCGCCTGGCTGATCTTCCTGCTGGTCCTGGTGCTGCCGCTGTACATGGTGCTGAGCCAGGGCCTGGCCAACGGCATCGGCGCCTTCTGGGACGCCATCAGCGAACCGGATGCGCTCTCGGCGCTCAAGCTGACGCTGTTCGCGACCGCCATCTCGGTGCCCCTGAATCTGGCCTTCGGCCTGGCCGCGGCCTGGTGCGTCACCAAGTTCGAGTTCACCGGCAAGAGTCTGCTGATCACTCTGATCGACCTGCCCTTCTCGGTGTCACCGGTGATCGCCGGTCTCATCTATGTGCTGCTGTTCGGCGCCCAGGGGCTGCTGGGCCCCTATCTGCAGAGCGTCGATGTGCAGATCGTCTTCGCCGTGCCCGGCATCGTGCTGGCGACGATCTTCGTCACCTTTCCCTATGTGGCCCGCGAACTGATCCCGCTGATGCAGGAACAGGGTACCCAGGAAGAAGAAGCGGCACGCCTGCTGGGCGCCAGCGGCTGGCAACTGTTCTGGTACGTGACCCTGCCCAACGTGAAATGGGCGCTGATCTATGGCGTGGTGCTCTGCACCGCGCGGGCCATGGGCGAGTTCGGGGCGGTGTCGGTGGTCTCCGGCCATATCCGCGGCCTGACCAACACCCTGCCGCTGCACATCGAGATTCTCTACAACGAGTACAACATCGTCGCCGCCTTCAGCGTGGCGATCCTGCTGCTGATGATGGCCCTGGTGATCCTGCTGCTGCGGCAGTGGAGCGAGAGTCGCCTGAGCCGCCAACTGCAGCACCGTGACGAGGAATAAGGCGCCATGAGTATCGAGATCCAGGGTATCAACAAGAGGTTTGGCGCCTTCCAGGCGCTCAAGGACATCAACCTGCACATCGAGAGTGGCGAGCTGGTCGCCCTGCTCGGCCCCTCGGGCTGCGGCAAGACCACCCTGCTGCGCATCATCGCCGGCCTGGAAGCGCCGGACACCGGCAACATCGGTTTCCATGGCGAAGACGTCTCCGGGCGTGACGTGCGCGATCGCAACGTCGGCTTCGTCTTCCAGCACTACGCGCTGTTCCGCCACATGACGGTATTCGACAACGTGGCCTTCGGCCTGCGCATGAAGCCGCGCCGCGAGCGGCCGAGCGAGGCGCAGATCGCCAGCAAGGTGCACGAGCTGCTGAACATGGTGCAGCTCGACTGGCTGGCCGATCGCTATCCCGAGCAACTTTCCGGCGGTCAGCGCCAGCGCATCGCCCTGGCCCGCGCGCTGGCGGTGGAGCCCAAGATCCTGCTGCTCGACGAACCCTTCGGCGCCCTGGATGCCAAGGTGCGCAAGGAGTTACGTCGCTGGCTGGCACGGCTGCACGAGGAGATCCACCTGACCTCGGTATTCGTCACCCACGACCAGGAGGAAGCCATGGAAGTGGCCGATCGCATCGTGGTGATGAACAAGGGCCAGATCGAGCAGGTCGGCTCGCCCGCCGAGGTCTACGAACAGCCGGCGAGCGACTTCGTCTATCACTTCCTCGGTGACTCCAACCGCCTGGCGGTGGGCGAGCAGGAGGTACTGTTCCGTCCGCACGAGGTGGAACTGGAGCGCGAGCCGCGAGCGGGTTATCACGCGGCCGAAGTGCGCGACATCCGGCCGCTGGGCGCCACCACCCGGATCACCCTGAGGGTGCCGGAGCAGAGCGAGGTGATCGAGGTGGAACTGGTCAAGGACCACCCGGTACTGGCCGGGCTGCAACGGGGTGCGCCGCTGCATTTCCTGCCGCGTATGCCCTGAGTCCACCGCAGGCGGCTAAGACCAAAGTCGTAGCCGCCGGGACCAGACAGCGGTTGCAACCTCCGGAAAGCGGGCTCCATGATCGACGAAACTGACAGCCGTCACACTTCGTCCTCGATCGAGCAGAATAACAAGGAGGTCGCATGCCCAGGCGCTGGCCCGTCGTGTTGTCGCTTCACCTGGCCATCCTCGTGGCCACGCTGCTGCTCTGGCAGTGGCTGGCGCTACCCATCGCCACCGGTATGGGACTGGTGCTCGCCGCTGCCCTCTGGCCCTGGTTGCTGTTGCGCAGGCCTACAGCGCCGCCCGCGCCGAGCCAGTCCTTCGACGAGCTGACCAGCGATCTCTCGCGCAGCACGGCGCGCAACGCCGTGGCCATCGCCGGCGTGGCCTTTGCCGCCCAGCAACTGGCGGCACGGGTGCAATCCCAGGCCAGCACGGCCGCGCAGATTTCCAGCAGCGCCGCTGCCCTCACCCAGACCGAGCATGACAGCGCCGCCAGCGCCCGCCAGGCCCTGGCGGTGGCGCAGCAGGTGCACCGGCGCAGCGAGGCCGGCCAGGACGCCCTGAGTACGGCGATCGCCGCCATCCGCGCCCTCAGCGAGCACGCCCGCCAGAGCCGCGAACTGATCGCCGGCCTGAGTGCCCGCACCGACAAGATCCAGCAGGTCACCGAGGTCATCCAGCGTATCGCCAGCCAGACCAACCTGCTGGCGCTCAATGCCGCCATCGAGGCCGCGCGCGCCGGGGAACACGGGCGTGGCTTCGCGGTGGTCGCCGACGAGGTCCGGGGCCTGGCGGCGCGGACCTCCAGCGCGACCGGCGAGGTGGGGCTGATCGTCGCCGACATCAGCCAGCAGACCGACGCCGTGGTGGCGCAGATCCAGCAACTGGCCCAGGCGCTGGACGACGGCGTGCGCCAGGTCGAGCGCACTGGCGAAGGCCTGCAGGAGATCGCCCAGCTGGCGCAGACCGCCGAGCGCCAGGCGGCGGATATCGCCCAGGGCACCTCGGCCAATCTCGCCCAGCTGGAAAGCCTGGCCCAGGCGGTGGAGCAGGTGCACAGCGATCTCGCCGACAGCGAGCGCCAGACCAGCCGGCTCAGCGGCGCCGCCGACGAACTGGTGGACATGGCCGAAGCCAGCAGCGAACGCCTGGCCGAGGTCGGCCTGGACAGCTATCACCAGCGCATCTTCGAACTGGCGCGCCAGGGCGCGGATGCCATCGGCCGGCGCTTCGAGGAAGACCTGGCCGCCGGGCGCATCACCCAGGACGCCCTCTTCGACCGCCAGTACCAGCCCGTGCCCGGCAGTCAGCCGGCCAAGTACCGCACCCGTTTCGACAGCTATACCGATGGCGTGCTACCGGCGATCCAGGAGCCGCTGCTGGACCAGCATCCCGGCCTGGTCTTCGCCATCGCCTGTACGCCGGAAGGCTATGTGCCCACCCACAACCGCGCCTTCGCCCATGCACCCACCGGCGACGTGGCAGTGGATACGGCGCGCAGTCGCAGCAAGCGCCTGTTCAGCGATCGCACCGGCAAGCGCTGCGGCAGCCACCAGCGCCGCCTGCTGCTGCAGACCTACATGAGAGACACCGGTGAGGTGATGCACGACCTTTCGGTGCCGATTCTGGTGAACGGCCGGCACTGGGGCGGCCTGCGCCTGGGCTATCGCCCCGACAGCGCACGCTAACCCAGCTGGAGCTGGGTGACCGCCAATTGCCAGACGGCGGCCTCCAGACCGAGCATGCGCCCGGCCTTGTGCTCCAGCAGGGTGTCGAGAGACTCGCCCGGGGCGGGGTTCGCCGCTTGCGCCGCCAGGTGCAGGATCAGCGACGGCTTGGGCAGCACGCCATGCAGGCTGTGCACCGCGGCCACCAGCTCGCGCAACTCCAGTGGCAGCCGCCAGTGCCGCTGCAATTCCGCGGAAAACTCCAGGCTGTAGCTCAGCAGCGCGCGCTCCAGCGCGGCCTCCTCGATGACGCCACCCCCGTCGCACCAGCGCTGCACGCCTTGCAGCACCGCCAGTTCCCCCAGGCGATGCAGCAGGCCGGCGGTATAGCAGCGCTCGGCGTCCTCGCGCACATAGCGCAGCGCCAGCAGCCGGGCGCAGTCGGCGGCGCGCTGGGCCAGGCGCAGATAGCCCTCGGCGCGTCCGGCCAGCAGCGGCTCGGCCAGGCGGGTCGCTCGCCGCAGGCTCAGGCCCAGGACCAGGTTGAGGGTGAAGCCGACGCCCAGCCGCGGCAGGGCCTGGCTGAGGGTCTGGCAGGATTGGCCGACGCGCTGGGAAGCGCTGTTGGCCGCCGCGATCAGGGTCGCCGTGACCAGGGGATCCTGGCCGAACTCGGTTTCCAGCTCCCCCAGGCTGCAACTCTCGCTCTCGCGACAGCGCTCGATGATGGCCGGCAGATCGGCGAACAGTGGCACGGCGTCGATTTCGGCGGCCATGCGCTGCAGATGATCGTCGAGCGATCCCAGGGCCGCGGCACTACTGGCCGCCCGGGACGCGTCTCCCGCGGGTGGCAACAGACTGCGCAGACGGCGCAACACCTCTTCCGCCGCATAGGGTTTGACCAGATAGGCGGTGGGTGCCAGGCGCAGGGCAGCGCGCACATAGGCGGCATCGGCCTGTTCGGACAGCAGGATCACCGGCTGCAGCGGCTGGGCGCCGCGCTGGCGGATGCGGCGCAGCAGGTCGATTCCATCGCAATCGGCCGGTCGCTCGACGATGATCAGGGCGCATCTCTTGCGCTGATCCAGTTCGGCGAGGGCCTGATAGCCATGGCCGTATTCGTGCACCAGGGCATCGGCACGCACCGCCAGCACCAGTGACTTGAGCAGGTCACGGGTCCAGGGATTGGCGTCGACGATAAGTATCAGGGGCGGCATCCCAACCCACTCCTGCTTGAGGAAAGCGAAGCGGCGGATGATGCGTCAAAGCGGACTCAATGCCAAGCGCGTCACATAAAAACCGCCCTCTGGGAGGGCGGTCCGATCAGGACTCAGGCCAATTCGGCAAAGCACTCGCCGATAATGGCCAAGCCGCGATCCAGCTCTTCGTCGCTGGCGGTCAGCGGCACGAGGATGCGCAGCACGTTGCCGTAGCTGCCGCAGCTGAGCAGGATCAGGCCCTTCTGGCGCGCCCGGACCACGATCTGGCTGGTCAGCTCGGCATCGGGCTGCTCGATGTCGCCCCCCTTGCCCAGCTCCATGGCGATCATGGCGCCCAGGCCACGGACGTCACAGATCTGCGCGTGCTTGGCGGCCAGTTCGCGCAGACCCGCGGTGAGGCGTTCACCCACGGCCTTGGAACGGTCCAGGAGTTGCTCTTCCTCGAAGGTCTCGATCACCGCCAGGGCCGCGGCACAGGCGATGGGGCTGCCGGCGTAGGTGCCGCCCAGGCCGCCGGGGGTGACGGCATCCATCACCGTGGCGCGCCCGGTCACGCCCGACAGCGGGAAACCGCCGGCGATGGATTTGGCGAAGGTCACCAGGTCGGCATCGACGCCCATCTGCTCCATGGCGAAGAAGGTGCCGGTACGACCGGCGCCGGACTGGACTTCATCGGCGATCAGCAGGATGCCGTGGGTGTCGCACAGCTTGCGCAGGCGCTGCATGAATTCCTTGGGCGCGGCATAGAAACCACCCTCGCCCTGCACCGGCTCGAGGATGATGGCCGCGATGTCGCCAGGGGCCGCATCGTTCTTGAAGATGCGCTCGACGCTGGCGATGGCGTCATCGACGCTGATGCCGTGCAGTTCGCAGGGATAGAGCGCGCGATAGACGCCGCCGGGCATCAGGCCCATGCCGGCCGAATAGGGCGCGACCTTGCCGGTCAGCGACAGGGTCATCATGGTGCGGCCGTGATAGGCACTGGAGAAGGCGATGACGCCGGCGCGCTGGGTGGCGGCGCGGGCGATCTTGACGGCGTTCTCCACGGCTTCGGAGCCGGAGTTGAACAGTGCGGTCTTTTTCGGGAAGTTGCCCGGCACCAGTTCGTTGAGCTTTTCGCAGACCTCGACGTAGGGCTCGTAGGCCAGCACCTGGAAGCAGGTGTGGGAGACCTTGGTCAGCTGCTCCTGCACGGCCGCCACCACGCGCGGATGCAGGTGGCCGGTGTTGAGCACGGCGATGCCGCCGGCGAAGTCCAGGAACTCGTTGCCCTCGACGTCCCAGACCTTGGCGTTCTCCGCGCGGGCGACGAAGATCGGGTGGGTCTGGCCGACGCCACGGGCGACGGCGGCGCTGCGACGGTGCATCAGGGAATCATTGGTGTGGCTCATTGCAGTCCTCGATGGCCGCTCATCGTGGCGGCCGGCTACGGGAAAGACGCGGACCGGATTCCGGGCAGCATACGATGATCGACTGCCAACGGCCCGGCGTCCGCGCCGGGAAAAGCTTTGGATCAGACCGAGGAGCTGTTGGGCTGCGACGATAAAGCCCTCTCAACCCAACCTACCTCGACCGTAGGTTGGGTTGAGTGCCGCGAAGCCCAACAGGCCCAGCCGAAAGCGGTATCAGACGCCCAGGCAGAGGTACTTGATCTCCAGGTATTCCTCGATGCCGTACTTGGAGCCTTCGCGGCCCAGGCCCGAGGCCTTGACGCCACCAAAGGGCGCGACCTCGTTGGAGATCAGGCCGGTGTTGATGCCGACCATGCCGTACTCCAGCGCCTCGGCCACGCGGAACACGCGGGACAGGTCGCGGGCATAGAAGTAGGAGGCCAGGCCGAATTCGGTGTCGTTGGCCAGTTCGATGACCTCGGCCTCGTCCTTGAAGCGGAACAGCGGCGCCAGCGGGCCGAAGGTCTCCTCCTTGGACACCTTGGCGCTCTTGGGCACGTCGGCGAGGATGGTCGGTTCGAAGTAGCTGCCACCGTTGGCGTGGGCCTTGCCCCCGGCGATGACCTTGGCGCCATGGCTCACGGCGTCGTCGATGTGTTCCTTGACCTTGGCCGCGGCCTTGGCGTCGATCAGCGGGCCGATGGTCACGCCCTCTTCCAGGCCGTTGCCGACCTTGAGCTTGGCTACCGCGGCCTTGAACTTCTCGGCGAAGGCGTCGTAGACACCGTCCTGGATATAGAGGCGGTTGACGCAGACGCAGGTCTGGCCGGCGTTGCGGTACTTGGAGGCGATGGCGCCTTCCACGGCCTTGTCCAGGTCGGCGTCGTCGAAGACGATGAAGGGCGCGTTGCCGCCCAGCTCCAGCGACAGCTTCTTGATGGTGGGCGCGCTCTGCTCCATCAGCTTGGCGCCGATCTCGGTGGACCCGGTAAAGGAGATCTTGCGCACGATGGGGCTTTCGGTCAGTTCGGCGCCAATCTCGGCGGCGGAGCCGGTGACCACGCTCAGCACGCCCTTGGGAATGCCGGCGCGCTCGGCCAGTTCGACCAGGGCCAGGGCCGAGTACGGGGTCTGGCTGGCGGGCTTGATGACCATGGTGCAACCGGCGGCCAGGGCCGGACCGGCCTTGCGGGTGATCATCGCGGTGGGGAAATTCCACGGCGTGATGGCGGCGGTGACGCCGATGGGCTGCTTGATCACCAAGATGCGCTTGTCGGCCTGGTGGCCGGGGATGGTGTCGCCATAGATGCGCTTGGCTTCTTCGGCGAACCACTCGATGAAGGAGGCGGCGTAGGCGATCTCGCCCTTGGCCTCGGCCAGCGGCTTGCCCTGCTCCAGGGTCATCAGCCGGCCCAGGTCGTCCTGGTTCTCGATCATCAGCTCGTACCAGCGACGCAGCTTGGCCGAACGCTCCTTGGCGGTCAGCGCGCGCCAGGCCGGCAGGGCGCGGTTGGCGGCGTCGATGGCGCGCTTGGTCTCGGCGCGGCCGAGCTTGGGAATGGTGCCCAGGGTCTCGCCGGTGGCCGGGTTGTCCACGCTGACGGTGGCACCGCTGTCGGCGTCGATCCAGGCGCCGTCGACATAGGCTTGCTGGCGAAACAGGGAAGCGTCTTTGAGATGCATTACGGTCTCCTTGGCTGAAAGGGCCGGAAGCAAGGGCATGACACCCCTGCGCCTGCGATAGTGTCAGGCCTGGAAACGCTGGCATCGCCACCGTTCAGTGCCCGCTCGAACTACGTTCGAACCGCCCTGGGCGTTCGAAATATTGAACGCATCCTAGGAGAACATTGAACCCCTGCGCAAGAGCGCCGGAGCGGTTTTCGCGCGGCCCTCCTGCTTGTTTATCCAGCCCTCGCCACACCCCGCGAAACAGTCGTTCAAAATCAACAACATCGTGCATCCGGGCATGGACGGTCGGGGGCAAGGTGAGTATGATGGCGACCGATTCAGCGTCACCGAATCGTTGCACTCGTAGCTCAGCTGGATAGAGTACTGCCCTCCGAAGGCAGGGGTCGTGGGTTCGAATCCCGCCGAGTGCGCCATCTCCCGTTCACCGCCGCGTGAACCTCAGCAAAGCCCGCCATCGCGCGGGCTTTGTTGTTTCTGGCCGTCGTTCAAGCCTTTCCAAGACGCACAGACCGTTCGCGAAAGAACCTACGCCAGATTGCCGGCGTGATTTATCTGACCATTATCACTACCACACTCGCGATTCTGATCTAAGCTCTGACCTCTAGATCCGCTCCAACCAGCCGGCCGGATGCCGATACCCTGGTGATCAACCCAGCAAGGACGCCTCATGAGATACCTCCTGACCAGCTCGGTCACCCTCTTTCTCGCCGCTCCGCTCCTGACCGAAGACACCGCCCTGGCCCAGGCCGGCCATGCCCTCCGTCCAGGGATAGAGGCAGCTGCTCACTCCTTGAATCTATCGCTGCTGCAGAGCAGTGCGGTCGGCAGGGGCCCGGTGGCCGACGAGGCGCGGCTGCAGCTGGCGGCGCTGGAACGGCAGGCGCGGCGGGACGACTAGCCTCAGGGCTTTGCCAAGGCCCGGCGCAGAGGCCTTCTTGAACGAAGCGTCCGTCCGGGGCTCTCAAGGTCTCCACTAACGCCACCCCGAGGAGACCTGGATGAAATCCCTGATTCCCCTGTTGCTGCTGCCGCTCGCCCTGGGCGCCTGTACCCGGGAGCCGATTCGGCACGACGACCTCGGTTTGCCGAGCTGCGATCTGCAGCAGCAGCGTGAACTTCCGGGCGAACTGGGCGGCGCCATCAGTGATCCACGGCAGGCGCATATATCGATGCGCGCCAATGTGCTGCTGGCGGATGTGAGCACGGCGCGCAAGGCGCGGCGGATCAGTCAGGAACAGGCAACGGCCTTCAGCGAGCGCATCGCCGCGGTGCGCAGCCAGACCGATGACCTGGTCAAGCAGCAGGGCTTTCTCAGCGCGGCCGAACGCGCCAGTTTCGACCGCGAATTCGACGGGATCGCCACGCAGATCTGCCAGCCGCGCTAGCGGTTGGTGGGTAGCGCCTGCCAGGTCGGGTCGAAAGGTACGGCCATGAACGGCTAGGATAATGGGGCCGATCAGGCGGTAGGGCAGCCTGTCGCCCTTTTCTCTCAGCCTACGGGGACGACCCCGGCGATCGGTGGGCAGCGTTCCGGGACGGCCCGGTGTCACAGGAGGCCGTCGTTGGCTTGGTTCTATCTGGTGTGCGCGGGACTGCTCGAAGTGGTCTGGGCGTTCTACATGAAGCAGTCCGCGGGCTTCACCCGCCTCACGCCGACGATCATCACCGGGGTCGCCATGGTGGCCAGCGTGGCGTTGCTGTCGATCTCCATGCGCAGCCTGCCGCTGGGCACCGCCTATACGATCTGGACCGGTATCGGCGCGATCGGCGCCTTCATGATCGGCATCCTGGTGCTGGGCGAGGCGGCGAGTCCGCTGCGCATCCTGGCCGCCGCGCTGATCGTCAGCGGGCTGGTGCTGATGAAGCTGACCTCGTCCTGATCGCCCTCCCCTAGCGCGGGATCACCGAGCGGGCCAGCCAGATGAACAGCAGCCCGCCGAGCAGCCCACCCACGGCCATCGCCAGCAATCCCTCCAGGGTGCGCGTGGCATAGATGAGCACCGGCATGGGCGCGAAGGCGTCGATCAGGCGGATGGCGGCGATCAGGCTGACACTGCTGGCCAGTGGCAGCAGGCAGGCGCGATGGGCACCGCCGTGACGACCCAGCCAGAGGGCCGCGGCAAAGGCTGGTAACCAAGCGGCGAGCACGATGGCGGCATAGACGGGTCCGAAGCCCAGCAGATCCTCCAGCGAGGTCCGCCAGCGCGTGGCCAGGTCGATCGGCTGGCCGAGTCCCTGGAGGGCCGCCAGGTTGTACTGGGTCTGCACCAGGCTGCCCCAGGCCGTAGCGAGCAATAGGGCCGCGGCGAACGCCAGCAGGGTGCGCGGTTGCAACAGGGCGCGCCAGAGCGGTTGGGGCATGGTCGGAAGATCCCTTGGAGATAGGCAGATGCTAGCGAAAGCGGGTACCCGGAACAGACCTCAAGCGTTACCTAAAGCTTCCGGCCGCTTGGCCTGGCTGGCGTGGCTAGCCCTGCTGGCGGCGCCGCTGGGGCTGGCGGCGCCGGCCTATCGGATCGAAACGGTGGCGACCGGACTGGATAGACCCTGGTCGCTGGCCTTCCTTCCCGATGGCCGCGCGCTCCTGACCGAAGGCGCCGGGCGCTTGCGGCTGCTGGTACGGGACGGTGCAGGTCGCCTCGGGCTGCAGGCGCAAGCCATCACCGGACTGCCGGAGCTCTATACCGAAGGCCAGGCCGGTCTGTTCGAGGTGTTGCCGGATCCGGATTTCGCCCGCAATCAACTGATCTATCTTTCCTATGCGACAGGCACGCGCCAGGCCAATCATTTGAGGGTGGTACGCGCGCGGCTGGACGGTGGACGCCTGCAGGACGTCCAGCCGCTGTTCACCAGCCAGCCGGCCAAGGCCTTCGGGCAGCACTTCGGGGCGCGGATGGCCCTGCTCGGTGACGGCACCCTGGCCATCGCCCTGGGCGACGGCAACGTCGAGCGCACCGACGCCCAGCGACTGGATAACCACCTGGGCAAGATCGTCCGCACAACCCGCGACGGCCAGGTGCCGGCGGATAATCCCTTCGTCAAGCGACCCGGCGCCCTGCCGGAGATCTACAGCCTTGGCCATCGCAATCCCCAGGGCCTGGTCTGGGTGGCCGAGCGCCAGGCGCTGTACGAGCACGAGCACGGCTCCAAGGGTGGCGACGAACTCAATCTGATTCGCGCGGGCGCCAACTACGGCTGGCCGCTGACCACCGGCGGCGTGGACTACACCGGCGCGCGCATCTCGCCCTTTCGCGAATTGCCGGGCATCACCCCGCCGCTGCTGGAGTGGACGCCGTCGATCGCACCTGCCGGGATGACCTGGTACGACGGCCAGGGCTTTCCCGCCTGGCGCAGCAGCCTGTTCGTGGCGGCGCTGCGGGAGAAATCGGTGCGGCGGATACCGCTGGTGGAAGGTGTGCCTGGTCCGCAGGAGCTGTTGTTCCAGGAGCTGGACCAGCGTCTGCGCGACGTGCGCAGCGGACCGGACGGTAATCTCTGGCTGCTCACCGATGGCGAGGAGGGCCGGCTGTTGCGGGTGGTGCCGGGATAGCAGGGGCCACTGCAGGAGACCCCCTAGGACCTGGTCAGGCAGCGATGAAGGTGTTGCTGGCGCCCAGCAGGGTCAGCTCGTCGCTGGGATTGTTGTAGCCGTCATAGACGAAAGCCCCTGGCAGATAGACACTGTACTGATGGCCCTCCTCCAACTCGCTTGTCAGACGGATGTCCAGCAGATTGGTCAGTTGACGCACCGGGGTCGCCATCTCGAAGCCGATCTTCGCACCCGTGGTGACATCGAGCAGAAAGGCTTTCTCCAGCAGCGTCGGGTCTACCTTCACCGGTATCGGATAGGCTTCCGAGTACAGGTCGCGCGTGCCGCGATAGATGGAGTCGTCGAACAGCAGGCTGATGAAGTCATCCGCATAGGGATTGTAGTAGGACTGCTGATCGATACCGGTCAACCGCGGCGGCGTGAGGTCGGCAGGCAGAACGGTGAGGTCCCGCGGCAGGGCTGTCACCGCGACATTTCCGGCGGTATCGGTGGTCTCGACCAGAATCGAGCCTTGCGCATAGAAGCCCGGCTCCAGCTTGGGCGCAGGCCAGCGTCCTTCACCCTGCTGCCAGGTCTGGCCGCCATCGCTGGAACTGCGCCACTGCTCGATGTCGCCATCGTCGAAGAAGCGGAATTGCAGCAGGTTCTCGGTGGTGGGACCGCGGGTGGTGAAGAGATGAAGCTCCGCACCCTGGGTGTCGATCCTCCACGGCGCCTGGTTCGCCAGGGTCCGGGCGTTACCGTCGTCACCAAGGTAACTGACCTGCAGCTGATCCGCCTGATAGTAGCCCGCCCCTAGTTGCAGGGTATGGCTGTCGGCGCTCGTCAGGGTCCAGTGCTGCCCGCCATCCAGGCTGTAACTCCAGGCCGTCACCCCATCTGGCAGGGTCACATCCACCTGGCCGTTGCGGGTGATCCCATCGGTGGCCGACATCCCGGTGTCCTCGTGCAGGACAAGGCCCGGCGTAAGCGGCTCCCACTGCTCGAGACGCGTCTGGAACAGCTGCTGATCAGCGCTCTGGCCATCCGGGCGGCCGAGGTAGTCGATCATCTCGGCGATGACCGCGGCGCGGGCATCCTGGTGGGTGCTGCCAAGCGTCTCCAGTCGGCCCAACCAGAAGGCCTTGCCATCGGCATCGGCGCTGCGGCCGAGCAGGTCGCCATAGCAGCCGTCGATGAAGGCACTGGCGCTTTCGTCCGCGGGATGCGCATGCTGGCGTTCGGCGCCATTGAGGAACAGGCGGATGAGTTGCTCTTCGCCCAGGCCCTCGTCCAGTTTGGCGACCCAGAAGCGGAAGCCTTCCGTATCCGGGGCACGACCCAGTACGCCCCAGTAGCAGGCGTCCACCCGTGCTGCATTGTCCACGACCATGCTCTCTCCTCCTTGAAGCGGCCACCCGCCGTGGCCGAGTCCCTGGCTTATAGAAGGTGGTGGTACGCGGCGCCGACCTGTGTCGGGATTCCTGTGGCGTGCTCGACAGCCTTTCGCCTAGAGCGATAAGCAAAAAGCCGGAAGAAACGAGCGCCCTGGTCATATCGTCGAAAAATCCGACGTTTCGAGAAATAAGTAACGACACTTCGACGCTCTGACGCTCACATCTGGCAGCGCCGCTTTCTAAGCTGGAGCCTCAACCACGGAGGATCCCGCCATGAAAGTCACCCTGCTCGGCGCCGGCCATATCGGCTACACCATTTCGCAATTGCTGCACGCCAGTGGCGACTATCAGGTGACGGTGGCGGATCGCGACGAGCGCGCCCTGGCGGCCATCGCCGCGCTGGGCGTCAAGACCCGGACCCTGGATACCGCCGACGCCAGCGCCCTGGCCGCGGCCCTGGACGACCAGGACGTGGTGCTCAACGCCCTGCCCTATCACCTGGCGATTCCGGTGGCCCAGGCGGCCAAGGCCACCAATACCCACTATTTCGACCTGACCGAAGACGTCAAGGCGACCAAGACCATCCGCCAGCTGGCCGAGGGCGCGAGCAATGCCTTCATGCCCCAGTGCGGTCTGGCGCCGGGCTTCATCGGTATCGCCGCCCATTCGCTGGCCAAGCGCTTCGACAGCGTGCGCGAGGTGAAGATGCGCGTCGGCGCCCTGCCGGAATTCCCCACCAATGCCCTGAAGTACAACCTGACCTGGAGCGTCGACGGCCTGGTCAACGAGTACTGCCACCCCTGCGAGGCCGTGCGCAACGGCGAACTGCAACTGGTGCAGCCGCTGGAAGGCCTGGAACACTTCTCCCTGGACGGCGTGGAATACGAGGCCTTCAACACCTCGGGCGGCCTGGGCACGCTCTGCGAGACGCTGCAGGGCCAGGTGGAAACCCTGGACTACAAGACCGTGCGCTATCCCGGTCACCGCGACCTGATGAAATTCCTGCTGGAAGACCTGCGCCTGGCCGGTGACCAGGAGCAGCTCAAGAACATCCTGCGCGGCGCCGTGCCCACCACCATGCAGGACGTGGTGCTAGTGTTTGTCACCGTCAGCGGGATGCGTGGTGGCAAGCTGGTGCAGGAGGTGTTCAGCCGCAAGATCTTTGCCGCCGAGCGCGACGGTCGCCTGACCAGCGCCATCCAGATCACCACCGCGGCCGGCATCTGCACCGCCCTGGATCTGTTCCGCGAAGGCAAGCTGCCGCAGCGCGGCTTCATCGCCCAGGAGCAGGTGGATATGGAGGCCTTCCTGGCCAACCGTTTCGGCAGGGCCTACCAGCCGGTCTGATCGGGGAAGCTTCGCGGCACACCAGGGGTCCATAACGGAACAGTTACCGTTGGAGGACCCCTTGTCATGCTCAGCGTCGCCATCGTCGGTTGCGAACAGATCCACGCCCAGGACTATCTGGACACCAGCCTGGCCGATCCGCGAGTGCGGGTAGTGGCGGTGGCCAGCGAACGCGATCCCGCCCGCGCCCGGCGCCTCGCCGCGCCCCATGGCCTGCCGGTACTGGATGACTTCGCCCGATTGCCCGAAGTGGACCTGGCCTTCGTCACCACCGCCATCGAGGATCACGAGGCGACGGTGACCACTCTGCTCCCCCGGGCCCGTCATCTCTTCGTGGAAAAACCGCTGGCCGTCTCGGCAGCTCGCGCCACCGCCCTGGCCGATCAGCTCGCCGGGCGTTCCTGCTTCAGCGGCTTCTATCTGCGTACCGACCCGGCCCTGCAGCTGCTGCGCCAGCGGGCGCGGAACGGTGCCATCGGCAGCCTCAGCCACCTGTCACTGACCGCCGGCCACCCGGGGCTGCTGGAGGGCTGGCTCAGCGACTGGCCGGCGCATCTGGACGAGCGCCGCATGGGCTATGGCGCCTTTGGCGATCTGGCCGTGCACCTGCTGGATTTCAGCGCCTGGTTATGCGGTGAGGCCCTGACGGTCGCCCATAGCCGACTGGACCGCGATCCGCGCTGGCCACTGGATCATTGCGGCGAGGCTTTGCTCCAGGCCGGTGATCTGCCGATTCATCTGCGCGCCAGCGCCACCCTGCGCGGTCCGCGGCTGGCCATTCGACTGGACGGTAGTGCCGGAACCCTGGAGCTTTCCGCGGGGCGTCTGGTGCTGCACGACGCCCAGGGAAATCGACAGGTGCTGGCCGAGGGGGTGGACCCTGGCGTGCCCCAGGGCGCCCAGGCGGTGTTCGATCAGTTGCTCGGCCAGCCGCGACCGGAACTGGCCAGTCTGGCGGACGCCCTGAAGGCCAATCGGCTGCTTGATAGCCTTTATGGACGCGATTGAAGGCGGATCGGACGCTCCTGGGCCACCTAAAGGTCGGACTGTTGGTGCCGATAGCGAGGGTATCCAGCGCAACTTGGCTGATACCCACTTCGCAGAAAGGAAGGCTCCATGGTCTGGTTCAACAATCTGGCATTGGCGAAGAAACTCGCCGTGGCCTTTGGCCTGTGCACGGCCATCACCCTGGGCATAGGCGCCGTCGGCTTCAGCGGTATCCGCAGCGTCAACGCCCAGCTGGATAACGTGTTGAACGACACGCTGCTCTCCATCAGCCTGCTCAACGATGCCAAGAGCAATGTCATCGGCCACAACCGCGATCTGTTCCGCGTGCTGTCCATGGCCTATGGCGAGGCACCCCAGAGCGAACTGCAGACCGTCATCACCTCCCTGCGTGACAACCAGGCAGATGCCGAGAAACCCTTCGCCGCCTATCGCGCCACGCCACTGCAGGCCGATGAAAAGCAGGCCGGCGATGCCTTCGAGCAGGACTGGAAGAGCTATATCGCCGGTACCGACGCCATCCTGGCGCGGCTGGCCGCCAAGGACGTAGCCGGTGCCGCCAAGTTGTTGAACGAGCAGGTGCAACCCACCTACCGCAAGACCATGGCCTCGTTCAAGATCATGATCCAGTCCAACAAGCGCCAGAGCGCCGAAGCCGGCGTCGCGGCGCATGCCGCCTACCAGCAGGCTGTCTGGGCACTCGGCCTGGGGCTGCTGCTGGCTATGCTCTGTGCCCTGGCGCTGAGCATCGTCATCACACGACTGATCGTTTCGCCCATCCGCCAGGCAGTGGGCAGCGCCGAGCGCGTCGCCCAGGGCGATCTGACCCAGCCGATCCAGAGCAGCCGCCGCGACGAAGTCGGCCATCTGCTGCAGGCCCTCGGCGGCATGCAGCGCAGCCTGAAAGACACGGTACAACAGATGGCCGGTGCCTCCAGCCAGCTCGCCGCAGCCGCCGAGGAATTGCACGCGGTGACCGAGGAGAGCTCGCGTGGCCAGGTCCGCCAGCACGACGAGGTGCAGCAGGCTGCCACTGCCGTCAACCAGATGACCGCCGCGGTGGAAGAGGTGGCGCGCAATGCCGCCTCCACCTCCACCGCCTCCCAGGACACCAGCCGCGAAGCCCAGCAGGGTCGCGAGCAGGTGCAACAGGCCGCCCAGGCCATGGCGGTGATGACCGGCGAGATTACCGATTCGACCCAGAAGGTGCAGACCCTGGAAGGCCAGGTGCGCGAGATCGGCAAGTTGCTGGAGGTGATCCGCGGGATCGCCGAGCAGACCAACCTGCTGGCGCTCAATGCCGCCATCGAGGCCGCCCGGGCGGGCGAACAGGGCCGCGGCTTCGCCGTGGTGGCGGACGAGGTCCGCGCCCTGGCCCATCGCACCCAGGGATCCACCGGCGAGATCGAGCGCATGATGAGCGCCGTGCGCAGCAGCGCCGAGGAAGCGGTGGGCGCCATGCACAAGAGCCAGTCCCTGGCCGACAGTACCCAGGCGCGCGCCAACCAGGCGGGTGAAGCCCTGGACCGCATCGCCGCCAGGGTCGCCCAGATCGAGGAGCGCAACCTGGTGATCGCCAGTGCCGCCGAGGAGCAGGCCCAGGTCGCCCGCGAAGTGGATCGCAATCTGGTCAATATCCAGGACCTGTCCACCCAGACCGCTACCGGGGCCCAGCAGACCGCCGCCTCCAGCCAGGAGCTGTCGCGACTGGCCACCTCCTTCCAGAGCCTGGTGGCGCAATTCCGTTACTGATCGGCCACCCAGAGACCTTCCGACCGGCGGTCAGCCTGCCCTCGCCCCAGCGAGTGGCGGGCTTCCGGTACAGCCAATGGGTCCGCAGAGGTGACGCGCCGATGTTCGGAATTGAACATTGCATGCCAGTACGGTTCTGAGCAGAAAGACCCGAATGGATGCTCCCATGCGCTTTACCTACGATGCCCGTCGCAGCTACCGCCTGATCGGCCTAGACGATGGTCGCCTGGCTGGGCAATTGCTGTGTGGGCAGCTGTACATCATGGTCGCGGGTGATGGAAAGCAACCGCAGTCCTATGCGCAGCTGGAAGATGACCAGTTGCGCACCGCCGAGGGCCGGCTGATCGGCTGCCGCGACGCGGATATCCTCACCTTGCAGCGAACTGGCGTAGCCCTGCGGCTGGAGCCACTCGACGCCTGACGTAGGACGGCTAGCGCGGTCCCCTCTACTCCGGGCCGCCTCCCGGCCCGCCCCCATGGCCACCATGACCTCCGCCGCCGGGCGGCGGCATGAACAGCCAGCACCCGGACAACGACAGCAGTGCCGCCAGCACGGCCACTTTCGTGCTTCTCGCCATCGCGACGATCTCTCCTGCCGAAGGACCCTTCCCTTCTCGCCGTCATTGGACGCCAGGCCAGGCCGAAAAAGACGTAGCCCTGGGTAAAAGTCAGGTAAGAACGCTGTCTGGCCCGATACATCCGCCGCCGATCGGTGGGAACCTCTCACGCACCTTGTCGCTCCATTTCCTTGAACGTCATCGAAAAGATGCCAAACGGGCGCCTTTTGGCCCCCTTCAGGAGATGTCATGTCCAGCGACAACCAGTACAGCATGCAGAACCCCCTCACCCAGTATCCCCAGCCGGAATTCCCCAAGCAGCCCCAGCAGGCCCCGGGTCTGGCCCAGGTCATGGAGCCGCGTCCCGATCATGGCGAGGCCAGCTACAAGGGCTTCGGTCGTCTGGCCGGGCGCAAGGCGCTGATCACCGGCGCGGATTCGGGGATCGGTCGGGCCACGGCCATCGCCTACGCCCGGGAAGGTGCCGATCTGGTGCTCAACTACCTGCCCGAGGAAGAAGCCGACGCCCAGGAAGTGGTCAAGCTGGTAGAAGCCGAGGGTCGCAAGGCCGTCTGCGTGCCCGGTGACCTGAAGGACGAAGCCTTCTGCACCCAACTGGTGAGCAAGGCCAGGGAGGCCTTGGGCGGCCTCGACATCCTGGTCAATGTGGCTGGCAAGCAGACCGCCGTGCAGGACATCGCCGAGCTGACCACCGAGCAATTCGACGCTACCTACAAGACCAACGTCTACGCCCTGTTCTGGCTGTGCAAGGCCGCGCTGCCGCATCTGCCGGCCGGTGCCGCCATCATCAACACTACCTCGATCCAGGCCACCCAGCCTTCCGAGTTCCTGCTGGACTACGCCTCGACCAAGGCGGCCATCACCAACTTCACCAAGGCGCTGGCCAAGCAGGTCGCCAGCAAGGGCATCCGCGTCAACGCCGTGGCCCCTGGCCCCTTCTGGACGCCGCTGCAGCCCAGCGGTGGCCAGCCCCAGGAAAAGATCCCCACCTTCGGCGGCGAAACGGTGTTCAAGCGTCCCGGGCAGCCGGCGGAACTGGCGCCCATCTATGTGCTGCTGGCTTCCCAGGAGTCGAGCTATGTGACCGGTGAGGTCTATGGCGCCACCGGAGGCATGGGCTGACGGCCATGGCGGCCTTCGATCCCGCCCGCCAGGACGGCTACGCGCCCCTGGCGGGCTACGCTGCCCTTTCCGATGGCCGTTCGGTCGCCCTGGTGGCGCCGGACGGCTCACTGGACTGGTGGTGCGTGCCCAACATGGATTCCGCACCGCTGTTCGACCGCCTGCTGGATGCCCCGGCGGGCGGTTTCTTTTCGATCGCGCCAGTGGCCGACTATCGCGTCGAGCGTGCCTACCGCGAAGACAGTAACGTCCTGGAAACCTGCTTCCACACCGCTGACGGCAGCGTGCGCCTTACCGAATCGCTCAACAGCGGCTCAGCCGGTCGCCTGCCCTGGTGCGAATTGGGTCGCCGCGTCGAAGGCCTTTCCGGACGGGTCGAGTTGCGTATCGAACTGGTACCCGGGACCCAGGGCCAGACCGTCTCGCCCTGGATGCGCAGCACCCCCAATGGCGAGGTCATGCACGTCGATGGCGTGATGGCCACCCTGCGCTATTGCGAGCGACTGGAGATCCTCCAGTGCGATGACCGCCGACTGGTGGCGCGCCTGGTGCTGGAAGCCGGGCAACGCAGTGTCCTGGCCCTGACCGCGACCGAGAACGAACCCCTCGTGGTGCCGTCCCTGGACGAGGTGGACCAGCGCATCGACCGCAGTGACCAGGCCTGGCGCGAATGGGCCCAGGGCTTCGCCTACCGGGGCGAATTCCTCAGCGAGGTGAAGCGCTCGGCGCTGGCCCTCAAGCTGTTGCTCTACTCCCCCACCGGCGCCATCGTCGCCGCAGCGACCACCTCGCTGCCGGAGCGAATCGGCGGCGACAAGAATTACGAATACCGCTATGCCTGGGTGCGTGATGCGGTCTTTACCATCAAGGCCTTCCTGCGTCTGGGCGCCCTCGGCGAGGCCCAGGCGGCCCTGGCCTGGATCCAGAACGTCATCCGCCGCCACGGTAATCGCCTGCACACCTGCTTTACCCTGGAGGGCGAACTGGCCCCCGAGGAACGCATCATCCCGGTTCCTGGCTATCGCGACTCCCAGCCGGTACGCGTCGGCAATCGCGCCAGCGCCCAGTGCCAGCTGAGTCTCTATGGCGATCTGCTGGAGACCTTCCGCCTCTATGCCAGCAAGGGCCATGTGCTGGATTTCGCCACCGCCAGCCTGCTCACCGACCTGGCCAATCTCTGCGCCGATGGCTGGCGGCAGACGGATGCCGGCATGTGGGAATTGCCTGAAGAGCGCCACTACACCCTCTCCAAGCTGGGCTGCTGGTTCGCCCTGGATCGCGCCGTGACCCTCGCCCGCGACGGCCATATCCCCGACGCCATGTGCGGTCGCTGGGAGCGCGAGCGTGATCGCATCCGCGACTGGGTCAACGAACACTGCTGGAGCGAGCGCAAGCAGGCCTACACCTTCTATGCCGGTACCGAGCGTCTGGACGCCGGGCTGCTGCTCGGCATCCGCTTCGGCTTCGACGGCGGCGAGCGTTCGGTCAGCACCCTGGCGGCCATTCGTCGTGAGTTGGCCCATGGACCTCTGGTCTACCGCTATAGCGGTGCCGAGCAGGAAGAAGGTGCGTTCCTGGCCTGTTCCTACTGGATGGTCGAGGCCCATGCCGTGCTGGGCGAGGTGGACCAGGCGCGGGAATTGATGCGCGAGGTACTGGCCGCCAGTCTCAATGGCGTCGGCCTGATGACCGAGATGCGTGATCCCCGCGACGGCACGGCCCTGGGCAACTTTCCCCAGGGCCTGAGTCACCTGGCCATGGTGCATGCGGCGCTGATCCTGGAAGAACCGGAGCCCGAGGCGTGAGCGATCTGGATTTCACCCGCCCGGTGGACGAGGTCGCCCGGCAACTGATCGGCGCCACGCTCAGACTCGAAGGTGTGGGCGGCCTGATCGTCGAGACCGAGGCCTACGACGGCGAAGACCCGGCCTCCCACAGCTTTTCTGGCCCCACCCCGCGCAACCGCGCCATGTTCGGTCCGCCCGGGCATGCCTATGTCTATCGCTCCTATGGCATCCACTGGTGCTTCAATCTGGTCTGCCGCGAGGCCGGGCATGGCGCGGGCGTGCTGATCCGCGCGCTGGAGCCGCTGTGGGGGCTGGAGGCGATGCGCGAACGCCGTGGCGGCCTGGCCGACCGCCTGCTATGCGCCGGCCCTGGCCGACTGTGCCGGGCCCTCGCCATCGACGGCAGTCACGACGGTCTGCCGCTGACCGAGTTGCCCTTCCTGCTGGAGCCAGCCGCTGCCGAAGTAGCCGTGATCGCGGGCCCACGCATCGGTATCAGCCGCGCGCGCGAGGTGCCCTGGCGCTTCGGTCTGGCCGGTTCGCGCTATCTGAGTCGTGGCTTTGCCAAGGCGCCCCATTACGGAGAGAACAGCTAGGCTAAAGGCAATGGCCTCTGCCGCTACCTCTCGGAGTTTCGATGCGCGCTCGTCATCTGTTGCTGATTCCCCTGCTGCTGCCCACGCTCGCCCAGGCCAGCCTGCGCTGTGGCCAGAGTCTCGTCGAGGAAGGCGACAGCGTCGAACAGGTCCTCGCCGCCTGCGGCGCCCCGGCCGAGCGCAAGATCAATCCGCCGGCCCTGCGCAACAACAACGTGCCCAAGTTCAATGCCGCCGAGACCCAGTTCTGGACCTATGCCCCACAGAACGGCGCCTCGCGTCACCTCAAGTTCATCGATGGCAAGCTGGTGGAGATCAGGGTCGAGCGTTAGTGGGAAGCCTCCCTCGCCCCAACCCTCTCCTGGAGGGAGAGAGGCAAAACCAGCAGCTCCGACGTAAGGGAAAGGCAGCGTAGGTTGGGTTGAGCGCAGCGAAGCCCAACAGTTGCCAGGCGGCTCTCTCCATCGAGCAGGCAAAAAAGAACCGCTCGAGGGCGGTTCAAGAGGAGCACGACCTCAGGGTCGTGGTTAGAACTTGGCTTCCAGGTCCAGCTGCAGGGTCTTGACGTCGGCGTCGCGGCGGAAGCGGCTGGCGGTATCGGACTCGGCGAGGAAGTAGGTCAGGCCGACACCGAAGTTCTTGTCGATGTCGTAGCCGAGCTTGAGCTTGTGGCCGCGGGCCCCGGTCGAGCCGTTGCCGAAGTCCGAGTCGGTAAAGGCACCCACCACGGCGTTGCGCTGGACATCACGGTAGTTGTATTCCAGCCCGACCCGCTGCAGCAGCTTGGTCTTGGCGCCCACCAGCCAGGCGGTGTCCTCGCCGTCGTCGGCCTTGTCATTGACCACATACTGGCCATAGAACGACAGCGGCAGCCATAGCTTGGTCAGGTCCAGCTGGGCGAAGCCCTCGTAGAGCTGGAAGCGGTCGGTGGTGTTGCCATTGACCGCCAGGGCGCAGGGCGAGGTGACCGAGCCGGTGGTCGGGCAGGCGCTGTCCTGGTCCTTGTCGTAGGCATAGACGCTGCCGCCGACCATCAGCTTGGCGGCATCACCCAGGTTGAAGCGGCTGCCCAGCTGGCCGGCATAGAGGCGCAGGTCGTGCCTGAACTCGTAGCCTTCGCCGTCGACGTTGTCCTTGAGCACGTAGTAGCCGGTGCTGCCGAACAGCTCGGCGCCGCCGCCCAGGTCGTACCTGTAGGTACCGGCCAGGCCTTCGGGGTTGATGTCGGCGTCCCAGATGACATCGCCGGTGCTGACCCACTGCTGGCCCATCTTGCCACCCACCAGATGCAGATTCGGCAGCGCCGTGGGGTGGTAGTCGATGTAGGCCTGATCCAGCCAGAGCTGCTTCTTGTTGAAGTAGCCGTTGAGGTCCTGGTTGGTGGAGCGGGCATCGTCGCCACCGCCGGTGGCGATGCGGATGCCGGTGTCCACCTGCGGATTGATCTCGCTGTAGGCGCCCAGCCGCGCGCGGATGCGCTGACGGTCCCGATCGCGGCCGTTGTCCGGTTCGCCGCTGATATCGATGCTCTCGTGGCGCACCCGCACGTCGCCCTTGATCTGGGTCTTGGCGGCCCAGGCCAGTTTCTTCTCGAAATCGGAGGTCTTCTGCTGCTGGGCGACCTGGGCAGCACGCGCCTGCTGCTCCTGCTGCAGATCGCCGCGCAATTCGCTGTACTGCGCAGGGGTGATGGAGCCGTTGGCCTTGAGCATGTCGAGCAGCTTCTCATCGACCGCGGCACTCGCGGCGGCCGAGCAGGTGGCCAGGAGCACGCCCGAGAACAGCGCCATGAATCGATAAGGGTTAACAGGCATTGGCAGATCTCCTTGCAAGACAATCCAGGGAGTGATGGCTGGCGGTGCAGCCCGTCACGAAGCTGGGTCAGTCTCGGCAGAAGAGATGTCGTTTTGCTTGCAGGAAGATAAAGCTTTTAATTCAAGGCATTGAATATAAAGCAAAATTTAATCAAACCTTCATCCATCCCGGACGACTCGGCAGTGGCTCGGAATGGAACACGATGACCCGAGGCTCTGGCCCGGCGCTTTCCGACCGCCCATGAAAAAGGCCACTCCGGGGAGTGGCCTTGCCGAGCGCCGGCGAAATCCTCAGCCGAAGCGACCGGTGATGTAGTCCTCGGTCTGCTTCTTGTCCGGCTTGGTGAAGATCTTGTCGGTCTTGTCCACTTCGATCAGCTCGCCCAGGTACATGAAGGCGGTGACGTCGGAGCAGCGCGCCGCCTGCTGCATGTTGTGGGTAACGATGACCACGGTGAACTCCTGCTTGAGTTCGGCCAGCAACTGCTCGATGCGCGCGGTGGAGATGGGATCCAGGGCCGAGGTCGGCTCGTCCAGCAGCAGCACCCGCGGACGCAGGGCGATGGTGCGGGCGATGCACAGCCGCTGCTGCTGACCGCCGGAGAGACCCAGGGCGCTCTGGTTGAGCTTGTCCTTGACCTCGTCCCACAGCGCCGCACCGCGCAGCGCCTGCTCGACGCGATCCTGCAGCTCCACGCGGGACAGGCGCTCGTGGTGGCGGATGCCGTAGGCGACGTTGTCGGCGATCGACATCGGGAAGGGCACCGGCTTCTGGAATACCATGCCGATGGTGCTGCGCAGGCGGCTCAGTGAGTACTTGGGATCGAGGATGTTCTCCCCGTCCATGAGGATCTCGCCGCTCGCTTCCAGCCCCGGGTATTCCGAGTAAATGCGGTTGAAGATGCGCAGCAGCGTGGATTTGCCGCATCCGGACGGGCCGATGATGGCGGTGATCTGCTTGGCCGCGATGTCCAGGTTGATCGACTTAAGCGCCTGGTGGCCCTTGTAACGGAAGCCGACGTCGCGCGCCTGCAGTTCCGGTATCTGCGTCTGCATGGTAGTCACTTGGAATCCCGGTTACGAAAGAAGAAGCGAGAGGAGAGGTTCAGGAGCAGCACGAACAGTGTCAGCAGCAAGGCGCCGGCCCAGGCCAGGTGCTGCCAGTTCTCGAACGGACTCATGGCGAACTGGAAGATGGTCACCGGCACGGTGGCCATGGGCTTGAGCACGTCGGCGTTCCAGTACTGGTTGCCGAAGGCGGTGAACAGCAGCGGTGCGGTCTCGCCGGTGATGCGGGCGATGGACAGCAGCACCCCGGTCACCACGCCGGCGCGGGAGGCGCGCAGCAGAATCTGCAGGGTCACCTTCCATTGGGGAATGCCCAGGGCCAGGGCCGCTTCGCGCATGGCCGGCGGCTGCAGCTGCATCATCTCGTCGGTGGTACGGGTCACCACCGGCACCACCAGCATGGCCAGCGCCAGGGAGCCGGCGAAACCGGAGAAGCCCAGGCTGCCACCGGAGTACTGGTTCAGAGTCACCACCACGGCGGTGTAGATGAACAAGCCGATGACGATCGACGGCGCCGACAGCAGGATGTCGTTGACGAAACGCACCACCAGCCCGAGCTTCGAATGGCGGGCGTATTCGGCCAGCCAGAGCCCGGCGAGGATGCCGATGGGCGCGCCGATGGCGGTGGCCAGCAGGGTGATCAGCACGCTGCCGAACAGGGCGTTGGCCAGACCGCCGTCGGCGGCGCCGGGCGGCGGCGTCATCTCGACGAAGAGGGCCGGGCTCAGGGCGCTGACGCCCTTGATCAGGGTGGTGCCGAGGATCCAGGCCAGGAAACCCAGGCCGAGCACGGCGGCGGCGCTGCCAAAGATCAGCGCGATGCCGTTCTTGATCCGCCGCTTGCGATAGAGATAGGCGTCGATGTGCATCAGTTACCTGCCTTGCGCGACAGTTGCGTCAGCATCAGCCGTGCCGCCAGCAGCACGAAGAAGGTCACCACGAACAGCAGGAAGCCCAGGGCGATCAGCGAAGAGCGGTGCAGATCGGTGTAGGCCTCGTTGAATTCGTTGGCGATCACCGAGGCGATGGAACTGCTCGGCATCATCAGCGAGAGGGAGAACTGGTGGGCGTTGCCCAGCACGAAGGTCACCGCCATGGTCTCGCCCAGGGCGCGCCCCAGGCCGAGGAAGGCACCGCCGACCACCGCCGAGCGGGTGTAGGGCAGCACGATGTCCCAGCAGACTTCCCAGGTGGTGGAACCCAGGGCGTAGGCCGATTCCTTGAGCTGGGCCGGCACGCTGCGGAACACCTCGTACATCACCGAGGTGATGAAGGGCAGGATCATGATCGCCAGGATGATGCCGGCGGTCAGCATGCCGATGCCCAGCGGCGGCCCCTGGAACAGCACCCCGATTACCGGGATGGCGCCGAGGTAATCGTTGATGAAGGGCGAGATGTAGGCGGCCATGAACGGGCCGAAGACGAACAGGCCCCACATGCCGTAGATGATCGAGGGAATGCCCGCCAGCAGCTCGACCGCGGTGGCTACCGGGCCGCGCAGCCAGGGCGGCGCGATCTCCGAGAGGAACAGGGCGATGCCGAAGGCGGTGGGCACGGCCAGCAGCAGGGCGATGAAGGAGGTCATCAGGGTGCCGTAGATGGGCACCAGGGCGCCGAACTTCTCGGCGCCGACATCCCATTCGGCCGAGGTAATGAAGTCCAGGCCAAAGGTCATGAAGGCGTGGCGACCGCCCCAGAGGGTGGACGCGGCGGCGCCGACCAGTACCAGCAGTACCAGCAGCGCGGCGGAAAACAGCAGCCGGCGGAACCAGACATCGGCGCGGGTATCCCGGCGGATGCGCTGTTCCTGAGCGGCGGAGAGGGGCAGGGTCTGGTCGGTCATGGAGCTTTCCGTCTACCTGGAAGGACGCGCGAAACCGCCTGGACCCCAGGGGATCCAGGCGGCGGGACAGTCGTGCTTACTTCTTGAAGTCGGACGCCCAGTAGCCTTCGATCTGCTTGACCAGGGTGTCCGGGACCGGGACGTAATCCAGGGCCGCGGCATCCTTCTGGCCATGCTCAAGGGACCACTTGAAGAAGTCGAAGGCGACCTTGCTGCGCTCTTCGTTCTTGGGTTCCTTGTACATCACGATCCAGGTGGTGGCGGTGATCGGCCAGGCATCGGCGCCCGGGGCGTTGGTCATCAGCAGGTTGAAGTCCTTGGCGCTCTTCCAGTCGGCGGTGGCGGCGGCGGCCTGGAAGCTCTTGGCTTCGGGCTGCACGAAGTTGCCGGCGGCGTTCTTCAGCTGCACGTGGGTCATCTTGTTGGTCAGCGCATAGGCGTACTCGACGTAGCCGATGGAGCCCTTGATCTGCTTCACGTAGGCGGCGATACCCTCGTTACCCTTGCCACCCACACCGACCGGCCAGTTGACGGTGGTGCCGAAGTTGAACTTCTCCTTCCACTCCGGGCTGACCTTGGCCAGGTAGTTGGTGAAGTTGTAGGAGGTGCCGGAGCCGTCGGAACGACGCACCACGGTGATGGCGCCTTCAGGCAGCTTCATACCGGGGTTCAGCGCGGCGATGGCCGGGTCGTTCCAGGTCTTGATCTCGCCCATGAAGATCTTGGCCATGGTCGGACCGTCGAGCTTCAGCTTGCCGGGCTCGATGCCTTCCACGTTGATCACCGGCACGATGCCGCCAATGATGGTCGGGAACTGGCCCAGACCGCCCTTCTGCAGGTCGTCGGTGCTCATGGGGGCGTCGGTGGCGCCGAAGTCCACGGTGCCGGCCTTGATCTGGGCGATGCCGCCGCCGGAGCCAATGGACTGATAGTTGATACGGTTGCCAGTCTTCTCGCTGAAGCCTTGCGACCACTTCGACAGAACGGGGAAGACGAAGCTCGAGCCTGCGCCCGTGACATCCACGGCATGAGCGGCGGTGCTCAGGCAAAAGGCCGACAACAACAGAGAGAGGCTGAACGTGCGTTTCATGGTGGCTCCATTACCTAGTGAGGGCTGGCGCTAGGCTATTGCCGAAATGTGACAATTAAGTGTCAGCGGCATGACGAAACGGGGACGGCAGAGCGCCATCATTGAGGGCGACGGCAATGGCTCCTGCGCAGGCAGGCGAAGGTGTCCGCGCCTGGGCCTCACAGCAGACCGCTTCGACCAACTGCCGATGGCAAAGGGGCCGCCTACGTCCCGGCCAGCCTCTACAGGCGACCTCCGGTGGTCACCAGACGACACGCCTGTCCGCCGCCCGCGGTCGTCTCAGCAGCCTGTGCCGTGGCCACGATCCAGTTACGACGGGCCTTGCAGGCCTTTTGGCGCATCCGCGTGGGCGGCTTGACAGCAGGAATTTAGCCAAGGCTATATATATTAGAACTATCTACAAGATAGACTTTCTCTATCCGGATGGGTAAGGTGGCGGCCTCTTTGGGGAGTAGCCTGCTTCCACCGCGGTGGAAAGCGTCCTGATCAACATACTCGGCAACCGCCGTGGTCAGGACAGCCAGTCAGGGTTGGCGAGACCAGAGGCATCACCGCGCCATGCCGGGCGTGCGGGAGTGCCTTGTGGATCGAGCCCGGCCGGCGCTGTCACGATGAATCCCGCTTCCCTGATGTTCCTGGCCTTCGCCATGTCCACCGATGCCTTTGCCGCCGCTGTCGGCAAGGGTGCCAGCCTGCACAAGCCCTGCCTGCGCGAAGCCCTGCGTACCGGTGCCATCTTTGGCGTCATCGAAGCCATCACCCCGGTGATCGGCTGGGCCGTCGGCCTCACCGCCGCCCAATACGTCCAGCCCTGGGATCACTGGATCGCCTTCACCCTGCTCACCGTGCTCGGCCTGCGCATGATCTGGGCCGGCTTCGGCGCGCCCGAGGCCGAAGAGGAAAAGCCCCGCCAGCATTCCTTCATGCTGCTCGCCCTGACCGCTGTGGCCACCAGCATCGATGCCCTCGCCGTGGGCGTGGGCCTGGCCTTCATCGACGTCAACATCATCACCGCCGCCCTGGCCATCGGCCTCGCCACCATGATCATGGTCACTACCGGGGTGATGCTGGGTCGGGTGATGGGCAATCTGGTCGGCAAGCGCGCGGAGATGCTCGGTGGTGTGGTGCTGATCGTGATCGGCGCGGCCATCCTCCATGAGCACCTGGCCACCGTAGCCAGCTGATGGCCCGGCCCTGGCGTAGCGTCCTCTTCGTCCTGGCCGCCCTGCTGCTGGCCGCCTTGGGCTTTCTCGCCTGGCAGCGCTTCTGGCCGGCCCAGGCCGCCCCTGGCTGGCGCTACGAAGTGGCCCATGCCGACATCGCCAAGGCCAGTGCCCTGGCCTGGCAGGGCACTGCCCTGATCACCGCGGAAGAACTCAAGGACGGCAAGGGCCGGCTGCTGCGTATCGATGCCCAGGGCCGACGCAGCGTACTCAGCGAGGGGCTGTACAAGCCCGATGGCCTGGTGCCCTACCGCAACGGTTTCGCCTACAGCCAGGAAGGTGGCACCCATCCCATCCGCTGGCTCGACGCCACCGGCAGTCGTGATCTCTTCACCGGTATCAATGCCCAGGGCCTCTGGGCCGAAGGCGAACGCCTCTATGCCGTGGAAGACCGCAAGGGGGCCGGACGCCTGCTGCGTTACGACGCCGCCGATGGCAGCCTGACCGTGCTGCGTGACCACCTGGACGAGGCGGAGTCCTTTACCCGTTGCCCGGATGGCACTGCCTTCTATACCGAGAAAGCCCGCGGTCTGGTGCGCCAGCTGAGCGACGACGGCCGTGATCCGCCGGCGCTGAGCGAGCTGCGCGAGCCGAGCTTTCTGCTCTGCGACCGGCGCGGCCTGTGGATCAGCGAAGACTCCACGCACCGCGCCCGCCTGCTGCTCTGGGATCGCCAGTCAGCCCCGCGCGCCATCCTGACCTTCCTGCGCGCCCCCCAGGCCTTGCTGCCACGGGGCGACGGCTATCTGCTGGCCGAAGGCGGACGCAACCGCATCATCGCCCTCGATCCGCGCTAGCGCATGCGCTTCAGGGTGTCGTCCTTGCGCACCAGGTGATGCCAGAGGGCGGCCAGCACGTGCAGGCCGATCACCCAATAAAAGGCCTTGCCCAGCCAGAGGTGCACGCCCTTGAGCGTCTTCGCCAGTTCCGGGTCCACCGGGAAGGGTGAAGGCAGCGCCCAGGTGCTGGAAGGGATCTTGACCGCACCGATGGTCAGCCAGACGGTGAACAGTCCGAGCAGCGGCTGGGCCAGCAGAAAGGCATAGAGTCCGTAGTGGGTCAGCCGGCCGACGGTCTCCAGGCTCTTCGCCAGCGGCGGCGTGATCGGCGGTACCGGATGGCGGTGGCGCACCAGCAGCCGCGGCAGGACCAGTGCCAGCACCAGCAGACCGACCCAGAAATGACTGAGCACCACCCATTGGCGCTCCAGCGAGCCCCGCTCGAACTGCCCGCGATTGAGGATCAGTACATAGGCCAGCAGTACCAGCAGGGCCATGAGCCAGTGCAGCAGCCGAGCGCTGCGCGCATAGCGGGAAACAGGAGAAGCGGAGGGCATGACGGGATCCTGCTACTGAGGTGAAAAGGCGCCGGCAGTGTAGCGGCGCCCGGGGGTTGAAGGTATGGCCGCGAGGCCCTAGCCACAGGGGCTTTCCGCGGTATCCAGCAGCAGCTTGCTCAACTGCTGCGGCGGCTGGTGCACCAGGCCGGTGGGCGATTCGCAGACGCGCTGCACGAAATTGTCGCTGAACAGGAGCTTGCCATGGACGAAGTACTCCTCGGGGCGGCGATTGGGATTGTCGATGCGGGTCCCCAGGCGCTCCGCCAGCCAGCTGCCGGCCTCGTAGTGGCTGATCCAGCGCTCGCCCTGCAGCTCGATCAGCGGTTGCGGCGGTGCGTCCCGCGCCACCACGATCACCGGTACGTCGCTGACCTCGGGCACCAGGTCGTTGTGCCCCCAGTGCCCACCCTCCCCCAGCCGCTGGCCGTGGTCGCCGGTGATGATCAGATAGCGCTCGCCCTCCAGGCGATCGAAGTCGGCGAGGATCTCGGCGAGCAGGCCGTCGAGGTAGTGCAGGGAATTGTCGTAGGCATTGGCCTGGCCCTCGGCCCCGCTATCCGGCCAGGGCGCCGGGGTGCTCTCGTGCCGGTAGTTCTGCGCATAGGGCAGGTGTGCGGTGCGCAGATTCAGCACCACGAAGTTGCGCGGCGCCCACTGCTGCTCGTCGAGGATCTCCAGCAGGGCGCGATCCTGGCGCTGCAGGAAGCGCAGCGGATGGTCCTCGCGGGTGATGGAGACGTCCAGGTAGCGACTGCCCAGGTGCGCCAGCAGCTTGGATTCCTGGGAGGACAGCCAGTGGGTGCGAAAGCCGGCGGCCTGGGCGAAGCGGAACAGATTGATCTCGCCGCTGCGCAGGCGCTGGTCCTGGCCCGGTTCGCGGATCGGATTGAGCAGATAGGGCAGGCTCACGTCGGTGGCCACTCCCGCCGCCACCCCGGGTCGGATCAGCGCCTGGGGATTGGCCGCCAGGTAGGCCGACAGCTTGGGGGTGGTATCGCGCTGGTAGCCAAAGGCGCCCAGGCGATCGCTGCGCAGGGAATCGGCCACCACCAGCCAGACATGCCGCGCGGTGCGGGGTACCGGGGCCAGGCCATAGGGTGCATAGGCGGTGGGCGGCAGGACGACATCGTCACGTCCGGCCAGGCGCACCGCCCAGGCGGAAAAGGCGTTGAGGCTGTTGTGCAGGCCGCTGCGACTGGGGCTGGGCACGAAGGCATCGAGGTTACGGTAGGTGGCGCGATAGGGTTTGGACAGCAGCACCACGGCGATCAGCAGCAGCGCCCAGCGACTGGCCGGCAGCGGTACCCGGCCTGGCAACTGAAGATGCAGGGCGATCAGCAGGCCATAGGGCAGCCCCACGCACAGCAGCACCGGCCAGTGCGCGGGCAGGCTGAGCCACAGCGTCTGGCGCACTTCGGCGGTATCGCCCAGTAGCGCCTGGATGTCGATGGCGCTGAGCGGCTCGCCGAAGAAACTCAGGTTGCCCAGTTGCAGCAGCTGCATCAGGGCGAACAGCAGCAGGATAACCGCCGCCAGGCGCGGCAGATTGCTCAGCCAGAGCGCCAGGCTGAACACCCAGAGCGCGGCCACATAGCCCGCCTCCAGCTCGGCGCGGTTGTTTGGCGTGAAGCCTTGCTGCAGGACGTCGTCGGCCAGCAACAGCAGGCAACTCAGACTGCTCAGGAGCAGCAGATTGCGCCAGTGCCGCCAGCCCGAGGCGCGGGGGCGAGAGAAGGCCGCGAGCAGCATCAGGGTACCCTGCGCACGCGCGAGGAAAGGCAAAGGCAAGCGGGCATGGCGGGCTCCAGCGACAGGGAGCCGCTACCCTGAGGGGCGAACCTTAATGAAGTCTTAGCGGCTCATGCGCGGTAACAGATGAGCCAAGGGTCGGATACGAGCCGACCGGCTTGACCCTGAAGTCACTTCAGGCTTCAGGATGGTCAGCAAAGGGCTTGCGCCCACTGCCTCCTCAACGCTTCGGAGACCTGTAGATGAGTGGCTCCACCCCTCACCACGACCACGACCACGACCACGACCACGATCATCAGCATGGCCACGACCACGACCACGACCACGACCACGACCACGGCCATGGTCATTCCCATGCCCCGCGGGTGACCGCCGCCAACGAGCGCAAGCTCAAGCTGGTCTTCGTCCTCACCTTTGGCTACGCCATCGTCCAGGCCGTGGGCGGCTGGTGGTCCGGCTCCCTGGCGCTGATCGCCGATTCCGGGCACATGGTCTCGGATGCCGCGGCCCTGCTGCTGGCCCTGGTGGCCTACCGCGTGGCGGCCAAGGCGGCCAATGCGCGCTTCACCTATGGCTTCCACCGGGTACGCATCCTTGCCGCCCTGACCAATGGCGTCGCCCTGTTGCTGCTGGTCCTGTGGATCGGCTGGGAAGCCATCATGCGGCTGCGCGAGCCCACCGAGGTGCTGTCCGGCCCCATGCTGGTGGTGGCGGTGATCGGCCTGGTGGTCAATATCGTCGGCTTCGTGGTGCTCAACAGCGGACACAAGGACGACAGCAACCTGCGCGGCGCCCTGCTTCATGTGGCCGGTGACCTGCTGGGTTCGGTGGGCGCCATCCTCGCCGCCCTGGGCATCCTCTGGACCGGCTGGACCTGGCTGGATCCGGCGCTGTCGATCCTGGTCGCCCTGCTCATCGTCAAATCGGCCTGGACCCTGGTGCGCGATGCCGGCGCGGTGCTGCTGCAGGCGGCGCCGCGGGAATTCGACACGGCTGGTGCCACGGCGGCGGTTCGCGCCCTGCCGGAGGTGGCCGAGGTCGGCCACCTGCACGTCTGGACGCTGACCGACGAAACCCGCATCGCCACCCTGCACATCACCCCGGCGCCGGGCAGCGACCCCCTGCGCCTGCCGACCCTGGTGGGCGAGCTGTTGCGCAGTCGCCATGGCCTGCAGCACGTGACGGTGCAGGTGGATCCGCCGGGCACCCTCGACGGGCACTGCGCCTAGGCGAGCCCTAGTCGCGCGGGGAAGACTCATCCAGCGGGCGGCGGCGACCGGTCAGCATCGACAGCGGCAGGTTGTCGCCCACCCGCAGGCTCTCCACCACGGCGGCCACGGCATGCAGGCAGACCAGCGCCAGCAGGCCGTTGGCGAAGAGCGCGTGCAGGTCTGCGGGCCAGTCGGCGCCCCAGAGGGCATCCACCTCGCGCATGAGAAAGCCGGTGACGCCCAGGCCGCCGATGGCGCCCATCATCAGCAACATCACCAGGGCGCCCAGCGGCGAATGGCCGAGGCGATGATGGGGCCGCCCCTGCCAGAGATCACGCAGATGAGCGCTCAGCCGCGCGCGGGTCGGCCAGCAGTCGCTCCAGCGCGCGCTGCGCGGGCCAACGAAGCCCCAGATCAGGCGTACCAGCAGCCAGGCACTGGCGTAGTAGCCGATCCAGCGGTGCCAGAAGGCGCCCTTCTCGTTGAAGAAATAGTTGGCGAAAAAGGCCGCGGCGACCGACAGGTGGAACAGCCGTACCAGGGGATCCCAGAGCCGCACGGTCGCCGTCCTCATCAGCTGTCGATCTCGCTCTTGACCGCCTTGCCGCTCACCGGGTCGTGATAGATCTCGACCTTGCGCTTTTCCTTGTCGAAGCCGTAGATCTCGTAGCAGTTGCCCTTGGTGATCTTGAATTTCTTGATCTCGTAGCCTTGGTCACGCAGTTGCGCCTGGAATTTCTCGGCGTCCTGCCAGGTGGATTTGTCCGCCTGGGTGCACTGGGGTTCGGCGGCAAGGGCCAGGGGACTTGCGAACAGCAACGGCAGCAGCAGGCGGCGCATGGCGACACTCCTCGTGGTTGGAGTGGCCAGACTCGGCGCCAAAGCTTAATGCAGTCTTAGGACGCAACGCCCGGTAACAGTTGCCCCTGCCGCTGCGCCAGGACGCCGGCGATGATGGCGCCCTGGCGGCATTGCAGAGAGAGGAAGGCGATCGTGCGGGTACTGCTGGTGGAAGACGACGCGGCCCTGGCCCAGGGCATTCGCATGGCCCTGCGCGGCGAAGGCTACACCCTGGACTGGGTGGCTGACGGCCTGGCCGCCGAGCACGCCCTGGCCTCCGAGCGCTTCGACCTGGTGCTGCTGGACCTGGGCCTGCCGCGCCGCGACGGCCTCGACCTGCTGCGCCGCCTGCGCAGCCAGCCGGACGGCCAGGTGCCGGTGCTGGTGCTCACCTCCCGCGACGCCAAGGCCGATCGCATCCAGGGCCTGGATGCCGGCGCCGATGACTACCTGGTCAAGCCCTGCGATCTGGACGAACTCAAGGCCCGCCTGCGCGCCCTGATCCGCCGCAGCTGTGGCCGCGCGCACCCGCTGCTGGAGCACGCCGGCATCAGCCTCGATCCGGCCCGCCAGGTGGTGCACTACCACGGCGCCGAGGTGGTGGTGACGCCTATGGAATACCAGCTGCTGCACCTGTTGCTGCTGCGACCGGGCGCCGTCATCACCCGCGAGCGGCTGAGCAACGCCCTCTATGGCTGGCAGGAAGCCGCCTCGGGCAACACCCTGGAAGTGCTCATCCACAACCTGCGCAAGAAGCTCGACAGCGGCCTGATCCGCACCGTGCGCGGGGTCGGCTACCTGCTGGAGCGTCAGCCATGATCGCCATCCGGACCCGCATCCTCGCCCCCACCCTGGCCCTGGTGCTGGCCGGCAGCCTGGCCCTCGCGCTGCTGGCCCTGCGCGACAGCCATCGCGAGATCGAGGGCATCTACGACGCCCAGCTGGTCCAGGGCGCGCGCCTGCTGGAAGGCCTGCTGCAGGCCGGCACGCCGGCGGCGGCCAGCTGGCCGGAGCTGATCCGGGTGTTCGATCGCGCCATGCAACCCGTGCCCGGCAACGTGCCGGCGCATCCCTACGAGAATCAGCTGACCTTCCAGATCTGGACCGCCGATGGCCGGCTGCTGGCCCGCTCCGGCCAGGCGCCGCGGCTGACCGAGGTGCCGCCGGAAGGGCTGCACGAGGTGTTCGACAACGGGCGCGAATGGTGCGGGATGCTGTTGCGTACCGCCGATGGCGGCCTGCGCATCTGGGTCGGCGAGCGCGAGGACCTGCGCCAGGACCTGATCCAGCGCATCGTCAGCCATACCCTCTGGCCGACCCTGGTGGGCCTGCCGCTGCTGGTCGGGGTGCTCTGGCTGCTGCTGGGCTGGGGCCTGCGACCGCTGCAGGACTTCGCCCGCGGATTGCGCGAGCGCGATCCGCACAGCCTGGCGCCGCTGCCGGCCGGCCCGCTGCCGCCGGAGTTGCAACCCATGCGCGGCGCCCTGGATCACCAGCTCGCCCAGTTGCGCGCCCTGCTCGACCGCGAGCGGCGCTTCATCGCCGACGCCGCTCACGAATTGCGTACGCCCCTGGCGATCCTCGATCTGCATGCGCAGAACGCCCAGCGCGCTGAGACGGCCGAGGAGCGCGACGAAGCCCTGGGCTATCTGCGCCAGGGCGTCAGCCGGGCCACCCGGCTGGCCAGCCAGCTGCTGACCCTGGCGCGCCTGGAACCCGGCGCCACCCAGGTCCAGCCGCTGGCCCTGGAACCCCTGGTCCGGGAAGAACTGGCGGAATTGACGCCCCTGGCGCTCAGGCATCAGGTGGAGCTGGTATTGGCGGCCCAGGCCGGACCGCCCGTGCTGGGCGATCCGGACGCCATCGCCATCGCCCTGCAGAATCTGGTGACCAATGCGCTGGCCTTCGCCCCCGCCGGCAGCGCGGTGGAAGTCGGCATCGAAACCAGCCAGGACCAGGGCGTACTGCTGCGGGTGGAGGATCGCGGCCCCGGGGTGGACGAGGCCGAGCTGGCGCGCTTGTGCGATCGCTTCTACAGCGCCGGCAACCCCCAGGGCGCCGGGCTGGGCCTGGCCATCGTCGAGACCATCACCCGCCGCCTGGGCGGTGCCCTGAGCTTCAGCAATCGGGCGCGGGGCGGCTTTTGCGTGGAGTTGCGCCTGCCGCGCGCGGGCTAGGCCTGCTGGCAACCGCGCGCCACGACCGGCCGCGCGGGTCGGGTCAGGCGCAGGCCGAGGCCCATCAGCAGCACCACGCCCACCGCCATCAGCAGCCAGGCGTTGGCCAGGCTGTCCAGCTGGTCGCGCAGGATGCCGGCGGCCAGCGGCGCCAGGCTGGCGATCAGATAGCCACCGCCCTGGACGAAGCCGAGCAAGGCACCGGCTTCGGCGGGATCGCGCACCTGGTCCATCGCCAGGATCAGCGACAGCGGAAACAGCGCGCCGATGCCCAGGCCAAGCAGGATGGCGGTCGGCACCGCCAGTGGCAGCGGTGCCAGCGCCAGGCACAACAGCCCCACCAGCACCACGCCGAGCACCCCCAGCACCAGCGGCCGGCGATTGCGCAGCCGGGCGATGGTGGCCGACAGCAGCAGGCCGGCGCTGACCTCGGCGAGACTCACGCCGCCCAGCAGCAGGCCGCTGTCGGCCGGTTGCCAGCCGAGGCCGGTGTAGTACGGCGGCAGCCAGGCCAGCACCAGGGTGTAGGCAGCGGTGCCGATACCGAAGAAGGCCAGCAGCAGCCAGGCCTGGCGTTGACGCCAGGGTTGCGCGCGGGGCGCAGCGTTCTGCGCCGGCGCATCCGGACGGGCCAGGGCCAGCCAGACGCCGAGCGCCAGCAGCACCGGCAGGGTCCAGAGCGCCAGGCCCTGGGCCCAGCCCCACTGCTCGGCCAGGGGCGCGGCGGTAGCCGCCGCCACGGCCGCGCCCCCCATGATGCCGGTGGTGTAAAGGCCCATCAGGGTGCTGGTGCGCTGCGGATGGCAGCGGCGGATGTAGGCAGGGATCAGCGCCTGAACCAGGGCGATGCCGACGCCGCCCAGGCCGGCGGTGAGGATCAGCCCCAGGCCGCTCGGCTCTTCCCAGCGCAGCGCATTGGCCAGGGCCAGCAGCAGCAGGCCGAGGGCGATGCCACGGCGCTCGCCGAGCCAGGCCTGCAGGCGGGCGCCGCCCAGGGCGCAGAGGCCCATGGCAGCGATGGGCAGGGTGGTCAGCGCGCCGGCGCCACTACCTTCCAGGCCGGTCGCGGCCTGGATGCCATCCAGCAGCGGACCGATGGCGGCCAGGATGGGCCGTAGGTTGAGGCCGACCAGCAGTACCAGCAGCACGACGAGAAAGGCGTCCTGGCGCGGTGCGGCCATGGTCGGGGATGATGATGACGCGGAAAGCATGGACAATCTCCAGAATGACACGGTATTTCTCTTGATGAGAAGTATCTTAACATCAAGATATATTCCCGAGGTAACCCGATGGCCGATCGCGCCGAATTCGCCGTGGACCAATGGCACCGCGAGCGCCCCGACCTGGATGCCCTGCCCATGCGCCTGGTGGGTCGGCTGGGCGAGATGGCCCAGGTGCTCAATCGCGATGTCCTGCAGCCCTTCTTCGACGAACACCGGTTGCACTATGGCGAATTCGACGTCCTGGCGACCCTGAGGCGCGCCGGCGAGCCCTATGCCCTGAGTCCGACCGTGCTCTATGAATCGGCCATGATCTCCTCGGGTGGCATGACCAATCGCCTCGACCGCCTGGAGCGAGCCGGCCTGATCGAGCGGCGCAGGAATCCCGAGGATCGCCGCAGTACCCTGGTGGCCCTCACCGCGGACGGCTTCGCCCTGATCGATGGCCTGATGGCCGCCCACGTCGACAACGAGCGCCGGGCCCTGGCGACCCTCAGCGAAGCCGAGCAGCGGCAACTGGATGCGCTGCTGGGCAAGTGGCTGGCCGGCCGCGCGCCGGCCTGACGCCATGCTCATCGACTTCAGCTCATGCAACGGCCTGCACGCCGTGGCCCAGGACTATGCCCATGGCGAACGGGTGCCGCCCCATAGCCATCGCCAGGCGCAGCTGATCCATGCGCTCTGCGGCGTGGTCATCGTCAACACCGCCCAGGGCCGCTGGGTGGTGCCGCCCGGGCGGGGCGTCTGGGTACCCGCCGGCGAAGAGCACGATCTGCACCTGCTAGGCCGCGTCGAGGTGCGCACCCTGTTCGTCGATCCGCAGGTACGGTCCGAGCTGCCGACGCGCTGCCAGCTGATCGCCGTCTCGCCGCTCCTGCGCGAACTCATCCTGGCCGCCCTGCCCCTGCCTGCCGACAGACTGGCCGAGGGGCGCGCCCACCATATTCTGCAGCTGATGCTCGACGAGTTGCAGGGCTCGCCCACCGCCGGACTGCACCTGCCCTGGCCGGTGGATGCCACGCTCGCTGAACTCTGCCGCCACCTGCGCCAGCACCCGGGCGAGCGCTGGACGCTGACCGGCGCCGCCGCGCGACTGGCGGTCAGCGAGCGCACCCTGAGCCGACTGTTCCTCAAAGAGACCGGCCTGACCTTCGGCCAGTGGCTGCAGCGGGCGCGGCTGGATTCCAGCCTAACCTCCCTGGCCGCCGGCCATGCCATCGTCGACGTCGCCCTGGACCACGGCTACGCCAGCCCCAGTGCCTTCGCCACCCGTTTCCGCCAGGTGCTGGGGGTATCGCCCTCGGCCTATCGCGGCCAGGCGGGCCTGCCCGACGCGGTCAGCCCCGCCGCGCCCTGAGTCCCAGCTCGGCCGGATCGACGAGTCCCAGGGCCGCGCCCTGCTCGGTATTGGCGGCCAGGGCCAGGCGACCGCCATAGGGATGGCGCGGATGGATGGTCAGCTGGTTGCAGGCCTCCACCACGCTGGCTACCTCCTCCAGGCGGGAGAAGTCGATCCCCGGCGTGATCCCCTGGCTGTAGAGATTCAGCGCCAGGGTCACCAGGTCCACGTTGCCGGTGCGCTCGCCATTGCCGAACAGGCAGCCTTCCACGCGCGTGGCCCCGGCCAGCTGGGCCAGTTCGGCGCAGGCGACGCCGGTGCCACGGTCGTTGTGCGGATGGACGCTGATGGTCACATGCGGCGCCGGACCCAGGCCGCGGATGAAGCCCTCGATCTGGTCGGCATAGACATTGGGCGTGGCCACTTCCACCGTCGCCGGCAGATTGAGGATCAGCGGGCGATCCGCCGAGGGCTGCCAGGCCTCGCGCACCGCCTGGCAGATCTCCAAGGCGAAGTCCGCCTCGGTGAAGCAGAAGGTTTCGGGCGAATACTGATAAATCCAGGCCGTCTCCGGCTGGGCGTCGCACAGGGCACGCACCCGCTGGGTACCGGCCACCGCCATGGCCAGGGTGGCGGCGCGATCCTGGTCGAACACCACCCGGCGAAACAGTGGCGCGGTGGCATTGTAGAGATGGACGATGGCGCGGGGTGCCCCGACCAGGGCCGCGAAGGTGCGCTCGATCAGTTCGCTGCGCGCCGGCGTCATCACCTGCAGCCAGAGATCGTCCGGCAGTCCGTCCGCGGTGACCAGTTCGCGGACGAAATCGAAATCGGTCTGGGACGCCGCCGGAAAGGCCACCTCGATTTCCCGGTAGCCGATCGCCAGCAACAGGGTGAAGAAGCGCCGCTTGCGCTCCAGCCCCATGGGCTCGATCAGGGCCTGGTTGCCATCGCGCAGATCGGTTGAGCACCAGCGCGGCGCCTGGGTCAGCTGACGGCCCGGCCATTGGCGGTCGGGTAACGAGGGCGCGGCGAAGGCGCGGTACTTGGTCTGGGGTTGCTTGAGCATGGGGGACTCCAGGGCTGGGCCTCAGAGTCTGACCGCCCTACCCGCCCGCTGCGCTCGCGAGCAGGACAGCCCCCTGCGCGATCCGGACAGCCAGTGGCATAAAAAAAGCCGCCGGGGGAGGACCCGGCGGCTTCTCTGTCAGCGACCCGTGGTCAGCCCACCGAGATGCGCTCCAGCGGCACCGGCTTGAGTCGTGGCGTGAGCACATGGATGACCACGATGGCCACCAGGTAGGCACTGCCGGCGACGATGAAGATCGGCTGGTAGGACTTGAAGATCTCCAGGATGTAGCCGTTGTAGGTGGTCATCAGCATGCCGCCGATGGCGCCGGCGGTACCACCGATGCCGATCACCGAGGCCACGGCTTCCTTGGGGAAAAGGTCCGACGGCAGGGTCATCAGGTTGGCCGACCAGGCCTGGTGGGCCGCGGCGGCGAGGCCGATGATGCCGACCACCAGCCACAGGCTGGAGACGAACTGGGCGGTGACGATGGGCACGACCGCCAGGGCGCAGAGCAGCATGGTGGTCTTGCGCGCCAGGTTGGCGCTGCGGCCGAGCTTCATCTGCTTGGACGAGCCCCAGCCGCCCATCACCGAGCCGATGTCGGCGAGGATATAGATGGCGATCAGCGGCGGACCGAAGGATTTCAGATTCAGGCCGTAGGTCTTGCCGAGGAAGTCCGGCAGCCAGAACAGGTACAGCCACCAGATCGGATCGGTGAGGAACTTGCCGGCGGCATAGGCCCAGGTCTCGCGGAAGGTCAGCAGCTTGAACCAGGAGATCTTGGTCGGGACAGTCGGGGTGGCCGCCACCGGGGAGCCATCGTCGACCTGGATGTAGGCCAGCTCTTCACGACTCACCTTGGGGTGCTCGTGGGGACGGCGATAGATCAGCAGCCAGGCGATCAGCCACAGGGCGGTGACGATGCCGATGGAGATGAAGGCCGCGCGCCAGCCCCAGGCCAGGGTGATGGCCGGAACCAGCAAAGGTGTGATGATCGGACCCATGGCGGTGCCGGCGTTGAACAGCCCGGTGGCCTGGGCGCGTTCCTTTTGCGGAAACCATTCCGACACCGCCTTGAGGCTGGCCGGAAAGCTGCCGGACTCGCCGAAGCCGAGGGTGAAGCGCACCAGCACGAAGTGGGTGACGGTATGGGCGATGCCGTGACCGATGCTGGCGATGGTCCAGATGGTGAAGGCCAGGGCGTAGCCGATACGCACCCCGACCTTGTCGATGATGCGGCCAAAGGTCAGGAAGCCGATGGCGTAGGCGCACTGGAACCAGAACACGATCTTGGCGTAGTCGGTCTCCGTCCAGCCCAGGTCCGCCTGCAGCGTGGGCTTGAGGATGCCGATCATCTGGCGGTCGATGTAGTTGATGCCGATGGCGATGAACAGCAGGGCGCAGATCAGCCAGCGGTAGCGGGTGATGCGGGAGGCTTGCTGGGTAGCGGCGACGGGCGGGACCTGCGGCCGCAGGGCGGACTCCGTCTCGGGAGTGACCTGGATAGTCATTGAATGGGCTTCCTGACTTGTTGTTATTGACCGGCGTGAACCGGGGTCGTTGGAAAGCTGTTACCAGATATTCATATGACATCGTATGAGTGACTTTCGAAGGTGTCAATCCACCCAAAGCAGAGTGGTCAGACATCTCTCAAGGGGCTATACCCTGGCCTGGCGAGCCCGCCTTGGCACTCATGCCAGGCAGCTGGACAGCACCATGAAGAATCTGTGACGCGCCTGGCACTTTCTCATCCGGGGTCGTCTAATGCCGGTCTTTGAAGCGAAGCCGTCGCCTCATCTTTCTTGCCGAGCCTGCCGTGCCTGTCGCCGACACCCCTTCCCTGCTGGCGCGCCTTGCCGAGCTGGAGCAGAGCAATCAGCAGCTGCGCCAGCAGCTCGACGCCCGCGCTGCGCCTCCTGAAAGTCCTGCCGCCCTGGCCAGCGAGCGCTACCAGTTCCTGTTCAACGCCATGGACGAAGGCTTCTGCATCATCGAATTCATCGACGGCCCCCATGGGCCGCTGAGCGACTATGTGCATGTCGAGGCCAATCCGGCCTATGCCGCCCATGCCGGCATTCCCAACGTGGTGGGCCAGAGGTTGCGCGACATGGTCGGCGACGAGGCCCAGGCCTGGCTGGATCGCTATGGCCATGTGCTGCGTACGGGCGAAGCCATCCGCTTCGAGCAGGAACTGGTGGCTACCGGGCGCTACCTGGAGCTGACTGCCTTTCGCATCGAGCCGGCCAGCCGCCGCCAGGTCGCCGTGCTGTTCCAGGACATCACCCCACGCAAGCGCGCCGAGGCGGCCCTGCGGCAACTCAACGAAACCCTCGAAGAGCGGGTGCAGGCGGCGCTGGTCGCCAACCGCATCCTGGCCAATGTGGTGGACGCCGCCAGCTCCATGATCCACGTACTGGACTTCGATTTCCGCTGGCTGGCGGTCAACGGCTCCGGCGCCGAGGTGTTCGAAGAGGTGATCGGGGTAAGGCCGCGCATCGGCGACTCCTTCAGCGAAAGCCTGGAGCGTCGGCCCGACCTGCGTGACGGCATCCTCGCGCACTGGCGCCGCGCCTTCGCCGGCGAGACCTTCAGCACCGTCATCTCGGTGCACAGGGGATCGCTGCAGCGCCACTACGAACTGCAATTCAGTCCGCTGCTCGACGCCGAGGGCCAGCGCATCGGCGCCTATCAGTTCGCCTATGACGTCACCGAGCGCCTCAACGAGCAGGAGCGCATCCGGCTCATGGAAGAAGCCCTGCGGCAATCGCAGAAGATGGAAGCCGTCGGCCAGCTCACCGGTGGCATCGCCCATGACTTCAACAACCTGCTCACCGGCATCCTCGGTTCGCTGGAACTGCTCGACCTGCGCCTGCGCCAGGGCCGGCTGCAGGACCTCGAGCGCTACACGGGCACCGCCCGCAGCGCCGCCCAGCGCGCCGCCGCCCTGACCCATCGATTGCTGGCCTTTTCCCGCCGCCAGACCCTGGATCCGCAGCCGGTGGCCCTGGAGCAACTGGTCATTGGTCTGGAAGACCTCATCCAGCGCAGCATCGGCCCGCAGATCGCCCTGGAGCGCGAGGCCGATCCCAGGCTCTGGCTGACCCACATCGACGGCCCGCAGCTGGAAAACGCCCTGCTCAACCTCTGCCTCAACGCCCGCGACGCCATGCCCGACGGCGGGCGCATCCGTATCGTCCTGAGCAACGAGCGCCTGGACGAGACCCAGGCCGAACGCCAGGCGCTGCCCGTGGGCGACTATGTGCGCCTGAGCGTGGGCGATACCGGCAGCGGCATGAGCGACGAGGTCCGCGACAGGGCCTTCGACCCCTTCTTCACCACCAAGCCCATTGGCCAGGGCACCGGGCTGGGATTGTCCATGGTGCACGGCTTCGTGCTGCAGTCGGGTGGCGAGATCCGCATCGACTCCGTGCCCGGCGCCGGTACCTGGGTACATCTCTATCTGCCGCGCCATTGCGTGGCACCGGTGGCCAGCGCCCCGGTCTATCCCGAGTTCGAACCCAGCCGGCCCGGCCAGGGCGAGACCATCCTGGTGGTGGATGACGAGCCGACCATCCGCACCCTGCTGGTGGATGCCATGCTCGCCCAGGGCTACCGGGTGCTGGAGGCAGCCGATGCCGCCACCGCCCTGGCACTGGCAACGCCCGATACCCCGCTGGATCTGCTGGTGACCGACGTCGGCCTGCCGGGGACGCTCAATGGCCGCCAGCTGGGCGATGCCCTGCGCCGGCTGCGACCGCGGTTGCCGGTGCTGTTCATCACCGGCTATGCCGAGGCCAATGTCATCGGGGACGGCGATCTCGACGCCGGCATGCGGGTCCTGACCAAGCCCTTCACCCTGGATACGCTGGAACGGCGGATCCAGGCGATGCTGCAGTCGTCCTGAGTCGCGACCAGGCAACGAATGATAGCTCTTTGCTATCATCGGTCATCTGCGTCGCTACCCGTGCCCTCGCCCATGGACAAGCTCTCCCTGCTTCACCTGCTGCTGATCTTTACCGCCATCGCCTGCATGGCCCTGCTGGCCGCGCTGATTCGCTAGCGGCGTTAAGGCAGCCATAAGGCGGGCAGTGGCAAGCTCTCCTCCATGCCGACGAGGCATCGTAGAAGCTGACATCTGCGCTTTTAGCCCGGGAGGATCCCGGGCTTTTTTTCGCGTCGGCAAAATGCGCAGCAGTCCACGGGTCCGCGCTTTGCCACTGCAGCGCCCTTTGCCGGGCCTGGCAAGATGGGGCTCTGGTCCAGGAGGGACAGTCATGATCACCAGGATGCCGTCAGCCCACGCTCAGTCGCTCGCCTTCGATGTCTGCCCCCTGGGCGCGGACGTCCAGTCCCTGTCCATCGGTATGCTCCGCCAAGGCTTTCTGGCGCTGGATCATCATGGGCAGCTGGACATGAGTCGCGAGCTCAAGCGCCAGTTGCGCGAGCGGCTGGTCGAACAACTGGATGCCGAGCTGCCCGCGGTCGCGGCCGCCGCACTGGAACGCTCCACCCCGCAACCGCGGGCCTTGCCGCAGCGTCGCAGCCGCGGCGGCTGATCGTCCCTTTCAGTCCCGATAGTCCGGCTCCAGCCGCAGCAGCTGGCGCTTCACGCTTTCCAGATGCAGCCGTGCGCTGTCGGCGTTGCCCTGCAGCAGCTGCTGGCAGGCGGCGTGCGCGATGGCCGGTGCCACTGGCTTCAGCGGCCGGCCGCTGGCCATGGCCTTGAGTTGCACCTCGGCGGCGCGCTCCAGGTAGTAGAGATCGTCCCAGGCCTCGGCGATGCTCGGCCCCAGCACCAGCGGTCCGTGATTCTTCAGCATGACCACCGCCGCGTCACCCGCCGCCCGGGCGATGCGTTCGCCTTCGGCCGCGTCCAGCGCCAGGCCGTTGTAGTCCTCGTCCACGCTCAGGCGATCATGGAACTTCAGCGCGGTCTGCCCGGCCCAGACGAAGGGGTCGCCTTCCAGCAGGCAGAGCGCCGTGGCATGGGGCATATGGGTGTGGAAGGCCGCCCGCGCCTGGGGATTGAGCCGGTGCAGCTGGGCATGGATATGGAAGGCAGTGGCCTCGGGCGCCCCCTCCCCCACGACCACACCGCCCACGAAGTCGCAGATCAGCAGCGAGGAAGCCGTGACCTCGGCGAAGGCCAGGCCATAGGGATTGACCAGGAACAGATCGTCGTGGCCGGGCACCACGAAGGAAAAGTGATTGCAGATCCCCTCGCCCAGGCCCAGGCGGGCAGCCATGCGAAAACAGGCGGCGAGATCGATGCGGGCCTGGCGGATGGCCGGGGTATCCAGGTCAAGGTGACGGGCAGCGGCGACGGTACTCTCGAAGGCGTGGGCCATGGGCAGCTCCTTGGACGGGGACCCAGGCGTTGCACAAAGGATGCCGCCCCGTGTCATGGCGTTGTCATCATAAAACTGCAGCAATCTCTTGTTACATCTCTGCTGTCTTTCCACCTGCGCAGAGAGTCTTCCATGGCGTTCCTTCCTACCCGTCTCGCCCGTGCCTGCAGTCTCGCCCTCCTCGCCAGTTCGGCCGTCATGGCCGCGGAACCAGCGCGCAACGTCATCCTCTTCATTCCCGATGGCCTGCGCGCCAACATCGTCGATGCCCAGACCGCACCGAACCTGGCCCAGCTGCGGCGCGAAGGCGTGAATTTCCAGAACAGCCACTCGCTGTTTCCGACCTTCACCACGCCCAATGCCTCGGCCCTGGCCACCGGGCACTACCTGGGCGACACCGGGGATTTCAGTAACACGATCTACACCGGTTTCCCGGTTCCAGGGGCGAACAACAGCGTCACGCCCTTCCTGGAAAACGACGAGGTGCTGGGCGACGTCGACGAGCACTTCGCCGGCAACTACCTGGACGAGGAAACCCTGCTCGCCGCCGCGCGCCAGGCCGGCCTGTCCACCGCCGCCGTCGGCAAGCTCGGCCCGGTGGCCATCCAGGACGTGACCGCCCGCGACGGCGAGAAGACGGTGATCGTCGACGACTCCACCGGCCATCCCACCGGCATTCCCCTGAGCGCGGCCATGCAGGACGCCCTGAAACAGGCCGGTCTGCCGCTGGAAGCCCCGAGCCGGGGCGCCAACGGCAAGGCCGGCAACGCCACCACGCCGGGCACCCTGAGCGCCAACGTCGAGCAGCAGCGCTACTTCCTCGAGGTCACCAACCAGGTGCTGCTGCCGCGCTTCAAGGAAAGCGGCAAGCCCTTCGTGCTGGTGTTCTGGTCGCGCGATCCCGACGGCACCCAGCACAACCAGGGCGACAGCCTGGGCAAGGTCACCCCGGGCATCAACGGCCCCACCAGCCTGGCCGCCATCCGCAACGTCGACGCCAACCTCGGTGCCCTGCGCGCCCGGCTGAAGGAGCTGGGCCTGGACGGCAACACCGACATCTTCGTCAGCGCCGACCACGGCTTCTCCACCATTTCCAAGGAGAGCAAGACCAGTCCGGCGGCCAAGGCCAGCTACCCCGACGTGCCCAAGGGGCAGCTGCCGCCCGGCTTCCTCGCCCTGGATCTCGCCGCCGCGCTGAAATTACCGCTGCTCGATCCGGACGCCAAGGACGCCCCGGTGGCGATGGACAAGGGCCAGCACCCGAGCAAGGCCAATGGCCTGATCGGTCCCGACGCGGCCAAGCCGGAGGTGGTGGTGGCGGCCAACGGCGGTTCGGACCTCGTCTATCTGCCCCAGGGTGATGCCAAGGCCCTGGCACCCAAGGTGGTCGCCGCGCTGCTCAAGCAGGATTACGTCAGCGGCCTGTTCGTCGACGACGACCTGGGCAAGATCCCCGGCACCCTGCCGCTCTCGGCGATCAACCTCAAGGGCTCGGCGCTCACCCCCTATCCGGCCATCGTGGTCAACTTCCGCTCCTATGACAGCGGCTGCGGCAAACCCGACGTCTGCGCCGTGGAAGTGGCCGACACCGGGCTGCAGCAGGGCCAGGGCATGCACGGCAGCTTCAGCCGCGGCGACACCCACAACTTCATGGCGGCGATCGGCCCGGACTTCCGCAAGGGCTTCGTCGACCTGAGTCCGGTCAGCAACGCCGACGTCGGCCAAACCCTAGCCCACCTGCTGCACCTGGAGATCCCGGCCAAGGGGCAACTGGTCGGCCGGGTGATCGGCGAGAGTCTGGAGGGCGGCAAGCCGTTCAAGGCCAGCCACCAGGTGCAGCGTTCCGCGCCGGCGGCGGGTGGGCTGGTCACCGAACTCAAGACCCAGAACGTCGGCGACACCCGCTACTTCGATGCCGCCGGCTTCAAGGGCCGCTCGGTCGGGCTCTGATCCGCGCCTAGAGGGCAAGGGTGCCGCGGATGCAGTCCTGCACCGCGCCACCCACCCAGATGCGGTCGGCGATACGGGCTACCCGTACCCGGCCGCGCCGGCCCATCGCCGTGCCCTGGCTGGCCAGGTAGCGCTCCGGTGCCAAGCCCGCCGGGATCAGCCACTGCGCCAGGCTGGCGTTGAGGCTGCCGGTAACCGGATCTTCGGCGAACTCCTCGCCCATCAGGGCGCGCACCTCGAACTGCGCCTCCGCGCCATGGCCCGTCCAGGGTGCGATCAAGCCGACGTTGAGGCCTTCCAGGGCGGCATAGTCCGGGCGGATCGCCAGCAACTCCTCACGACTTTCCACGAGCACCGCGACCCAGCCGGGACCGTTGTCGGCCCACTGGCTGGCCTGGATGCGTTCGGGCGAAAGGCCGGTGCCGCGGGCGATGCGTGCCAGTACCTCAGCCTCCACCGCGCCGCCTCGCAACAGCGGCGGCGCGGCAAAGGCCAGCTCCTCTCCGGCGGCGCGGATCGACACCAGGCCGGCGTCGCATTCCTGGATCACCTCGCCGCCCTTGGGTCGTCCGCCTTCACGCAACCAGACATGGCAGCTGCCGAGGGTCGGATGGCCGGCAAAGGGCAGCTCGCGGACCGGAGTGAAGATGCGCACCCGGTAGTCCGCCGCTGGATCGGTGGGCTCGAGGAGAAAGGTGGTCTCCGACAGATTGGTCCAGCGCGCCAGGGCGGCCATCTGCTCGGTAGAAAGCGCATCGGCGCCACAGACCACCGCCAGGGCATTGCCCTCCAGCGGGCGCTGGGCGAAGACATCGACCTGATGGAAAACGAGGGACATGGCGGCGGACTCCTGGGGGCAAAGAGCCGATTGTCCGTGGTCGGCAGGCGATAGGAACAGCCACAGCCAGGTGGCTAAGGAGCCGTACAGAGGGGTGTCGCGCGCAGGATTCGCGTGGAAAACGCTGCGCGGTTTTCCACCCTACGGTGTTGCCTGCCCATGCCATCGTCGCGGGGCTTGCCCTCACCCCAACCCTCTCCCGGAGGAAGAAGGGGCGGTTCCGAGCAGAGGTTGGGGCCATTTCGTAGCGTGGACAACGGCGCAGCCTTGTCCACGCATCACCGAGCCCCCGTAGGTTGGCGCTGAGCACAGCGAAGCCCAACAGGGCCAGCCACCCTCACCCCAGTCCTCCCTCACTCCAACGCCGGCCGCGCGAAGATGCGGGTCACCGCATCCAGGTGCGCGGCCATGGCCTGGCGGGCGGCGTCGGGGTCGTGGGTTTCCAGGGCTTCGAGGATGGCGAGGTGCTCCTGCTGGGAGCGGTCGGGCATGTCCTCAGGGGTGTAGCGGCGCTGCAGGAGCTGGAACATGCTGCCGTAGCGATGGCCGAGCAGATGGCGCAGCAGCAGCGCATAGGCCGGATTGCCGCTGGCCTGGGCGATGCGGATATGGAACAGCCGGTCGCCGGGATGGGTGGTAGAGCCCAGGCGATTGTCCTCGACGTTGCGAACATAGGCGGCGCGGATGCCGGCCAGTTCGCTGGCGCTGGCGTGCCGGGCGGCCAGGGCGGCGGCTTCCGGTTCCACCAGGCGACGCGCCTGCAGCAGGGCGAAGGGCGGGATCTCGGCGTCCAGATCCAGCGCCAGGCTCAGCTCCGGATCCATCTCGGCCCACTGGCCGCGCCCGGCCAGCTCCAGCACCGGGGTGTCCGGTGGCGGCGGGGCGCTGGGGGCGCAGACCCGTACGCCGTCGCCGACGCGCACGTCCACCAGGCCGATCACCTCCAGGGCGATCAGCGCTTCGCGCACCGAAGCACGACTCACCCCCAGCTGCTTGGCCAGCTCGCGCTCGGCGGGCAGGCAACTGCCCGGCGGGTATTCGCCGCCGTCGATGAGGGCGCGCAGCTGGTCGGCGATCTGCCGGTAAAGCCGTGGTTTTTCAATCACCTGAAGGGGCATGGCGGTCTCGTCTCATGCAGGTCGCGCAGTCTGCCGCGAAAAAATCCTTGCCTGAGAGCCTAGCAGGGTCTAAACAATAGGACCAATGGCCTGACCATTGACCGCTGGCGGTCAGGCAACTCACAACAATAATCAGCCAAGAGGTCTCCGCATGAGTCACGCAGGCAAACGCGTCCTGGTCACCGCCGCCGGCCAGGGGATCGGCCGGGCCACCGCCCTCGCCTTCCATCGCGCCGGTGCCGAGGTCATCGCCACCGACATCAATGCCGCCGCCCTGGACAGCCTCGAAGGGCTGCAGACACGGGTGCTCGACGTCACCGACGCGGCCGCCGTGACCGCCCTGGTCGCCGAGCTGGGCAGCTTCGACGTCTTGTTCAACTGCGCCGGCTACGTCCACGCCGGCAGCATCCTCGATTGCGACGAAGAGGCCTGGCGCTTCTCCTTCGAACTCAATGCCACCGCCATGTACCGGATGATCCGCGCCGTGCTGCCCGGCATGCTGGCCCAGGGTGGCGGCTGCATCATCAACATGGCTTCGATCGCCTCCAGCCTCAAGGGCGTGGCCAATCGCTGCGCCTATGGCGCCAGCAAGGCGGCGGTGATCGGCCTGACCAAGTCGGTGGCCGCCGACTATGTCGGCCAGGGCATCCGCTGCAACGCCATCTGCCCCGGCACCGTGGATTCCCCCTCGCTGCACCAGCGCATCGCCGACCAGGCCGCCCGTGAAGGCCGCAGCGAAGCCGAGGTGCAAGCCGCCTTCGCCGCCCGCCAGCCGATGGGTCGCGTCGGTCGCCCGGAGGAGATCGCCGCCCTCGCCCTGTATCTTGCCTCCGACGCCGCCGCCTTCGTCACCGGGACCGCCCAGGTGATCGATGGTGGCTGGAGCGTCTGACGCCGCTTTTCGTCCGCAACCCTTTTCCCCTCATAGGAGCTCCGATGAAACTCTTGCGCTACGGCCCCCAGGGCCAGGAAAAACCCGGTCTGCTGGATGCCCAGGGCCGGCTTCGCGATCTCTCCGGCCAGGTGGCCGACCTCGCCGGCGAGGCGCTCGGCGCCGACTCCCTGGCCCGCCTGCGCCAACTGGACCCAAACAGTCTGCCCCTGGTGGATGGCACCCCGCGCGTGGGTCCTTGCGTGGGCCGGGTCGGCAAGTTCATCTGCATCGGCCTCAACTATGCCGACCATGCCGCCGAATCCGGCCTGGACGTACCCAAGGAGCCGGTGGTGTTCAACAAGTGGACCAGCGCCATCTGCGGCCCCAACGACGCGGTGCAGATCCCCCGCGACTCGACCAAGACCGACTGGGAAGTGGAGCTGGGCGTGGTGATCGGCAAGGCCGGGCGCTACATCGACGAGGCCAATGCCCTGGACCATGTGGCCGGCTATTGCGTGGTCAACGACGTCTCCGAGCGCGAGTGGCAACTCGAACGCGGCGGCACCTGGGACAAGGGCAAGGGCTTCGACACCTTCGGCCCGCTCGGCCCCTGGCTGGTCACCGCCGACGAGGTGGCCGATCCGCAGAATCTCGACCTCTGGCTGGAGGTGGACGGCCACCGCTACCAGGACGGCAACACCCGCACCATGATCTTCAGCGTGGCGCAGATCATCGCCTACCTCAGCCGCTGCATGAGCCTGCAGCCGGGTGACGTCATCTCCACCGGCACCCCGCCGGGCGTGGGCATGGGCGTCAAGCCGCAGTCGGTGTACCTCAAGCCCGGCCAGGAAATGCGCCTGGGCATCCAGGGCCTGGGCGAGCAGCAACAGCGCACCGTCGCCGCCGACTAGACCCGACAGCCCTACCCCTGCCTATCAGCCCCCCGTGCCCGCTTTCATCGAGCGGGCACGGGAC